>DATMMD010000136.1:0-8907 GCA_035569875.1 Bryobacteraceae bacterium
GCGCGAACCATACTGTCTTCACAGCGCGACTGTTGCGCGTTGGTCACACAGCCAAGGTTTCGGGCAAGTGGGCTGGCGACTGGGGCATCGGGCTGGTGCAAGAGTCGTTTTGGGGATTGCCGAAATGGGCTCCGCGTCTCGTCCTGGTGACGAACAGCATTTTCTGGGAAGGCGAGACATTTTTCATCAGCGGGATGCGATCCGGGGGACTTCTGACCCGCTTCCTTCCGATCATTGACAGTACAAGTTGCTCGGCGCTCGGCGCCGTGCCTCGGGCCTATGCTGAGATTCAACTGCGATTGCTTCGCAAGCCACCACCCGACGGCGAACTTCGGATTATCGGCTACGCGAGAAGTCCGATACTTGGCGCCAAGGCATGGACGACAGCGGCAGTTAGTGATGGGGATCGTGTCTACGAATCTGTCCTAGCTCCCGGAATACGGACCTTTGCCCGGTGCAAGGGTTCGCCTTACTGGGTCGCGAGGGAGCGCGGTTTATGCTGCCGATCAAGACGGAATATACGAGATCGGTGGTTTGCCTCCAGATAACTACACATTGCGGCTTTTAGATCCGCGAACGCACCAAACCACACAGGATTACAAAATCAAGAAAGAGGACATGATTCGACTCGGGCTCTTGCAGCTCGATCTTTACACATTGTGGGACGGAAGCATAGAGGGTAGCGTTAGGGACGTAGCGGGTCGGCCGGCGCCGGTCAGGTTAGAGCTCCGCACTCCAGATGGGCTGGGAATTAGTCCCGATACGGCGGGGTCCTACGTAACGCAAAAAGATGGTTCGTTTCGGATTGAGAACCTGCCCCCTCGCGGCCGGTACTCATTGTTAGTAAATCCGTTTGGCCCAACCGAGGAGTCTCCGTATCCGCCTATCTACTATCTATTCGCGCAGCGTCGTGAAGACGCGAGCGTCCTCGAAGTTACGCCAGAAAAACGACACCTCAAAGATGTGAATTTTATAGTTCAGCTGCTCATGGATCGCACTTTACGGGTGCGAGTGAGACGGCCTGACGGCCAGCCGGTTGAGGGCGCCTCAGTCCTGCTGGCGTATGAGCATTCCGGCGAGTGGGACGACGTAGCCAAATCGTTTCGGTCTTGGTGGAGCGATGGCAACGGGGTTACAGCCATCCACACGTTTGGGGACTCACGTATACGAGTGATCGCCGAGAAGTTCGTCGATGGCGAGTATAACAAGCGCAAGATGCCCTTGCCGCGTCGTAGTGCGGTAGTCGAACTTGAAACCACTAAGCTGCCGCAGACTCTGGATTTGACCATAATATCTTCCCCATTGCGTTCTCCTCCCTGATCCTCCACGAAGTCGAAGTAACGGAGCATCAAGATTTCCCACTTGGACAAGTCTGGTTCTCTGAAATTGACCGGCCGGTCCTCCCTGACGGCGAAGTGTCGAGCTTACAAAACAGTTAGCGCCATTGCGTTAGGAGCTTGTAGCGCCGCACGCCGGAGGAGACGCGTGGCCTGTGACTTAAAACCATAACGTTGCCGTTTAGCAAGCTACGTTCTTGAGTTGAGTGCCATGGGGATAGCAGCGATGCGATCTACTCAGTCCGTAAGACGTCCATCGGATCGCAACTCGCAGCGCGCCGTGCCGGCACAAACGCGGCCAGCCCAGTCGCGCCAAACAGCAACACAGCAATGATGCCCAGCATAACCGGATCGTAAACACTCCCGGAGACCCAATGCGCGATGAGTCCGTTGCACGCAATACTTAGAGCAACGCCTACCACAATACCCGCGCTAACCGTCTTTACGGCCGAGCTCATGACCAATCCTATGACGTGGGCTTTGTTAGCACCAAGGGCCATCCGAATGCCGAACTCTCGAGAGCGCAGAGCGGTTGCATAGGCCACCACGCTGTATAGTCCGGTTACGGCAAGAGCCAAGGCAAGCATCGAAAACACTAGGAACAAAGATGCCACGAATTGCTCGCGCGCCCATCCTTCAGCACGAAGGAGATCCTCCGCCGTCTGCGTCTTGGCGACCGGTTGGCCGGGATCGACTGAATGGATCTGCTGGCGAACAGCGCGGACCATGGCCATCGGAACGGATACCGTCCGGACCACAAGTTGCATCGAATCCCCCATCAAGAGCGTATATGGAAGGTACGCCGCTGGAGCAATAGGCTCGCGCAACCCACGATTGGGCGTGTTACCGACGACACCAATTATTTCCAACCAGCCGTTACTGTCTTTGGCTCCCAGTATCCAAGAGGTAAAAGCTTTGAACTCAGGAAGTCGTAACCTCTGTCCGATCGCGTCTCTGTTCGGCCAAAAGCGCCGCGCCATCTCCTCATTGATAACCGCGATATGAGCGGCACGGTTGTTTTCATCCTCCGACCAAACGCGTCCCTTCAGCAATGGAATCTCCAAGGTTGAGAAGTACTCTCCGGTGGTCTCTTGAACATCCACCGTTTGACCTTTTTCAGGGGTTCGCCCCATAATTTCCAAGGTCTGCCGGACATCTTCAACAGGCGGGATCGGGAACAGTGCGACTGCGGCTGACTTGATGCCTGACAGTCCTGCGACACGTTTGTGTATCCCGCCGTAGAATGCCGCTCGCGTTTCGTACGTCGTATAGGTCCCGTCCGGGAGCGATATGCTGACTGTCATAACATTGTGGGGGTCGTATCCTAGCTTGGTGTGGTAAACGTTCACGAAACTGCGCATTGCGCTACCAGCGGCAGCAAGCAGGAGGATTGTGAGGGCTACTTGGGATGCGACGAGGAGATCGCGCATTCTGCGGCTTCGAGAATCAACCGTAGTGCGGTGCGACGCAGTGCGCATGAGTTCATTCAGTTGGAGAGCGGAGAAATGGAGCGCCGGAGAAATGCCGAAGACAATTCCGGTGGTAACGGCTACGGCGGTACTGAACACGAGGACCGGCAGGTTCAAATGAATGACGGCCTCCGAAGGGAAAGTGCCCTTTGGCAACCAATCTACAACCGCCTTCACCCCGGCAATCGCGAACAGAACTCCAGTCGCACCGCCGACCAGCGCTAGCAACACCGATTCTGTGAACATTTGTCCGACCAGCCGCTTCCGGCCGGCACCCAGTGCAGCGCGCACGGCAAACTCGTGCAATCGTCTAGTGCCACGAGCCAGAAACAGGATGGAGACGTTCGCGCAACCGACCGCAAGCAGCACGCCCACAGCAGCAAACAACAGGAGCAGCGCTCCCCTGGAGCTCCCAGCAACTACCCCGGTTAAGCTGGCGACGTGCACGCGAAATCCCGGCGGGAAATGTCCAGGTGTTTCCTTGGCGAACTGCTCCAACAAGGGCTGCATTTCTGCTTCCGCCCTCTGGTAATTCACTCCGACTTTGAGCCGCGTGTCTACGATGTAGATCCGGTTGGGATCCGCCGTCATGGCGAGGGGCGTATACACGTCACCGTCCCCCCAGCGGAACCTTGGAGGAAGAACGCCGATGATCGTGTAATTCTGGTGATCCAGTTGAAGCAGTTTCCCGATTACGTCCCGCCCCCCGCCGTATCGGCGCTGCCAGAATGGATAGCTTAGGACGACTACGTGCTCCGGGTCTTCGTCAAGATGCGTAGCAGAAATTGAAAAAGTATGGCCGATAATCGGGGGCACGCCGAAGTACGCGAAGGCATCCACTGACAAGTGCGCCGTGCGAACAGCCTCTGGCAATGCGTCACCGGTTGAGGCCATATCCCAAAGGTCCATCGCAACCGCACCATCCAGTACGTCCATTCTCTTGAAGTCCGCGAACTGGCGCGACGATAGAAGAAGGAAATTTCTACGATCCGACTGACCATACAAACGAACCTGGACCATGCGGTCGGCACCGCTATACGGATAAGGGGTAATCAACGCGCCGTAGATGACGCTGAACACGGTCGCCGTTGCGCCGATGCCGAGGGCCAACGACAGGATTGACACTGCGGCGAAGCCAGGTGCCATTCGCAATTGCCGAACGATGTGTCGAGAATCAATTGTGAGATTAGCCCACGCGGCCTTCAACATGCTCCTCTGTCCTCCAAACTAATCTACAGGCGGCCAAATGAAGCCGATCAGCTACAGTTTTCGTGCGTGAATAGCCAACCGCCGTCCTTGCAAAGAAATCGTGCTGCGTGGTCCCAACAGATAGCCCCACCTTCCGGCACGGCTTTGCCTCTCCACAGGCAGCCCGGCTCCTCGACTCGGGGCTTCTCCGCGAGTAAGCGTACGAGACGTTCGTTGAGTCGTTCAGCTTGCCAATCGGAGCGCGCCCAGACGTCCTCGTAGCGAAGCACCCGCAAGCCTGGAAAGAGGAATAACAACTCGTTGTCATCGAACAGACCGCCTTCAGGCCATATTTTGCGCGTCTCGCGATGGCGATCCTCAACCACCACTGCTCCACCAGCCGTAAGTGCACGTGCCACTTTCGGCGCAATAGTCCTTGTCGGTTCATACGTCAAAACGATTAGGTCCCATCGATTCTCGCCGAAGTCGAATTGCTCAAAAGTGTTCACTAACGCGGCAATCTTGAGGCCCAAGTGAGCCGCTTCGGTACGAGCTAACCGTACACCTTCGTCCGAAGCATCGAAGCCGGTTACGTCCCAGCCGTGTCGTGCGAGATAAAGTGAGTTACGACCTTGGCCCATGCCAACATCGAGCGCCTTACCAGGCCTCCGGCTCCGAGTCACCTCCACCAAAAAGGCGTTTGGTTTGTGCGCAAATACTTTGCCTTCTTTGTAGATCGCGTTATACTCGCTGGCTTGTCCGAAGGCGATTCTGAAACACAAGAGCAGGAGAGAAAGGCTAACTAAAAGGCGACGCATATCGGCAGAGGTTTAGACGTTTGTCACTAGCACTTTCTTCCCGCTTCTTGTAATGTTTCAGGCCGACGACCGTCAATGCTCCGTTACTGATGCTCCATGGTGCCAACTATGATGAGATGCAGGCAACGGTGATATTAACTTTCACCACGAAATTCTCGACCCTTAAGGAGCCGTACGAGGTCGTGGTCTACGCGGGCGACCTGCGCGAAGTCGCTGCCAATAGGCGCGAACGAGACTCGAAGAATCATTGCCTGGTTCAGACGCTACCTTCGTTAGATCCCGCCTGACGCCGAAGTGTAGACCGACGTATACCGAAAATTTGGGGTATCAAAACAGCATTCCTGGAGCACAGAGTACTTGTTGACGCCGTCCCACACACGGCTTTCCGAAACGTCAAAGCGTCCGTCCTCCTACACGTCTTCGGCGTCTGGCCGCCGACGCCAGCTTGTACGCAACCTGCGGCTGATACGTCCCTGATAATGGGCATTATCGGCGGTCATTTGGACATTACCTCGGAGTATCAAAAACATCAAGCGAATCGAGAAGGAGGACCTGGCGCCAGCAAAAGTACTGGATAGCGAAACACTTCGGCGCGAGGATCTATCCCGATTACAGGTGCGAAGGCAACAGTAAAGCGCTGTCGAGGGAACTACGAGCGCCCCGAGTGGATGCCGCGATTCCCAATAGTGGACACTCGCAATGTGCGCGATCCGCGCGTCGATCAATAGGTTCAGTCACTTGTACAGCCAACGCGAACGGACTCTCGCTTGCATCGCTGGACCGTAATGCTGGCCTTCCTGAGAGATTTACGCTACTCTTTTCGCACTTTGCGCAAGCGACCCGGCTTCAGCATCGTGGCGGTGCTAGTGCTGTCTATCGGTATCGGAGCGAACACAGCGATTTTCAGCGTCGTCAATTCGGTGCTGCTGCGTCCCCTGCCCGTCCCCGGCGCCGATCGCCTCGCGCTGATCTGGGAAACGGATTTGAAGGACGGCATCAAGCGCGAAGGGCCGTCCGGGCCGAATTTCCTCGACTGGAAGGAGCAGAGCCGATCCTTCGAGGACATGGAGCTACTGGAAGTCGGCACCGGCACTGTGACGGGCGATGGCGAGCCCGAGCAGGTCGTCGGTCTGCGCGTGACCACGAATTTCCTGTCGATGTTGGGCGCTCGCACGGTTCTCGGACGCACCTTTACGGCGGCCGAGGGCGCAGGCCACGCGCGATTTCCGGTGGCCGTCCTCACCAACGGGTTCTGGAAGCGCCGCTTCGGAGCGGATGCACGGGTCATCGGAAGAACCTTCATCATGAACAACGAGCCGTACACCGTGATCGGAGTGTTAACCCCCGATTTCTGGCAGCCGCTGCCCTGTGACATTTACGTACCTTGGCCGGTCGCGGAACTGCGTGCTAAGGAGCGCGTGGCCCACGACTTCGGTGTCATCGCCCGCTTGAAATCGGGCGTTTCGATCGCACGAGCGCAAAGCGAGTTGAGCACCGTTGCGCGGCGCATCGATGCCGAGACGCCCCGGCTGGCCGGCTGGGATGTGGCTGTGGTCGGTGTAAAGCAGGCGCTTTTCGCATATATTCAGCCGGCGTTGCTGTTGCTCCTCGGCGCGGCGGGCATTCTGATGCTGCTGGCCTGCGTGAACGTGGCTAGCCTGCTGCTGGCGCGCGTCACGGGGCGGCGCAGGGAGATGGGGGTTCGCATGGCATTGGGCGCGCCGCGGGGCCGCCTGATCGCGCAGATTCTGAGCGAAAGTCTGCTGCTCAGCCTCATGGGAGGCGTGCTCGGCGTATTTTTCGCCGCCTGGGGCGTCGACCTGCTGAGTGCGGTCCTGCCCGGCACGCTTCCGATGTCGGACGCCGGAGCCGAGATCGTGCGGCCCGCGATCGGCATGGATGCCCGCGCTCTAGTATTCGCCCTGCTAATCTCCACTGGGGCCGCGCTGATTTTCGGACTGATTCCTGCCCTCCATGCCGCTCGCGCCAGCGTGAACGATGCGCTGAAGGCGGGCGGCCGAACTGCTACCTTCCCGGCGGGCCGGACGGGAGTGTGGGGTCTGCTGGTGGCTGGAGAGATCGCTCTTGCCAGCATGCTGTTGATCGGCGCCGGACTGGCGATGAAGAGCTTCGTGAATCTGCAACACGTGAATATGGGCATCCGGCCCGATCATGTGCTGACGTTTCGCATGCGTCTGCCCACCGACAATCTCTACAAAAGCGATCGCGAACAGGCCGCCTTCTATCGGCGCCTGATCGACAAGGTGGAACACATGCCCGGCATTCAATCCGCCGGTCTGACCGACGTGCTTCCCCTCGGACAGCAGAACGATCGCGAGTACTTCACCATCGAAAATCGCCCCCTGCCGCCCGGGCAGACGCTGGTCGCCGATTTTCGCCGCGTGAGTCCGCAGTACTTCAACACAATGGGAATCCCGCTGCTACGGGGGAGACTGCTATCCGACCGCGATGGTCCGGAGGCCCTGCCGGCGATCCTGATCGACGAGACACTGGCACGCCAGTATTGGCCCAACGAGAATCCGATCGGCCGTCGTATGCGGTTGTGGGGCAAATTCCGGGAGGTGGTCGGCATCGTCGGCCAAGTGCATCATTATGGCCTGGAAAAAGAGCCCGAGCCTACCATCTATGCACCCTTTGAACAGATGACCGACAAGGCCATGGCGCTGGCCGTGCGCACTACGATGGGAACCGAGGCCGTGGTGAAGGCCGTTAAACAGGCCGTATGGTCGGTGGATCCGGGCCAGCCGGTCTTTCAGGTCCGCAGCATGGACGAATATGTGTCGCTGGCCGACACCGCGCCCCGCATTTCGACGGTCCTGCTGGCGGTTTTCGCAAGTGTCTCGATGCTGCTGGCCGCGCTGGGAATTCACGGAGTGGTTTCCTACGGCGTTGCCGAGCGGACCCGCGAATTCGGACTTCGTATGGCGCTGGGCTCTACGCCCCGGCAGCTTCAGGCGCTGGTAGTCCGGAATGGCGTCAAGACCGCGCTGGTGGGTCTCGCGGCCGGGATGGCCGCCGCCGCCGCGCTGGCGTCGACCCTGCGTGCGCTGCTCTATGGTGTGGCGCCTCTCGATCCGGTGGTAATGGCTGGAGTGGCCGCGCTGCTCCTGGCGGTGACGCTGATCGCCAACTATGTTCCGGCGCGATCCGCGACGCGCATCGATCCGCTGCAGGCGCTGCGTCAAGAGTAGCCGGAGCGGAGAGCGGTCCTCGTCCTTGCTCCCAACCGCCAATGAATGGCACTGAGTAGTGAAGGAGAAGCCGATGACCATTTAAGGAAGCGACGCACGGCGCCAGAACCAGATACCTATCGAACCCCTTCTGACGAGCGGCACGGGACGGCATCCCGGAGCGTCTTGCGGACCGATAGGTCCTCCTGGCCAGCGCGGTCGAGAGAAAGCCGTAGAAAGAGCGGCCCGATAAGCAACATTGTCGGCAAGCGATCTAGCGCCTACATCGTGTGGCCCCCTCGCGATATAGTCTTACGAACCGTCATGGAGCCAGAATTCCTTTGTTGCTCTTCGCGGTGTGCTATCAATGAATCTCATGGCAACTGAAGAAGAACTGAAAGCGGAAATCGCGCGGCTTCGTGCAGAGAACCAAGCGTTGCAAAGACCAGCACGTGGGCAGATGTCCCTAAAGGTGAGCGAGAAAGGTGCGCTTTCGGTATAGGGGTTAGGACGTTTTCCGGTCACGCTCTATCGCGAGCAGTGGGAAAGCTTTTGGGCATGGCAGATGAGATCCGCGCATTCATCCAGGAAAACGATGGGGCTCTGAAGAAGAAAGAATAGGCGTGATCGGTAGTCGATGTCAGCCAACCGAAACCCAAGCGGAAGAGTACCTCCCTCGCCAGAAACAAATTTCAAGGGCTCAAGACGTCGATTTATCTCGAAATCGAGGCGGCGGGACATTATCTCCCCAAATACCCGGGCAATCTGGATATCATGACCTTGGCCGCGCTTCGCACTGCAGAATGTCTTGTGGGCGCCAGGGTCAACTGAGGACTTAGTGACCCCCAGCCGGCGTAATGGTGAATATGAGTGACGAGAAGTGAAAATGATTGACAGATGCGGC
>DATMMD010000137.1:0-55811 GCA_035569875.1 Bryobacteraceae bacterium
CAGAGCGAACTCAAATCCACATTCGAAAGCCACATGCGAGAGTTGGAAAAGGAAAACGAGTCGATCAAGGAAGTCACCCGCAGCTATACCAACGAGATTTACAACCACTATAACGAGTACGACTCCTCCTATCACGATTCGAGCGTTTATACGCCCGAACCGAACCAAATCACTGCAGCAAATCCACCCACTGTAAGCGAACCCGCACCTCAGGGCGCCGAATCGACCGTGTCTTATGAGGCACCTCAGAATGGAACCGTGCCAAGGACTACCGCGCCGGCTATGGCAACCGAAGAAGCGATAGCCAGCCCGACGGCCCCACCGGAATCCCATTCTGTCTCTAGCTAGCACGAAGATCATTTAAGAAAGCATGGACGACGAAAAGCAGGGAGGCGTCCCTCCTTCGGGAGGAGACGCGCCGCGCGAGGCCGACAATCCGGTGATTGACGTGACCCCGACCACGGCCCTGGTCGAAACACGCCCTGCGCAGCCGCCGGCTCTTCCTCCACGCCCTCCCGCGCCGCCTACCGAACCCGAGGATCCAGAAGAGGGGGGCATGCTCCGCATGTCCTTCATGGAGCACTTGGAGGAGTTGCGCGGCCGCATTATCAAGGCCCTGTATGGCTTGGTCGTCGCCTTTGTGGCAAGTCTGATCTATGCCGGACAGTTGTGGGACATCATCAGCGACCCCGCCGTGGAAGCCCTAAAACACTTGAAGGTGGAACCACCACAGCTCGCCCAGCTTACGCCCATGGAAAGCTTCTCCATCATCTGGGTGAAACTCCCGCTGTTGTGCTCGGTCTTCATCGCCTCGCCCTGGATTGTCTACCAGGTCTGGGCTTTCATTTCGCCCGGACTATACAAGAAAGAGCGCCGTTGGGCGCTGCCGTTTGTCCTGCTCACCGCGGGGTTGTTCATTACGGGCGGCTTGTTTGCATATTTCCTGGCCTTCCGCTTCGGCCTAGAATTCTTGCTAGGCATCGGCATGAGCAACAACGTTCGGCCGGTAGTCTCCATCACTGAATATTTCGACCTGTTCGTCAACGTGACGCTGGGCGTCGGGCTGGTCTTCGAGCTTCCCGTTCTGATCTTCATGCTGACGCTGCTACGGATCGTGTCCCCGCGTTTCCTGATTCGCCACTCGCGCTACGCCATACTGATCATCGTCATCGCCGCCGCCATCATCACGCCCACGCCCGACGTTTTCAACCTGATGCTGTTCGCGATTCCCATGTGCGCGCTCTACTTCGTGGGCGTGTTCTTCAGCTATCTGTTGGTTCTGAAACGCGAAGGACGTCAATTCCCGTGGAAGAAGGCGCTGCCGATCATCCTGATCGCGGTGGTGGTGATAGCGGGCATTTATGGCGCAGTTGTCTACTTCCATCTACACTTCATCCGGCACTGGCCGTTCTTGACCAAATGATGCGTGTCCGGACGAATCAACGGGACCGTTTCTGGTTCACGTAATTCCCTACTTCAGTTGGGCGTCGAGGTTGCCGGGAGCGGGCTTCTCGTGCATTTTTCGACGCCATCCCAGATTTGTCTTGATCCAAGTGTCGCGGATAAGTGCATACCGCGAACGATCGGCGTCGTCGCTCACGTCTTTCGGTGCTCCAACCCGAGCAATCACCGTGGCGTGATCGCCTGCGAGGGTGAACTTTACAACCCTGATCGCAACCTCATCGGGATGACCAAGTGTTGCAATTACGCCAGCCCGGAGGTCTATCCAGTGTTGAGGTGCTCCGTCGTTTACAATGCTCAGCCAATCCGGCGTATCAATGGTTCTTTCGTTTGCATCCAAATCCTCGGCAGTTTTTGCAGCGCGCTGTGCGCGGAGTGTCCGATCGTACGTAGTTTCTATTTCTTTTCGTACGCTCGCAGCATCCTCGGCGCACAAGAGCAGCTCAACGGCCAGGAATGCACAGAATAATCGTACTGGGATTGCAAACGGTCGTGCCATTGGCAATATAGACAACGGAAAGGAGTCGCGAGTTCCAAGTGGAACCCGCCCGGCTTGACGAAATGGCTACTTCTTGAAAAACCACAGCCAGAAATACTGGCCACCCGCGCCGTGCCGATAGCGGGGATCGAAGCCACAGCGGTACGCCATATCCACGGCCTGCCGCTCTGAGAACGGTACTCCCAGCCAAGTGTCATCGGGCCGGGTTTGAAGAGTACTGTCGCCTTGCACTTGAAACTTGAACAGAGCCCCCGGGCGCAGCAGGCGGTGTACCTCGCGAACGTAGTTTTCGATCACCTCCCGGCTAGGAATATGCTGGAACACGATCGAGGAGAATGCGAAATCGAATTCCTTCTCCGGCACCACGGTCAGATCCTTGCCGTTGTTTTGATACACGAAAGCGTTGGGATGCCCGCGCAGCGCCTCCCCTGCTTGTCGAATCATTTCACCGCTCACGTCCACCGCGTGCACTTCGCCGAAGAGTTTGGCGAGCGCCTTGGTGACGCGCCCGGCGCCACAGCCGATCTCGAGAACCCGCATGCCGGCCGGCGGCTTTCCCTGGCAGATGTTGCCCATATCGGTCAGGATCTCCTCGGCCACCGTCCTCTCGCCGGAAGCAAAGAACTCCTGGTCCGTCCATTGCGTATTCGCCGTATTTACGTAGTGGCGGGCGTTCTCACGGGCGCGCTGGTCCCAATCGGCGCGCATCTTTTCGAGTTGGCGCTCCAGGTCAAGCTGTTGATCGATGCTCATTTCTTCCATTGGTGGGGCGTATTCATTTTGCCATAGGGTTCTGGTCACCCTAGCCCCCGGGGCAGGTAATCGTAGAAGTACTGGGACTTTAGCGGTTTACGGACGCCCTATCCCTATTGACCTTCACCACCATCTCAGATAGATTGTTGGAGGCACTCTTGTGAACGGACCTTCTGTGGAGCAACGAAAAGCGAGGCGCTTCGAGCTAAAGCTGCCTTTTGAATTGGTCCGCAACGGCGCTGAAGCCCTTTCCGAGCGTGGCGAAACTCGGAATCTCAGTTCCGTGGGAGTCCTCTTCCAATCTGACGCGAGCCTACGCATAGGAGATGCGGTGGAATACCTGATTACTCTGCCAGCTTCGGCGGGCGAGGTGGTTGGCGTGCGGCTCCGCTGCCTCGGCAAAGTGGTCCGGTACGGCAAGTCGGCGGAGATCGCTGCCACACTCGAGCGCTACGAATTCGTCCGTTTAGCGAAACTCATGTAGGCTAGCTCCGCCTTAAGTGACACGGCACTCAGCGGCCCTCTGGTAAAGCTGCCGGCAGTGCCGACCGCCGCTCCACTCGACCGATCCGTGCCTCGCTAATTGAGACGTTGTTTACGTCTAGGGTAGTGCCCAGAGTCTGATCCAGTGCTATGCGCGCGCCGCTATAGGAATCGAGCGCCGCCACCTCGGCGGATTGTGCCGTGATCAGGTCGCGCTGCTGCAACGTCACGTTGTAGGGAGTGGACGCGCCCAGACGGAACCGCTTCTGCTCGGCGTCCAACAGTGCCTGCTGCAGTTGGCTGTTTTGTACCGCTGCCTCATAGCGTGACCGGGCCTGCTGCAAAGCGACTACATAATTGCGGACATCCACCTCCACCTGGTTGCGATCCTTGCGTGTGTTGAGCTGCGATTGCCGAAGCTGGAACTGGTCGATGGCCTGATCGGCTAGAGCCTGCCGGTTGCCGATCGGCGCTTGATAAAACGCGCCAATTCGCTCGGTGGGAAAGTTACGCCGGAATATTTGGCCCAGCGCAGTGCCGATGCCGCCGACAAAGTACTGGTTGGCGGTTTCCACTAGGCCGTTGGCTACCACGGTCCGAGGTACGCCAGCCAAGCCCGCGTGGCTCTCCGCGCCGAATACCTCCAGAGTCGGCAACACACCATTGCGGGTGCCAATATCGGATACTTCACTGGCCTGGTCGGTGGCTACCTCCGCCGCCAGGTCGCTGCGATTCGCGAGCGCCTGCGTAACCATCGCATCCACTGGGGGCAGCGCTTCTCGAGTAGGGATCGGCAGCGGATCGAGCGGCACGATGCGGGCGTTGGTCAGCAGCGGATCGGCTAGCCCGATACGGCTCAGCAGGTTCTTGAGCGCCACCTCCTGCTGCGCCAGACTGGCCGCGGAATCCACTACGGCCTGCTGACTGGTGACCGCCTGCGATTGCGCATTGATCAAGTCCGTAGGCGCAACCGATCCGATATTGACTTCCCGGTTCACGTCGGCCAGAAAGGTCTGCGCCACCTCGGCGGCGTTTCTCTTCGCTTTCAGGTCTTCGTAGGCGGCGGCCAGCCCGTAATACTGGTTCAAGACCTGGCTGACAATCCCAATCAGTTGCGTCTTGAAATTCAAGTCGGTGGTGTTGAGGTTCATTTTGGCAACCGTGATGGTCCGCGCGTTGACTTGAACACCAAATCCGCGCAGTAGATTTTGTTGCGCTCCCACCGAGAGGTTCGGGGCGACCGATGGATTCAGGACGTCCGAGGGCGAATTCTCGTTCAGGTAGTGCTCGCTGTAGTTCACCGAGACAGCGCCGCCGCTGAGAAAACCTTGCTGGTACGATCCCGTGTATATGTGCGTGCTCGAGATCAGGTTCGTCGTAAGGCTTTGCACCACGTCGGGCTGGGGATTGCTGGTGTGCGCGAAGGTAGTGGACTCCTGCACGATCGGGTCCAAGGTCTGAGCTACCGGACCGATCTGAGTAATGCTGGCATTAACGGTCCGATTGGCATTCCCGCCAGCGCCCGCAATACTCACCCCGGCGGCCGCCTGGCTACCGAGGACTCCCTGCCCGCTGGCTACGCTGAAGGCTTGCGAAGCCGTGCTGGGTACGCCCGGTAAAGCGCCGCCAGCCTCCGCGCGCTCCACCTGCCAACTAGCTGCCAGTGGGTTATAGCGGCTCACCTCGAGATCGAGATTGTTTTCCAGCGCCAGCGCAATCGCGTCCTGAACCGTTAGATAGAGCGTCCCGGCTCGCATCAGCTCGCGAAAACGGTCCGAGTTTCGGAGCCGCGCCGGAGGGACGGACGGAGCGAGATACGGCCGCACCACAACGGGCGCGTGGGGCCGTACCGGCTCGATGGACGACTCTTGGGCCACTGCCGGCCAGATTCCGCACGCCAGCGACAGCCCAGCGGCCAAACAACTCCGGATGCTCCCGATCATTGCGCACCTCCTTTGGGAGCGTCTCGCTGGGGCAAGTCCGACGGCAGCTCGGAGGGTCGTGAGATTCGCCCTTTCAGCGCCTCGTCGATCGAAACGTGATTCACCTCCAGCGTCGTTCCCAAGGCCTGATCGAAGGCAATGCGGGCGTGCGTATAATTCGCCAGGGCCTGCACCTCGCTGCTTTGAGTGGTGGCGAGGTCGCGCTGGTCCTGAATTACCTGAAACGCCGTGGCAGCGCCCAGCGAGTACCTTTTCTGATCGGCCGTCAGCGTCTGATCCTCAAGCTCCCGCGATTTGACGGCTGCCTCATAGCGTGCCCGCGCTTGCTGCAGCCCGATCACGGCGTTTTGCACATCCACCAGTACCTGGTTGGTGTTCTTCTGGAGGTTCAGTTGATTCTGGCGAAGCTCCAGCATGCTGGTTACGTAGTCCGATTGCGCGGCCCGGTTGCGCAGGGGAATGTTGAGCGAAAAACCGGCCGAATAATTCGGGAAATTCCGCCTTGCAATCTGCGCCAGCAAATTCCCATAACCGCCTGCCAGATATGGGACGCCAGCCTCCAACGCGCCGAGCGCCGTAAGCTGGCCGGTCAAC
Organism: Bryobacteraceae bacterium; assembly: GCA_035569875.1. Taxonomy (GTDB): domain Bacteria; phylum Acidobacteriota; class Terriglobia; order Bryobacterales; family Bryobacteraceae; genus Palsa-89. The sequence goes on from DATMMD010000137.1 coordinate 5,734, forward strand.
CCGTTGTTGGTCAGCTCGGCAAAAGCCTGTAGCGTGGGTTTGAGCGAGCTCTTTATGCCCACCAGGTTCAACTGATTGCTCTCGATATTGACGCGCGCCTGCTCGATCTCAGTCCGGCCGCCCAACGCCTGGTTGATCAGATCTTGTATCGGCCGGGTCTCGTCGCTAGGAGGTACGGCGGCAATTTGGTCCAGCGGCACCACATGGACGTTGGCTAGACCCGCCTGCGCGATACCGGTTCGCACTAGCGCGTTCTTCAATACTGTTTCCTGCTGCAGCAGGTTGGTCTGCGAGATCGTAAGATCCTGCCGGCCAGCATAAAGCTGAGCCTCGGCGCGTGTGACTTCGATCTCCGCCATCGCGCCTACCTGCACCTGTCTTTTGTTGTCTTCGAGCAGTTGTTCGGCAGCTCTTACCTCTTGCTGGCGGGCGCGGACGTCTTCGTCGAAGGCTACGAGGTCCCAATATAGGTTCAGAGCGGCGGATACCGTGGTAATCACCTGCTGTTTGAATTGCAAGTCGGTCACCTTGACGTTATTCTTCTGGACGCGGATATTCCGGCCGTTGACGGCGGAGCCGAATCCTTGCAGCAGGTTCTGCGTCACTTGGAGATCCATTGAGCCCGATGTATAGGGATCCAAACTGAAGAATTGACTGTTTACGTGGACATGGGTGCTGGAGTAAGTCACTTGCGTGGTCAACCCAAAGTCCCAGTTTTGAGCGTATTGATACTGATAAGACCGTGTGTCCTGAATCAATGCTGTGGTTCCGGTTAGAATCGTGTTGCTTTGCGGAATCGTCGCATGCTGAAAGTTTGCAAAAACCGACAGCGTCGGGTCTAAGCTCGGAATCAGGGGCCCCAACTGGGTTACAATCCCGCCGCCCGAGCTAACACCGGATCCGGCGGTAACACTCGCGCCCGAGGGATTCAAGCTAACCCCTTGCAGGCTAACGCTCTGCGGGCCTGGGGCCACAGGTGAGCCAACGCTGCGCAGTGCGCCACCCGCCTGGGCGCGTTTTAATACTTCCTGCGCCAGCAGCGGCCCATAGCGCTGCACCTCGACGTCGATGTTGTTCTCGATCGCCAAGGCGACTACGTCTGGCGCCGACAGGTAGAGATTCCCCGCCCGGATCAGCGAGTCTAACCGGGGCGAATTTGTAACGCGAATGGGCGGGACGCTGCGAGGCCGATAGGGATTTAGCAGCCAGCCGAGCCGTCCGGTGGGCGGCGTGACAATAATTTCACTCTGGGCAAACCCACTCTGGGCAAACTCATGGGCGCAAAGCAGAGATATAGCCAAGCTTACAAACGGTTTGGTCATAGGATTCGGGACGCTCTTCCAGTATCAGGCAGAAATACGGAATTTGGGGAGCGCTCGATCCTTAAATCTTCGCCGGCTCAGGAGTTGCGGGAAAGTCCCACGCGAGACGGAGACTTGCGCCGCATGTGGAGGACCGCACGAATTTTGCTTGGAATCTATTGAACTGAGGTCGTCTTGGCTTTCTGACTTGACGATGCACCTGCGGTCTTTTCCGTTCCAAGAGCCCATTTTTCCACCATGCCGCGCACGGCTCCAGCATATTCATCCAGATCCATGGGTTTAGTTACCCAATCGCAGGCGCCCATGGCCAGCGTCCGCGCCTTCTCCGCTTCACTCCAGGACGAAGTAAAAACTACTACCGGAGGGCTCTGCGGATGGTATCGTGTCAGTACTTCGTGACCCGAGATATCCGGCATGTTCAGATCCAAAATCACCAAGGCTGGTTTGAAGTTGGGATCTGCCAGCATAATGAGCGCCTGGAGTCCGTCTCTGGCAATCCGCAAGTTAACAGGCATCTCGGTTAAGATCTGCCTAGTCAGGAGAACGTCGCCGACGCTGTCCTCGACCAGAAGTACATCAGCATCTTTCATGAATGTCCTCAAAGTGCCTAATACCTAATTACGCAGCTTTGCTTATAGACTGCGCTAATTGAAAAAGTGTTTCAATTGGAGTCTGAAATCATCTTCTTTGCTCGAAGAATCGCTTTACTAACTCAAGGCACTCGCTGGCCAGCACTCCCTCCACTACTTCCACTCGATGGTTCAGCAGCTCAGAATCGGCCAGCCGAAACTTGCTTCGCACGCCTCCAAATCGGAGATCCCGAGCGCCAAACACCAGGCGCTTCACCCGCGCCGCGACCAACGCGCCGGCGCACATCACGCACGGCTCCAGAGTGGCGTACAGAGTCGCCGCTTGCAGTCGATAATTCTTGAAAGCGCCGGCCGCCTCGCGCAGTGCCAGAATCTCGGCATGTGCCGAGGGGTCGTTCAACCGGATGGGTGAGTTGAAACCACGGCCGCATACTTTCCCATCCACCACAACTACGGCCCCCACAGGTACTTCGCCGTTGGCCTCCGCCTGGCGCGCCAATTCCAGCGCCTGGCCAAGGAACGATTCGTCTTCTCTGAGGAACAATTCAGGAGGGGACATCGTCCCTGTAGAATAGATGAAACGGCACGTATGCGCTATCTTTCCCTCATCCTGAAGAATAGTCTGCGGAATCGACGGCGCAGCATCCTAACTATTGGCAGCGTCGCTGTTTCCCTCTGCATTCTGGGCGTGCTGATGGCGATGTACCAGGCCTTGTTCCTGGGCGATCCGACGCCCAGCCAGGCGCTGCGCCTAATCACGCGGCACCGCGTTTCCCTGACGCAGTCTTTTCCGGTCTATTACCGTGACAGAATCCGGCGTGTTCCGGGCGTAAAGGACCTGACGATCTGGCAGTGGTTCGGAGGCACCTACAAAGACAACCGCGATCCCAAGAACATGTTTCCCCGTTTCGCGGCAGAGCCGGAACACCTCTTGAACGTACGGCCTGACTACCAGATTCCCGACGAGCAGAAGCTGGCATTCCAGCGCGAACGGACCGGATGCATAATCTCGCGCACTTTAGCGAACCAGTTGAACTTCAAACTTGGCGATCGCATCACTTTGGTCGGCGACTACCTGCCAGTCACGCTCGATCTCAAAGTCGTCGGAATTTTCGACGAACCGGAGAAGACCCCGGTGCTGTATTTCAGCTATGACTACCTGAAGGAAAGCCTTAGCCCGAGCAGCTCTTTCCGTGATCAGGTGGGCGCGTTTCAGATTCAGGCCGACAGCGCCGAGGATGTTCCGCGCATTGCAGCCAGCATCGATCACCAGTTCGAAAGCTCGCCGTTTCCCACCAAGACAGAGTCGGAAAAGGCCTTTCAGTTGAGCTTCGCTTCGTTCTTGGGGAACCTGAAGCTATTTATCATGGCGATCTGCGGCGCCGTAACATTCACTATCCTTCTCGTTTCCGGCAATACCATTTCGATGTCGGTGCGGGAGCGTATTCGCGAAGTAGGCATTCTCAAGACGCTGGGCTTTAGTCCGGGCGCAATCCTGGGCATCATTTTGGGCGAAGCGACCGTGATTTCACTCATTGGAGGCTTTCTCGGATCCCTACTCGCGTCGGGGATGTGCAGCATGATTAGCCACAGCCCGGCTGCAAACTTCATGTCGGGACTCAGCACACTCGGCATCACACCTGTCGTTGGGGCGCTCTCGCTGGGCGTAGCTCTGCTGATCGGCTTGGCCAGTTCATTTCTGCCGGCATGGGGGGCGTCGCGAACCACCATCCTCGATGCGCTGCGATACGCGGGTTAGCCCATGGCATTGCCCATTTCCTACAATTTCCGCAACCTGGTGGTTCGAAAAACGACTACGATCATGACTGCGCTCGGTATAGCCTTGACGGTGGCTGTGTTGCTGGCTGTTCTTGCATTAGTCCACGGTTTGAATACCGCGTTCCAGTCGACCGGCAATCCGCTGCAGGTCCTGGTGATGCGCAAAGGCTCGAATGCCGAGTTAAGCAGCGCCATGACTCGCGAAAACTTTCAGACGCTGAAGTCCATGGCGGGGATCGCACGTGATGGCAACGAGCCTATTGCCTCGCTTGAGTTGGTGAGCGTTATCAATCTTCCGAGCGTCGATAGTCCCGACGGCATGAACGTCACGCTGCGTGGCCTGCTCCCGACCGGAATTAAGATGCGCGATGGTCTCAAACTGGAAGATGGGCGCTGGTTCCAGGCTGGCCAGCGCGAGGTGGTAGTGGGAAAGTCCATCGCCAAGCGCTATCCTGGCGCGCACCTGGGAAAGAAACTCCGTTTCGGACGCGGCGACTGGGAAGTGGTCGGCGTGATGGACGCCGGTCAGTCTTCGTCGAACAGTGAAATCTTTGGCGACCTGAACCAGATCAGTTCTGATTTCAACCGCGCCGACGGCCTCAGCTCCGTCCTGCTGCGGGCTACCGATCAGGCCTCGGTTTCCGCGCTGATTAATTCGCTCAACGACGATCGGCGCCTGGGAGTAGAGGCTCAAACCGAGAAGTCCTATTGGGACGCGCAGACCAGCTCGGCAGCGCCCTTGCAATTCCTGGGGCTATTCATCTCCATCATCATGGCGGTGGGAAGCAGCTTTGCCGCTATGAACACAATGTATGCCGCCGTCGCCCGGCGTGCCCGCGAAATCGGGACATTGCGCGTGCTGGGCTTCTCGCGCGGAAGCATCCTCCTCAGTTTTCTGCTGGAATCGCTGCTGCTGGCGATAATCGGTGGTTTGATCGGTTGCCTGCTGGTGCTTCCTCTGAACAACATTACCACCGGCATCGGCAGTTTCGTGACGTTCAGCGAAATCGCGTTCAACTTCCGCGTCAGCCCGGAAATCATGCTGATCGGAATCGCGTTTGCCATCTTCATGGGCACGCTCGGCGGATTGTTTCCCGCGAGAACGGCGGCTCGAAAAGAGATCCTGACAGCTTTGAGAGAGATTTAGGGCCGGATGGAAACGCAACTCAAAGATTTGCGGATCGAGCGCTCCAAACGACGCTCAGAGGGCCCTTCGCCCTGGGCGGTGCGCTGGATCGTTGCCGGCGTTACGCTCTTTGCGGTGCTTGGCCTGGCTCGCTTCATCTATGGAAAGATGAATACCGCAACCGAAGTTCAAATTGTTCGCGTGCGGGCCGCCGCTCCGGTGGCAAATGGCGCCGGCGCTGTCATCCTCAACGCCACCGGCTACATAATCGCCGCGCACAAAATCGAGCTGGCTTCTAAAGTCGTCGGCAAGGTGGCCTCCATTGGCGTTGAAAAAGGCGACAGAGTGAAGGCCGGCCAAGTGCTGGTGCGGCTGGAAGACGACGAATATCGCGCGCGGATGCTGGAATCGCAGGGTCAGCTCGAAACTCTCAAGGCCCGGTTAGCCGAAGCCGAGCATGGCTCGCGGCCGGAAGAGATCGCCAAAGCCAGAGCCGATGTCGAGCAGGCCCGCGCCGATCAAGAAAACGCCCGGGTCACCCTCGACCGTGCGCGGGGCTTGGTGCAAGACAAGGTCATGGCCAAACAAGTGCTTGATGACGCCCAGGCGCGGTACGATGGCGCTGTTGCGAAAGTGATGTCGCTCGAGCGTGCCTATGAGCTGGTTCGGCTGGGCCCGCGCAAGGAGCAGATCGATGCGCTTCGCGCTCAGGTCAATCAAGCGCAGGGGACGCTGAATTATTCGCAGGTGCAGCTCGATAACACCGTGATCCGTGCACCCATCGATGGGACGATCCTGGAGCGAAATGTCGAGCAAGGCGAGTTCGTCACCACCGGATTCGTCGGAGACAAGGGTGCTAAGGGCTACGTCGTCTCCATCGCCGATCTGCACGATTTAGAAGTCGAGCTTGACATTAACCAGAACGATTTTGCGAAGCTTAATGCCACTCAGCCTGGTATCGTTACCACGGACGCCTATCCTGACCGCAAGTATCAAGGATTCATCCACGAAATCTCGCCCGAGGCCAATCGCCAGAAGGCAACTGTGCAGGTGAAGGTGAAAGTGACCAATCCCGATGCGTACTTGCGGCCGGAAATGAACGCGAGCGTAGCGTTTTTTTCAAAGGAGAAGCCCGGCTCGGACACCCAATCGGAATCGAAGCCCATCGTGACTGTCCCCGCCTCGGCGGTTCGGGACAACGGCGTATTTGTCGTGCTGGGCGGCAAAGCCATTCGAAGAAGCGTGAAAGTGGGTGGAACGACAGCGCAGGGAGTACAGATTACGGACGGCCTGATTGGCGGCGAGGATGTCGTTTCGAATCCGCCCGCCGACTTGAAAGACGGCCAGAGAGTGCGGGCCAAGGCTTAGTGTAGAGGCTTAGTCATGAGCGAAATCGTAATCCAAACGCGTCAGTTGACCAAAGAATTTATTCGCGACGAGTTCCACGTCGTGGCCTTGAAGGACGTGGATATCACCATCAACCGCGGCGAATTCGTCGCGCTGATGGGGCCCTCGGGTTCGGGTAAATCGACTCTACTGCATTTGATCGCAGCCATGGACCGGGCAACGGGCGGCGAGATCCTGGTGCTCGGCGAAAATCTGCGCGCACTGAGCGAACGCGCTATAGCGCACTGGCGCAACGAGCATATCGGGTTCATCTTTCAATCGTTCAACCTGATTCCGGTTCTGAGCGCGATCGAGAATGTCGAGCTGCCCTTGAAGCTCACTAATCTCAAAAAGAAGGAACGCCTGGAACACGCCGAGACAGCCTTGAAACTGGTCGGACTCGGCGACCGCATGGATCACCTGCCCCGCCAGCTTTCGGGCGGCCAGGAACAACGCGTGGCGATCGCGCGCGCCATTGTGACGGATCCGGACCTGATCCTCGCCGACGAGCCAACCGGTAACCTGGATGCCGCCTCAGCGCAAGATGTCCTCACGCTTTTGTCGCGCCTGAATAAAGAATTCGGCAAAACGATCGTGATGGTCACGCACGATCCGCACGCCGCGCACTTCGCTAGTAAGGCGCGACATCTCGAAAAAGGCGAGCTGTTGCCCGAGGGGCAGGTTCCCGTCGACTGGACTGTTCCAGTAAAAGCTTAGTGCTTTTGGGCTGCCTCGGCGCGGAGGTCGATTTCGACCTTATCGTTCACCTTCAGCAGGAAATTGCTCGGATTCTTCATGCCCCACTGCACGTAAGGAATCAGGAAGTGCCCGGTCGCGATGTATTGGCTGCCGTTGGCCTGCACCTGAAAGTGTATTGTCATCTCGTGATCGGCGCCATGAATCCGGAGGTTGCCATGCACATCGATCTCTGACGTGCCTTCTGGCGCAATTTGTCCCCGGACATGGTCCGGAGTGAACACGGCCTCGGGATACTTCTGGCTTTCGAGGATCTCCTTGTGCATGCGCTTGTCGCGCGAGCCGTTGCCGCTGATCCCGCTAGGCACATCGATAACCATTTCACCAGATGCTTTGCCGGTCTGGGGGTCGAGCTGCATGCTTCCCCGCTTGAGCGCGAATGTCCCGTGGACCGTGTGTAGCGTATCCTGCAGAGTGAAATCGATCTGCGTCTTGGATGGATCGAGGTCGAACGTTGTGGCCGCATAGCAGACGGCGCAAACACAGAGGCAGACTAGCTTCTTCACGAAACAGCCAGTACCTCGGACTCAGCGCCAACATGCACAGCCAGCAGCTTCTCGAAAATTGCCGGCACGAGCGCCATCCCGCGCAGGGCGAGAGGACGGAGCCAAGGAAATCGGTCGAGCGACAGCATCAGACTGCCCATAAATGCAGGGCGGCGCGTTAGCCTCTGGTGGGCCGCTTGATAGGCCTCGAGATTCTCGCCGGCAAGCGCGTCCGCGAGCGCCAGGGCTTGATGAAACGACAGACTCAAGCCTTCGCCTGTAATCGCGTCAACCGAGCCCGAGGCATCGCCTATTAAAACGGTCCGTCCGCGGAAGACTGCTCGCAAGCGCCGCGATGCGGACACCGAGCCGCGCTCCACGGTGGAGCTGGAAGCGAGCGCCAGCCGTTTGTCGAGTTCTGGAAATTGCGGCAACGCGTGGTCGAATCGTAGGTGAGAATCGCGCGAGATGACGGCCACACAAACTTCCTCGGAATTGACCGGCGTCACGTACATCTGACAGCCGGATCCCCAATAGATCTCCATGTGGTCGGTCCATGGCGCGACTCGATAGTGGCGGCGGAATCCGTAGCGCTCCGATTCGTATCGTGATGCATCCAGACCAGCCCAACGCCGGACACGCGAGTTCTGCCCATCGGCGCCTACCACCCAGCGGCACGCTACCTCGGCTCCATCCAGCAGGACCGTTTCTCCAGACAGGCCGTTTACACGCGTGCCCCACAGCATCGATACGCCGACCTCACTCGCGCGATCAATGAGCAGCTCGTGCAGCCGAGTGCGCCGGATGCCGACGCCTGGCTCGCCGGGAAACGCCGCTGCAACCGAGACGCCCGCACCGTGGAACCGAATGCCGCGAAATGGGAACGATTGCTCAGGGTCGAGCCTGACACCGAGATGGCGGAGCGCGGCGAATGAATCGGGCATCAGCCCTTCGCCGCACGGCTTATCGATGGGCGGCTGCCGGACATCGGCCACTACCACATCGAATCCTTTGAGACGGGCTGCGATGGCCGCCGCTAAACCGGCCGGCCCACCGCCTACGACGAAAACGTCAGTGCTTTTGGGAAATGTGGTCAAAGTAAGAAACTACCATCTCAATAAAACGAGTTCGGAGCAGAAACCAGGTCCCATCGCGGCCAGCAAACTGTACGTTCCGGCCGCCGGCCGCCGCTTCGTCATGACTTCTTCGAGAACTACTAACACCGAAGCCGAGGAAAGATTGCCAGTCCTGCGCAAACAATCCCACGACACCGCGAGGGCGCCCTCGGGCAGGTCCAAAGCCGCAGCCGTCGCTTCCAGCACGCGCGGACCTCCGGTATGTAGAATCCAGCTCCCAATTTCCGAACGCGAAAGGCCTTGTTCTTCCAGAAACGCGTCGACGTCGGATGCGAGGTGCTCGTGCACAACCTCGGGAACTTCGCGCGAAAGCACGATCCGAAAGCCTTTCTCGGAAATGTCCCAGCCCATCACGTGCTCAGAATTCGGATAGAACACCGATCGCGTCGCGAGGATTTCCGGACCGTTCGCGCTTCGCTCGGCCCCGGACACCAGCACCGCGGCCGCGCCATCGCCGAACAAGCCTGAAGAGATCAGATTGGCGACTGACCGATCCTCCTGTTGCAGGGTCAGCGAGCAAAGTTCCACTGCCAGGACGGCGGCCACTTGCTTGGGATAGGCCAGCACATAATCCGCCGCCCGCGCGATTCCCGCCGCGCCCGCGACGCACCCTAATCCGAAGATCGGCACGCGCTTGATGTTTACCGGCAGACTCATGCGATTGACTAGCCGCGCGTCGATGGACGGACTCGATATGCCGGTGATTGAGACGAAGAAGATGGCGCCCAAGTCCGACGTCGCGAAACCGGCCCTGGTCAGCGCGCAGCACAGCGCCTTCTGTCCCAGCTCCTCCGCCACTTCAATCCAGTGATTGTTGGCTTTGCCCCAAGTCTTGAGATCGTAATATTCTTCGATCGGCAGCGCCAGATGGCGTGTCTCGACGCCCACGCGCGCTTGCAGCCGCTCCATAAACACCGGATTTTCAACCATCGGGCCAAAGTGCCGCTGGAGCGCCGATAACAGCACCCGCTGATCGTATTTATGCGATGGAAACGCGCTTGCAACACCGGCGATGGTCATAAGTGAGAGGGTGCCTCGGCTCCTATGCCGTATTCTACTGAAGTCGGGCCAGTTCCTCGGAATAGAGCTTGTTGTGCGGAAAGTCATGCACCAGCGCAGTCAGCAAATCGCGTGCCTGCGCCCGGTCTTTGTTCCGCATCGCCGCCACTGCCAGCAGCAAACGCGCGTAAGGACTTAGGTAGTGGCCTTTCTCCGCGGTCAAACGAAGGTCCTGGATGCCGCGCTCGCGATCCACCTGAGCGCCGCCTAATGACAGCAGCCATCTAACAGGGGCCGCTTTAAGACTCAGCATGTAGTTTTCGACTCCGATGGCCAGATAGGCGTCGTAATAATCGGGTGCGATCGCCAGCAGCTTTTCCGCCGTCTCGCGGCCGTTCTTGATCACCCGCAGCGAATCCAGGTAACGCTTTTCTACCAGCGCCGAGTAATCCGCGCGCAGACCCATGCTGAGAATGTTTGCGAACAGCGCATCCGGGTCCTGGGGGGAACGAGCCAGAGTGCCGTTGGCCAGTTGTTCGGCTTTCGCAAGTTCTCCATCGAAAGCCTGACGCACGGCCGCGTCGGGGGTCAATCGTTTCGCGTGCCGAAAACGGTCGTCATTCACAAAAAATTCCGACTGCAGGATATTGAGCCGGTCGAACTCGGCGAACAGATACGCAGCTGCATTCGAAACGTGACCGAGCGGGTCGTCGGGACGCTGCTGTTCGAATTGCGCGAAGGTTTTGTGCGCCCCATCGAATTCAAGATTGTACATCTGGTGGTATCCGGTCTGAATCATTGGAACCACGGAAGGGACGGAAGCGGCCATCGACGGGATCCCTAGCGCCAGACTTGCCAGCGTGGCTGAGAAAAAGAATTGGCTCATTATTTAGATGTCCATTACCCTGCGCGCCATCCCCAACGCCTCGGTCCAGAAGGTGCTGGAGGAATGCATCGACTCCACCACTTCCGTCGCGGCGCGCACGAAATCATCAGCTTCCTGCTCTCTCACCACCAGCGGCGGCGCCACCTTCAACACCATGAAGTTGTTCCCGCACACCTGCGTGAGGAAGCCCCTGCGAAAGAGCTGCATAACCAGCACCTGCCCGAACATTGCGGGATGGATCTTCATAAAGGCTTCGAACGGAACGCGGAGCGTCAATTTTCGCGGCGCCGTGAACTCGACTCCATTCAATAACCCCTCGCCACGCACTTCTTTTACCATCTCGTATCCGGACAGGGCATCGCGCAGCCGATCACGCAGATACTCGCCCATTACAATCGATCGATCGCCCAGACCCTCACGTTCTAAGACGCTGAGAGTCGCCAGGCCGGCGCGCATCGCCAGGCCGTTTTCGCTAAACGTGGAAGTATGAATAAGTGCGCGTTTCAGCGAGCCATAGACCGAATCGTAAATTTCATCGGTCGCAAGCACCGCCGCGCAAGGAATTAACCCGCCGCTCAGCGCCTTGGCCAGCACTACCATGTCCGGATCGGTATGAAACAAATGCGATGCCAGAAATGGCCCCGTTCGATACATGCCCGTCTGCACTTCATCCAGCACGAACAGCGTTCCATATCGCTTGCATAATGACTGAGCGGTTGTAAGATAATCCCGCGCCGGAACGCGGATACCGGCCTCGCTCTGGATCGGTTCGACGATAAAAGCCGCATGTTTTCGCGTGGCTAGCTTCTGTTCCAGCGCCTGGACGTTGCCGAACGGAATCTGCTGAGTGTCCGGCAGCATCGGACCGAAACCGTCTCGCCAAAACGGATCGCCCATCAACGAAAGCGCGCCGCAAGTAAGCCCGTGAAACGCGCCGTCGGCATAGAGCAGAGCGGTGCGGCCGGTGTGCGCGCGCGAGAACTTGATGGCGGCTTCGACACCCTCGCTGCCCGAGCTGCAGAAGAAAGCTTTCTTCAACCTGCCCCCCGCCCGAGAACACAGCCGCTCAGCCAGCTCGCCCGCCAACTCTGGAACATGGCTCTGCAGCATCGCTGGACCGCACTGATCCAGCTCTTCCTTCAAAGCTTCAATGATGTCCGGATGGTTGTGCCCTGCATTGTGCACACAGTAGCCCGACAGGAAATCGAGAATCCGGCGGCCGTCTTCAACGTAGAGCTCCGTCCCCGAACAACGCGTATACCGGACGTTCAGCTGCAGCACGTTTAAGAGGCGTGCCCACTGAGGATTAACACAATCCTGGTATCGCGTATTCGCGGTAATCGTAGAAGTCACTTAGTTAGCCAACGCCTTACAAGACGCCCTCCGGCCCGGCGCGGTTTCCTGCTTCAGCCGGCTGTGGTAAGCTCTTGCCCTACTTCGCTTGCGATCGGAAGCTCGGGGATCTCGATTCCGGTGCGTGTCCCTTCCTCCAGCTTGCTGTCGATCCACATCCGGTAATCCTGGCCAAACAGCACTTTCAGGCGTTCATTCACGTTACTCACGCCGATTCCGAGTTCGAATAACGTGGCCAGGCGGGTCTCCGGGATTCCCACGCCGTCGTCTTCCACCACCAGTTGCAGCTTCCCCTCGGCCAGCCAGCTCCGCACCCGAATCATACCGCCATCCACCTTGCTGCTCAAGCCATGCCGGATGCTGTTCTCGATGATAGGCTGCAGAAGCATGCTGGGAACCAGCCGGTCCAGGGTCTGGGGTTCGATTTCTTTGACAAACCGCAGTTTCTCTCCGAAGCGCACCATCTCGATTGTCATGTAATTGTCAATAAACTCCAGCTCCTCATGCAGCGGAACCAGGTTGTCGGTCTTCCGCAGCAGGCGCCGCAGGATGCTGGATAGTCGATAAACCACGCTGCGGGCCTGATCCGGATTGCTTCGAATCAGTGAAGAAACCGAGTTAAGCGTGTTGAACAGGAAATGCGGATTGATCTGACTGGTGAGCGCCGCCAGACGGGCCTCGTTCAGCCGCAGTTGCTGGGCTTCGAGCTTCTTCTCGTTGCGCGTGTTATTCCAGATCTTGAGCGGAAGCATGACGGCGAAGACCGAGCTGGCGTAGAAAGCGATCGCCGTGCCCAGGTGGCCGTCGCTCAAGATTGGTCCCAGAAATACCTGGCCCTTCGGAAATACTTTCGCCACGGACACCCGCAGCAGGTCAGTAAAGATAATGGTGAATAGGCATCCGAGCTGAAACATTAGCGTGAGCTGATATTGCCGCTGCCGCAAGCGCGCCGGAGCCAAACTGAAAATGGGTGAGAAGCGCCACACATCTTCCGTTTCAGGCGCAACGTCGCGTAGCAATCCTCCCAAGACGCCCACGCCGGCGAATAATGGCAGCGACATCAACTCGTGATTAATCACAGCTGGGATCGAAATCAGAACACCTGCCAGGAGTCCTGTAACATATCCACCGACCATTCCGGATACCAGGCTGCCTTCCAGTCCTAGATCGACAGCGTGATAGTTGGGATTCAGGACGCGGGTTGCGACGCTCGATCCATAGAGTGCCGCGCAGCTCAGAGCCAGCCTTGCGCGCTGCACCAGCGTGCGTTCTTCGCGCATCAACATGCGCTGGAAAGCGGGGAAGCGCGATAGAATGCTGGCCAGCGATGCGGCTACCGCTACCCGCAACAGCAAGGTCACCAATTGTTGCTGATCCAGCATCGCTCGCCTGCGATCATTATAATGAAAGCACGATTTCCAGGATGTTAACCAAGGTAGCGGAAGCGAATTTTCCGAGCCGTTTCGGCCATTTTCGAATCTTCGGCTTCGAAGGTTCTTACGGGCCGGATGTGCAGGAGTGTGTCGTGCTCAGGATGGGCGACATTACTTCACCCGAGCCCCCGCTGGTTCGCATCCACTCGCAATGCCTCACCGGCGACGTCTTACATAGCCTGCGCTGCGATTGCCGGTCGCAATTGGAGCTTTCGCTTAACTTGATCGCCGAAGAGGGCCGTGGTCTGCTCATCTATGAGCACCAGGAAGGACGCGGGATCGGTCTGCTCAACAAACTGCGCGCCTACGAGCTGCAGGATGACGGCGCCGATACCGTGGAAGCCAACGAGCGCCTGGGTTTTGAAGCCGACCTGCGCGATTACCAGATGCCCGCCGAGATCCTGCGCTATTTCAAAGTCCGCAGCGTGCGCCTGCTGTCCAATAATCCCGACAAGATCGCTGCGCTCGAGCACGCCGGGATTCACGTGGCGGAGCGCATTCCCTGCATCGTCGCGCCGCATGAATCCACCGAAGGCTATTTGCGGACCAAGAAACAGAAGCTGGGCCATTTGTTGGATTAAGCTGCGCAGGTTTCCGACCCTCCAGCTGTCACTTCTTGGGACGCGACGCCGGCGGCACCATCCCATTCGCGCGATAATAGGCCACCAGCAGGCCGTAGTGCTCGGCCGAATGCTCAATCACGCTCATCCAGGGGTTCAAGTTCTTCGTGAAGCTCTCGTCCGGCACTGACTTCAGGGTAGTGCTTGCATCCGCGATGGATTTCTGAAACAGCGCCACAATCTGATCTTTGGTCTTATAGTTCTTGGCATCGATCTCGTCCCAGTTGACATTCTCCCCGCGGCCTTTCTTCGCGGCATAGACTATGCCGGACGTGACGTGCACGATCACTTCGCCGAAGGAGCGCATCTCGGGCCGCAGGCGGAAATCGTACTTCTCCGCGGGAAAATCCTGCGCCATGTCGAGAATGTTCTTGTTGACATACGCAAACGTGTTACCTATCTGCTTAGCCGGGCTGGGCGGCGCCTTCGGCTGTGCTTGCAATAACACCGTCATCACCGCGAGCAGCGACGGAACGCAAAGGATGGTCTTGTAACTTGCTAAGATCGACATAGGGGTTACAGAATATCATTCCGCGCGCTAACCTGTCAATGCAATGATGCTGGTTACGAATCGATAAGAATGGCTAAGATTGAAACAAATTCAAAGAACTGGAAGTTCGTCGGCGGAAGCCTTTGCCTGGATTTTATCAATACAGTCGGGGGACGCGGCGACTCCAATATCGTCCTGGGAGACAAACTCACCAGCTTCCACGATTTACTCGAATGGAGCAAACTCGCCGATGCTACGAATCGAACTGAATTCGGTGAACTTAAGCGTCATGCTGCAACTCATCCCGAGGACGCGGAAGCTACGCTGGAGCGAGCTGTCCGGCTGCGGGAAGGGCTATATCGAATCTTCAAATCCTCGCTGAAAGGCCACCGGCCGCACCCAGCCGATCTGGACATCTTAAGCGGCGAACTCCGGGTTGCGAGGGCGCGCCAGCGTCTTACCCAAACAGGCCACGCTTTCAGCTGGACCTTCGAAGACCGCGGGCCAGCGCTAGATCGAATCCTTTGGCCGGTGTCGCTATCGGCGGCGGATCTGCTGACTTCCGACGATTTGTCGAGGCTCCGCCAATGTGGAGGCAACCAATGCGGATGGCTGTTCCTCGATACCAGTCGCAACCGCAGCCGTCAGTGGTGCGACATGAAAGACTGCGGCAATCGCGCCAAAGTAAGGCGATTCCGCAAGCGTCAACAACGCAGCCACCGGCCACGGGGCTCCGCGAAGTAACCCGCCGCCCGGCACCCCGGTACAATAGTAGTTTCTACATGAAGATTGCCCTGGCACAGACGAACACTACCGTCGGCGACCTTTGCGGCAATACTCAGAAGGTCCTTTCCTTCGCCCAGCGAGCGGCCGAGTCCGGAGCCGACGTGGTGGTCTTTCCTGAACTCACGCTCACCGGCTATCCGCCTCGGGATTTGCTCGAGAAGCAGAGTTTCCTGGATGGCGTCGAGCAGCACCTGGAAAATCTGGCCCGTGACGCCGCAAACATTGGCGTGACGCTGATCGTGGGCACGGTCACTCGCCGAAGCGAGGCTTCTGGTCGCCCAATATACAACACGGCCGCGGTGGTTCAAGCCGGCCGCGTTGTTTTCCGGCAGCACAAAATGTTGCTGCCGAGCTATGACGTCTTCGACGAAACCCGTTACTTCGAGCCTGCGGCCAAGCAGTTCCCATTGATACTCGATGGCTCCTTGGCTGCGCTCACGATCTGTGAGGATGCGTGGAACGACAAACAGTTTTGGGAGCGGCGCCTTTACAGCCGCGATCCAGTGGAGGAACTGGCCCAGTCCGGCGCGCGCGTCCTGGTTAGCATCAACGCCTCGCCCTACCACATGGGCAAACGCACGCTGCGTCGCGATGTTTTCTCCGCCACGGCGCGTCATGACCAGGTTCCGATCGTTTATGTGAACCAGGTTGGTGGGAACGACCAGCTCATTTTCGATGGCAGCAGCTTCGCCATGAACGCGCGTGGAGAAGTGATCGCGTCAGCAGCCTCGTTTGAGGAAGACCTGGTCCTGGTCGATACGAAAACTTTCCTCGGAGACCATCGAGAAAGCTATCCGGATGAATGTGACGCGGCCTACCAGGCCCTGGTGCTCGGCACGCGCGATTACATAGGAAAGTGCGGTTTTGAGCGGGTCATCATCGGGCTGAGTGGCGGGATCGATTCATCACTCACTGCGGCAATCGCGGTGGACGCCGTTGGCAAAGAGAACGTGCTGGGCGTCGGGATGCCGGGTCCCTATTCTTCTGAGCACAGCGTTATAGACGCGCGCGATATGGCGCGCAACCTCGGCATCCGTTTTGAATTGATCCCCATCCGCGACCAATATGAGGCATGTTTGTCCGTGCTGAATCCTTTGTTCCATGATGGCGCCGTGGGGGTCACGGAAGAAAATCTGCAGTCCCGCTTGCGGGGCCTCACGCTGATGGCGTTGTCGAACAAAGGGGGCGCGCTGGTGCTCACCACCGGCAACAAGAGCGAGCTGGCGGTTGGCTATTGCACGCTCTACGGCGACATGTGCGGCGGCTTGGCGGTGATCAGCGACGTCCCCAAAACACTGGTCTATTCACTGGCGCGCGTGGCCAACCAACGGCACGCCCATGCCATTCCCGAAAATGTTTTCGTCAAGCCGCCCTCCGCCGAGCTGCGCCCCGATCAGAAGGACACCGACTCCCTTCCCGAATACGATGTACTCGATCAGATTCTGCGCGGTTACATCGAGAACAATGAATCGCCGCAGCAGATTGCCGATTCTCTTCATCTGCCTGTCACTTTGGTGCGCGATATTGTCAACAAAGTGGATCGCAACGAATACAAGCGCCAACAGGCGGCTCCCGGCCTGAAGGTCACAACCAAAGCGTTCGGCATAGGCCGGCGCTTTCCGATCGCTCAAAGGTTTTCCGAATGAAAATGTTCTACACGCCAGCCAAAATCCGCATGATCCTGGGACTGATCACCGTGCTATTGATCGCGGCGCTTTCCTCTTCGCAGCCCGTGCCCCGTGAAAAGGTCGGCTTGCTGCCTGACGGAGCGTTTCTGCTGAACAGCGGCTGGCGCGTCAAGCCGGCCGGTACACAGGTCCCGCTCGACACGCTGCCGATGTCCTCGGTTCTGTCCGCCGATGGACGTTTTCTGATGGTGCTGAATGGCGGTTATCGGCCGCCCTCCATCACCGTGCTCGACACCAAAGATGGTCATCAAATCGGCCAAACGCCGGTGGACGACGCCTGGCTCGGACTCGCGCTGTCCCCCAACGGGAAAACGCTGTGGGTGGGTGGCGGCTCGCGAGCGGCGATCTACGAATTCTCGCTCGATGAGAACGGCCGGCTCCGACCAACTCGTACCTTCGACATGGTCAAGCCCGCCGACAGGACTTATCGCGATTTCATCGGCGACGTCGCCGTTTCGCCGGACGGCCGCCTGCTCTACGCTTGCGACCTTTATCACGACACGATCCTGGTGGTGAATCCGCAGTCGGGCATGGTGATCGATCGCTTCAAAACGGGTCGCCGGCCCTATCGCATTCTCTTTCACCCCGACGGAAAATCGTTCTTCGTCACCAGCTGGGCCGATGGTGCGATGTATCACTATCAGACCAACAACGGCCAGCAACTCCAGATGGTCCGCATCGGCGCGCATCCCACCGATATGGTCTGGCGCGACGGAGGCGCCACTTCGGAAGATGGCGACCAGGCCAAGTGGAAAGCGCGGATCTTTGTCTCGGCAGCGAACACCAATAATGTTTACGCCGTGGCGGTCTCCGACAGCGGAGATCTCAGCGTAGTCGAGTCCATCAACATTGCGATGACTCCACGCCATCCTCTGGGCATGACCCCCAGCGCTCTTGCCCTGAGCGCCGACAAGAACACTTTGTATGTGGTTTGTTCGGATGCAAATGCGACAGCCGTAGTTGACGTTAAAGAAGCTCGCAGCGGCGTGCTCGGGTTTATTCCCACCGGTTGGTATCCCACTGCGGCTAGAGCGTTGGCCGACGGACGGCTAGTGGTCCTGAATGGGCGGGGTTCCCGTAGCTATGCAAATCCCAAGGGGCCTAATCCGACCGTTCGAGCCACGCCGGCCTATCGTGGCGATGCGACCGTCGAATACGTTGGCCGTATTCAGACCGGCTCCGCATCAATCATCCCGCCGGTCACAGATGACGCGCTGAACAAATACACAGCGGACGTGCTGGCCAACTCGCCTTACAACGACGACATGCTGGACAGCCAGCCGGATTACCTTCCTCCGATCGAGCACATGCTTTATATCGTCAAGGAAAACCGCAGCTACGATCAGGTGCTGGGCGATCTGGGCAAGGGCGAGAGCGATCCGTCGCTATGTCTGTTCCGCGAGAACGTCGGGCCGAATCATCACAAGCTAGCGCGCGAGTTTGTGCTGTTCGATAACTTCTATGTCAACAGTGATGTGAGCGCGGACGGGCACAATTGGTCAACATCAGCCATCGCTAACGACTACATCCAAAAATTGTGGCCTAACAGCTACGCCAATCGCCGCCATCATTATGACTACGAAGGCGGTGAACCGGCGGCACTCCCACCGGCCGGCTATCTTTGGACTAATGCCGCCGCCCACGAGATTTCGATGCGGAATTACGGATATTGGGCCACCAATCTGCCGAAAGCGGCCGAGGACGGCGCCGTGCAGATCGAAGCGGTGCGAGATCCCGTGCTGGCTAAAGTCACCGACATGAAGTATCGCGCCTTCGATCTGGATTATCCGGACGTGAAGCGCGCGCAGGCATTTCTCCAGGATCTCAAAGAATTCGAGAATGCCGACAAGCTGCCGGCGCTGATGTTTATGCGACTGGGGAACGATCACACCAATGGAACTGCCCCTGGCAAGCTTGCGCCGTTTTCGTCGTTTGCCGACAACGATTACGCGCTGGGCCAGATCGTCGAAGGCCTGTCGCGCAGCAAGTTCTGGAAGAGCACGGCGATATTCGTCCTCGAAGATGACGCGCAGAACGGGCCCGATCACATCGATTCGCACCGCTCCGCGGCTTATGTCATTTCTCCCTACACGCACACTGGAACCATTGACAGCAGAATGTATAACACCACCTCGATGCTTCGAACCATGGAGCTGATTTTGCATCTGCGGCCCATGACTCACTTCGATGCCGGAGCCCGCCCGATGCTGGGAGCTTTCGCCAAGCAAGGTGTGTTTACGCCCTATCAGGCCGAGAAACCGCGCGTTTCGCTCGAAGAGCACAATCCCCAGAATTCCACGACCGCTGCCCGATCCGCGCGGCTCGACTTCAGCGATGCCGATCTGAACGACGATGACGAACTGAACGACATCCTCTGGCTGGCCCTGAAGGGGACCAATCCACCGCCGCCCGTGCGCAGTCTCTTTGGGAGATAGTGCAAAGAATCCATCTCTGCTTCGTCTGGCACCAGCACCAGCCCTTCTACAAGGACTTGGCGACCGGCGAGTACCGTTTACCTTGGACCCGTTTCCACGCCCTCAAGGATTATTACGGCATGGTCAAGGTCCTTGAAGAATTTCCGAACATACACCAGACCTTCAACCTGGTGCCGTCCATGATCGTGCAAGTCCAGGAATACGCCGCCGGCCAAGCGCGCGATCCGTTTCTCGATTGCGCCGTCAAGCCCGCGGAGAGCTTGACCGAAGCCGAACAAGAGTTCGTGCTGCGCTACTTCTTTCAGGCCAATGCGGATCGCATGATTTATCGTTATCCGCGCTATGGCGAGTTGTATGACGCCTGGCAAAGATCGGGCCGCAATCCACAACGCGCACGGCGGATCTTCAACACGCAGGATCTGCGCGATCTGCAGGTGCTTTCGCAGCTCGCCTGGTTCGATGAAGAATTCCAGGCTCACGATCCCGAGGTGAAAGCTCTCATCGTAAAGGAGCGCAATTACTCACTCGCAGACCAGGCCGTGATGGCTCGCAAGGAGCGCGAAATTATCGCGCAGGTCGTGCCGGTTCACAAGGAATTCGCGGCCCGCGGTCAAATCGAGATCTCCACCACGCCCTTCTATCATCCAATTCTGCCGCTGATCTGCGACTCGGATATCGCCGCCGTCTCGCATCCCGGTATTCAGCTGCCCAGACGGTTCCGCCATCCTAATGACGCACGTCATCAACTGAAGACCGCACGCGACTTCATCGCACGTGAATTCGGACGCGCGCCCATCGGGCTCTGGCCCTCGGAAGGCTCTGTCTCCGATGAAGCGCTGACCATTGCCGCCGAGCTTGGTTTCGAATGGGCCGCCACCGATAACGGTGTGCTCGCCCGGACGCTGGGCCGGACCGCCGGCCCGGACTTGACTTATCGCTCCTATCAATGGCGGCAGGGAGATCACGGGCTGCGCATGATCTTTCGCGATCATTTTCTGAGCGATCTGATCGGATTCGAGTATTCGAAAATGGGCCCTGCAGAAGCAGCGGATCATTTCATGGATCGCATCCGCGCCAACGCCAATCCCTTATCGGTCGGGGGCGCCGATGTCCTGGTGCCCATCATTCTGGATGGAGAGAACGCTTGGGAATATTACTATCAAAACGGCCGGGCATTTCTTCGGGAGTTATATCGCCGTATCAGCAACTCGCTCGACATGGTAGCGCTCACAGTCAGCGAGGCTTTGAAGTTGGATAATCCCAAGCCGCTCGATCACATCTTCCCTGGATCTTGGATCGACGCCAACTTCGACGTGTGGATCGGCGCGCAGGAAGACAACAAGGCCTGGGAATATCTGCTGCGCGCCCGCCAGAAATACGATGATCTGGCGTCGAGCGTGTGTGAAGATAATCGCCGGCTGGCCTATGAAGAACTATTGATCGCCGAAGGCAGCGACTGGTGTTGGTGGTATGGCCCCGAGCATCAGTCCGAGAACCGGCGCGAATTCGACGAACTCTACCGGCAGCATCTCGCCAACGTCTATCGCGCGCTTAATCTTCCGGCGCCCGATGAATTATCGCATCCGATCCTGACGACTCATGCCACCGATCTTCATGAGCCTCCCAACAACCCGATTCATCCCGTGATCGATGGTGAAGTTACCTCCTATTTCGAGTGGATGGGCGCCGGGCATTATCAGGTCGACGCCCGTTCGGGCGCGATGCACGGCCAGAGATCCGGACTCCGCGAGCTTTTCTACGGCGCCGATGAGGAAAATCTCTACCTGCGGCTCGACCTGGATGGCGCGCCCGAGACCCGGATCGAATTACGGACAACTCAAGGAGGTTCGATCCCGCTGCTGGGCAATCCGCAGGTCGAATCGGCACGCCGCAAGATTCTCGAACTGCGAGTTCCTTTTCAGCTTCTCGGACTCTCGAAGGATCAGTCGCTGCGTTTCCAACTGACGGTCGGTGGCGATACCATCCCGGCGGATGGATGGATCGAATTAAACTCGACTTCGTAACTACTTGCGGCTGGAATACTTGTTGATAATGCCCAGCAGCCGGGATGCGGAAGCCGGCGGCCGCGTGTTGCCCAGAACGATGTCGCTATTGGATATTTCCTTGCCGTACAACTCCCTATTCCAATCGTCGTCAGGCCGCAAGGTCGCGCCCTCCAGCGAAATGCCGGCAAAAAGCCCGCGCGCACGCGAATAAGTCAGGATCTCGGCGTGCATTTGAGCATCCGTCGCGGCTGAAGAAGTGCGTCCTACCGGACCGGCCGCCGCCGAGGCATCGCCCCCGACGGTGAACTTACTCTGAAGCAATTTCTTCGCACCGCCCTGATTCATAACCAGCAGCACAACGTCCGTCTCCGATCCGCCGATCTGAAAACCGACGCTGCCGCCTTCCACACGAATCGAGCCCGGCGCCGACCATCCCACTCCACTTGCCTTCCGGCACGACATGAAACCCTTGCCATATTTGGCGCCGACGATGAACGCGCCTTTTTTTAGCCCGGGTACGATCACGATACACTCGGATTTCGCCAGCAAGTCCTGCGGAATGCCTTTGTCGGGAGCGGACATGATTTCGGTCATCACATCGGCTGCCGCGTCCAGCCGCTTGGAAGCATCGGCGGCGCCGTAGAGCATGGTGCCAGTCATTGCAAGAATTGCAAGCTGTGTGAGCTTCATCAATTTTCTCCTCAGGCCTGATTCTACCAGGGCGTCGGCCCGATATGATGGGATTTGGGACTCCGTATCCTTATACTCGCGGCAGTACTTATAATGGCTGCGTCGGCGGCGGTCGATCCAGCGGCCGCAAACGTTAGCCGGAAGCTCGAAATAATCCAGAGTGGAAAGGCGAAGCCAGGCTCGGTCTTTGTCTTCACATCCGCTGAGCTGAACGCATGGGTGCGAATCAAGGCGCCCATGGTTGTGCCGGAGGGATTGCGCGAGCCTCGGCTGGAACTCGGAAACGGCCGCGCGACCGGTTATGCTCTGGTGGACTTTCTAAAGTTGCAACACGGCGCGGGAATCGAGACCAACTGGCTAATTGCGAAATTGATCCAGGGCGAGAAGCGCGTAATGGCGACTGCGAGCATTCAAGCGGCTAACGGGCGGGCCACAGTTCACTTGGTACGCGTCGAGATCGGCGGATTGGCGGTAAGCGGCGCGACGCTCGATTTCCTAATCGATACTTTCTTCCGGCCGCTTTACCCGGACGCGAAGATTGACGAGCCCTTTGAGTTGTCCGATCGCGTAGACCGCATCGTTGTGACGCCGGCAGACGCAAGGGTTTATATAAAAAAGTAATACGCGCCCGCTTTACTTCTTTTTCTTGGAAGACTTCTTCGCGGCTACGCCCATGGCCGGAACTGGTTCCGTGATCGACCCAATGCGGCCGGTCTTCAGGTTGACCGAAACGGAATCTCGCACCCGGACGGGACCGCCGTCGGCTGTTTTGAATGTCAGGGTGATTGTCCGAGCGTCGGTTTCCACTGAGATGTAACCGAAATCGACAATAGGGTTGATCTCGAGCGTGTGATCTCCGACGGTAATTGGCGCCGGAGGTAACTGCTTGGGAGTGGTCGCGGCAAATCCGCCGCTCCCGGCGACGAGGTAGGGGGTCTGTTGCCCGTTGGGGAGGGTCCGAGTGAAGCGCTGGTAAAGGTGAGCATGCCCGGAAAGCAAAACGTCGGGCCAAAGGCCTGCCGCCTTGCAGCATGCATCCAGATCCTTCATGATGCCCGTGGACCCGCCGTGTTTCGCGTCGGCCGACAGCGGCGGGTGGTGAACAGCCAGGATAATAGCCCGCTTCTGGGCTACACGGTCGGGCTTCAGACGAGCCAGTTCGCTCTTCAGAAAATCGAGCTGATCGTCGACGATCGGGAAATGACCGCCTTGCGATGAAATGATTCCCGGCCCATCCAGCACATTACTGTAAAGTCCAATGATTGAAACAAACGGGGCGTCGAGCGTGAAGTACACCCCGGGCTGGGTCATAACGCTCCGAACCAGGCCGCCCGAGTCGGGCGATGGGCCGGGCTCAGGCGCGCAGAAGTTCGTCATGAAGGCATCCAGCGTGGGAACTTGAGGCGCGCTCGAACCCTGACCGAAGACCATTCCATCGTGATTGCCGGGGATGGCGAAGATAGGCCGGTCGTAAGCTCGAAAGGGTTCGTAAAACTGGTCGTAATAATATTGAGCTTCGCCGAAGTTGTAGATCACATCACCCAGGTGAAAGAAGAAAGCCGGGCCATTCGCGCCCTGATTCTGAATCTCTGACACCATGGCGTCGGCCACGGCCCCTTCATGCCCCAACGCCGTTGCGGCAGTCTGCGAACGGGTTACTTTTGCGGCTCCAGTATCGCCAACCGCGTGAAAGGAGATCTTGCCGGCGGCCTGGATCGCGTTCAAAACATCTTGCGGAATAAAGTCAGTCAGATTCAGGGCAACACCGCTTCGGCGGCGAGGTATCGGCTGAACTTGATTCTTGTGAGCCAAGAAGTATGGGGAGTTGTAGTAGGCTGAACTCGTGTTATCTTCGCGAAATTTTATTTCGTCCGGTCCGGGTTGCGGGTCAGCGTAGAACTGGCCCTGCGGCCCAATCATATTTTTGGTCATGGAACTACCTCGTCCCGAATGCGATCCGCGGCGTCCTTGCCCATCTTGACGCAATCGGGAATTCCTATGCCACGGTAGGCGTTGCCGGCCAGATGCAGGCCCGGGATCGTTTCGACAATAGCCTGGATACGCTCCACTCGCTGCTGGTGCCCCACCGTATATTGCGCCATGGCGTTGGGCCAACGCGCGACGCTGTCGAAGACCGGCTCGGCTTGGAGTCCCATGATGCGGCGAAGCTCGTTGCGGGCGGCCGCCACCAGCTCATCATCGGTGAGAGCCAGTCCATTGCCGCCGACGAAGCAGCGCAGCAGCACCATGTCATCCGGCACGCGGTGGTTGAATTTGTTGCCGACCCAGGTGCAACCCATCAGATATTGACGCTCGAGCTTCGGCACCAGGAAACCATGGCCGTTGAGCGGATGATCGAAAGTGTCCTTGCGATAACCCAGCGCAATCGTGATGGACGAAGTGTAGGGAATATCGGATAGCAAGCCGGCTAATCCGGGATGCAAAGATCCCAGCACTTTCGCGCAATCCCCGGCGGGCGCAGCCAGCACGACGTTATCTGCCTCCATCCAATCGCCGTTTACGCGCGCACGAAACCCGGAAGAATTGCGCTGCAGCTCCTCCACTGCTCCATGCACGACGTCCGCGCTGGGCCGCAGCTTGTCGATCAATTCACCTAGGCCATTCTTCAGCGTCCACAGGAAGGATTTCGGGCCGGCGGGTTGGGGATTTTTCGGCGCGGCCAGCACGCCACGAGTCAAGCTTCCATACTTGGACTCGATTTCGACGAAGCGGCTGAGCACGCTATTGACGCTCATCTGTTTGGGATCGCCGCCATAGACTCCGGCCAGCAGCGGCTCGGCCAGATAATCGATCGACTCCTGGCCGTAGTGATCCATCAGGAAATCGTAAACGGACCGGTCAGGGTGTTTTCCGTTCGGCCGCCGAAAGAATTCCAGGCCCATCCGCAGCTTGGTTCCCCAGCCGACCAGGCTGGTTCCGACCAGCGGCATGATTTTGGTGGGGACCATCATCATGAGCCCGTCGGGCAGCCGGACGAGCTTCCCGTGCTTGACAATGTAGGTGATGCGGGAATGATCGTTAGAGCCGATGATCTGATCCGCCAAACCCACTTCGCGGATGAGATCCATGGCCCAGGGTTTGGCCGCCATGAAGCCATCGGGCCCGGCTTCGAGCACGCAGCCCTGTTGGATCGTAGTGCGAATAACTCCGCCGAGTACCGGGGCTTTTTCCACCAGTGTGGGGCGGATTAAAGCCTTCGAGAGGTAGTAGGCAGCGGAAAGACCGGAGATCCCCCCGCCCACGATCAGCGCTTTCCGGGGCACTACCTACAGTTTAAACTCGTGGACAATATCAACCACGGCTTTCACGTGTTCCACCGGCGTCTCCGGCAGGATTCCATGACCGAGGTTGAAAATGTGTCCAGGCCTTGAGCCGGTGCGCTTGAGCAACTCGAGAACCCGCATCTTCAGCTCGGGCAGGGGCGCGAACAGAACGGCCGGATCCAGATTGCCTTGGACGGCTGAGCGATAACTGATGTCCATCCAGGCCTGGTCTATATTGACGCGCCAGTCGACGCCCATCACATCGCCGCCGGCGGCGTGCAGTTCGCGAAAGAATCCAGCGGCTCCGGTACCGAAATGAATCACCGGTACGCTGGCCGTCCGGATGCGCTCGATCAGCGCACGCGAATAAGGCGCGACGTAGCGGACGTAGTCGTCGGGGCCCAGAGCGCCCACCCAACTATCGAAGACTTGAATCGCGCGCGCCCGCCGTCACCTGAGCAATCGCGAAGGGACCCAGCACATCCACCAGCTTGCCCATCAGCCGCCGCCACAGCGTCTCATCGCGATACATCATCGCCTTGGTGCGAATGAAGCTCTTGGACGGGCCGCCTTCGATCATGTAGCTGGCCAGGGTGAAGGGCGCTCCGACAAAACCGATCACCGGTACGCGGCCGGCCAACTGCCGGACGACGAGTTGAATGGCCTCGCCCACGTAGCCTAATTCATCCGTATTCGAAATCGAGAGCGAGTCTACATCGTCGGAGGTCCGCACGGGATTGCCGATCACCGGTCCCTCGCCGGCAACGAACTTCAGCTTGAGCCCCATGGGCTCGACCGGGAGGAGCAGGTCGGCGAAAATGATCGCGGCGTCCACATCCAGGATCTCGACCGGTTGCAAGGTCACTTGCGCGGCGAGATCGGGCCGTTTGCAGATCTCCAGAATACTCGCCCTGGCGCGGATCTCGCGGTATTGTTTCATGTAGCGGCCAGCCTGGCGCATAAACCAGACCGGCCTCACATCGGTCGGCCGGCGGCGGCACGCATCTAAGAATCGACTGTTCATTGAAGCCATTCGCATCGTGTACCCGTTTTGTCTTCGCAAAAGAACACGCGAAAGTCTTTCGGTTTGTGTTGAGCCGTCCAAAGAGGCCCTAAGATATAGTAGGGCTTGGCCCAAGCCTCACTGTCAATAGTTTTGGGCGTAATAACTGAAGTCGATAGCATTCCCTGGGCGGGAAAGCCGGTTCTGGGGTCCATAATGTGGCTATAAAGCCTCCCTTCGGCCCGGAAAAACTTCTCGTAACTGCCTGATGTGGACAGGGATTCGTCCTTCAAAACGACGGATGCGATGGGTTTGGACGGGTCTCTGGGGTTCTTGATATCCATTTTCCAGCCTGGCTCGTTGGGCGGAGCGCCGATGGCGTAGACGCTAGATCCACCACCTGAAACGAGCGCATGCTGGACACCTTGATCCTTTAGAATCTGCGCGATGCGGTCGACCGCATACCCCTTGCCGATGCCGCCTGGGTCGAGTTCCACACCCCTTTTTGCAAAACGAACCCAATGGTTGGAGGGATCGAGCAGGATATTTCGGTATCCAACCAGACTCATCGCGCCGCGAACCTCGGCGCGGTGCGGGAGATGGCCGGTGCCTTTATAGAAGCCCCAGAGCTTCATCAGAGGGCCGACTGAAATGTCAAAGGTCCCCTCGCTGGCACGGCTGTATTGGACGCAGGCCGACAGTAATTCAAATAACTCTGTGGAGGCTGGGAACGGCCGATCAGCGGCCTGCCGATTCATCT
This sequence comes from Bryobacteraceae bacterium, assembly GCA_035569875.1. Taxonomy (GTDB): domain Bacteria; phylum Acidobacteriota; class Terriglobia; order Bryobacterales; family Bryobacteraceae; genus Palsa-89. The sequence goes on from DATMMD010000137.1 coordinate 32,747, forward strand.
GGCTCCACTCGCTGTCCGGTTTGTAGTTGGAGAGCATTTCGTCGAGACGGCGCGCCTCTTCGAGGCCCTGGGCAACGGCGGTTTGGAGGCGGCCGCGATCCTCACCATAGGCGACGATGGAAAATCCGGTGCCCATGGCGTCGACGCTGCCGTCGACGCGGATGAGGGCGGGGGAGGTGGCAACTAGCGGCGAAATTAGCGTTGGCATGAGTGCCAACGCGGCACGCAAGAGTGCGTGCGCAACGATAAATACTTTCATTCGCGGGGCCGGCCCTTCTTGATGCGCTTGAGCAACTGAGAGGCGCGCGGGCCGATGGCGGTTGAAGCGTCGGCTTCGAAATGCAGCTCCGGCACGCGGAAGAGCTCGAGCCGGCTGGCGATTTCACGACGCAGGAAGTTGGTGGCGCGATTGAGCACGGCCAGCGTATCCTTGGCGTCCGACCCATCCGCCATGGCGATGCGGACGAAAGCGTGGCGTTTATCGGGCGAAATCTGCACCTCAGTGACGGTAGCCGACCCCATGCGCGGATCGGACAGCTCGAAGCCGATCAATTCAGTCAGTTCCTCGCGGAGAGCTTCGGATATTCGTTCGACACGATGGTCCATCACTCCATCCATTCGACCGCCGTTCCGACCAGCATGCCGCCCAAAAGGGAAGAAGCCTCGCGCTCGACCAACTGGAGGACTTGCTCGGCGCGTGTGTGGTCGCTTGAAACGGTCACAGCGGCGATGAGTGCGCGCTGCCACAGGTCCTGATAATCGATTTCAGCCACCGCCACGTTGAACTTGCTGCGAAGACGGTCTTTCAGGCTCTTGACGGTGTGGCGTTTGTCCTTGAGCGATTGCGCACCTTCAATGTGCAATTCAAGAGTCAATACCCCGACACTCGGCATGACCGCAGCCTCAAGCCATGACCTCCGCGGCGACGCGCTCGGTGGCGAAGGCCTCAATGATGTCATTAGGCTTGATGTCGGCGAAGTTGCGAACAGTCAAGCCGCACTCGAACCCGGTCTTGACCTCGCTGGCATCGTTCTTAAAGCGCCGCAGAGATTCGATCTTTCCGGTGAACACTACTACGTTGTCGCGCAGAACACGAACTTCACTGTCGCGCTTTATGAGGCCGTCGATCACCATGCAGCCGGCCACGTTGCCGACCTTGCTGATGCGGAAGACCTCGCGGACTTGGGCGCGGCCCTGGTATACCTCTTTGAAGACCGGCTCAAGCATACCGGTCATGGCGCGCTTCAACTCGTCGGTCAGCTCGTAAATGATGGTATGCAGCCGGATGTCGACTTTCTCCTGTTCGGCCAGCGCGGTGGCGCCACGCTCGGGCCGGACATTGAACCCTACGATGATGGCGTTCGAAGTGGAGGCGAGCAGCACGTCGCTTTCATTGATTGCACCGACGCCGGCGCGCAGAACTCGCATCTGAACTTTATCCGTGGAGAGCTTCTGCATCATGTCGGAGAGCACTTCGGCCGTACCGCTCACATCGGTCTTCAGAATGATGTTGAGCTCTTTGACTTCGCCTTCCTTCAATTGCGCATGCAATTGCTCGAGCGTAATACGGCCGCTCTTAGACATGGCGACGTCGCGGGCCTTCGATTCGCGATAGATCACGATCTGCTTGGCCTTGGCTGTGTCTGTCACTACCTGGAACGTATCGCCGACTTCGGGCAGCGAATCCAGACCGATGACCTCCACCGGCATGGAGGGCTCGGCTTCTCGAACCGGCTGGCCACGATCGTCGAACAAGGCGCGGACCTTGCTGAAGACCGAGCCGCAGATGAAGGAATTGCCCACCCGCAGCGTGCCGTCGCGGACCAGCACGGTAGCCACCGGGCCGCGGCCACGATCGAGTTGCGCCTCGAGCACGGTGCCGACAGCGGGACGGTCCGGATTGGCTTTGAGGTCCTGCAGGTCAGCCACCAGCAGGATCATCTCCAGCAACAAATCAAGATTGGTCTTGGCTCGGGCTGAGACAGGTACCATGACGACATCGCCGCCCCAATCCTCGGCGAGAAGACCGCGATCGGCGAGTTGCTGTTTGATGCGCTCGGGTTGGGCGTCTCCCTTGTCGATTTTGTTGATAGCGACGATAATCGGAACCTTGGCCGCCTTGGCGTGATCGATGGCTTCGAGGGTCTGCGGCATGACGCCGTCGTCGGCCGCCACCACCAGGACAACGATGTCGGTGACCTTGGCTCCGCGGGCCCGCATGCGCGTGAACGCTTCATGGCCGGGCGTGTCGATAAACACGATTTTGCGGCCGTTTTTCTCGACGCGGTAGGCGCCAATGTGCTGGGTGATTCCGCCGGCTTCTCCGCCAGCCACATCGGTGGCACGGATGGCGTCGAGCAGAGAAGTCTTGCCGTGATCGACGTGTCCCATGACCGTGACTACGGGCGCGCGCTTCACGCGAGCGGTAGTTTCCTCGGTCAGCTCGATTTCCTGGGTCCGTTCCTCTTCGAAGCTCACTTTGTTGATGGAGGCGCCGAAATCGCGGGCGATCTCCTCGGCCATTTTCATGTCGAGATTCTGATTGATAGTGGCGAATATTTTCTTTTCCACCAGCTTCTTGATCACCAGATTGGCTTTGATGCCGAGCTTCTCTGAAAGCTCCTTGACCGTGATTCCTTCAGCGACGGTGATTTCGCGATCGATGGGCGGCGGGGCAGCGGGCTGCTCGCGCCGGCTCACCGGCATCCGCAGTCTACCCTCTTCCTGTTCTACATCGCGATGGCGGTCGCGCCCCGCAGGCTTGGCTTGGTGGCGGCGCTGTTGCTCAGTGGGGATCGGAGTAGCCGGCTCGATGCGCAATGGCGAAGTGGGATGCAGCGTTCTTTGACGGCGAAGACCACCGGGCGCCGCGCCCCCCGGTCCGCCTACACCGGGACCACGCATGACGGGCTGGCCGGGACGAATGGGGCCGCGGTAAATCGGCTGGCCCGGGACGGGCGTGGAGCTGCGCGTCGGCATTCCCGGACGAGGCGGTGGTGGCTGAGCTTGACCGGGCGCTGGACGGGTCTGCTGCTGCAGCCGCGCCACGAGATCGGGGCGCGGGGGCACTACGGGACGGGCAGCGGGTTGGCCGGCCAGGTTCGGACGCGCGGGCGAAGACCGAAGGGGCATCGACGGCGCTGGCGCCCCCGGGGTGGGTCCGGGCGTTGCCACGGGAGTGGATTCAGCTGGCGGCGCAGCGACGCGCGCGATCGGTGGCGGAGCTACTGGACCAGGTGAAGCATGCGGCGGGGGCGGAGTCGATGCTGGCATCGGCTGCCTGGGTCCGGAAAGAATTTGGCCCGGGCGTGGAGCAGCTGGTACAGGCCTGGCCGGGATTGCGCCGGTTCGCAAGGGAGGGTGGATGGGCGCGCTTCCACCGCTGGACAAAGGCGGACGTAGCGGCGCCGGCTTGCTGCGCGGTTCTTCAGTGGTTACCGAGACGCTGTCGCTCGGGGACGCCGAGACTGTTTCCGCGGCAGGCACGGGAGCGCTTTTCGCTGCAGTAGCCGGTTGCTCGGGCGCGTGGACCGGAGCATGGTGTTGTTCTTCGACCGGCTCCGGCTCTGCAATCGCGACCTGGGGGCCGTAGTCGATCGGTTGCGCGGATGATTCTCCCGGGCCCTGAACGCGCTTCCGCACGAGTTCAGCGACCGGTTCGTCGATGGAGCTGGAGTGGGTTTTCTTCTCGGTGACGCCGAGCTCGGGCAGCATTTCGAGAATCATATGCGAGGGAATCTCGAGTTGTCTGGCTAGCTCATTGATACGAATTTTGCTCATATTGACAGCAACGCCCTGTTAACGCGGCGCTTAACCGACTTCCTCCGAGTTCTTTATGGTATCAAATTCGGCCTTGTGATCTGAAGAATCGATGTGGCCGACGGGGCTTGGCTCGGCCAATTCGTTGCCCTCAGGCGCGGTTTCGAGGGCTAGCGCGGCCTCCGTTTCGGCCGTTTCAGCTTCCGTGAATTCCGGTACCGTCTCCTCTACTACCGGAGCGGGCGGCTCGAACTGGGCGTAGTAAGAATTGACGGCGATCAGGATCTTCTCGACCACCGCGGGACCGATCTCCGGAATCGCTTCCAAATCCTCAGGCGTCATGGAGCCAAGCTTCTCCACCGTAGGAATGCCGGCTCCCAGCAGTTTTTCGACAATCTCTTCGCCGAGCGAATGATCGAGGAGAATGGACACCGGCGCGCCTGCGGGAACCAGAGCGGCCATGGCTGTTTCAACTTCCTGGCGCTTCTCTTCTTCGCTCTTGATGTCAATCTTCCAGCCCAACAGCTTGGCAGCCAGCCGGACGTTCTGCCCTTTCTTGCCGATGGCGAGAGAAAGCTGGGTATCGTCGACGATCACTTCCATGTGCTTCTCGTTGGCATCGATGACGGAAACCCGCGTAATCTTCGCCGGACTGAGCGCGTGGGTGGCAAAGGACACTGGGTCGTCAGAAAACTCGATGATATCGATTTTTTCGCCGCGCAACTCGCGGATAATGGACTGAACTCGCATGCCCTTCATGCCGACACAAGCGCCCACGCTATCAACATCCCGGTCCCGGCTGACGACTGCGATCTTGGTGCGTTCCCCCGCTTCCCGGGCGCAACCCTTGATCACCACCGTGTTGTCGTAGATTTCGGGGACTTCCTGCTCGAACAGACGGGCCACCAGCTCCGGCGCGGCGCGCGAGACGATTACTCCGGCGTTCTTGCCGGCCTTCTCGACACTGCGAATTACGCAGCGGACGCGGTCACCTGTGCTGAAGTTCTCCAACTTGCTCTGTTCTTTCTTGGGCAGCCGGGCCTCGGTCTTGCCGAGGTCCACCACCAGATCCTGGGCTTCGATGCGTTTTATAGTGCAGTTGACCAGTTCACCAACGCGGCCGGAGTATTCGGAAAAAATTGTCTCGCGTTCAGCTTCGCGCACCTTTTGCAGGATCACCTGCTTAGCGGTTTGGGCGGAGATGCGGCCCAGCGCGTCAGTAGGCTTCGGAAAATGAACCTCGGTTTCGAGTTGCGCCGCCGGATCCATTTTCTGAGCATCTTTGAGGGAAATTTCCTTGTCGGGATCCTGAACCGATTCCACGACTTTCTTGACTCCGTAAATTTCCAGTGCTCCGGTTTGGTCGTTGAATGCGGCCACCAGGTCTTCGGTGGTGCGGAAATGCTTACGCGCGGCCACGAGCATGGCATCTTTGACCGCGTCGATGACGATCTGCGGATCGATGCCCTTTTCCTTGCTCAAGATCTCAATGGACTGATAGATGCTACCCACTGTGTCCTCTCAATTAAACTGTCCGGGGGTGAATTACCACTCAAACTTCAGGTTGGCTTTTTCGACCTGCGTGAGCGCGAAGCTGACGGTCTTTCCGGCGCTGGGTTCCAGCGTGACGATTCCATCGGAAAACCCCGCGAGCTTGCCTACCCAACTACGTTGATTCTCGACTGGCTCCCGTAACACGACTTTTGCTTTTTGTCCCAAGAATCTTTCGAAATCTTTTGGTTTCTGCAGCTTACGTTCAAGACCAGGCGAGCTTACCTCTAACGTATAGCTATCTCCAGGTATGACGTCTTCCACATCCAGAATGGTTCCGACCTGCTGGGAAACGAATTCGCAATCGGTATGGGTGACGCCTTCGGGCCGGTCGATAAAAATCCGCAAAACGCGACCGCGGCCAGCGCCCAGCAACTGGACGTCGACGATTTCAAGGCCTTCCGACGCGGCGACCCGCTCGGCGATCTCGGTTATTTTTGCGACGGTTTCTTCCTTCCCGATAGCTGGCATTCGTTTATTGCAATAAAAAAGTGGGCTTTCGCCCACTGCGTTCTTTCGACATTTTCATTATACATGACAGGGCGGATGGAGTCACCCTCAAAGGCGGCACATGCGGTACCTTCTGACGCTGGGTGCGTCAAGGTATACTGAATCCAATCGTCACCTGGAGGTCACGGAATGAAAAGCATGGGACTGATAGTTCTCGGCGTGTTGGCGGTTTCGGCCAGCATGTCAGCGCAAACGAAAGACGAAAGCATCGATCGCGCCCTTGCCGCCGCGCCGCAGCAGATGCGCGAGGGGGCTACGGTCATCAAGTGGAAAGCCGACTACACCTACGACACGCTGAAGAAAGGCACTAATCGCCTGGTCTGCTACGACCGGTCCGGCGAGCCCGGACGTCAGCCATTCGCAGTCCAGTGCACCAGCATCGCTAACCTGGATCGGGTGGCTCAGAACCGGAAGTTTGAAGCGATTAGCGACAAAGCCGCGAAACAGGCGGCGATAGATGCTGCCGAGATGAACGGAACCCGGGTGAAGCCCGAGTACGGATCGGTATGGTTCATGATGAACGGTCCCGACCAGGAGCACGCCCGGGGGCACGTTACGATCGCCTTGCCGGGCGCCACCGCGCAGTCGACTGGCCTGCCGGATAATCCCAAGCAGGGCGGGGCGTGGCTTATGAACGCGGGCACGACGACGGCGCACCTGATGACGCCGGGGCATTAGGGCTGGCGCGCGCAAGTCACTGGCACCGCAGTGAGTCCAGCGGATTCACGCGGCTGGCGCGGTTCGCCGGAAGCCAAACAGCTAACAGCGCCACTGCCCCCAACAGCAGCGGAACGGCGAGAAAGACGATTGGATCCCGGGCCTTTACTCCGAATAAAAAACTTTCTATCAACCGGGACAGACCCCCAGCAGCTAGAACGCCGATAACGACGCCGGCCAGTGGCAGACTCATGCCCTGCCGCACCACCATGTTTCTGACTTGGCTAGCCTCCGCGCCTAGTGCCAGCCGGATTCCGATCTCTTCGGTCCGTTGCTCCACTGTGTACGCCATCAGTCCATAAATTCCGATCGCAGCGAGCAATAGCGCGGAGCATCCGAATACAGTCATCAACAGCATATTGAACCGCTGCTTGGCGGTCGAAAGAGACAACACCTCATCCATTGAGAGAACATCCGAAATAGGGAGGCTTGTCGCTTGCTTTAGTCGCGCGCGAATAGCCGGCAGCAGTCTGCGTGGCTCCGCTTGCGTTCGCACTAGCCAGGCCATCGGCGCGGCGCGAGCGAACCAGGCGTTCTCGGCGTCTGGAAGCTGCGCCTGCGGGACGTACATCATCGGTTCTGGAGAGGCGTTCAATTTCTCGTTCCGCACATCGCCGACGATCCCGATAATTTGCCGCGGCGGTTCATCCTTGAACTCCTTCATCAATCCCCTACCGATCACGATCTGGTCCCGCAACGGATCACGGTCCTTCCAATACTCCCTGGCCATGCGCTGGTTGATCACAACCACTTGAGGCGCTTTGCCATCATCCCGGTCAGTGAAACTCCGCCCTCGTTGCAATGGAATTTTGAACACTTCGAAGAAGCCCGGCGAAACTGCCGCCCATGCTCCGCCCACATCCGAAGGGTCCGGGCCGCCCATTGCCGGGTGACCCAGGATCTCGAAGGGCAGACCGTACTGGTCTCGCAGCGGCACGCAACAAGCGGCGCTAGCCGCCACCACGCCGGGAAGTGAGCGAATTTGCTCAAGACCACTGTGAATCGTTTCTGCGGCTCCTAGCGACGTCGAATATTTGGGGCCTGTCATCGATGTACGCATGGTCACAACATTCTTGGTCTCGAACCCTCGATCGATCTGGTATAGCGCCACGAAGGAGCGGATCAGCAGTGCCGATCCGACTAACAAAATTACCGCCAGGCTGACCTCGCTCACTACTAGCGCCCCCCGCGCCTTATTCTGGCGCAAGCCGGTTCCAAGACGGCCGGCGCTGTCCTTGAGGATCGAATTCAGGTCCACTCGGGAACTCTGAAGGGCCGGGAACAGGCCGAAAACGATTCCCGTTGCCAGCGAAACCGCAATCGCGAAACTCATCACCCGCCAGTCGATTTGAACCGCCGATCCATTTTGGCCAACCAAGGGCAGATCGGCCGTGTTCACCGCCAACAGAGCTCGAATTCCCCCGTAACCAAGGAACAATCCCAGTGCTCCCCCGGCAATCGATAGCAGCACGCTTTCAGTCAGTAATTGGCGAATCATCCTTCCCCGATCCGCGCCGATCGCCGCCCGGATAGCGATCTCCCGCCTTCGGCCCGATGCACGTAGAAGCAGCAAATTCGCTACGTTGGCACATGCAATCAGCAGCACCAGCCCAACCGCGCCCAACAATATATACAACAAAGAGCGGATGTCACCCACCAAAGCCTCGCGGAAAGGCGTGACGGAGAAACTTCCTCTTTGTCCAACTGTGTTTGGGAATTTGGCCCGGATGTCGTTGGCGAAAGCTTGCAGACGGTCCTTGGCCAGCTCAAGGGTGACTCCCGGCTTGAGGCGAGCCACCACATTAAGAATATTCCCGTCATCGCGGGTATTGGGATCGAATTGGAAGGGTACATACACATCCGAAGGGGGGCCGAACTCAAGTAGGCCCGGGCTTCCGGAGAGGATTCCGATCACCAGGTATGGCTCGCCATTTAATGAAATTGTTTTGCCAAGAATCTGGGGGTCGCTGGCGAACTGGCGTGTCCATAGATTCTGACTGATCAATGCTACTCGAGGACCACGCGGAAGGTCCTCCTCAGGCGCAAACGTGCGCCCTCGGACGATCCCTATTCCCCAGCAGCGGAAGAAATCCGCCGACGTCTGCATGGATCGCAGCTGCTCAACCGCTTCGCCCCCGGTGTAATTCATCACGCCGGGAAGGAAGGCAGAGACATCCTGGAGCACGCTCGATTGTGACCGCCAAAGCTCGAACTTCACTGGGGACGCGTCCGAGTCGGAAATGCGTTCTCCTGTTTCGGATACGCCCGTAGTCATCAACACGACGAGACGGTCCGCGTCGGAAACCGGCAACGGCTTCAGCAGCAGGGTGTTGACGATAGAAAAAATGGCTGTGGTGGTTCCGATCCCTAGCGCCAAAGCTGCGACCGCAGTGATGGTGAACGCGGGACTCTTGACCAACGTGCGAACTGAATACTTCACGTCGCTGAACAAGCCGTCCATTACGGTTTCGTTCCTTTTGTTGACAATAGTATCTCGCATCGGGCTCAATAGCTTAGCCTGTACAGTAGACAAGAGGAGTGCACGCATGCAGAATTATCTCGATCTAACAGGCAAAGTGGCGCTGGCCACCGGGGCGTCGTCCGGCATTGGAGCCGCAACGGCCGTGCTACTGGCAGGCCTGGGCGCGCGGGTGGCGATTGGATATCACAGCAATCCGGCCGGGGCTGAGGAGGTGCGCTCGAAGATTGCAGCGGCGGGCGGAACCGCGATCGCGATTCGCGCCGATGTGACGCGGGCCGATGAGATCACCTCGCTTGCCGGGGCAGTAGCCGCTCAGCTCGGCCCGATCGATATTCTGATCAACAACGCCGGGTCGCTGATGCAGCGCATGCGAATCCTGGAGGTGAAAGAGGAGACCTGGGACGAGATCCAGGATCTCAATCTCAAGAGCGCGGTACTTTGCTCGCAGGCGGTGGCGCCATCAATGATCGAGCGTAAGAAGGGAGCGATCATCAATGTCTCCTCTATCGCGGGCCGCAACGGGGGCGGGCCGGGCGCCAGCGCGTATGCCAGCGCCAAAGGCGGACTGATCAGCTTCACCAAAGCGCTAGCCAAGGAATTGGCGCCGCATGGCGTGCGGGTGAACGCAGTTTCGCCGGGTGTGATCGATACCCCGTTTCATGAGCGCTTTTCTACGCCAGAGATGATGCGCAATTTTGTGTCGGCGATCCCGCTGGGGCGTGTAGGCACACCGATGGAATGCGCCAAGGTGATCGTGTTTCTAGCGTCGGACGCGGCCAGCTATGTGGTTGGGGAAACGATCGAGGTGAACGGCGGCCAGTTGATGCTGTGACGGAATGTCGCCAATGGGAACCGGATGGAGACAACCTGTCATACAGTCAATGCCTGACAGACATACGGTAAGCGCCCTAATTCATTACGTTTGCTGCGTTCGTACTATCGGCATTCGGATTGCTTTTGTAAGTGCGGGCATCTGGAAGGGAGACCCACCATGGAAAAGGAACTGCAGGAATTGATAGAAGAACTGGGCGAAGTGATCAACTCATCTTTATCGGAGTCGGACCGCTTTGCTGCCGTCATGGCGGAGATGGAGCAGGCCGGCTACAACGTGTACGTGATTTTGGAAGCCTCGATCGGGTTTCGCAAGAACGGGGAGTCGCAAGGCGAGGCGGAAATCCAGGTGTTGCCGCAACCCAAGGCTGATTGTGTGCGGGCCGGAGATATGACCGCGGGCGATCTGGATTTCTTACGAGATCTAAACATTTCAGTCGCCTGAAAGACCGGCAACCGAGCGTTCCTTAGTTACGCGATTGCGCTCACCGCTCGCGTCTCCTCGCGCGAGCGGTAGCAGTAGGTGGCCAACAGGATAGACGGAACAATCACCGCAGCCAGCACTTGCGCAACCGGGTCGGTCGCATCCGTGAGCAGCACTCCTACCACGTAGTAGGGCAGGCAGCCCACGCACCAATTTTTCCAGACGGCGGACACAGAGCTGTTTTCGGTGAGCGCCATGACAACCGACACCAGGCCCGTGTTCATCACGTAGAAAGCGGCAGCGCCCAGCATCAGACACAAGAGCGCAGGCTGGTCCGCCAATCCGGGAATCAAACGCTGGACGAACACATAACCCGCCGCGGATGCGAACGCCATGTTCGCTCCGTTAAAGAAAAGCTTGATCAAGGACGGCTGGTATTTCGGCTTGTACACAGTCTGGACAATACCAGCCAATGCCGCGGCGACCCACACTTCCGCAAGCGACAAAGTTGTGGACCCCAGGAGCGCAAAGAAGAACACCGGCGAATAGGTACCTGTGACTCCCGGCACGCTGCACTTTAAAGTAGCCGCCGCAAGAAATAGCAACAGGAATACTGCAAAACGCGTTGGATCATCCGAACGCCAGTGGGCCACGGCGAACGACGTCGCCAATGCTCCAGTTACGATCACCGAGGCGATATATGCCTTAGCAGTCTTGGTCATATGACACCACCGTTGGGCTGCTGATGTAATTTGTCCATCGGCATCCAGTGAGGCATTTGTACTGCCAAGGCAGTACGCCGGAAAACTCTAATCGGCTGGATATCTTAGGAGGGCGGGGGGCTCGGCTCGCTACTTTGCAAGCGACAAGATGGCAACTTTGAAGGCCAGAATGTCGCGGTACCGCGGGTGTTCGAGTTCTAACGAGGACTAACTGGCTGTCGCGCCCTCAGCCCCATTCTCTTCGGGCTGAACCCACTTCTCGATGAGCGCCAACACAGCCAGTTTGTAGGCCTGCAGGTTCATCGGTTTTTGAACGTATTCACGCGCTCCTAAAGCGAGCGCTCGCTGTATGTCCCCGGGATCATCGGACACGCTAAAGACCACCACTGGAATATCCTTGCGCGGGTTGCGCTCCAGGATGGCGTGGCCAGAAATCATGGGGATATTCAGATCCAAGATGATCAGGGCTGGATCGAATCCGGGTTCGACGAGCATGCTGAGCGCCTGGACGCCGTCTCGAGCGATAACCAGCTTGATCGGAATCGGAGACTCGGCCACTATCTGACCGGTCAACAGCGCATCCCCGGCGCTGTCTTCAATCAACAGAATCTGTACAGGCTTGGCCCCGACACCCATGGCTATGGCGTGTGACTCTAATCGAAACCAATCCGTTACACGATTTTTTTTGCGCACCGATGGGCGTCCCGTAAGGGGTGAGCGGTGGTAAGATCTAAGATCGCCCGAATATGCTGGACATCTCCTCGACCGATGTTCTTTTGATCGGCGGTGGCGGAGCAGGGTTGAGAGCCGCCATCGCCGTCGCCGAAACCAATCCCAACCTCACCGTCGCGGTTGTTTCGAAGGTCTACCCAATGCGGAGCCACACCGTTTCCGCGGAAGGGGGGGCGGCAGGCGTCATCCGGCCGGACGACAGCTTTGACGAGCACGCTTACGACACGATCTCCGGCGGGGACTGGCTGCCGGACCAAGACGCCGTCGAAATGTTCGTCAAAGAAGCGCCGCTGGAACTGATGCGGCTGGAACATTGGGGCTGTCCGTGGAATCGTGAGCCGGACGGGCATGTGGCTGTGCGGCCCTTCGGCGGAATGAAGAAAGAGCGCACGTGGTTCGCCGCCGATAAGACAGGCTTCCACATGCTGCACACGCTGTTTCAGACTTCACTCAAATACAATGCGGTGCAGCGCTATGACGAATATTACGCCACCAAATTGCTGATTGAAGATGGCCAGGTGCAGGGCTGCGTCGCGATCGAAATATCGAGCGGCAAGATCCAGGCGATTGCGGCGCGGGCGGTGATCCTGTGCACGGGCGGCGCCGGCCGAGTTTTTCCGTTCACCACCAACGCAGCCATCAAGACCGGCGACGGCATGGCGCTGGCCTATCGTGCGGGCGCTCCGCTGAAGGACATGGAGTTCGTCCAGTACCATCCCACCGGACTTCCGTTCACTGGCATTCTGATTACCGAAGCGGCCCGGGCCGAGGGCGGGTATCTGATTAACAAGGACGGATACCGGTATTTACAGGACTATAGTCTGGGCAAGCCGCAGCCCGAGCCGGTATTGCGCACTATGGAGCTGGGGCCTCGTGATCGCTTGTCACAGGCCTTCGTGAAGGAATACGAGAGAGGCCGAACGATCGACGGGCCGTACGGGGCCGTGGTGCACCTGGACCTCCGCCACTTGGGAGAGAAGAAAATCAACGCCAAGATTCCCTTCGTCCGCGAGCTGTGCCTCAAGTACGAGAACCTGGATCCGGTGAAGGAGTTAATCCCAGTGCGGCCGGTAATCCATTACGTGATGGGTGGCATCCACACCGACATAAACGGCGCGACCCCGTTCAAGGGCTTGTATGCCGCCGGCGAAGCGGCGTGCGTCAGCATCAACGGAGCGAATCGGCTCGGGTCGAACTCGCTCACCGAGTGCTTGGTGTTTGGAGCCAGGGCCGGAAGGGATGCGGCCGAGTTCGCTTCCGTACAGAAAATGCCGGGACGGCATCTGCTGGCGCAAGCAGCCGATGAAGAGACGCGCCTGGACGACCAGTTCCTGAACAAGACCGGCGGGCGCGAGCGCATCGCCACCATCCGGGAAGAGATGCAAAAGACCATGGAGCAGAGCGCCGGGATTTATCGCTCCGGCGAATCGCTGGAGAGGGGCGCGAACAAGCTGCGGGAGCTGCAGGAGCGGTTCTTAGATGTCGGGCTGGACGACCACAGCCGCACCTTTAACACCGAACTGGTGGCCGCGCTGGAACTGGGGTCGATGCTGGATGTGGCGGAGGCGATGATTCAATGCGCTCTGCATCGGACTGAGTCGCGGGGTGCGCATCAGCGCACGGATTTTCCTGCTCGCGACGACCAAAACTTTCTAGCGCATTCGGTAGTGGCGCGCCAGGAGGACGGAGTCCCGCAGGTGAGTTATCTGCCGGTGACCATCACGCGCTGGCCCCCCGCAGAACGAGTTTACGGAAAATGATCGCTTATGGCTGAACAGATCGCTCTCGAAGTCACACGCTTTTCGCCCGAACGGGACAAGACGCCGTCGATCCAGAGCTTCGACGTTCCGCTCCGCAAGGAGTGGGTGGTTCTGGATGCGCTGAATTACGTGAAGGACAAAGTGGACGGATCGTTGTCGTTCCGTTGGTCGTGCCGCATGGGAGTCTGCGGCAGTTGCGGAATGATGGTGAACGGGGAGCCCAAGCTGACCTGTGCAACTTTCCTGACTGACTATGCTCCCGGTCCGGTGCGCGTGGAACCGCTCAAGAATTTTCCGGTGATGCGCGACCTTATTGTCGAGATCACGGACTTTCTAGAGAAGCTGTCGAAGGTAAAGCCGTGGCTGATCCGCGATAAAGAGAAGGCGCCATCGGAGGGCGAATATTTGCAGTCGCCCGAGCAATTGGAAACGTTCCGGCAATACAGCATGTGTATCAACTGCCTGCTGTGTTACGCGGCCTGTCCGGTGTACGGACTGGATCCGTTGTTCGCCGGTCCGGCGGCTTTGGCGTTGGCGCAGCGCTACAACATGGATTCGCGGGACGAAGGCAAAAGCGAGCGGCTCGACATCCTATCGCAGCACGATGGAATCTGGGGCTGCACATTCGTCGGGGACTGCACGCAGGTTTGTCCCAAGCATGTCGATCCCGCCGGTGCAATTCAGCAATACAAATTAACCGCGACCCAAGAGTGGGTCAAATCGCTGCTAATGCCTTGGGGAGGTAAGTGATGGCGACTTACACCAGCTATCCGCCCAAAGGATATCGCGTCCGCATGTCCACTTACTGGTGGCTGGGCCGGTGGCCCTATCTGAAGTTCATCTTGCGCGAGATCAGTAGTGTTTTCGTGGCTTGGTTTGTAATCGAGACGCTGCTGCAGATCAACGCATTGATCGACGGGCCCGAAGCCTGGCTCGAAATGCAGGATTTCTTCGCCAACCCGATTGTCATCGCGCTGAACGTGATCAGCCTGTTTTTCGTGGTCTTTCACGCCATTACCTGGTTCAATCTGGCGCCTAAGGCGATGGCTGTGCGCGTGGGCGGGAAGCGGGTACCGGGCATTCTCATCGCGGGACCGCAATATGTGGCGTGGGTGATTGTGTCGGCGGCGGTGGCGTGGCTGCTTTTGCATGGGTAAATGCGGAAGGGATAAATAATGCACAAGCGATCCAATGAACCTTTTGTCTGGCTGCTTTTCAGCGCGGGCGGAGTGGTTGCGGCGCTGCTGATCCCGATTCAGTTGTTCCTGTTTGGCGTAGCGTTCCCGCTGGGATGGCTTAACGCACCGAGTTATGACAGCGTGCTGGCGCTGGCGGGCAGCCCGATCGGCCGTGCATACCTGTTCGTGCTTTGCATGCTGCCCTTGTTTCATTGGGCGCACCGGTTTCGGTACACGCTTTATGACGGCCTGCAGATCAAGCACCTGGATGAGTTGGTGAATACTCTCTGTTACGGCGGGGCGATTGTGGGGACTATTATCGCGGGGTATCTGATTTGGAGAATTCCCTAACGGATGGTGCCGGTCTCCGTACTACAATAGGTAAACCTGCTACAGAAGAAGGAGAGAACCAGTGAATCGTTTTTCCAAGATGATGTTCCTCGCTGCGCTCGCTGGCGCCGCCGGCCTCTACGCACAGAGCAACCCCTTTAGCACGGAGGTAAAGGCGAACTATAACAACACCAAGAATAATCTGACGAAGGCCGCCGAGAAAATGGCCGAGGCCGACTACGATTTCAAGGCGACGCCGGATGTTCGAACTTACGGCCAACTGATAGGCCACGTCGCCGATGCTCAAATGGGCATCTGCGGGGCAGCCAAAGGAGAACAGAAAAAAGGCGGGGCCGGGGAAATGACTTCTAAGGCCGATCTGGTAGCCGCGCTGAAAGCTTCATTTGATTATTGCGATAGCGCCTACGACGCGCTGAACGACGCCGATGGAGCTCAAACCGTAAAAATGTTTGGCCGCGACCGCACGAAACTCGGCGTGCTCGACTTCAACGTAATTCACGACAACGAAATGTACGGCACTATCGCGGTCTATCTGCGTTTAAAGGGGATCGTGCCACCTTCGTCAGAACGGCCCGCGGGACAAGGCAAGGGCGGGAAGAAGTAACCGGTTACCACCGTGGCATCCAGGCGTCGTGGGCGACCGCATCTGTCCGAGGTCCAAAGGGCCGCTGTGCTAAAATGGCATTTGAAAAAGATCTCCGTTGAGCTCACGTTAGAAGAGCTTCAAGCCATCCTGACCTTGGCGGATAACCAGTTATTTCGGGTGAAATATATCGATCCTAAAATGCCTGGCTACGTCAGCCGCCCCGACGAACTTCGAGCAGCCAACTCAGCCGTTCAAATACTTCAAGACGCAGTGAAGACCGCCAAGGGGATCAAGGCCAAAAATAACGGATGAAGTGGGTCGCACCGGTCTCCGGGCGGCTGTCTTTTAAGCGGTCGCTCTGAGTTTGAGCCTTGGACCGTAGCGTTCCCACGTCAGCGTGGTCTTGGCTGCCTGGATGTCCCGCGCAGTGGCGCACGGGTTACTAGAGAGGACGGCCGTGGTAATGGCGTCGGTCTTTGCAGCCTCGAGACCATCCACGTTGTTCTGATACGGCCAGGTCCTGGTCGCCAGGTGATGCACTCTCACCTGCCAGACCTCATCGCCGACTTCGACAAAAAGGCGGTAGTCTTTGTAATCTGCGCGGTATCCTTGGCCGCGAATCAGCATGCGCTATCGTGCTCCAGACTCCGGCGACTGGCTCATATTGTCCGAGACGTTGCCGTCCGAGTCTATAGTTGAGATGTCGTCGTCAGGTGAGTCAGGTCGATCGGGATCGCGTTTTTGAAGCTTTCGCTCCAAGCGCCGAGCTAGCTTTTCCTTTGCCTTCTCGGCACGTGCGACTTCCTTCTGTCGCTTCTTGAATGTATCTCCTGTCCGGCCGGCCATATGCTCCTTCCCCCATTTTAGTCTTTAGGATCCAGTGCGGACGTTGCGTCCAATCAGCGAGCTAACTTACCAACGCCGGTCTCGCCGGCCTCCGCCTCCGCCACGGTCCCCCCCGCCGCCCATTCTGGGCCGCTCTGTCTTGGGACGGGCTTCGTTGACGTTGATCGCGCGGCCTCCCAGGTCGGTACCGTTCAATCCGGCAATAGCCTGATCGGCTTCATGCGAATCCGTCATTTCCACAAAAGCAAAGCCCCGTGATCGCCCGGTGTCCCGGTCTGTCATTAAACTGACTCTCTCAACGGCGCCGTACGCCTCGAATGCGATGCGAATCGATTCCTCCGTCGCACCAAAATCCAAATTGCCCACAAAGATCTTTTTCATTGGCTCCTTCTGACATTTGTCCAAGCTGTGCGAGACAAATTAGAGTTCGCGGCCAAGCCTGGCGGGACGATCAAACGCACTTTGAGTATACCAGTTTTTCAGGGCAAATCCGTTCGATTTAATCTATCAAACCGGCCGCCGGCCACCCTGGGCGGCCCCCTCCAGGCCCCAGAAAGCTGGTATCCTAAAAATTCGGTCCATGATCGAATGACAAGGGGTTCTTTTGGCTGAAATTCAGATACAGGATGGCGAAACTTTAGAGAGCGCGCTTCGCCGCTTCAAGCGCAAGGTCTTACAAGAGGACATCATAAAGGAGATAAAACGACACTCTTTCTATTTGAAGCCGGGTGAGAAGAAACGTGTCAAGGAAGCGTTGGCCCGCAAACGTAACCGTAAGAAGCGCAGGCGCGACGGCGGCATGGAACCAGCTCCATAGCGGTCAGGAAGCGGTGTCCTTCATTTCGCCGCGAAAGGCGCCATCAGTTCGGTAGCCGAATACAACCGTCCGTCCACCATCACCTGCTCTACGTTCGCAGCGTCTTTGATGTCCCGCAGCGGATTCCCGGAAACCATCACAAGATCGGCCAGCTTGCCCGCTTCGAGCGACCCCAAATCCTTACCGTAACCGTAAGCCTTGGCGGGTAGCAGCGTGGCCATTTGGAGCGCCTCCCACGGTTGCATTCCGAACTTCACTTCGGCGCGCAGTCCGAGATGATTGAGAATCGCGAGGCCCGGAAGCGGAGAATCCGTCCCCAGCAGCACTGTGCCTCCGCCGCGCATGATACTGATCAGCGTTTCCTCTTCTTTCTTGAGATTATCGATCGTCAGGGATTGATCGGTCTTCATGGCGCGATCTCGCGCGGCGGTCATGGTCTTCTGCGCCCAGGGCGTGTTCAGAGTCACAATCCGCGGATCGTCGAGAATTTGTGGATCTTCGGCATATAGAGCAGATGCCGCAAAAGGCGTGGATATCATGAATTCGCCCGCCGCCGCGAACAGCCCCCGGATGTCCTGGTAAGTAGCGCCTCCATACGAACGCGTATAGGAGTAACCCCAGCGCGATGTCGCGCTCACGTGAGTCATGCCGTCCATCCCGTAAGTCAAGCCCGGCAGCCCATAATGTGAAGCTGTCCAAATTCCCAGCTTGTCATGCGCGAACTTCGTGGCTATGAGCTGTAGCTCGTGGGGCAGGCGGACGTAGGTCTTCAGATTGTCGTATTCGAGCGCCTGCGCGCGGTCGAGCTCCAACTGCAGTTCCCGTTCGTTGGTGACGCCATGATCGGTGCCATAGTATCCACGCTCCCCATCAATGGGTTCGCCAGCCGAGAAATAGCGCGGCCCAACGCGGCTGCCCGATGCAAACGACTCCTTGATCTCCATCTGGCCGTAGGCCTGGTCTCCTTGCGACTGCAGGTCGGTAAATCCATAGGCTAGCCAAATGCGGCCGGCGCGATCACCGTAGGATGCCAAGCCGCCGTAGCCGTGATTGTGCGCCTCCCACAATCCGGGCATAACCGTCAGATTCGAGGCATCGACAACTTCAGTTCCCTGCCGTAACTCGCCTTGGTGCAGCTCATCGCGATGCGGCTCAATCCCCTGAATCCGCCGGCCAACGACGATCACGTCTACGTTCGAGCGCACGTTCGGACCAAGCCCGTCCCAGAGCCGCCCGGCGTGCACCAGAATCTTCTTGGTGGCGCTTTCACGATGCCAGGCCAGATCGAGCGGCACTGTTGTTGGTGGTGTCGCCCCGTCGGACGCGACGATTCGCAATTTCCCATTCGACAGATAGAGCAAGCGCTTGCCGTCGCCGCTCCAGGTCGGCGCATCGGTCATTTCTTCGTTGATCGGACGGGCTTCGCTAGTTGGAATGCCGTTTGCATCTACTGGCCGAGTCCACAGATAACCATCCATCACAAAGGCCATTTGAGAGCCATCCGGCGAATAAATCGGGCCGTCGACGCTACGCGTACTGATGGATTTGTAGGGCCCCGGTTCGGTGAATGTCACCTTACCACTTGCTAAATCAACCGTTTCGATCAAGTTCGTTCCTTCGCGGAAACGCCGCGAATACGGCCGCAGCGCGGCTACCGCGATGGTCTTTCCGTTGGCCGACCAGCTCGCTTTGCCCGGTTCGTAAGTCTCTTTGATCGCTTCTTTGATTTCGCCGCTTGAAAGATCGACGACGTAAGTGGTTCCATTCTTCTGAAACGCGATTTTCTTGCCGTCTGGCGCCCAGGCAGGTTCTATTTCAGCCGAGTCCGCCAAGTTAGTAACTCGTCGCTCTGATTTTGTGTCGACATCAAAAACATATATATCCGCAGTGCCTGCTTTGTCAGAGCTATAGGCTATCTGTCTACCATCCGGTGACCAAGCTGGCGATTGCTTGTAGTAACTGCCGCTCATCAATGGCTGCGGCTTGCCGCCGACTTCCATCAGCCACAATCGATTAAGAGCCGCAAAGACGATCCGGTTGCCGTCAGGCGATAGGGCTGGCGTCAGAATGCCTTTGACCGCGTGTGGCGTAATTGAATCGAAGTCCATCTGCCGGCGCTTATACGCTGGGCGGTTCAGTTGAAACTTGGCCTGGAATGGAATGGTCCTGGTTTCACCGCCGCCCAGTGTGGTGACGAAGATCTTTCCGTTGCCTGTGTAAAGAACCTGGCTCGTCGAAAGCCAGGTGGCGGGAAAAGGAAAGACGTCCTCAGCCATCCCCAGCGGGGAGCCCGAGACCATGAGCTGGGTGGTGTTGCCACTGATCTGCGCGTAGGCGATTTTCTTTCCATCGGGGGACCAGGAAGGGGAATTCACCCGAGTGGGGGCGGGGGCTAATATGATGGACCTGGTGCTGCCTGTTGCATCGGTCGACTGGATGCTAGTTCCGACAGCGCCCGCACCGCTCACATACGCGATTTCTGCGCCATCGGGCGACCAGGCGGGCTCAAATTCGTCGGCCGGGCTCGAGGTCCACTGCGTCAGCTTTCCGCTCTCGACGTCCGCAATCCAGATGTCGTAGTTACCCTTGAACGCGCGATCGGAAGAAAACGCGACCTTTTTTCCGTCCGGCGAGAAACGCGGCTCCCGATCGTCGGCATGGCCGTCGGTGAGTTGCCGGACCCCCGTACCGCCGGGCTTCATCAGCCAGATGTGAAACGTGCCGCCTTTGAAGGATTGAAAGGCGACCAAGTCCCCCTTGGGTGACCAGTCAGGTCGAGCCGGCTCTAGAAATGGATCGGTGAGTCGTTTGGCTGTCCCACCGCCAATCGGCAGCGACCACAATGTCTCTTGCAGATCCATGATGATGGTCTTGCGGTCCGGCGAAACCGTAACGTTGACATTGGTGCCTTCGGTCACGGTGACGGCACGCGTCGTGCCGTCCTTCGCGGCGCCGAGACAAATAATCGCGAGCACGGCGGCGGATATCCACATTACACGTTTTTTCATACGCTTTTTAGAAAGCCTAGGAAACTTCGGGACCATCGGCGCCTAGTAATTTGTGATGAACACGTCGGCCGCAGCCAGCGCCTTAAGTAAAACCTCCCTCGCCACCGCTGCCGCCGGACCTGCTATGTAGGTTCCGCAGTCAATCACGCGCAGGCCGGCAAGAGGTCCCTCATCGTCAGACATAGGCATCATCCACTGTGCTTGAAGGGCGCCTGGAAGTCAACGCAGAGAGCCTAAAATAGAATCAACGGGATTTCGATGAAGTTTCTAGCGCCTTTCTTTTTGACGACCGCCGTGTTATGCCTCGCCGCGCCGCCGGAAAAAAAGCTGGCCGTCGTGCGGCCGCTTCTCTCGCAGACGGAGGATGGCGCGCCCGTTTCATCCGGATTTGAATTTGTGCCCGGTGAAACCATCCACTTCAGTTGCCAGATCGAGGGTTATAAGAAGATGGAAGACAAGTCAGAAGTAGAGAAGCTTCTGGTGACATATCAGGTGGAGGCGCGCGACTCGCGCGGCGTCCTGTTGCAGCCGATACAAGAAGGAAAAGAGGGCGGGACGGTGGCGGCCGAAGACAAGAAATGGATGCCCAAGATCATGGAAAGCATCGTGATCCCACCGCTGGCCGAGTCCGGTGAATATCAGATCCTGGTCAAGGTGAAAGATGAGATCGGTCAGGCCACAGCGGACTCCCGCACGTCGTTCACCGTGAAGGGACGCGACGTCACACCCAGCGATACTCTGGTAGTCCGCAACTTCCGGTTTCTGCGCGCCGAGGAAGACGGGAAGGCGTTGCAAGTAGCCGCGTATCGTCCCGGCGATCCGGTCTGGGCACGCTTCGAAATGACCGGATACAAGTTGGGGGACGCCAATCAGTTCGACATCGAGTATGGTTTGCGTGTCCTGCTCGCGGATGGATCCGTGGCTTATTCCGAGCCACAAGCCGCCACGGGGAAGGAACGGACATTCTACCCGCAGCGCTATCAACCGGGTGTTCTGAACCTGAACCTGGCGAAAGACCAGAAACCTGGCGAATACACGATTGTCGTGACAGTCCGCGACAACTTGGGGAACCAGACTTACGAGACGCGCCAGAAGTTTTCGGTCGAATAATGACGCGCACATTCCGCAGCAGCCCCGGGATTCCCTCTGATCATCGGCTTCCCTCGTTTGGCGCGTAGTCCGAACTTCCCGGACATTACCAACCTTCGCGCTTCCTCAAGCTCAGAACGTGCGCCACGTGATGGCGCGAATGCCATGCGAAATATCCGAGGGTCCAGTCGAGCGCCAATTCGCCCCCATCTGGATGCCGAAAGCTACGCTTGAAATCATCATCCCCCAACGAACGTAACAACATCACCCAGCGCCGGTGAAGCGCATCCGTTAGCGCGAGCGATGGTTCAATCGGGCCCGCCTTCGCGTCGGGAAGTTCCGCCCAAGCCGTTTCCTCAATCGGCTTGATGGTCGGTGTCTGCTCGGTAAGCGCCAAACGAACAAACATATAGGCACTCAGGTGACTGTCGGGAATATGGTGTACAACTTGCCGAATCGTCCAACCGCCGGGCCGATACGGCTTGTCCAGCTGGTCGTCCCTCAAACCCGCCACGGCATTGCGGAGATTGGCGGGCAAAGCTTCCAAGTCGGAAATCCAAGCGTCGCGTTCGGCGCGCCGAATGATCAAGGGCGGACTGTAGGGCCCGATAGGATAGCGGAGATCCTCACTCGCGCGATCAACAGGATCCGGTTTTTCCGAAGATGAACTAGCCATGACTGACTAGTGTCGGCTTAACTATTTCCACTCCGCGGTGAAGATGTTGAACTCGTAGCGCGCCTTGGCATCCTTATCGGACGCGAACACAATCTTCTTGCCGTCCGGCGAGAACTCGGGAAAGGCCGTGAATCCGCCGAAATCGGTCACCTGTTCGAGACCGCTGCCATCGAGGTTGCACATGAACAGCTCGAACTTCCGGCCATCGCAGTTGTGTTTATTGGAAGAAAACAGAATCTTCTTACCGTCCGGTGTGAAGGTCGGCGCAAAGGCCGCGCAGCCAAAATCGGTGATCTGCTTGGCGTTCTTGCCATCGGAGTCGGCCACCAACAGCTCCATCTTCATCGGGGATGTCAGATTTTCACTGAGCAGGTCGCGGTATTTCTTTTCAGTTTCCGGTGTCGCTGGATGATTGGCGCGCCAAGCCAGCTTCTTGCCGTCGCGGGAGAGCACCGGGCCGCCGTCGTAGCCTTCGCTCTTGGTCAGCTGCTTCTTTCCAGAACCGTCCGAGTTCATCGTCCACAAGTCCAGATCGCCGGATTGCAACGATGTATACACGATCTTGCCGGTCTTCCAGTTCACCGTTGCTTCGGCGTCATAGCCTTGTGCCGACGTCAGCTTCTTCTGAATCTTGCCATCGTCGGTAGCAAGATAAATGTCGTAGCCGGGATAAACCGCCCACACGTAGCCTTTACTGCGATCCGCGTCCGCGGGACAAGCGTCGCCCGCCTCATGCGTGGACGCGTACAGAATGTGCTTATTGTCGGCCATGAAATATCCGCACGTGGTCCGGCCCTTGCCGGTCGAAACCATATGCTGATCCGACCCATCCGCGTTCATAATGAAAATCTGATCGCACTGCAGCTTATCGCGCGTCGACTGGAAAATAAGGCGCTTCCCATCCGGGGACCAGTAAGCTTCGGCGTTCTGCCCCCCAAAGGTCAGCTGTTTGATATTGTCCAGATGCGGCGCGATTTGCGCAAACAAACCACCCGACATCAGAATGTATAGTAAGTGTCGAGGCAA
>DATMMD010000138.1:0-8084 GCA_035569875.1 Bryobacteraceae bacterium
GCATGGTGCGAACCTCATATACCACTGCATTCGGATCGACAGCGTGAATTTCACGGACGATCGCGCCTGTGAGGCCCGCCGGATCGGAGGATGTACGCGCTACCAGGTACATAATATTGGATTGCCCTTGCTGATGGGAAAAGTACACCGCGATCTTGCCTTCGCTATCGAGACCGTATTGCTTGACCACTCCCACCACGCCGGCGATGATGGATGGCTTCTCCGGATGATCGAACCAAAGATGCTTTCCAATGGGATTATCGCGCGGCCAAAAGCGCTGGGCGAACTTTTCGTCGATGATCGCCATCCGCTGGCTGTCCTTGGTGTCATGCTCGTTGAAGAACCGGCCTTTCAGTAGAGGTATATCCATGGCGCGAAAATAGTCGTTGCTCGCGACGCGCACGTCCACCTGAAGTTCCTGACCGGGCGGCGGCGTATATCCCTCCACATTGATCTCACCCCAACCCACCGATCCGGTCAGCGGGCGCGCTGAAACCAGGCCTTGGCTCTTCACACCCGGTAGGTGGGTGATCCGATCTCCGGCTTCCTGGAAAAACTGAGCCGCCGCCGTGTGGTATTTCGGGCCATTGACGACCCGCATCGAAAGAATATGGTCGGTTGCAAAACCTGGCGGGACACTTTGAAGCCGCACGAAGCTCCGGATCAGCAGCCCCGCGCCAGTCAGCAGCATCAAGGAAAACGCCAGTTCCGAAACCACCAGCAGCCCGCGCAATCGGTTTCGTGCCAGGCTTAATCCGCCGGCGCTCTGTCCGCTGCGCCCGCCCGCTTTCAGTGACGTGTTCAGGTCCACCTTCATCGCCCGCCATGCCGGCGCCACGCCAAACAGAACGCCGGTCACAATCGAGATGCCGAATGTGAACACCAGAACCGCACCGTTGATTTCTATATCTTCGAGCCTAGGGATATTCCCCGGATTTATGGTGCGCACCAGATAGAGGCTCCATTGCGCGATCAGCAACCCAGCCGCGCCGCCGATCACGGCCAGCAGCACGCTTTCAGTCAACAATTGCCGGGCGATCCGCAGCCCTCCCGCTCCCAGAGCCGTGCGGATGGCAACCTCCTTCTCGCGACCGGCCGCGCGTGTCAGCAGCAGATTCGCCACGTTGGCGCAGGCGATCAGCAGAACCAGCGCTATTGAGCCGAGCACCACTAGCAAAGCGCGCCGCACGTCCCCCACCACCTGATCCTGTAATCCGGTCACGGTCATGCCGAACGTGCGGTCGCGTTTGTCCTTCACCCGTATGCGATTTGCTACGAGGTCAACATCTGCTTGGGCCTGCTGCACCGAAAGGCCCGGCTTCAGCCGCACCAGGATGTTGTAGTTCTCGTCTCCCCGCCGTTGCGCGGCATCGGCCCCCAGCGGCAGCGGTAGAAACACATCCACCTTGTCCATGGGCCCTTCAGCCGGCATCGCCTCCGAATTAATCGAAAAGTCCGAACGCAACACGCCGGCCACGGTGCATTGTTTCGCATCGAGCGTGATGCTCTTGCCTACGATTTGCGGATCGGAGCTGAACAATCGCCTCCACAGCCGGTAACTAAGAATCGCGACGTCCGCCTTGCCGGGCTTGTCCTCTTCGGGCAGCAGCAGGCGTCCGAGCAGTGGCTTCGCTCCCAGCATGCGCAGCAAGGTAGACGAAGCTCGCATTCCATCGATCCTCTCCGGCTGATCGCGGCCCGTTACTGTCATGCCATAGAGTTGCGCGATGGCCATCTCTTCGAAGGAATGGTTTTCATTTTGAATATCGACATATTGGCCGGGCGACGGCCAGTCGCGGAAAATCCCAATGCCAGGGGAATGCAGCCAGATGTTGGCCAGCCGCTCTGGTTCAGGATAAGGCAGCGGCCGCAGCAGCAGCGCGTCGACCACGCTGAAGATCGCGCTATTTGCGCCAATGCCAATGGCCAACGAAAGCACGACTACCGCGCTAAGGCCAAAGTTCTTGCGCAGCATCCGCCAGGCGTAGCGGAAATCCTGTAGCAGTAGGTTCATCGCTAAAGATGCGACGCGATCTTGCGCGCGATGTCGCCGCCGCGAGTGCGCGCGTCCGGCACCCAAGTCAGCTCCAGGCTGATGAGGTTGTCTCCTTGGAGCACATGCAGAACGTGCCCGAACGATCCGACCATAGCGTGATCGCCGAGGCCCTGCACCTCCTGGAAGCCCGGAACCAAAGCCGTCGTGGCTCGAAGCGTGGTCCAGTTTCCGCGTCCGAAGCCCCGGTCTACCGTAAACGCAAAGGCGCGGCCCTCTTTGTCGCCGCCTTGCGTCAGGCTCAAAGCCTTCACCACGCCTTCTAGTTGGTTGACGTTCTTTAGTAATGTGAGCGGATTATCGGATTTCGAAGCAGTCTCGTTTTTCGCAGCCTCTGCCTGCTTGCGCGCTTGCTCGATGGCTAAGTTGCGCAGTTGCTCGAAGCCGGCAGGATTAGTGTAATAGGCGCAGCCCGGCGCGGAACCTTCCATGATCTCAACAGTTTTTTCGATCGTGACCCCGAGCAACTGCTGAAGTTCCTCGCGAGAAAGCAGCGAACACGTGTTTCCATGTGCTACTCGCACCTCAGCCGGAGTCCCCACCATGCCGCCGCTGTAGGACGCAACCTTAGCGATAGCCTTGTTCTTGAACCAATAGAAACCGTACACCGTTCCCGCGATGCCCGCGGCAAACAGGACTACTACAATGGTGCAACCGATCAATAAGGGTTTTCGTGAACTGGAGGGCTGGGCTGGGGCTGCAGCGGGTGTTACCGGCGGTGGTGGCTGGGCCGGAGTTACAGAAGCTTGCAGCTTCTGGCCGCAATTCCCGCAGAATGGCCCGGAAACCGGTGAGCCACAGTTAGGGCAGTAGCTCGGCATGGGTCGATTTTACAAGAGTAAACGGTGGGTTACAATCCCGATCTTCCTCCGTAAGATAGCTTTATCTCCGAGGCACTGAAATTGCACTCCAATTCCGCGAAGGAGGACAAACAATGAAAAAAGTACTCTTAGGTTCCTTACTCGCCGGCGGCCTTCTTTTTGCCGCCAAGAATAACGACGTGACTACAACGCGGATTTCAGGCGATGAGCAGATAGCGCTCGCCTCGCAATCACCGCGTGTCCATCCGGCCCGTATGCATAAGCATCAGAAGGCCAATCAGAGGATGGATCAGGTGGTGAGCGATAAGCGTACGGTCAACGCATTTATTCCCTACGGCAAGTAGGTACATCCTTCAATAGCAGCACAGCCAGTGGCGGGCAGGATCAGGTTCGACGAAATGCCGGGCCGATTAGCCCGCCTTTTTTGTGCACTCAATTCGCGCGGCTGCCGCCAGATCGAAGACACCTTGTAGGTCATATTCGGGTCCGGCAGTTCTTTAGGGCCGGGCACGTCCCTGGCAACGGCGCCGCCCGCGATCGGCAAGGCTTCCGCCGGCTGCGCGATCGCCAAACCGGAAAATGCAATCAAAATGGCCGCGACGGCCGCGGCATAGAGTTACTACGGATCAGCGAGCGGGTTCCAGGCCTCTGGCTCTGTAAGCCGCCGCGGCTTTCGAGCTCGTGAAAAACTTCACCACCGCGCGGCTGGCTTCGGCATTCTTCGTGTGGGCGCTGACGCCGCCGCGAAAACTCACGTAGCTTTGTAATTCCTTCGGCACCGGTCCCACCAGTTCGACCCCCTTCACCGGCAGGATCTCGCTAATCAGCGTCATCACCATTTCCGCTTGCCCGTCGGCCACGGCAGTTTGCGGACGTCCCGGCACAGATTGAAGCATGATCTTCGGTTGGACTTCGTTGGTGATTCCGAGCCGGTCATATATTTTCTCGATCAGTTTTCTGGCCGCGCCATCCTTAGCATAAGTGATGGATTTGGCGTTCAGTAACGTTCGTTTCAGCGCGTCAGGACTGCTAATGTCGGGCTTCGGCGCCCCGGCGCGTATGCCTATTCCCACGCCGACACGTCCCAGATCGACACGAGACTCGGCCGTGACCTTCCCTTCCTTAATCAGTTCATCGGTCACTTCCGTGGTGAGAAACGCGACATCAAACTGCTCTCCGGCGTCGACGTTTTGCTTGAGCAATGCCGCGGCACTATACTCGATCGCCAGGGGATGCCCGATCGTCTTCTCGCACTGCGGTTGCAGATCCTCCACTACCGCCCTGACACCGTTGGAAACGAGCACGCGAATCGAAGCAGGCTGTGCGAGCAGCGAAGCGGCTCCGAAAATAACAGCCGCGACGGAACGTATCTTCATACGATCTCCTAATCTGGGGTCGTACCCCCGGCCCGCCAGTCTATAGATATACTACGCTCCAGGGCCATAGCTCGTTTTTCTATTTGCCCTCCTCGCGGGCCGACGCGAATCATGACCGACCATGTCCCCGATGAACACCTGGCGCAGTACAGCAAAGGACTGCTGCAGGAACCTCGCCTCCAGGTAGTGGAAGAACATCTTCTGATCTGCGAGAAGTGCCGCGCCAAGCTCACCGAGTTCGATAATGAATGGGATTTGAACGGCTGAGCGTGGGAGTCTCGCTCACGTTAATTGGCGCGGATCAACGAGCGGTGCTTGCCTGGCAAGAGGTCCAGCCAGATACTCACGCGCAATTTGAACGAAATTACCGCGAAGAACACTGTCTGGGCCCGATTTAATACCAAGATCAACCGCGGTTCTGAACTCTGCGTGGACGTCCCGATAAACTGCTCCCGGAATCGCGATATTTGCGACACAAGCGGGCGCGAGTGAGACGCCCAGGCCGGCGCCCACCAGTCGTACGAGAGTAGGCCACTGCGGCGCTTCCTGAACTATGTTGGGGCGGAAACCACTCTTCTCGCAACAACCGATGGTTCTGTCGAAAGCCAGGGGCCCCATCCGGCGCGCAAAGAAAATGAAGGGCTCTTTCTTTAAATCGCCGACGTGCAGCTTGGGTTTTCGAGCCAGCGCATGAGCCGCTGGAAGCACGGCCACGTATTGCTCTCTCAATAAGGTGCTCATCTGTATCCCCTCCGTGGGATCCCCGTCGCGCAGAAAGGCCAAATCGAGCGTTCCATCGAGAAGGGCGGCAATCTGAGCCGACGTAGCCAGTTCACGCAGGCGGAGTTCCACCTTCGGATAGCGCCGCCTGTAGGCCCCAATCGCGGCCGGGAGTTCCGTAAACATCACGGAACCGCTGAATCCTACGGTCAGTGTCCCTTCCTCCCCGCGTCCGAGTCGCCGAACCTGCGCTAGATCATCCTGCACTTTCTCAATCGTGGTGCGCGCTCGTTCCTCGAGAAGTTGGCCGGCCAGCGTGAGCTTAACGCCGCGCGTCGTCCGGTCGAAGAGACGGTGCCCGACGATTTCTTCGAGCCGTCTAATCTGTTGGCTCAGTGGGGGCTGGGCCATGCCCAGCCGCTGTGCGGCCTTGCTGAAATGCAGCGTCTCCGCCACCGCCACGAAGTACCTAAGATGTCGAAGCTCAACTTCTCCTCTCATATCCAGACCATATAAATAAGCATATTACAGATATTGGACATCTTAGACGCCGGTTGAATACCGTAGGGACAAGAATTGATCCCGAGGAGGTGGTCGGATGAAATCGCTCGATACGGAACTCACCATTCGCGACTTCGTCGCTGGGGACGAGATTGCTTTTCGGCGACTCAATGAAGAGTGGATACGGCGCCACTTCGTCATGGAACCCAAAGATGAGGTCGCATTCGCTGACCCACAGAGCACTATCTTGAATCGGGGCGGCCGTATCCTATTCGCTGTCCAGGAGGGGGAAATAGTAGGCTGTTGCGCTTTACTCGCGATGCGCCCAGGTGAATTTGAAGTCGCAAAGATGGCAGTCGCGGAGTCCTCGAGGCGGAGCGGCGTCGGACGGCGGCTCCTCACGCAAGTGATCGAAGCGGCGCGTGCTTCGGGTGCTAGACGTCTCTACCTGGAAACGAACCAAAAACTCACGGCAGCCATCCGTCTGTACGAATCGATCGGCTTTCAGCACATACCACCAGAGCGTGTTACGCCCTCTCCGTACGTGCGCGCCGATGTATATATGGAACTGGAATTCACAACCTCTTCATAGGCTTATTTCCTCATCCATTTTTCAACTTCGCGGCTCCCACCCGGTCGTGGCCCAGCCACGCGTGCTAAAACCAGAACTGAAAGGAGGGAGATTGTGGCCTCGCCACGCGCCGGCTGGCTTCGTTTTTTCGAATCACGCCTCGACCCACAACACCGCCACCCGATGCGTCAAATCCTGGCTGGCTTGTCC
Source organism: Bryobacteraceae bacterium (assembly GCA_035569875.1). Taxonomy (GTDB): domain Bacteria; phylum Acidobacteriota; class Terriglobia; order Bryobacterales; family Bryobacteraceae; genus Palsa-89. The sequence goes on from DATMMD010000138.1 coordinate 6,253, forward strand.
GCCGGAGGTTGGGTTCGTTTTGTCAAAACAACCTTCTGCCTCGTGCCTCCTCCTTCTGTCTTGCTACGCTGAAAGCAGATGGCTTTATCCGATTCCTTCTTCGGGCAAAAATTCGGCATTACCGAGCACGACCTCCAGTCCTATATCGATCAGGCGCTTTCGGCCGGAGGTGACTACGCTGATCTGTACTTCGAATACCTGGCTACCAGTAGCCTCAGCATTGACGAATCTATCGTCAAGAGCGCCGTTCAGGGAGTCTCTCTCGGCGTCGGCGTGCGTGTGATTGCCGGCGAGCGTACGGGTTACGCGTATAGCGATGATCTTAGCCCGGAGAGAATTCGCCGGGCCGCCCGTGTCGCGGCCTGCATCGCGAAAGGGCCCGCGAAGGTAGATAAGACCGGATTCGAGGAAGCCAACAAGCGCGATCTGTATCCGATTCTTCAGGCCCCCAACGAAACCAGCCTCACCGAGCGCGTGGATCTGGTGAAACGAGCCGACCGGGCCGCCCGCGCCTATGATTCGCGGATCTTCCAGGTCCAGGCCAGCTACGGCGACAGCCTGCGCCACGTACTGGTGGCCAACAGCGATGGCGTGCTTAGCTTCGATCGCCAGCCGATGGCGCGCTTGAACGTTGGCGTACTCGCTCGCGATGGAAACGGCAGTCCGCAGCGCGGGTATGCTGGCGGCGGCGGACGCGTGGCGCTCGACTTTTTCCAGAACGACAAGTCGCCGGAGGCTTACGCGCAGGAAGCCGCCCGTCAGGCCATCGTGCAACTGGACGCCGTGCCGGCCCCGGCCGGCGAAATGACCGTGGTGTTGGGCCCCGGCTGGCCTGGCATCCTGCTCCACGAAGCCGTGGGGCATGGTCTGGAAGCCGATTTCAACCGCAAGAAAGTCTCGGCCTTTAGCGATCGCATTGGACAGCAGGTGGCCAGCTCACTGTGTACCGTAATTGACGACGGCACTATCCGCAATCGCCGAGGATCGCTCAACGTCGACGATGAAGGTGCCCCTACGCAGAAGAACGTCCTGATCGAAAAAGGTGTGCTGCGCGGCTACCTGTTCGACAAGTTGTCCAGCCGTCTCTTGCGATCCGGAGTCACCGGCAACGGACGCCGCGAAAGCTACCAGCACATTCCCATGCCTCGCATGACCAATACGTTTATGCTGGCGGGTGACAGCGATCCGGCCGACATCGTACGATCCACTCCGCGCGGCCTCTACTGCGCCAATTTCGGCGGCGGCCAGGTGGACATCACCAGCGGCAATTTCGTTTTTAGCGCATCGGAAAGTTACCTGATCGAAGACGGCCGCATCACCCGGCCAGTCCGCGGCGCCACGCTGATCGGTAACGGGCCCGAAGCCCTCAAGTATGTCAGCATGGTCGGCAATGATCTGAAGCTGGACGAAGGCGTCGGGATCTGCGGCAAGGAAGGCCAGTCCGTTCCGGTCGGCGTTGGGATTCCCACCATTAAAGTGGATCGAATGACCGTAGGCGGCACCTCCGGATGATCGACGCCGAGCTGGCCTCTCAAGTGGTCCGGCTCGCTCTCGACCGCGGCGCGAGCGATGCCGAATGCACACTGTCGGAAGGCGAGGAATTCTCGGCCGGCGTGCGCATGCGGTCGCTCGAAACCTTGAAAGACGCTGGATCCCGAGGCGCGGGCCTGCGCGTTCTTCTCGGCCAGCAGGTCGGTTCGTCCTACACTTCCGATCTTTCGAGCGAAGGCATCCGCAAGCTGGTCGATTCGGCTCTCGAAATCGCAGCCATCTCCACGGAAGATCCACACGCCGGCTTGCCCGATCCTTCCGAACTCGGTTCGCTTTCAGGC
>DATMMD010000139.1:0-2877 GCA_035569875.1 Bryobacteraceae bacterium
GTTGCATCGACTCGCCCAGCAGCCGCATCCAAGCCAGCGAATCGCGCAGCAGACCCGGCGCGAGGCTTCACGAAGGATAGCAACAGCACGGGCGGCCGCAACAACGCTTTGGGCGGCGGATATGAACCCGGCGGGGCCGCGCAAGCATCCAGGGACCGCGGACAAGCCAGCCTGAAGAACAACCAAACCGCGAATAGCGGACGTGGTAATGGTGCTGGTGGTGGTGGTAATGCCAAACGCGGCGCGGGCGGCGGAGGCGGCGAGAATCGAGGCGGCCGACAAAAAGGTAAGTGAGGAATTCCAATGACGTCGAATGAAATCGCTAAGGGACGGCTGAACCTGGACTCGCGCCTAGCCGCCGTTGCCCTCTCAATGCTCATTTTGGCATGCCTGCTAGTCACACCTATCGCACCGGCGGAAGAAACCGCTGCGCAGCAGATGTTCCCGTCACCGGACGCCGCAGCGAGCGCGTTGGTTGCCGCCGGCAAGGCGGACGACATGAAAACGCTGAGCTCGATACTTGGCCCGGATGCGGATCAGGTCCTTTCATCGGGAGATCCCGTCGCGGACAAGAATGCTCGCAACAACTTCGTGAGGCGTTACCAGGAAATGCATCGGCTCGCCTACGACGATCGAGGTCGCGTCATTTTGTATATCGGCGCTGAGAACTGGCCGGTTCCACTTCCGCTGGTAAAAAAGAATGGCGGATGGGTTTTCGACACAGCAGCCGGTAAGGAGGAGCTACTGTCCCGACGAGTAGGTCGAAATGAGCTATTCACGATCAATGTGTTAGAAGATCTGGCTGACGCACAGACGGAGTATGCAAGCGAAGCGCGCGATGGAGAAAGCGCAGATCAGTTCGCGCAGAAAATCCTGAGCGACACCGGTAAGCGCAACGGTTTGTATTGGGAAACCGGCGCGGGGCAGCCCGAGAGCCCAATTGGACCACTAATTGCGAGCGCCAGCGCAGAGGGATACAAGAACGACGGTGGCGGAAGTCCAATTCCATTTCATGGCTACTACTACAAGGTGCTGACAGCGCAAGGCAAGAATGCTCCCGGAGGCGCAAAGAATTACTTAGTCGATGGAAAAATGACTAAGGGGTTCGCGTTCCTGGCCTATCCCGCTGAGTATCGCTCTTCTGGCGTGATGACATTGATGATCAATCAGGATGGGGTTATCGTACAGAAAGATCTCGGACCCGACACCTCAAAGTTGGCGAGCGCAATCACCGAGTTCAACCCCGACAAGACCTGGCAAGAAGTGGATGAGTAGGTTTCACGGCCTACGGGAGGTCCATAGCGATGGCGCGACCGGATGGTAAGTCAATAGACGCTAGACCTCTTGCTCAATTGCAACAGGAAATCCATCGTCGATTCGCGCCACACCGGCATAGCGCCCTGCTATTGGCGCTCATCGCTGCGTTCCTGGTGCGCCCACTTATCGGCGATACAGGAGCAGGTTTCCCGCTATTCAGCATTGCGCTGGTGGTTCTCCTGCTCGTGGCTCTATACAACATCAACGTTGACGAGCTGGTCGGTGAAAGAGGTCTGCTGCTGAGCCAGGCCAGACATCGGCGAATATTGGGTTGGATGCTCGCGATAGCAGCTGGAGTAGGACGAATAGCAACCATCTTTGTACAGAATCCCATGCTGGAGATGGCGGTTACTATCAGCTGGCTGCTATTCGTCGTGTTCATCGCGGGCAGTCAGTTACGCAGCGTTCTGAGGCAACGAGAGGTGACGGGAGAGACCATATGCATGGCGGTTTCGGTCTACCTGTTATTCGGCTTTGCCTGGGCGTTGCTGTACGCAATCATATACCAGCGGCATCCGGAAGCTTTTTCCGGAATCGTGACCGGAACCCACGTCAGGTCGACCGAGTTTCAACACATTTTCCCGATTTTCGGCTACTTCAGCTTGACGACCTTGTCCACCATCGGCTTTGGCGACATCACTCCAGTGACTATTCAAGCCCGTTATGCAGCGGTCGCCGAAGGAATCGCCGGCCAGTTCTATCTTGCGATCCTGGTAGCGCGGCTGGTCGGAATGCAGATGAGCCAAGCTCCAAGTCAGCCTGCTGAAAACAAGACCGCCGATTCCAAGACCAAAGTGTAAGCCCGCGGCGCCGTTTCCGGGCAATAGCATTGTACCAAAGTACAATATCGCTGCCCGAGAACGCGCAGTATTTACAGCTCAGAGTGTTGATCTCCAAAAAAGGCGACGTCGAGGCCGCACTTGTTCGAAGCAGTGATGCCTGAGGTTCGACCTGATCAAGAGGACCTATGCAATCGATAAGATCGGCGGTTTGTGGCTGCGTTGCGATTCTAATTTGCGCGGTTGCTCTGGCGACGGGGCCAGCGTCCGCCCAGCAAATCAACGGCGTGCCGGGTTCCCCCAGCGCCACGTTGACGCTTGACGGGAAGCAGCTCCCGCCGCCTCCGATGCCGTTTGGAGGCGTGATCAAGGAAAGCGCCAAGGATTCCAAGCAGTGGTGGCCGCCGCGCGTCGTACCGCCCAAGGGCGCGCCCAACGTCCTTCTCATCATGACAGACGATCAGGGCTACGGCGTTTCGAGCACTTTCGGCGGGGTCATCCCGACGCCCGCGATGGATCGCATCGCGAAGGCTGGATTGCGCTACACCGAGTTCCACTCAACGGCGCTTTGTTCGCCCACGCGCGCGGCATTGATCACAGGACGCAACCATCACTCGGTGGGCGCCGGCGTCATCGGCGAACTATCCACGGGTTATCCCGGCTATGACTCAATCATCGGACCGGATAACGCCACTATCGGCACCATCCTGCGGGACAATGGTTACTCCACCTCCTGGTTTGGCAAGAACCATAACACCCCGAGCTTTCAATACAGTGTCGC
>DATMMD010000140.1:0-54780 GCA_035569875.1 Bryobacteraceae bacterium
AGTCGCACGCCGGAGAAATAGCAGACCCACGGCGGCATTAAAGAAGATGAAGAAATTATGCATGACGAAGCCGAAGGCGGTCATCTGGCCCGGCCGATCCGGAAAGAGCAAAACCCAAAAAAGAATCGCGACCGAGTGCATCGGTCCGGGCGCTGCCGCACCAAAGAATATCACCGGCAAAATGCCCAGCATCTCCCCAAAACCTACCGAGCCCCCGAAGAGTCTCAGAGCCAGCGTGTAGACGACAACGCCAACAAGTACGAGCGGTGCGCGCAACGCTATGAGTACGCCGTAATGCCACAATTTCGCCAGCCGCAACGTCCGGAAGATGGGGCGGTCGCGCAGTGCGATCCCGGGCGCGATTCTTCCGGTAAAGAACAAGTGGACAAACGTGAAGAATATGGTGGCGCCCAAGGCGATCCATGGAATGATGTGGAAGGCGGGCTGGAAACTATTCCAACGCAGCAGCACACCGACGGTCGCCCACAGGATCAGGCTGTAAATCTCGCACAACGTGATGAGGAGCATGCTGGAGCCGACCTCCCAGCCCGGCACTCCGTCTCGACGATTTAGGTAGACCGCGATGGCGCCCTTGCTAACCTGCTCGTTCACCAGCGAGAGAATGTACGCGCTGGCGCGAATAGGCAAAATATCGGCGTAGCGTATCTTGGCGTTGAACCAGTTGATCACGCACCAGACACCTAGGCTGTCGAATATCACATAAAGGCAGCAGTACGGAACCATGAGCGCCAGCCAATACAACCAGTTCACGTTCTCAAAGCTTTTTGCCAGGTAACTAAGCAGTCCGATGCCTTCGGCCGCAGCGGCGTGGTTGAGCCGATTATAGAGATAGGCGAAGCAGGCCAAGGTAATCAGTAACGGCAAAAGGCGCTGCCAAGGCTTGGCTTTTTTTGCGTCCGCGTCGCGCGCCATCGCAGTGGATTGGCCGGTCTGGTTCATTTCTTCGCTCCTAGCCTAAGCTCCTCTTGATCATCTCATCGATGCCGGTCAAGTGGATTCCCAATTCGCTCGCGGCGGGCCGCGAGTCCAGACGCGTATTGGCCGTAATCACTTTGACCACGTCTGGCGAGAATCCGGGGCCGGATACGCGCTGGCGAATGGCCAGCACAAACGAAAGCAGTCCTTTCGGGATCGAGCTGACCCGTACCTGGCGACCGAGCAAGCGAGCCGCTCGCTCGACGAGTTCTCGCTCCGGCAGTGAAACGGGGCCAACCAGGTCTAACGTGCGATTGCTCGCGACCGAAGGTTGGGTGGCAGCGAGGGCAGCCCGCGCCAAGTCGTCCACGTAGAGAGGCTGTTGAAAATTGCGGCCGCCGCCGATCAGCTTGGCTTTGGGGCCGCGCGCATTCCGCGCCAGCGCTGCCGCGCCCTCGGTTTCAGGTCCCAGTAGGAGCGGAGCGCGCAGTATCGTATAGCGCAGGCCGGAAGTACGTACCACAGCTTCTGCTTGTCCCTTGGTGCGATAGTAGCCGTTGGAAGATTTCTCATCGGCTCCTGTGGCACTAATCAATATGAACTTTGCTACCACACACCGCTTCGCGGCTTCCACGACCTTGCGAGCTGGCGTAACGTTCGCTTGTTCATATGTTGAACCTGGACTCTCAACCAGAATTCCCGCCAAATGAATGATCGCTGAAGCTCCCCGAAACGCCGCGTCCAGACTATTGGGATCGTCGTAGGAAACCTTGGCGAGGCTGCTTCCCTCGCTCAGCAGGGGCCGAATCTCGTCCGCGGCGCGATCAGAGCGGACTGCGGCGACTAGCGCATTTGGCGCCACCCCGGCTTCCGGCGCGCAGCGCAGTATAGCTTGGCCGGACGCGCTATTGGCGCCGGTGATGACGATTCTCATGGGCTCACCGCTTGATAGGGACTGCCCAGGTTTCGTAATTATCCAGCACGCGAAACAAAACGATCATCCCGCCCGGAGGCAGCGTCAAATCGGGATATTTTTTGAATGTTGCCGCATGGACGGCTTCTTGCTCGGCCGGATCGGTCGCCAGGGCCAAAGTGCGATCGTACAATTGATTTCCTATTTTGATTCGCACGTGGGGATCTCGGGCGACGTTCTCGTTCCAGCTCCTGCCGTGAGGGTAGGTCAGCCCCGCGGCATAAAAGGAAAACAGGTAGAGCTTCCCCTTATAGGAGACACAATCGATCGTCACGGAATGTGGAAGCAAATACCAGGCGTTAGTCTGAATCTTGATGTTTTGAACCTTGTCAGTGAAGGACCAGTCGGCAACTGGAGCCGTGACGAGCTCCCCATTGAGCCATAAACCGGGCCTCCGCGTGGTGGGTTCCAAGCCGGTGATTCGCGCCACGACCAGCAGCAGGACCAAGCAAACCAAGATTGCTCCAACAACCTTTAAGAGCGTCTTCACCAGGATTCCCTAGTTATCCAGCACGTGAAAAACATTGATGGTCGAAGTCGCTGGTATCTTCTGCTGCGGGTATTTCTTCCTTTTTGCCTCAATGACAGCTGCTCTCTCGGCCGGATCGGTTACGTAGGACAAAGTGCGATCGTACAATTGATCTCCTATTTTGATACGAACGTGTGGATCTCGGGCTACGTCCTCGTTCCAGCTCCTGCCGTGAGGATACGTCAGCCCCGCCCGATAAACCGAGGTTAGGTAGAGCTGCCCGTTATAGGCGACGCAATAAGTCGTTACCGAGTGTGGAAGGAAATACCGGGTGCGGGTCTGAACATTCGCGGTTTCAAACTTGTCGGTGAAGGACCAGTCTGTAACCGGAGTCGTTACAAGATTCCCTTTGAGCCATAAACCAGGCGTATTTCCATGAGGTCCAAAGCCGGTGATGCTTAGCACGGCAAGTAGCAGCACTATGCAAACCCCGATTACTCCTAGAACCTTCAACAACGTTTTCATACTGCCTCCCTACTCACTACCGGACAATATTGCGGACCTGCGCTGCAGCGCATTCTCGTTGCTCCATTCTGGAGATTATACACTTTCAAAGAATTGTTCAGGGCGAAAATGGAGCGGCTGGGCGTTGCAGACGCTGTCACCCGGCACGCTGGTGGAACAGCCAAGAAGTTTGGCACACGCGGAAGAGTTGAGTGTACAATAACTCAGTTACTGGAAGCTAAACGAGAATTCCGGCTTTTACGTAAGGAGCTAAGATGAAGACGTTAGCGAAAATTGTAGGGGCCATAGTGGTTTGTTTGGTTTTGCTTTTGGCGGTGCTGCGTTTCACGGGATTTAACCCCATCGGGGACACACCCGGTCCCGGGAATTACCCTGGGTTATGGCTTAGTGGGAACGTTGTAAGTACCCCAGTCACGGACTGGGCGTTCGTCTCCCAATATAAGACAGACAAAGTGCAGACGCGAACGAGGTACATGATTCCTCATTCAGTAACAACAAGTTTCATCCTCCACAATGGTCAGCTATATATAACGTCGATGTTCCAGGCAGGAGTTCCTTTTCCGCAAGGCAAGAGTTGGGTTAGCAATGTGATGCGTGATCCCCATGTTCGTCTGAAGTTCGGAGATAATTTATACGATTGCACGTTGTCCCATGTCACCGATCCGGACGAAAGAGCGGCAGTGCTCGCAATGAGAGCAAAACAGAACCCCCAACTGCTGGCCTCAAACGCCGGCGATGGTCCGGTACTGCACCTATTTCACGTGCTGCCTGAGTGAACTTAGCTGCTTGCAGTCCTTCGCTCTCCCTGCCGGTAGATAGCGATTATAATGTGCAATAAGCCCCGAAAACTAAGCATCACACTGTGCATTTCTCGCGACTTACTGAAACCGGTATTCGGGCTTCAGCTCGCACCGATATAGTTTCGTTTGGTCGGTCCCCACTTGAAGATTACAATGGGCCCAAGGCAAAGTGAGCGCGGGGCCCAAAGGAAAAACTATCTCGTCTCCGTTAAGGTCGGCCTCGATGCTCGGTCCTTGCGCCGCCGGCGGAAGGGTGAAGCTCATTTCTCGCCCAAAAATAATGGGATAAGCGTTGCGGATCGAGTCGCTGGGTATCGTTTGAATCACCTCCGCTTCGACGAGAAATGTCACGGTGTCGGACCAGTTGCGTACCGAAGCTTTAATAATACGGCCGCCGCCAGAAAACTGATCCGACTCAATTTTGGCAAAGGGACAAGGCCCAGCGATACACGAGACCCTTGTATTCCGGTACTCATGGCCGTCCCCAGCATCCAGCGTCAAACCGCCTATCGCCGCGTTCCATTTACCGTCCGGCGAACAAGGCGAGGCCCCATTGCATGGAACGTCTCCAACGTTCATGACTTCGAAGGTCTTCGCGATGCTCCCGACGTTGATTGGCGTAGTGGCCGTTGTCGCGTATCTTACGCGGACGTCTTTTATGGTCGCTTGTGGAGCTGATGATTGGGGAACGGCCTTGGCAGCGACTGCTACCATTCGGATCACGTAAATCTGATCGGTTAAGGGTTGCGTGATGTACACTGGCTGGTAACTTGGGTGCCGAAAACGGAGGTCGGCGCTCTCAGTTCGCCAAAGTGCTCTGGGCACAGTCAGCCGGAATAGCCCGGAAGCATCCGACTTGTTCTGCACCGTCAAATCCCCAACCTCAGCCGTGACGTCGACGCCAGGAATCGGCAATTGTCTTCTCGGATCCGCGTCTTGCATCAGAACGGCGCCCTGGATCACAGCGCCACTCTTTTGCAGCCTCTTACGGATTATTAGTATCAACGCGATAGCGATTACCAAAACCGCCGCGCCCCAAATCACTGCTCTCTTCCACATGGCTCTTTCCTGTGTGTTTTGAAAAGGGCTGCTCATCCGGCAGCCCCGCTACTTCACTACATTAGATAGTAGTGAAGGTCAAATATTTCGGTTTATACGCATCCTCTCGCCGGGCTGCCCTTCAGACGATAATCAGGGGCGCCGGGTTGCCGTTCCTCGCCGGTGCGCTCGCGCGTCGTTTGACTGCCGCCGACAACAACGCTACCAAACCACCAGTTCCCGCTTGGAAATCAACAATCGCTCTGGCCGCCGCTCCTTTGTCACAGGAAGACGATGCCTTCCTGGACGAATTGGAAAAGGCCAATTACCTCTTTTTTGGCGAACAAGCCCATCCGGAAACCGGGCTCGTCAAGGATCGTTGTAATACACGGGCAACCGATACCGGAATCGTGGCGAGCATCGCTGGAACAGGTTTCGGTCTAACGGCTCTCTGCATCGCACAACAACGCGGATGGATATCTCTCTCAGACGCGCGCGATCGCGTCATCACAACGCTTCGCTTCTTGTGGGAAAAAATGCCAACGCACCGGGGCTTCTTTTTCCACTGGGCTAATGTCGTAACCGGTGAGCGGATCTGGGATGCAGAAGCTTCTTCCATCGACACAGCAATTTTGCTGTGCGGCGTGCTCACGTGCCGGGAGCATTTCCGTCATGCCGAAATCTATCGCTTGAGCCGCGACATCTTCAACCGGGTCGATTGGACTTGGCTTTCCGAGGACACCTCCTTGTTGCCGCATGGCTGGAGGCCTGAAATTGGGTTTCTTCCTTATCGATGGGACTTCTACAGCGAACAGACCATGATGTACCTCCTTGGGTTAGGATCGCTGTCACATCCCTTGCCGCCTGAGGCATGGAATGCCTGGAAGCGCACTACGTTCGAATACGACGGGCTCCGCTACATCGGTTCATATGCGCCTTTATTTGTCCATCAGTACCCTCAGGCCTGGTTCGATTTTCGGGGCAAGCGCGACCGGTATGCGGATTACTTCCAGAACTCGGCAATCGCCACAGAAGTTCACCGGAGGTTTTGTCTGGAGCTGGCGAAGCAGTTTCCTGACTACAGCGATGACCTCTGGGGAATTACCGCCTCGGATTCACGAAACGGCTATATGGTTTGGGGTGGTCCGCCGGAAATCGGTCCGATCGATGGAACGGTCGTGCCGAGTGCAGCAGCAGGCTCATTGCCCTTTTCTCCGCAAGCAACCCTGCGCGTTCTGAAGAATATCAAGAATCGCTACGTGCCGAAGGCCTGGAGCCGCTACGGTTTCGTGAATGCGTTCAATCCACTAACAAAGTGGTACGATACCGACGTTATAGCCATTGATACAGGCATTACGATGCTAATGGCCGAGAATCTTCGCACCGGCTTTGTATGGAAAACATTCATGAAGAGTCCTGAAGCCCAACGTGGTCTTGAGCGTGCCAACTTCATGGCTTATCAACGCTAATCGTTCCCCCATGACGAATGCCTCGTTGTTCAGTCAGTTGAGAAGTACCTCTCTAGAACGCGTAAGGTTTGCTTCCGTTGCTCTCCAGCTCGTGCCGAAGCCAGCCAAAGTAGATCCAGTCCCTCTGTACGCGCTCCAGTCAGTGAGGTCACGGGTCGGCCACATCTGGACGATCGCGTCTATCTGGTCTTAGTAAGTCGCGCGGCCACCACTGAGATCGAAAACGGCTCCGGTGCTAAAGCTGCATTCCTCCGACGCCAGCCACGACACAAGCGCCGCCACTTCCGCCGGCTGCCCAACGCGCCCCATGGGAATCTTCGAGACCATATAATTCACCGTCTCGGTAGTCAGCTGCTTCAGAATTTCGGTCTCGATCACTGCGGGCGTAATGCAATTTACGTACACGCCTTTCGTCGCCACTTCTTTTCCCAGGGCCTTTGTGAAACCAATCACGCCGGCCTTGGCCGTCGAATAAGCGGGCATGTTAGGGTTGCCCTCTTTCCCGGAAATTGATGCGATATTTATGATGCGCCCAGACCCTTTAGCCAGCATGGAAGGAAGCACGGCCTTCGCGCAATAGAACACGCCGTCCAGATCGATCGCCATCACGCGACGCCATTCGTCGTCCGGGTACTCGTGCACGGGAGCCGCTTTCCCTGTAATACCCGCATTGTTCACCAGCACCTCGATCGATCCGTAACGCTTGAGCACGGTGGCCACCATCCGTTGTACATCGGCGCTATCACTCACATCCACGCCGATACCCAGTCCAGACAACTCCGCGGCCGCAGTGATCGCTGCCGGCTCGTCGGCGTCCGCTACAACCACGGTGAATCCGTCGTGCGCCAAGCGTCCGGCGATGGCCTTGCCAATCCCCTTGGCGGCCCCAGTAACAATCGCGGTTTTCATGAAACCTCAGGATACCCGGTATTTCGCTACGGCTTCCTCACCAGGTCGATGCCGCCAGTCGGTGATAGTACTTGAGCAGGCCATCCGATCGCTCCTGGCATCGAATAATTCTTGTTAACTACAGGGCGGGGTGTGCCTCCCAGTCGGCAGATGACGCTCGCCGCCACCGAGTTCCTGCGAAGCTTCATACAACATGTACTGCCGCGCGGATTCGTGCGCATTCGACAGTTGGCTTCCTGGCCAATAGCTGCCGTACTGCTCGGCTGCACACTATCCGGGAACTTCTTCCTCAACCCCGCGAACCACCCTGTGCTCCGGTTGCTTCGGAGGTTCCCACCTGGAACTGTTCACGCTGTGGCGGGCCGATGAGAATCGGCGCTCCCTCAGCGCGGTGGAGTTAGCCTCCCGGTGCAGTTTCTTCGACAGTTCGTAGCCGCCGCTCCAATTGGCCCGATGACATGCGTTCGCGTGCCGGCGTGGTCGTATGTTTATCGACTAATCAGTGCCGCGTGGCTGCCTGCTCCCGGCAGTCTCTGGCTCTCCAACATCACCAACGGCCATCTCGCCGACAGCACTCGCCAGCCTTTTCCCCGTACCCCGCACTCGTCAGTTCAGTTCGGCTGCATCCAAACAAGCTTGTAGCTCCATACTCGTCCGCCCCGCCAGCGGCTTCCTTCAAGTCTCCTTATCGAAAGTGCTTCGGCCCGAGTGCTCTGCTCCTCCCCGATATTTCTTCCCGAAGTACTCCCGATCAAGGCTAACGACCTATGAGGACTGATGCGAGCCGTGGAACCAAACCTGCGTCGCGCGAGCCACGGATGCTTGCTACGTGAGCACGCGGAGGAGCAGCAATGTCTGGTCGTCTTGCTGCACGCCGTGCCGTTTGACTTCACCCATGATCAACTCCCAGAGCTGCGGGAGTGGCTGGCCGGCGTTGTCCTTGAGTAACTGCTCGAGGCGATCGAAACCAAATTCGTTATCTTTCGCGTCGGGTACTTCCGAGATCCCATCCGTCATCATCAGAAACAGATCCCGCGGAGAGTAAGTGACGCGCCGGCTCGAATAGCGCCCCCCGGGCATCAAGCCCAAGGGAAACTGCTCCATGGCAAGCCGGGCGACATCCCGGGTCGGCCCGCGATAATGCAGGATCGGCGGATGGCCTGCCAGCGAGTACTCCGCTTCGGACGATCCGTCGAAGCACAGAAGCGCGAGCGTCGCGTACATGTTCGCCTCCTTGACCGCGGGAAGCACGCGGTCGGCACTCTCCAGTACGGCCGTCGGCTGCTGCCGGAACTGCAGGGAGACACGTATCGCCGTCTTCAGCATGCCCATCAACTGGCCTGCGGCCAAGCCGTGTCCAGAAATGTCCGCGACGTAGGCGAGCAGAGTTCCGTCGCTCTCGACAGCATCGATCAGGTCGCCGCCCATTTCTGTGCTGGGAATGGATTTGCCGTAGACCTCGAAGCGGTCAACCTGAAGAAAAAGCGTCGGAACCAGAGTCGCCTGTATGCCATGCGCGAGGGCAAGTTCGGTCTGCATGCGGATGGTCGCGAGGCCTTCGGTCCTGATGAAATCGACAAGCAGCCGATACCCGACGGTCGTGCCCACCAGGATGCCGATGGCGTCGAAGACGACTCGACGGTGCATCACCCCCAAGTCCGGCGACGCGGACGAATGTAAGGAGATTCGAACCGCCAGCCACAGGCCGGCCCCCGTAATCAGCAGAAGAACAGGGACGAGACGAATCCGCTTCATGCGGGCCTCAAAAACGGCTGTCCCAAGCGTGCCAAAGTAGATTGGCCAGAAAAACCCTTGACCTAAGGGTTGATAGTTGACCAGTAGCAGATCGATGGCGAAACCGACCGCGCAGAAGGTGATGAACGCCGCGGCCAGGAACTTCCCCATGCTCAGCATCGGCAGCGTCCGCCCATAGGCACTCGAGGTGTTGTACGCCCACCGTTTAGAGAACCATGTATGAACCGCAGTCTTCATAACCCGTCGCTCCAGACAGCGACGAGCGCAATGCTGGTTGCGATCGCGACTGTGATCAAGAGGGCTCGAACACCCACGCCGGCCATTCTATACGACTGAAACGCCGAAAGGCGGACCTTCAACCGAAAGAGTCCAGCGCTGAAAGCAAGCCGCATTGCGGATACGTCCTGAGTAACGGCGTAGCTTTACCAGGGAGGGCAAGCTGGTTCCAAAGCCAACTGGCTAAAACACAAAAAGCTGAGTCCGCGCTATCCGACATTCGTGGGCCGCGCGAGCCGAACTTCCGGCCGCCATTCGAACGCATCAGTGACTACCCACAGATTTCCCTGACGAGGCCTAAAAAAGGGACTGTCGCTCTGGGGGGCCATGTGACCAATGTGACGACCGCCAACGCGGCAAGGAGAAACCATGAGCACAAACACAATAGATTCTGAGACCAAGAACGATTCGATAAAACACCCGGTTCCCATCCGAAGCCTCCAAAACCGTGTCACCGCGCAGTGGGTGGGTACGGATGGACAAGACGGCGTTTGCGTTGCGAAAGGCGTGCCGGGCGAGGTTCGCTCGCCTTCACCTGCTAACCCAGTCCTACTAACTTCCTGATCTGTCTTCCCTCCACGTCGAAATTTTCCGGCGATAGCCATCGCTCGAAAGCCGCCTTGCGAACCGGCCACTCGCCATCGAGCATGGCATACCAAGCGGTGTCCCGATTGTGCTCTTTGACGATCATGTGCTGCCGGAAGATGCCTTCGAAGCGGAAGCCCAGCCGCAATGCTGCACGCCGCGAGGGCTCGTTCAGAGCATTGCACTTCCATTCGTACCGGCGGTAGCGCAGGTCCTCAAATGCGTGGCGAGCCATGAGAGACATCGCCTCGGTGGCCCCGCGCGTCGTTTGGAGACGCGGGGTATAGAGAATGTTGCCCACCTCGATCACACGGTGCGAAGGCTCGATCCGCAAATAGGACGCGTACCCCACGGCATCGGCGGACAGATTGTCGATAATTGCAAAATACAGGGGATCAGTGGACAGCGCTTTCTTTTCGATGCTGGCGCGAAATGCTTCGCGGTCGGGGAATGGTCCGTCCGACATGTAATCCCACAGCGAATCGTGACCTTGAACGGAATTGAAGAGGGTGTTCGCGTGCGCGTCCGCATTCAGCGGCTGTAGCGTGACATATCGGCCTTCGATCGTGGTGTGGCGGGGCCGTTTCGCCGGAGTGGCATCCATCGCTTCATCTTAGTCGTTGAATTACGATGATCGTCGAACATGATCAACCTGACTCGGCGCTCGTTTCTGTTCGACGGAACGGGGCGACGGGGCGAGAGTCGATTCGGTTTAAGGCATTCACCCCGCTCACAGGAATTGTTGTGGGCTCCGCGCCGCTCTCCCCAGCGCTTCTTCACCCTTTGCGGCAGTACGGGGGCGATCGCAACTCCCCGCTGGCTCATGGCCGTTTCGCTGGCTGTCGCTCCTAGCGACGTCAGACTCGTTAAACGTAGAAGTTCACCCGTTCACGTGCGGACTCTTTAGCCCGCCTCAATTCGCCTATTACACCCCTCACTTCAACTTGTCGACAACTCTAGCGATGCCGGCCATTGCGCAGGCCTCGTCCTTATCGCCTCCGACCGCGCCGCTCACACCGACGGCGCCAATAGTTTCGCTACCTACTTTGATCGGCACTCCGCCGGCCACGCCAGCCGTGCCCTCGATATTGGGCATCGGTGATCCCAAGGTTGATCCCCAAGCCTTGGCCGCTTCCCCGGACGTCTTCCATCGCGAGGCGAACGTGAGTGCTGTATAAGCTTTGCGCCGGCTCAAATCAATCGTGTGCGGCCCGGTTCCTTCATCTCGCATGAATACTTTCAATAAGCCACTTCCGTCGATCACAGTAACACTCGCGTGAAATCCGTCAGACCGGCATCTATCAACGGCCCCCTGAGCGATGGCCTGGGCCATCTCGAGCGAGAGCGCCTTTTGGGTGATGAGCCCTTGCGCAAACACCATCGATGAACCCGCAGCTAGAAAGACGGCAGCAGTGACCGTCAAAATGATGAACCGATTATGCGACACGTTGAGAACCTCCTGAAAGATGTTCTTGCAGCACTCCGCGGAGTCTCAGCTCCGCATGGACAATGCGCTTGGCGCGGCGCCTGAAATACCAGCACCGTAATTTTCGATCTTCACGCCCCTTGGCGTATGTTATGACTTCTCACTCCTCAATGTAAAGTGATCAGATCCGATGCACACGGCGACTCCTGAATGGTAAGATCAACCAAGATTCAGGCGTTGGAATGCTGGCGGGTGCGGCATGAATGTGCGGTAGGCGAACCGTGGCGAGGGGTCGGTTCTACATGCGATCACTAACGAGCAGCGTGGCTTATCGCCGGCTTGATACTAATTTCGGTGCTGCCCGGCCTCCAGTCCAAAATATACGGACAAAACCAGATCCAGGTGTGGCGCCACAGCCTCTTCAACCCACTCCCTGGATCCTGTGCAACTAGTCAATCTTGCGCAAGGACTGTTGCGCGCCAAAATCCCGCGACTGTGCTCAGCGCTTGAGGGCATAGTGCGGGAAGCATCACCGAAACAACGTTCTCGGAAAGGCCGCGCTAAACAACATTAACGGCGACTATTGTTCAGACGATGCTGATGCGCGTACCCGGTCGCCTCGTTGCTTGCAGCTCACCCGTCGCCAGCGCGGTAAACTATGTTGTGCTGGAACCCAGTGCCGCTCCCTCCAGGTACCCAAATAGGCCAATACGAGATCATGGACCTGCTCGGCGCGGGCGGGATGGGCGAAGTCTATCGCGCCAGGCACATGCGCCTCGACCGGATCATAGCAATCAAGGTGTTGCCAGCCGAGAAAGTAAGCGACCCGGAACGTAAGCTCAGGTTTATCCGAGAGGCCCAGACCGCCTCGGGTCTGAATCATCCCAACATCATTACCATCCATGACATTGTTTCTAAGCAGGACAGCGACTGCATCATCATGGAATATGTTTCTGGCACGCCACTCGACCAACTAATCACCCGCGGAAGCTTGCAGCTGAGCGAAACCCTCGACTACTCGGTGCAAATGGCCGACGCGCTTGCCGCGGCCCACAGGGCTGGAATTGTTCACCGCGATCTGAAACCCGCCAATGTCATGGTTACCGGACCCGAGAGCGGTCACCCCGGTGTCATCAAGGTACTCGACTTCGGACTGGCCAAGTTAGCCAACCAGAGCGAAGCCGCGAGCGAACAGGATGCCACACGGACGATGTGGGCGGGCGCTCCCAAAACCGCGGAAGGAACGATCCTGGGGACGGTCTCCTATATGTCGCCTGAACAGGCGGAGGGAAAGCAGGTTGACCACAGGTCGGACATCTTCAGCTTCGGAGCGGTGCTCTACGAGATGGTCACGGGGCGTCGACCGTTTGTTGGGGATTCGAAATTGTCTACCTTAACGACCATCCTGCGCGACGAGCCACCAGCTGTGAGCGGGATTGTGCCGACCGTACCCAGGGACTTGGAGATGATAATTGCGCGCTGCCTGCGCAAAGATCCGGAGCGCCGTTTTCAGCACATGGATGACCTGAAAGTGGCGTTGCGCGAATTGAAAGACGACTCCGATTCCGGTACGCTTTTCGTAACCCCGGCGGTACGGCGCAACCGGAAGCGGCGTGTGATTTGGACCACCGCGCTAGTGATTCTGGTGGCCGCAGTAGCGGCCGGGTGGATGGTTCTGACCCGCAACAAAGCGCCGCAGCTGCCAATGAGCGTGGCTCCTCTTACTACTTATCCAGGCAGTGAACTTCAGCCGAGCTTTTCGCCGGAGGGCAACCAGGTGGCGTTTTCCTGGAACGGCGAAAAACAGGACAACTACGACATCTACGTCAAACTCATTGGCGCCGGAACGCCTTTGCGTCTCACCAGCGATCCGGCGCCAGACTATTGCCCGGCCTGGTCTCCCGACGGTAAGTGGATTGCGTTCCTGCGTACGCTGGATGAAGAGAAAGCGGCTGTGATGTTGATTGGGGCTCTCGGCGGCACGGAGCGGAAACTGGCCGAGATTTATCGTCCGCCTGCCACGTTTGCGCTTCCTCTCGGGCTCTTCTGGTCAGTAGAGGGGAATGCACTAGCAATAGCGGACAAAGGCTCACCAGACGAGCCTTTCGGTTTGTTCCTGCTCTCGGTCGAGAGTGGCGAGAAGCGGAGGCTCACGTCGCCGCCGTCAAACTCGCAAGGCGATGGCGGTCCGGCCTTTTCGCCGGATGGCCGAACTCTGGCATTCAGCCGATTTTCTGGCTCCGGAGCTGGAGATCTCCACCTGCTTGCCTTTTCTCGCGAGATGGCGCCAATCGGTAAACCGAAACGCATCACGTTTGACAACCGGCACACCCTCAATACAGCGTGGACGGCAGACGGCCGCGAGATCATTTTTTCGTCCAATCGGGCGGGGGGTAGCTTTAATTTGTGGCGCATCGGCGTCGCTGGATCCGGGAAGCCCGTACGGCTCGCATCGGTGGGTGAGGATGGTATATATCCTTCGATCTCTCGCCAAGGGAATCGGCTCGCGTATACACGGTCTTTTGTCGACACAAATATTTGGCGCCTCGAGTTGCCTGGCCTGCAAAGCAAGCACAGTTCACCGGTTCCAAAGGGCGCTCCGTTCATCGCCTCAACACGCGCCGAGACTGCCGCACAGTTTTCTCCCGATGGCAAAAGAGTTGCTTTTGCATCCGATCGATCGGGAACCTATGAAATCTGGGCCTGTGACAGTAGTGGTTTGAATGTGGTTCAACTGACGACAATCGGAGCTTATAGCGGAACTCCGCGCTGGTCTCCGGATAGCCAGCGCATTGCATTCGATTCAAATGTAGAAGGACAGTACGAGATCTATGTAGTCAGCGCCAATGGAGGAAAGCCAAGTCGATTAACCACTAACCTGGCTGACGATGCTGCACCGAGCTGGTCGCGAGATGGTAACTGGATCTATTTCGCCTCGACCCGCAGCGGACGGTACGAGATATGGAAAGTGCGGCCGGATGGAGGAGAAGCCGTGCAGATCACCAGGAACGGGGGCTTTGTGCCTTTCGAGTCGCCAGGTGGCAAATATCTGTACTACACGCGGTCTTATGTAACAAGCGCACTATGGAGGGTGCCCGTGGCGGGCGGCCCGGAGAGTCAGATACTCCCGGCCGTGGCTCAACGAGGCTACTCAGTCGTCGATGAAGGCATCTATTTCCTCGCGCCGCCCGAGCATGGTCACAGTTCGATTCAGTTTTTCCGCTTTGCGACTGGAAAGGCAAACGCAATCGCTATTATCGAGAAACCAGTTTTTCTGGGTCTGAGCGTGTCCCCCGACGGGCAATCGATCCTATACTCACAACACGATCAGCAAGTCGCCGATCTTATGTTGGTCGATAATTTTCATTGATTCCCCTCCGAGGTCGCGCTTGAGGCGACTGCAGCGCGACTCCGGTTACCATCCCAACTGGGTGGCTGGCATCGTTCGTCTGCTTCCTAAACAAACGATCCATGTCGTCCCGCAGGTGCCGGAGTTTGGGTAATGAAAGAAGAGTATGGCCACAGTCTGCGGGACCGAGCAAACGAGACTATTAGGTGCGAACTGAAGACAGGATACCGGATTCAGTGAGGCGCGAGAATGCCTGGGCGGTGGCCATTGGGACACCGTCGGAACTGTCTCAGGCCCCCCACAGATCCGCGACTGGCTTGCCCTTCACCAGTTCGCGAGGCTGATTTAGATGATTGAGGATCTGCATATCTGGATCGATACCTAGCGCGTAGTACACCGTCGCCAGCAAATCGGTCGGATGGACCGGCTTCTCTTTTGGAGATGAAGCGGTCGAGTCGGACTCACCGTACTGCATCCCGCGCGCGATGCCCGCTCCAGCCACTACAGCGCTGTAGCAATACGGCCAGTGGTCGCGTCCGTCGGGAGAATTCGAGTTACCCGAAGTCGAGACGCCTAGGCGCGGGCTGCGGCCGAACTCGCCTACCGCCACCACGAGAGTATGCTTCAGCAACCCTCGCTGGTCCATGTCGTCGAGCAGCGCGGACAAACCGCGATCCAGCTTGGGACAGTGCAGGTTCTTCAACGGGCCGAAGTTGGCGGCATGCGTGTCCCACGCGGTGGTCTCAGGATCGCCATTCGCCACTGATGGCCAGTTCACCTGCACGAACTTGGTCCCGGCTTCGATCAGCCGCCGTGCCATCAAAAGGCTCTGGCCGAAGGTGTGCATGCCGTACCGCTCGCGCATCTGCGGGGATTCTTTTTCGAGGTCCATGGCGTCGCGCGCCTTACCCGACAACACCAGATCGTAAGCCTTCCCGTAATACTCATCCACCGCAAACTCGCCCACTGCTTTCTCGAGGTCCGGCATCGATCCATTAATGCCTTTCAGCAGCTCGAAGCGGTCCTTCAAGCGCTCCGGCGGAATTTCTTTGCGCAGCGAGAGATCTTCGAGCTTCACAGATTTTGCCGGGTCCTGATACATCCGGTAGGGATCGTAGGCCTTGCCGAGAAAGCCCGCGCTTCCGCCCTTGCCGATAATGCCGGATTCCTGCAACGGGCGCGGCAATTCCACGAACGGCAGCACCGGGTCTTTGGGCGGCTTGATCTTCGACACCTGGCTGCCCGCCGTGGGGAAATCGGCGGGTGAGGGCGGTTCCAACTGGCCGGACGGCGACACTTTGTCCGGAGGATAACCGGTCAGCATCTGGTAGATCGCCGCAGTGTGGTTAAACAGTCCGTTGGGTGTGTAGCTCATGGAGCGGATGAGCGTCGCCTTATCGAGATGCTGGGCCATCATGGGCATGTGCTCGCCGATCAAGGTACCGGAGATTTTGGTCTTAATGGGCTTGAACTCGCCTCGAATATTGGCTGGAGCATCGGGCTTGGGGTCCCAGATATCGATGTGCGACGGCCCGCCTTGCAGAAAGATCATTATCACGCTCTGGGCGCTCTCCCACCCGCGCGCGCCGGCGTACTTGCTGGCGATCTCCGCGGCTTGGGCGCGCTCGCGCCAGAGAAAGAATTGCGGAAGGCTCAGACCCATGAGCGCGATGGAGCCGATGCGCATTAACTCGCGCCGGGTGGGTCCTTCGCAAGTGTAGGCGGGATGTCCGGGAATGTTCAGCATGACGGTAGCGTCCCTTCTAATAGATGTACAGAAACCCTTTGCTGTTGAGCAACGCCCACAGCAGATCCTGAGCGCGGCCGGCTTTGGAACCGCCCGCAAGATACTTCACGCCCAGATCGCTCTCCGCGGCCGTCGGCATGCGGTTTAACGATGCCAGGTACAGTTCCTCGACGATGGCGCCGTCGCCTTTTCCGTTGAGAACCAGCTTCGCGACGCGTCCCTTCGGATCGGCGACCGCGTCCGAAATGGTCTTTCCGTTTACCAGGTTGAGCGCCTGCGGCAGGCTGAAATCGGACCGCCGCTCGCATTCACATGAAGACTCGCGCGGCGGGCGTCCGAATACGTCCAGAAATCCCTCCTGGCCGATATGCGGATCCACCAGTTGCTCGGCCATCGTGTCCTCGGGAACCTCGGGAAAATGCGGCCGGGCGCCGGCGGCCGACGAAACCGCGTCCATCAACTCCTCTGCCGAAAGCCGCCTCGGCATGGCGTGCGAAAAGTTGTCGCGGTCGTTCTGATTCCATTCGTTGGTGGTGAACGAGGCCTGATAGGCTCGCGAGTTAGTGATGGTTCGCATCAGTTGTTGCAGATCGAAGTTATGGTCCAGAACGTCATTGGTAAGCGCTTCCAGTAAGGCCGGATTGGTGGCTGGATTCGAGGCCCGGATGTCATCCACGGGATCGATGATGCCCCTGCCAAAGAAGTAACTCCAGACCCGGTTGGCGATCGCCTTGGCGAAAAACGGATTGTCCTTGGAGGTGAGCCACTGCGCCAGTGCGTCGCGCCGCCGCTGATCGTCCGGAACCGGCAGCGGTTGGTTCAAAGCCAGCATGAACTCGGGTTTGACCACGTGCCCGTCTTTGGGATGCTTCATCTCGTAGCCGGACCGCTGATCGAAAACGATCTCCTCGCCGACTTCGTAACCGGCGCGCAGACCTACCGCGGAAAAGAACGCCGCCATCTGGTAGTACTGAGTCTGCGTCCAGCGCTCGAACGGATGATCGTGACACTGCGCGCACACCATGCGGACTCCCAGGAACACCTGGGTGGTCTTCTCCATGGTTGGCTTGGCCTCGCGAGTGACGCGGAAGAAATTTGCCGCGGGATCGTCGTAGGAACTGCCGCGCGACGTCAGCAACTCGTGCACCAGCTTGTTGTAGGGCTTGTTCGACGCCACCGAATCGCGAATCCACTGCTGGAACTCGTATGCGCCTTTTTCGCCGAGGTACTTGCGGCTGGTTTGCAGCAGATCGCCCCACTTGACGGTCCAGTGATCCACGTACGCCGGACTGGCGATCAGCCGGTCTATCATCTTCGAACGCTTTACGCGCGACGGCGCCGGATCCGCCACAAATGCGCGTACCGCCTCGGGCGGCGGCAACAATCCCGTGAGATCCAGCGACACCCGCCTCAAAAACGCGGCGTCGGCGGCGACCGGAGACGGTTGAATCTTCAGTCGCTCGAGTTTGGTGTCAATCTGCTGATCGACGTAGTTGTACTGCGGCAATGGCTTCCACGCGAAACCTGCCTTGGGATTCAGCACGGTCACCGGAATCGTAGAAAACTTTCCTGCATACCGAACCAGCAGCGTAGCCTCGCCGACGCGCTCTCCTTTAGCGGCGGCCTTGACATCCACGGACGCCACGTCGGGAATGTTCGATTCAACCGAGGTCTCCCGCGTCACATCACGGATAGCGCCGTCCTGATAGCGGACCACAACTTTCACCGCCGCCGTCTCGCCCGGCTTCGTCATGAAGATTTCCTTGGGCTCGACCTTCATTTCAACCACCGAATCCTTCGCCGGATCGCCAAATGGAACACCCTGCGCGATCCAGTTGTAGATCGTCTTGTAATAATCCGAGTCTTTTTCGAACCGCAGGCCGCCGCCGTGCGCGATTTCCTGCACAGGCTTCGCAAGCATCAGGCTTTTTCCGGGATCGGCCCGGTTGAAGCGGCGTCCGGAGAGATCGTAAAGCAGGGCTTCGTAATCGTACTGCGGATCGTATCCTCGCAGCGAGAGTTTGAATCCGTTTTTCCCTTTCGCCGCGCCGTGACATGGACCCGACGTGCAGCCTGTCTTGTTCAAAATCGGCGCGACGTCGCGCAGGAACGTGACACGCTCCTCCGCCGCGAGCCCAGCCGCGGCCAGACTAACGGATAGAACCAGTTTCAGCAACATTAGCTTTGACCTCATCCACCTCTACCGCGATTGGACGCGACACAATTTCTTCCTGCTTGCCGTCGGCGGTGAGCTTTCCCGTGATGTAAAAATCGTACTTCGCAGGGCGCGTGAGTTTCGTCGTGGTGACCAGGAACGTACCAGCGGTGCGGTCGCTTGAATCGGTCCGCATATCGATCACGCGGATATCCGCCGCCCCCACCATCTCGGCGCTCACGTTCTTGGGCAATGGCAAAGTGGCGTCGGCCGGATTCCACTTCCATCGAAACTTCATCTGATCGCCCTCCTCCATCCGCTTGCGCTCCACCATAGTCACTTCGAGCGTGGCGGCCCCAGGCTTGGTCCGCGCGACGGGTAAGTCGAGCCCTAGCCACGGCGCCGTCAACGGCCGCTGCCGGTCCACCGAACCCTGTTCGGTTGCGCCCGTTACATTCACGAGCATCGCCGGAGCTTCCGCCCGCCGGATGAGACTAGAGCCATCCGCGAGCTTTCCCACGCCCTCTACGATCAAATCCGCAGGCGCCAGGCTGACTCCCGGTTCAGCCGTCAAAATCAGCGTGCCCCGGCTGTTCCGATTTTGAGCCGTTTCCTTGACGACCGCGCCCGCCACTACGTAGCCGCCTTCGACGCGCAGGCCCGGGGGAACGTTAGAAACCCGCAACTGTACTTCTCCGTCGTAACCTTGCCGTTGCACGGTGACCGGCAGCATGGCCGACCCTCCGGCGGGCACGTTAACGTAGGCCGTATTCAAGATCACCCGGAAGTCCTGCGCCACCGATTGCACGTTAAGCCTGTACGCGTAATTGGCGCCGCCACGAAGCGCGAGATCCTCAACCGTTACGACTACGTAGCTCGATCCTTCGGGCACTTTAACTCGCAATATCGGATCGCCAGCCGTTCGGCTCTGGTTCACGTTATACACGTCATCGGCCAGCGGTTCATCACCGGATCGAGCGAGCATTTTGCCTTTCTCGTCGAAGGCCGTAATCACCGCCATCAGCTTGGATGTGCCCAGCTCGCGCGCCTGTATTCGAAGCGCGAGCGGCTGGCCCGGCGTAACGGGTACTTTATAACGGTCCACTTGGCCCGGCTTGGAGAGGCGCCCGTTGATCGTCACCGGCACCGCGATCGAGTCCGCAACGGGTGCCGTAATCTCCGGGTCGTCCCCAACCGCGAAAGGAATAGGGAGCACGGCGCTGTCAGACAGATTCACGAAAACCTGGCGGGCATTGCTATCGACCTTCCGCAAATCGACGGTGATTTTCTGGACGCCTAGCGAAGCCTCCAGCACCTCCCCGCGCCGCCCGCCCAAAGGAAATATTTCCTGCGGATAGGGGTAGGAGCCGACTTTGAGCCGGTAGAAGTTGGACATCTGCGTCGAATAACGCGAATCGTGTACGACGACGTAATAATAGCCGTCTCGCGGAAACGTCACGGCCACCCGCGCATCGAGGCCCAGCAACGGCGCGTCTTCGCTGCGGGCCACCGTTTTTCCGGACGTATCGAGAATCTCCAACACCGGATCGATCGCGGAACCGAGACGCCGCGCTTCCACCTCGAAGACCTGCTTCTCGCCGCTCTTGGCCTGAATCCGGAACACATCGCGCTCCGGTCCTGCGAGCGAGCCATTGAGTGTCAAGGGAGCCGGCGGAAGCGCTTGCGCAGTTTCGATGGTGTCGTTGCTGTTGGCGAGCGCACCGGGCCGTGATTCATCTTCGAGATACTCGGGGAAGGTTCCTACCGCCAAGAGCTGGATGTTCGAAATGCCGTCGGGCGTCTCCACGCGAATCGGGTACGCTCCCACGGCCAGATCGCCGGCGGGCTCGACCAAAAACGTGGCGTACCGCCCTTCCGCCATAGGCCCGGCATGTTCGGGACCGAGCAAGGTGAAGGTGGCAGGCATGCTCGACCGGATTTTCGCTCCCTCGCCCAAGTTCCTTCCGGTGAGGGTGAGCGTAAACGGCCGTCCCTTCTGCACTCCCCGGGGCTGAAGGTCTGTGATGACCGGCTGCGCCCCCAGCGACGCGGCCGCCAGTACTAACAACAACCATCTCATTGAGTACCTCCGGCCTGACCGGGAACCAAGGGAACAGGGATGAAGGCCTTTTCAAGACTGCAGTCAGCGCTGCGATACAACCGCACCTGGCCGTCGAACCCTCCGGTTGCCAGGTGCGCGCTGTCCGACGAAAACACCACCGAATAAATCCCCGCGAAGTGGCCCTTACACGCAGCCGTCCGCGCTCCGGTATCGGCATCGTATAGATTCACACTCGCACCGGCGCCCGCCACGGCGATACGCTTCCCGTCGGCCGACCAATCCACTGCGAAGATCGCGCCGTCCTGCGGCTCCAGCATCCGGACCAGCGTGGCCTCTTCCCCAACTTTCATATTCCGAGGACGGTCCATCAGGTAAACATAAGGAACGCGGTCCGCGCCGCCGATCACGATTTCATCTTTGCTGGGATGCCGGGCCACTGCCGTCAACTCGCCGCGTATCTGGTTCACATTCTCAAGAAACTGCCCGGCGTTGGCGTCGATCAACTTAGCGGCGCTGTCGCGACCCACCGATACAAAGCGCTTGGAGTCGACCCCGAAAACGGTGGCCAGTGGCCAGTTCTCATGGCTGCTGATCTTGTAGAGTTCTTTGCCGGTGGCGGTTTCAAACGCGCGCACGGTATTGTCCACGCATCCTACGGCGACCTTGGCCCCGTCCGGCGAAAGCGACGCGCCGAACACCGTGTCGCTCGACACCTTCGCCGTCCGCAGCAGCTTGCCCTCGCGCGTGTCCCACCACTGGATTTCGCCAAATCGAGCGGGAGTGCCTCCGCCAGCCGTCATCAGGCTGCCGTCAGCTGAGAAGGCGATCGACAGAATCCGTTCCGCGTCGCCCTGCAAACGCTTCGCCAGGCCGCTCCCGTCGGCGTTGTGCAGGAGTACTTCGCGATTGCCACTGACCGCGAGAAATTTCCCGTCGGGCGAAAAGCGAAGCGCGGTGAGCACTGGGGGCTGATGATAGACCGTGGGTTCGCTTGAGGTGGTTTCGCGCGGAGAGTCGTCTTTCGCGCCGGACTTGATCCACTCTCGAATCGTGTCGATATCCCCGTTGGGAAGAGACGCCCCCGAAAGCGGCATCGACGGCTGCATCGCCCCAGTGATGAACTTCACGGCCAGGCTCTCTTCGGGAGCGCCGGAGACGAATGCCGGGCCTCGTTTGCCGCCCGCCTGGAATCCCGCGTAGGTGGTCAAATCGAGTCCGGATGACTTCACTGCCGGCTGATGGCAGCTAGTGCAGTTTTTGTTCAGAATCGGACGGACGTCGCGATAATAGCTGGGTTCAGCCGCACAGAGAAATAGCGGGATCGCAGCAACGCAACTCGTGGCGACGCTGAACCGCATAAATGCTTCCCTTGGCCGAACTCCGTTCTCAGATGCACTTGATAGTATAGTAGATCGTTAAGTCGTTCATCAGATGTCAGCGCCATCCGCTGCGGTTTTCGTTCCCTCCCCCGGAATCCGGAAAGGACCAAGGATCATGAACAGTTCAAGAAGACATCGCAACTCCGGTCAAAAATTGTTCTTGGCAGCGGCCATCGTTTGGACGTCCAGCAACGCCACGGCGGCGGACGTGTACGTCCCTTTCGAAGGCGAGAAAACTACTTGGCATGAAGGGTTCGACCGCTATGACTTTATAATGGACGATGCCACTGGGGCGATCACGCCTATGACGGCCCCGGCGAGCGAGGTAACGAGCTTCGGAATCGACGAGAGTATAAACGGCGGCAAACGCCGCTGCGTAGTAGTCGTCCCCGAGAAGGCGGCGCCCGGCAATCCGTGGTCATGGCGAGCCTGCTATTGGAACCATCAGCCTCAATCCGAAGTCGAGCTACTGAGACGCGGTTTTCACATTGCCTATGTGGCGCCCGACCCCGGCAGACAGGGCAAGGCGTGGGACGTGTGGTACAAGTTCCTGACGGAAGACCACGGCCTGGCGAAGAAGGCGGCCTTCGTCGGGATGAGCAAGGGCGGAGTCAATGCGTTCAACTGGGGTGTGGTCAACCCCGACAAGGTGGCCTGTATCTACGCGGACAATCCAGCGGTCTACGACGAAGATTTCGCCAAGATCCCGGAGTTGGCCAAGCATGACGTGCCCCTGCTGCACGTCGTCGGCACTGAGGATTTTGTGCTGCAGCGGCACACTATGGTCGTGGAGAACATGTATCACCAGTTGGGCGGCTCAATCACCTTGATCATGAAGGAAGGCGTTGCGCATCACCCGCATAGTCTCATGGACCCGGCGCCGATCGCGGACTGGATCGAGCAGCACATGCATCCGGTAGAGCTGAACCGGCCGGCGTTCGCCGATTCAACTTACACCAAGGCGCACTACTACAGCCTTGAGAATTCCCTCATCTACTTGAAGAACGAGGATACGTACGCGACGGTGCGCGGACCGGGATACGTTCCCTCCTACGATCGCTATGACGGTCCGGGGACGGGTAACTTCCACGCTGACGCAATGTCGATCGTGGTTCCGCAGAAGCCGGCGCCGGGCAAGCCGTGGGTGTTCCATGCGAGTCCGCTAGAGCGCGACTCGGCGGTGGATATGGCGCTACTGGCCGAGGGTTACTACATCGTGCTGCCGCCAATCTCCGGGCCTGGGGCCGTGCAAACGCAGTGGGACGAGGTCTATCAGCGGATGGTCGACAATGGATTTGCGAAGAAGGTGGTGATGGAGGGGACCGGGGCAAAGGCGGGCGAGTCGTACGCGTGGGCGATCGCGAACCCGGACAAGGTCTCGGTGATTTACGCCCGGAATCCGCTCCTGCATAGCCTGATGTCGAAGACGCCTCCGATCGACAATCTGGCGCCACTGGCCAAGGCCGGCGTGCCGATTCTACACGACTGCGGGAGCCTCGACCCGTGGCTGAACGACCAGACACGCGTGGCGGAGAAGCGCTACAAGGAGCTCGGCGGGAAGATCACGGTGCTGGTGACCGAGGGCGAGGGTCACTTCCCGGTGTCGCGTAAGGATCCGAAGCCGGTGGTGGATTTCATCCTGAGCCACCAGCGGTAGGCGCACTACCGGGGCGGAGACTTAGGTAAGCCCGGCGGTGTTTGCGGGTGCTTTGGGTTGAAGTCCTTCGACACGAGTTGGAGCATATCTTTAATTGTCTCCTGCCCAAAAGCACTGTGTGCTCAGAACTGAGTACGCCCGGAGCAGCGTACCTTGCTGAGGAGCAGCAGAAGATTCCATCTGCTGTCTTCACCTCGTGGGCCGTTACTTTGGCTTCTTCTCCGGATCTTTTACTGTCAGCCCGCCGGTAATTCCGTCGACTTGGTATCCGGTCTGGATCTTTCTAATTTTGGCGATTTCCGCAGGCGTGGCGGTCTTGGGATCGACATTGGCCAAAGCACAAGTGAACCCCCTCAGGGTGCATTCCGAGGTAGTGTGTTTGATTCCGCGCTGCTTCATCAGGTCACTCATGAACTTCACCACGTCGCCGTGCATGATGACCGCGTTATTTGGCACGAACGTTCCCACGCCGATCGCGTAGTCGATTGGCATCAGAGGCTCCACGCTTGAGCCAAAGGCGCCATCGTTCTTCTTGCCCAGGTCATGAGCTGCCAAATCCGCGCCTTTGCCGACCAGGTATTGGACGATTGCGATGTCGCCGAGGTTCGCGGCGGCCATGAGCGACGTGATGCCGTAACTGTCGGCGGCATTTACGTCCTCGCCCAGATCAATCAGCAGCTTCACTACTTCCAACCGCTCGGCGGGTGTCCTTTGTCTGTTGTAGCCGTTGATAAATCCGGTGCCACAGGCCGCCATCAGCGTGGTCTCTTTGTCGGAAGACATGATGTGAGGATTCGCGCCATGAGCCAGCAGGAGTTTGACCAGCTCGATGTCACCTGAAAATGCAGCGCGCATCAATGCCGTTGCGTAGACGATCCGCGGGGAACCTTCTCGCATATGGGCTCTGGGTGTGGAGTTAATCACAGCGTTGGGGTTTGCTCCGGCATCCAGAAGCTTCTTGATCAGAGGAAGCGGATCGGTTGTTACCATCCATGGAAAGTTCGGGGCTGTTTCCATGTTGCGGCGATCGACCGCCCAGAACAGCGGAGTGAACCGCTGCGCATCGGCTTGGTTCACATTTGCATGGCTGTCGATCAGGAGCGATGCAACATCGTAGCTTCCATTGAAAAGCGAAAGTCCCAAGGCGTCCTTGCCGTCGCCGCCGATTGCATTGATGTCCGCTCCTGCCTTTACGAGAAGGCGCGCGGACTCAATGTCGTCTTCACGCGCCGCAAACATGAGGGGCGTCAGCAAACCGCTGGCGAACTCCTCTATGCCCTGATTGGGTTTGGCGGCAACCGGCGTAGTTCCTTCGAAACCTCTTCCCGAGGCGGACGGCACAAAATTCGATTTGGCGTTCACGTCAGCGCCGTGGTCGATGAGCAACTTCGCAACGTCGGAATGACGCTCGGAAACCGCCCACATCAGCGCCGTAGTACCGCCCCATGTCTCTTTCGCGTTCACCCGCGCTCCGTGATCCACCAGCACTTTCATGGCCCCTATCTTGCCGGTGCGCGACGCCATCATAAGCGCCGTGTCAGCGGATTTGGTCAAGGGTGCGTTCGGATCGGCGCCGGCCGCGATTAGCCGTTCGATGAGGCCGGAATTCCCGTTGATGGTGGCCAGCAGCAACGGCGTCGCACCCGCTTTGTTGGCCGCCGACACATGCGCGCCGGCGCGTATCAGCAGGTCGGTCAATTCGAGGTCGTCCGCCTCCACGGCCCAATGCAGCGCTGTGGTACCGTCGATTTGAGGCGCATTCACGTCGGCGTTTTGTTGTAACAGTGCACGAACGGCCGGCTTATTTCGCTGCATCGCGGCGTCGGCTACTTCGCTGCGGACAGCGGCGGCGAGCATAGCCCCCAGCAGCAAAGCCGTGACATAGCAAGCAATTATGCGGCAGGCAGGGGTCATTTGCCTTGGTTCGTCCCCCAGACTCTAGTCAACCACTCGACCAGGCGTTCCAGTTCCTCGTCGGACAATTGAGCGCCTCTTTCTCTCATGTCCACGAGCGTGGCCCGCCACGCTTCTTCCGCATTCCTCACACCCTGCACGCGATCGAGTCCGTGGCAGCGCGTGCACGCCCGGTCCATTAGCCTCTTGGCCTCGGGATCGGAGAAAAATGTGGTGATCTCAGGCGGAATATAAGTTCTCGGAAAGGGCTTTGCATCGGGACCGAATTTGGCCGCAAGCCAGTCCAGCAGAATATTCCTATCTTTCTCTGAAAGGTCCGGCTCACCGGACTTGTGCTTATCCACGATGAGCTTCTGCCAGCCGGCTCTGTCCTGTGCGTAGAAAGCATAGTCATCGATCCCGTGGCAGGCTACGCAATTCTTGCGGATGACCTCCCACATTGCGCCGTCGGGCCGCTGCACCTTCGGCCGGGTGGGCCTTCCACCGACCTGCCCAGCCAGCGGCACCGTTAGAATCATCAGAACAGGAACCGGCAATTTCATAAAAACTACAGAGCGATCGGCTTCGTGCTGGAACCAAAACTCTCTGTTTCAATCCCAAACTTATGAAGGATGCTGAGCAGCATGTTCGAAGTCCGCTCGGTGTTATCCGGATATACGATGTGGCGGTTCCCTTTGAAATTGCCATCAAGCCCGCCTAGTAGAATGATGGGCACTTTCACGTGGGCGTGGCGATGCGAATTGCCCATGTTGCTTCCCTTGTAGATCAGTATGTGGTCGAGAAGGCTGCCATCTCCATCGGGTATCTTGTTGAGTTTGTCGGCGAAGTACGCTAGGTTTTGAACGTGATACCGGTTCATCTTCGCGTAACTGGCTACATTCTCCGGTTTATCCCCGTGATGTGAGCTCCCGTGCCAAGGACCGTTGAAACCGGATTCGGGGAAGGTCGCGCCCGAGAGGTCCTTGCCCAACATATAAGTGGCGGAGCGAGTGAGATCTCCTTGGAATGCCAGTGCCAGAAGGTCATACATCAGCCGGTAATGGACGTGCCTATTCTCGGGTAAGCCGAAAGGAATTTCTTCGGACGGCTCTTTCACAGTGTTTTCGGTCGCAATGTTGATGTGGCGTTCAATTTCGCGGATGTTCTCGAGGTAAGTGTCGAGGCGGCTCCGGTCACCCGCGCCGAGAGGCTTCTTGAAGAAAGCGATTTCCTGCATGACTGAATCGAGAATGCTGGCGCTCTGTTTTCTTCCCAGACGCCGCTCTTCCGGACTCGCGCCGTCGCCGAACAGACGCTCGAATGCCACCCGCGGATTCACTTCGGTTGGAAGAGGTTGTGTGGGCGAGCTCCAGGAGATGCAATTCGTATAGGCACAGCTATAACCCCAGTTGCAATTCCCGAAATTGCCTACTTCCTCGACGCCCAGCTGAATCGATTCAAGGATAGTATCCCGGCCGTACTTCTTTGCGATCAGCTGATCGATCGTCACACCCAGGTAAGGGCTCACGGCGTTTCTACGCGGCCTGGCGGCGGACAATAGGACCGCTCCGCGCGCATGATCGCCACCCGGTTCGTCCGTTGTAGCCATGGCCTCGGGCATGTCCATTCCGGATATCAAAGTCACGCGATTCCTGAACGGCTCCAGGGGTTTGGTGATAAATGAGAAGTCGAAGTTGGCGCCTTCCTGGAGCGGGCTCCAGTATCCCGGCGCTGCGCCATGCGGATGCCAAATTCCCAAGAACCGCCTCACCGGAGCGGCCGCTGTCTTTTCCAATGGCGTTTGTGCGGGCACCATCGAATCGAGCAGGGGTAAGCCCAGCGTGATGCCGGCGCCCCGCAGAAACGTACGGCGAGGGACGAACTTCTTTGAGATAAACATAATCAGTTGCCTGCTCTCTCTTCCACTTCTTTGGTTCTCATCTGAAACGGGGCACTCTTGACAATGCCCATCAGGATCGACAGGAACCTGTCGTTATCTTTGTCGGCTTCCCGTACGATGGAGCGGATCACGGGCATATCTTCATACTCTGCCCCGCGCCCCAGGCTGAAGGTCATCAACTTCTCCGTGATCATCCGGACGAACTGAGGCGAATACCGCAAAAGTGCCTGCCTTAGCTCCACGGGCCCATTTACTTTGGTGCCGTCCCAGAGCACCGCCGACGTATCCAACGCAACTCCGCCATCTCCGCCTTGTTTGGTTCGCCACGTGGCATCTGCGTCGAAGTTTTCCAGCGCAAATCCGATGGGGTCCATGAGCTTGTGGCAACTGGCACAAGGCTCAGCCTTCCGATGCATCGTCATCTGCTCGCGCAGAGTCATGATCTTGTGGTCGCCATTGCTGCCCTCCAGGGGAGGAACATTGGCAGGTGGTTCCGGAGGGGGGGTACCGAGAATATTCTCGAGCACCCAGACCCCGCGCTTTACGGGCGACGTCCGGAAGTTCTGCACCCACGTGAGTGCAAGAACGCTTCCTTGGCC
The DNA here is from genome assembly GCA_035569875.1 of Bryobacteraceae bacterium. Taxonomy (GTDB): domain Bacteria; phylum Acidobacteriota; class Terriglobia; order Bryobacterales; family Bryobacteraceae; genus Palsa-89. Next base: position 27,903 of record DATMMD010000140.1, read on the forward strand.
CAGCAATCCGCGGCGATACGCCAGATCCGGGCCCAGATTCACGCGGCGAAATTGCGAACCGTAGATATTGGGAATACCGTAATGCTTCGCCAGCCGCTCATTCAGAAAAGTGTAGTCAGCGGTTAACAGGTCAACGACGTTGCGGTTTTCTTTGATGATGCTGTCGAAAAGCAATTCCGTCTCGCGCCGAAAGCTCTTGCGCAGCTCGTCGTCCCAATTCGGGTAGAACACGCCGTCGGGCGAGGTCGCCGCCAAATTCCGCAAATACAGCAGTTGATCCCCGAAGTTCTCCACCAGACCATCCGCCTTCGGGTCGGCCAGCATGCGCCGCACCTGCCGCTCAAGTATGGGGGAAGTGTGGAGCTTATTTTGACTCGCAACGGCGATCAGTTCGTCATCCGGAATGCTGCTCCAGATCAGGAAGGATAAGCGGGAGGCCAGTTCGAGATCGGTAATCCGGTAGGGCTGACCGGGAGCAATGTTTTCGGGCTCCCGCTCGGCTCGCACCAGAAACTGCGGGCTGGTCAGAATTCGCCGTAGAGCGAGTTCGATTCCATCCTGGAAGGTTCCGCCGCGACGCCCTTCCAGGTAAAAGCCCTGCACCCACTCCTGGTCCGCCGGAGTAACGGGACGCCGGTAAGCGCGCCTCATCAGCGTCGTCAAGATATCCTTTGCGCACGGACCTTCCTGATCGGCACTGGAAGGACGACAAGTATAAACCCTGCGAATGCTGCGCGAGTCTTCGGGACGCGTAGGATTGAACGGTCCCTGTATTCTAAGGAGCCCGATGGCCGGATAGTATTGCAGCTGTGGGATGGGATTATCTTCTAGAGACTTTCTCTCGAATTGCCGGATCAGATCGAGACTGGGGCGGTAGTTGGTGGCGAGGAAGGTGACTCCAACCATGTGGGAACCGGCCTTCACCGGGACGGTAACGTCGATGGAACCGTCGTGATCCGCGGCATTTGCCGCAGTCAATCCGACGCCAGTGTAGTCACGTAGCTCGACCGTTTCGTTGTCAATGAGAAATTCCAGCCGCTCGCCGGGGATGAATTTGCCCAGCCCGAAATTCTGGACCGAGAACTTATATTCGCCATCCGCGGGGAAGCTGTGACGGACCGCCATCCCGCCGCGCGTGCCAAAAGGCAAGCCCTCGATGTGCTGGTTCTGGGAAGTATCTGCGGGGGCGATATAGGCAGCCTCTGTGGGCGATTTCCAGAAGCCAACCGCTGTACGAGCGATACGCGTAGCGGCAGTTGCATAGGCTTCCAGCAGAGTCGGCGAAATAGTGAGCGAACCCGCAATATTGTCAAACCCGCGCGCGGCGTCGTCGGCCGGCAGAAGCGCCGTAACGTCGATCTGGAGATCCAGCAGGTCGCGGATGGCATTCGCGTATTCGGTCCGGTTGAGGCGATGAAGCACGACAGAACCGGGGTTCGGGTGAGCCGCGGCCTTCTGGTCGATTTGTGCTTCCAGCCAGTCCCTGAGTTCTTCGTACTTAGCGAGCGGAGGGCGCGGCATACCAGGAGGAGGCATCATACCGGCGCGTAGCTTGCGAATGACCCTCTCCCACACTTCCGGGTGATCGCCGGCGGCGTTGATATCTTCCCCTTGAAGCGAGAAGTTATCTGCTTTTGCTTTGTCGTTGTGGCAGGTTACGCAGTACTGATCGAGCAGGGCGCGTTCCGCCGCTGGGGAGGGCGCAGCTTCCAAAGGCCTGCAGCCGATGGCGCAGGCAATAGCCACGGCAACCCAGCTCAGAGTTCGGTACATGGATGCTCCGGCCCGTCAGTTCCTGCGGATGATCTTATCAACTTTGCTGGCGAATTGCGCCGGAAGCGTCCCTGACGAGGGGATGATCCTCGAAGTGCTCGTGCAGATTGGTGTGCTCTTGGCGCTGTCTCTCATTGCGGACAGCGGCAGACTTCGCCTGCGCGGCACTAAGGTTCGCCTGCCTCGTGGCCTCTGAACTGATCGCGCACAGCGATATTAGCTGCTCCAGATCCTGCTTCTGGCAGCTGGGGCATTTCAGCGCAGGAGACGAATGCAGCACCAGATACTCGAACTGGTGTCCGCATTGCCGGCATTTGTATTCAAAGACTGGCATGAGCGAAGTTTATAAAACATGCCGCGAAGACACCAAGATAGCGCAGCTGCCCGCCTGGTACGCTACCGTCGTTTTGCTGAAGCCCTGGCCGTGGCGCCGGCCTTACGCTGTCAGACGAGGGTCTTCAGATTTAGCCATCGTGCGATCTTATCCATCACAACCAGATCGTCGATCACAACCAGATCGTCGATCAAGCCTCCACGTCGCTGTTCATAGTACTCTCAGTTGGATGACACGCTTGATCCAAGCGTTACTGTTTTATGCAGTGTTGTGCTCGGGGCAATCCAAAACTTCGTCCGATATATACAAGCCAACTCCCGCCGAGTGGCCCACATACAACCGCGATCTCCCCGGAACACGCTACTCCCCCCTGGCCCAGATCAATGCGAGTAATGTCTCGCAATTGAAACTTGCGTGGTCCTACCGACCGGGCGAGAGGGGCGGACGGGCATCGGCAGAGGTCACGCCCGTGGTCATTCACGGGCGGATGTATCTCACCGCCGCGAACCACGTGCTGGCCCTGGAACCAGCTACTGGCAAAGAAATCTGGACTTATGAATTGTCGTCCGGCGTTGCCTCGCAGCGCGGCGTCGCGTATTGGCCCGGCGATCGCTACAACCCGCCGAGAATCATTTTCACGGCTGGACGCCGGCTGATCGGGCTGAACGCAAACACCGGCAAACTCGATCCAGGCTTCGGCAAAGAAGGCGAAGTGGACATGGGAGTAGGCTACAACGGCGTCCCCACTATCTTCAAGAATGCCGTCATGGTCGGCGCCGCAACAGGCGAGTATATTCCGCTCGGCGTGCCTGGCGACTCGCGCGCTTATGACGCGCGCACTGGCGCGAAACTCTGGGAATTCCACTCGGTTCCCCGGCCGGGGGAGTTGGGCCACAACACCTGGGAAGGTAATAGCTGGAAGGACCGCTCAGGCACGAATATGTGGGGATTTCAGATGACCGTCGATGAAGAGCGCGGGTTGGCGTACATGACCTTCGGCGCGCCAACCTCCACTTACTACGGCGCAGATCGCAAGGGTGACAATCTATTCGGCAACGCTCTGGTCGCCATCGATACCGCGACTGGAAAATACAAGTGGCACTTCCAGGCGGTGCACCACGATGTCTGGGATTTCGACTTACCACCAGCTCCCACGCTGATCGATATTGTTCGCGCCGGCCAAAAAATCCCTGCGCTGGCGTTGACGGGCAAGATTGGCTTGATGTTTATTCTGAACCGTGAAACAGGGAAGCCAGTGTTCGGCGTAGAAGAGCGTCCCGTACGCCAGACCGATGTTCCCGGCGAACGGCTTGCTGCTACGCAACCGTTCCCGCTGAAGCCGCCTCCTCTGGCTCGAGTGAGCTTTTCCGACCAGGACATCGTGACGGAAGCGGATACTACACCGGAACATGCCCAGGCGTGCCGCGAATTGTTTGAGCGAAGCGGTGGCCTCTACAACGTGGGCCCGTACACACCCTGGCTCTATCACGCCGAGGGAGCGCCGCCGCGTAGCTCGATTGTTTTTCCGGGAGCGACGGGCGGCACAAACTGGGGCGGCACGGCAGCCGATCCCAGCACCGGTATCGTTTACGCGTTCGTGCAGAATAACGGTTCGATCGGCTGGATGGCTAAGCCGCCGCCAGGCTTCCTGGATCCGCTGCTTCACGAACCTTACACGAATCCTTTCGAACGAGGCAGCGAGGCGGGTCCGGGCCCATACCAGCGATTCGACGTCCGAGCGACCGGTCCTGACGGACAGCCAGTCATGGGCGGACGCTGGCCTTGCCAGAAGCCGCCGTGGGGACAACTGGTCGCCGTGAACGCAAATACCGGAGATTTCGCATGGCGCGTAACAGCCGGGATGACCGATGAGTTGCCCGAGGGCAAGAAAAATACAGGGCGGATGGGCTTTGCTGGCCCGATCGTTACGGCCGGCGGCCTCGTGTTTCTCGGCGCGACCAATGACAACCGCTTCCGCGCATTCGACAGCCGCACTGGCCGCGAGCTCTGGTCCGTCCAACTCGAGTATGAGGCGAATGCCATACCCATGACCTACGAGGCAGAGAACGGTAAGCAGTACGTGGCGATCATGTCCGCCGGAGAACCGTCACCTGGAGCCAGCCGGAATGGGCAGGCCCTCCTAGTATACGCACTACCTTAAGAACCTGTGAAACAGTCCTTCGCATCAATTTGCTTTGTCCCGCTTTTGGCTTGCGCCGCGGACCGCCCGTTGGATACCTGGCGTCAGTATTTGGGCGGAGCCGATTCGTCGCAGTATTCCTCGCTCAAGCAAATCAATAAGACCAACGTCAAGCAGCTTGAAGTCGCCTGGACTTACCCGGCCGGCCAGGGCACCCTCTTGTTCGATCCAATCGTAGTGGACGGCGTAATGTATGTGCTGGTGAACCGCAACTCCATCGTGGCGCTGGACGCAGCCACAGGCAAGGAGATCTGGTCGCATCCCAACACCGGCGCGGTGGGCCAGCGGGGCCTCAACTACGGGGAGAGTAAGGACGGTTCTGACCGGCGCCTGTTCTATATAAACGACGGCTTCCTGACGGCGATCGATGCGCGCACCGGCAAGACCATTCAGAGCTTCGGTGACAATGGGCGGACGGATCTGCGTGTGGGGCTTGATCGCGATGTGAACCGCCCGTTGCAGACCAGCAATCCGGGGCGCGTTTTCGAAAACCTGATCATCACGCCCTTGCCCGCCAGCACTGCCAGCTATGATTCAGCGCCGGCCGATATTCACGCCTATAGCACCATCACCGGCAAATTGGTTTGGACCTTCCACGTAATTCCGCGCCCTGGAGAATTTGGTTACGATACCTGGCCTCCCGAAGCCTGGAAGACTGCCGGCGGCGTGCATAACTGGAGCGAGCTAACGATCGATGAGAAACGCGGCATCGCATATTTTCCTCTGGGGACAGCGCGCTACGATTTCTACGGCGGCAACCGTAAAGGCAACAACCTGTTTGCCAATTCGCTGCTGGCGCTGGATGCGCGCACCGGCAAGCGCTTGTGGCACTTCCAGATGATCCATCACGATCTGTGGGACTACGATCTCCCGGTAGCGCCGAAACTGCTCACTGTAAAACATAACGGCCGCAACGTGGATGTGGTCGCGCAAGCCACCAAGTTTGGTTATATATATGTCTTCAACCGCGTGACGGGCGAGCCCCTGTGGCCGATTGAGGAGCGTCCCGTGCCTCAGTCCGACGTGCCGGGTGAATTCAGCTCGCCTACACAGCCTTTTCCGGCCAAACCACCTCCCTTCGCCCGGCTCAGCTTCAGCGAAAAAGATATCAATCCGTTCGCAACCGAAGCTGAGCAGGCCAAGATCCACGAGCTACTCAAGAATTCGCGCAACGAAGGCTTATACACACCGCCGAGCTTCCGAGGAACGGTCTCGCTTCCGGGCCATAACGGCGGCGCGAATTGGGGCAGCGTCGCGGTGAATCCCGAAAAAGGATTTTTGTACGTCATCACCAAAGAACACCCTACGCTCGACAAACTGGAGTTGCCAGCGCCAGCGAAGGCCGGCGAGAACAGTCCCTCGCCGTCTGATCCAGAGAGCTTCATTCGATACAACTCGCCTTTGAATTTCATGACTGTGAGCACGGGCCTCGCATCCATAGGCCCGCCGTGGTCAACCCTGACGGCCTACGATCTGAACAGTGGCGCCATTCGGTGGCAGATCCCCAACGGAGGTGTTTTCGATCTCGAAAAAGAAGGCCACTCGAACACCGGAGCTCGCGATCCGCGCGGGGGCCCCGTTGTCACAGCGGGAGGATTAATCTTCGCCGCGACGGCTTCGGATCACAAAATACGTGCCTACGACGAAGATACGGGCGCAGTGGCGTGGGTAAAAGAGCTGCCAGTAGGATCCGATGGCGTGCCTGCTGTTTATCAAGTCGGAGGACGCGAGTACATCGCATTCTGCGTCGCGGCCGGCAATGGTCTGAACTTTAACTTTGGACTCCGCCGGCCCGATCCGAACGCTCCGACCCCCAACACTTATGTGGTTTTTGCGCTGCCGTCGAAATAAGATGCGCCAGAACAACTGATATGTTAGATTCAAGAAAGTATTTGGAGTATGAAATTTCTTGCTGCAATCGTTGCTTTTATGGTGGCGCTGCCAGCGACCGCTCAGACTCCAATCCCGCGCATGCCCGGTGGAAAACCGAACCTCAATGGTTTATGGCAGGCGATGACCACCGCTTATTGGGACCTCGAGGATCATTCCGCGCAAGCCGGACCTGTGCTTGAATTAGGCGCGATCGGGGTGATCCCGGCCGGGGGCGGCGTCGTCGAAGGGGGCAAGATTCCCTACAAGTCTGCTGCCCTTGCGAAAAAGAAAGAGAATTTCGCCAACCGCCTCAAGCTCGATCCTGAGGTCAAGTGTTATTTGCCCGGCGTTCCACGCGCCACGTACATGCCGTACCCGTTCCAGATTGTCCAGTCACAGAACGACGTTTTAATCGCGTACACATACGATTCGGCCGCGCGCACCATACTTGTATCCAAGCATCGCGACGCGGAATTGGACACCTGGATGGGCACTTCCAATGGCAAATGGGAAGGCGACACGTTCGTCGTTGATGTCAAGGGGTTCAACGGGAGGCCCTGGCTCGACCGCGCCGGAAATTTCGCTACCGATAGCCTGCACGTTGTCGAGCGGTACTCGATGCTCGACGCCAATACCCTAAATTACGAGGCGACGATCGAAGATCCAGCGATATTCACCCGACCATGGAAGATCAGTTTTCCCCTGCACCGACACCGGGAAAAGGGCGCGCGCCTGTTCGAGCTCAAGTGCGTAGAGTTTGTGGAGGATTTGGTGTACGGCGAGGTAGACAAGAAACCGACCCACTAGTCGAGACCGACAAGGAGCTGTTATGGCAAAAATACCTGGTTTGATGACCGTGGCAGTCGGGATACTGATTTCGACGGTCCAATTGCCCGCTCATCATGCTTTCACGGCCGAATTCGATACGAAGAAGCCGATTAAGTTGCGAGGCACGGTCGCCAAGGTCGAAATGGTGAATCCGCATTGCTGGATTTACATCGATGTGAAGAACGAGGATGGGACCACGACGCAATGGATGCTCGAAGCCGGCTCGCCGAATGTACTCGTCCGGCGCGGTTTTACCAAAACTTCACTTCCCAAGGGAACAGAAGTCATTTTCGAGGGCTTTCAGGCCAAAGATGGAATGAATCGCGCAAACGGCAGAGATATCACTTTTCCGGATGGAAAGAAGCTATTCATCGGGTCGACTGGCACTGAGGGGCCGCCGGAGGAGACCAAGAAGTAAAGGAGTTAATTCCATGCAGGCCACCTATTGCGTAGCAATCTGCGGCGTTTCGCTAGCCGTGCTCGGCTTCCCCGCAATGGGGCAATCGCGACAGGCCATACCGCCGAGCGAAGCCAATTTCTTCCTCGGCACTCCAGCCGGGTGGGCGCATCCGAAAACGCCGTGGGGCGATCCGGATTTGCAGGGAATCTGGCCGCTGAACAATGTCGGAATCACAGCCCTGCAGCGATGCTTCTCGCGCCAGCGCTATCCGGGTGCCGCTCCGGACAAAATCGCGGCCTGCGACCCGCACAAAGAGTTTATGACCGAGGAGGAATTCAAGACCGTGAAGGAGAACTCCTCCAAGATGCCGGACCGGTTCGCCGACGCAGCGCGGGAAGGCGAGGCCGGACGCGCATTTGTTACCGGCATCGTGGATGCCATGACTCCTCAACGCCAGACGTCCCTCATCTTTGATCCACCAGATGGCAAGCTTCCCGAAATGACGCCGGAGGGTAAGCGGCTTGCGGCAGAGATGAAGAGTACCTGGCCGCTACCGGGCGAGACTCTGGTATTCGATTCCCATCACGACTTCGACCTTTGGGATCGCTGCATCACCCGAGGCATGCCGGTTTCGATGTTTCCGTTCCGTTATAACAACGGAATTCAGATCGTTCAGTCTCCCGGACAGGTCGTAATCTTCCTGGAGATGATCCACGACGCGCGGATTGTGCCGCTGAATGACAACACGCCTGTTTCGCCTGAGATCAAACAGTGGATGGGCATCTCCCGCGGGCACTGGGAACAGAACACGCTGGTAGTCGAGACCACCAACTTCAAGGCTGGAGCGTCCGCGACTAATACAGCCGTGATTGCGTCCCCGCCCGGCAACCGTTTCCCTACCAGCGATCAAATGAAGATTACCGAGAAGTTCACCCGCATCAACGATCAATCCCTGATTTACGAGATCAAGACCGAGGACCCCGTGGTCCTTACTCACTCGTGGACGGCACGCTTCCCGCTGAAGCTCGAACCGGACTACAAGTTGCTCGAGTATTCGTGTCAGGAAGACAACCGTGTGGTGCCGGACTGGATCAGCGTCTCCCGGGCGGAGCGTTCCGGTACGGCCGACGCGAATTCCGCGCCAACGCGTCGATGACGCGGCGCACCGCACTGTTGTTTTGTGCCGCAGTCGCCGTACCCGCTCTGGCGGAGATCAAAGATCCCGTAAAGACCGCGGCCGGCCCGATCGCCGGCGTGACGCTCCCATCTGGAGTCCGCGTTTTCAAGGGGATTCCGTTCGCTGCGCCTCCGGTCGGTCCGCTGCGCTGGAAGGAACCTCAGCCGACGGAGCGATGGAGCCAGATCCGCAGAGCCGATACCTTCGGTAACGTTTGCGTGCAGCCGAGCTCGCCCAAGCGCGTACCCGTCAATGTCGCGGTGGACTTGCCCGATTCACCCAAGGTGAGCGAGGACTGCCTGTATCTCAACCTGTGGACCTCCGCCAATCGTGCCAGTGCTCGCCTTCCAGTAATGGTGTGGCTTTTCGGAGGAGCGTACCGGGAAGGCTCCGGATCGAGTCCTCATAACGACGGTGAGGCGCTCGCGCGCAAAGGCGTGGTGCTGGTCACGTTCAATTATCGTGTGGGGCCGTTCGGGTTCTTTTCGCACCCGGAGTTAACGAAGGAATCGGGCCGCAATGGATCCGGCAATCAGGCGTTGGCGGATTCGATCGCCGTTTTTCGATGGGTGCAAACCAATATTGCAGCATTCGGCGGCGACCCTCGCAATGTCACGATCTTTGGCGAATCAGCCGGCGCGGCCATGATCGGTGGGCTGGTTGGGTCGCCGGTTGCCAAAGGATTATTTCAACGTGCCATAGCGGAAAGCGGTCATTGGATGGGACTCGGAATGGCGCCCATGGTCCCTTTGGCGCAAGCCGAGCGCATTGCTGCAGGCGGTACGGGACGAGGCGCTCCAGGCCAGCCTCCTGCCGAGCCAGCGCAGGCCAAGCCGCTTCCGTCCCTGGAAGAGCTGCGTGCCCGGTCCAGTGATGAAGTGCTGAAGACGATTCGAGGAGCAGGCATGATCATCGACGGCTGGATTGTGCCGGAGGACGAGTCAATCACGTTTGCCGAGCGTCGGCAGAATCCCGTGGACCTGATCGTCGGGTCCAATAAGGACGAACACACCTCCTTCGGCGGAAATATCGCGTTCCGCAATACTCTAGCCTGGGCCTCCAAGCTCTTCGCCGAGCGCCAAACGGAGCTAGGAAAGCGTGCCTACTGGTATTACTTCACGCACGAGCCGCCGCTCGAGCCCGGTGTCCGCGATCTGAAAGCGACCCACGCCACCGAGATTCCGTACGTCTTCAACAATCTCAACGCGCCGAGGGTCATTCCCGATCTGAGCTCGCCGCGTCTGGCAGCGGCGTCTGAGCGAGATCGCGCGCTGGCGGAGCAGATATCGTCCTGTTGGGTTAATTTTGCAAAGACAGGCGATCCCAACGGAAAGAATCTTCCCGTGTGGCCGCGCTTTCAAGATCACAACTCGCCGCCATACATTTTAGGAGAACCGGCCGAGGTTCCTGCACCAGACGTTTTGAATCCGCTGGACGACGCCTACGAAAAGCTGCTGGCAAATCTGAGGTCGACTAGGAAGTAGAAATTTCGGCTCCTGCCGGATGCCGTCTCACGTGTGAGAATCACTCTCTTTCTCTCTGCGCCGCGGTATACTTGCCCGCAAGGAGTTTTTATGGCCCGCCTCGCGTTCTTCCCGATGTTGGTCTGCGCGCCCCTTTGCTTCGCGGCCAGCAGTCCGCATGCTTTACTTAAAGGCCCTACACTCAATCGGACGCACATAGTCTTTACTTATGCCGGCGATTTGTGGAGCGTGCCACGCGACGGCGGTGACGCCACGCGGCTGACCACGGGTGCTGGCGAAGAAACCCATCCGATGTTCTCGCCTGATGGAACACAGATTGCCTTCACCGGTGAGTATGACGGCAATATTGATGTGTATACGATTCCTGCATCGGGTGGTGTGCCGAAGCGCCTGACTTGGCATCCCGCGCCCGATATCACGTTAGGATGGATGCCCGACGGCTCGCGTGTTTTATTCGCCTCACCGCGTAACAGCTACTCCCGCTTTCCGGAACTTTACACGGCGGGTTTGAACGGCGGTCTTGAACAGCGCGTCGATTTGCCCATGGGAAGCGAGGCATCCTATTCGCCCGATGGTTCGCAAATGGCATACGTACCGCTCGCGCATGCATTCGACATATGGAAACACTATCGCGGAGGCCGAACCACGCCGATCTGGATCGCGACGCTCGCAACCGGCCACATCCAGAAGATCCCGCGTGAAAATTCGAACGATTTCAATCCAATGTGGGTGGACAAAAAAATCTACTTTTTGTCCGACCGCAGCGGGTCAGTCACACTGTTCAGCTATGACATTCAGTCCAAGAAAGTGACACAGTGCTTCGAGAACTCTGGCCTTGATATTAAGTCTGCTTCGGCGGGTCCGGGCGCGATTGTATATGAGCAGTTTGGCACACTGCATCTTTACGATTTGAAAACTAACAAAACAAAACTGGTTGATGTTCAAGTCACCGGCGATCTTCCCGAATTGCGCGAGCACTTCGTGAACGTCTCAAAGCGTCTTCGTAGTGCGCACATATCGCCTAACGGCGCGCGCGCCCTATTTGAAGCGCGGGGTGAGATCATCACCATACCGGCGGAGAAGGGCGATTCCCGCAATCTTACCAACACGCCTGGCGCCATGGAGCGTTCCCCGGTTTGGTCGCCGGACGGGAAAACTATTGCCTATTTCTCTGATGAGTCGGGCGAATATCAGCTTTACCTACGTGCCCAAAACGGAATGGGCGATCCGGTGAAGATGGCCCTTGGTGAAAAGCCGGCGTTCTATTCAGAGCCGGTGTGGTCGCCTGACAGCACAAAGATCGCTTATCGCGATAATCATCTCAACCTTTGGTACATTGACGTCGGCGCGAAGCGGCCGTTGAAGATCGACACCGACTATTACTTTGGAAGCGCACCCCACGCGGCGTGGTCGCCGGACAGCAAATGGCTCGCATATACGAGGCAGCTTCCCAGCCATCTCGCCGCGGTTCAACTTTACTCGTTGGCGGATGCCAAGAGCACTCAGATTACCGATGGTATGAGCGATGCCCGCATGCCGGTGTTCGACAAAGATGGAAAGTATCTTTATTTCACCGCGAGTACAGATGCTGGGCCTTCGTTTGACCAGGATTTGCATAGCGGTATCGCGCCCGTGACGCGAAGCGTCTACCTCGCCGTGTTATCAAATAGCGATCCATCGCCCCTCGCTCCTGAAAGCGATGATGAAAAGGTTGTAGATACGAAGGTTGCGGATAAGGATACGAAGGTTACAGATAAGAAGGACGAAGGAGACAGCGCGAAGAAGGACACACCCAAAGCGGATGTTGGCAAACCAGCCGGCACAGTCAAAGTGGATCTTGACCATATCGGACAGCGTATCCTTGCCCTTCCCCTTCCGCCGTTGCGGTACTCCGATCTGCAAATAGGCAAGGCGGGAGTGTTGTTGGCCATAGAATCACCGCGTTCGATGCCTGGAGAACCCCCAACCTTGATCGTGCATCGCTTCGACTTGAAGACGCGGAAGTCTGATGTAGCCATTACTGGCGTGCGGAATTTTGAAATCGCGGGTAACGGAGAGAAAATGCTCTACCGCCGCGGCGACGCCTGGATTATCGGCACATTGAAGCCGATGCCACCTCCGGGCGCACCCCCTTCTCCGCCCAGCCCCGCTGGGGCATCGGGAGACAACACTCTGAAAGTAGAATCGCTAGATGTAAAGGTGGACCCGCGGCGCGAGTGGAAACAGATGTTCCATGAAGCCTGGCGGATAGAGCGTGACTTTTTCTACGATCCAAGCCTGCATGGCGTCGATCGCGAAGCCACTGAGCGTAAGTATTCCCCTTACGTCGACAATATCGCGTCCCGCGAGGACCTGAATTATGTGTTCTCGGAGGCAATGGGCGAACTCACAGTCGGCCACTTATTTGTGTTCGGAGGCGACAGACCCGACGTGAAGCGAATTCCCACCGGTTTGCTGGGCGCCGACTATTCGATCCAGAACGGTCGCTATCGCTTCGCGCGTGTCTACGACGGCGAGAATTGGAATCCGCAACTCAAAGCGCCTTTGACCCAACCCGGTGTTAATGTGGCCGCCGGCGAGTATCTGCTTGCTATAAACGGCCGCGATCTGGGCGCATCGGACAATGTGTATAGCTTCTTTGAGAACACCGCCGGTAAAGAGGTTGTATTGCGCGTCGGGCCGGATGCATCGGGCGCGAACTCGCGCGAAGTCACCGTCATTCCAGTGCCGAACGAAGCTGGGTTGCGGAATCTCGCATGGATCGAAGATAACCGCCGCAAGGTTGACCGCATGACCAATGGACGCGTTGCGTATGTATACATGCCCGACACGGCCTTTGGCGGCTTAACCAGTTTTACACGCTACTTCTTCGCGCAGGTCGGCAAGGAAGGCGTCATCATTGATGAGCGATTCAACGGTGGTGGCGCGCTGGCGACCGATATTGTTGAGATCCTCAACCGCAAGTTGCTCAGCGTGGTGACTCCACGCGAAGGGCACGATTTGCTCCAGCCGAACGGCGCCATCTTCGGGCCCAAGGCGATGATCATCAATGAATACGCAGGTTCGGGCGGTGACGCAATGCCCTGGTACTTCCATCGCACTGGTGCTGGGACGCTCGTCGGCAAACGCACTTGGGGTGGACTTGTTGGAATTCCCGGCACGCCTGATCTGATGGACGGCGGCGCTGTAACCGCGCCAAGCCTCGCGGTCTGGAACCCGGACGGACAATTTGACGTGGAGAATCGTGGCATCGAGCCCGATGTTGAAGTAGAGCTCGATCCGGAGCAAGTGCGGCAAGGGAAGGATCCGCAACTTGAAAAGGCTGTGGAAGTAGTGCTGGCTCAGCTTCGAAAGCAGCCGTTGACTCTTCCGCACCATCCGGCTTATCCGAACTATCACTCGAAAACATCGGGAACGCAATAAAGCATCATACAAGGGCGAGCACCGCGGGGCTGGTCCGCATACCTCGGACTGAATTGGTCTTTCAGAGGGTGCCCTTTGGGCTGGCCTGTCGAACCGGTCCTGTGCTTCCTTTATACGCTGAATCGGAATGAATGCTCTGAGTGAGGCGCCACGGCTTTGGCGACTGGGCTACACGACTGGGCTAGGCTCCTGACGTGGGACGCGGAATGCGCCACAATCGGTAAGTGGCCTGTAATCGAGCAATACTGCTACTCGCATGTGCGTCTTTGTTTGGGCAGCAGTACACAATCTCGACCATTGCCGGCGATGGTGCGGCCAGGGCGTTTCTAAACAATCCGACCGGCCTCGCTCTGGACTCGGCCGGCAATGTTTACGTCGCTGACTGGAGCGGCTTGATCCGTAAATTTTGGGTAAGAGATGGTGCCAGCACCATAGTCGCGGGAACGGGAATCTTGGGATATAGCGGCGATGGGGGGCCCGCAATCAGTGCGATGCTTGGACGAGCGATTAGTATCACCGTCGATGCGGCCGCAAACATCTATATTGCGGATGGCGATAATAATCGGATTCGGCGAGTCGATGCGGAAACCGGCATCATCACCACCATCGCTGGGACGGGTGCCGCGATTGATAGCGGCGACGGAGGCCCAGCCGTAAATGCCGGAGTCTCGCGGCCCACAGGGATCACAGTGGGCCAGGGAGGTAACCTTTACTTTTCCAGTTCCTGGTCGCGTGTTCGAAAGCTCAATGTCACTACGGGGATGATCGAAACGGTGGCGGGTCAACTTTTCACTGCTTTCGGCGGGGACAACGGTCCGGCTATCGATGCTCTTTTCTGGGATCCGATTCCTTCGGCAGTGAACCGTGCAGGGGACATCTACATTGCCGATTACGAGAACTCGCGCATCCGCACAGTGAGTGCGAAAACCGGAATCGTAACAACTGTCGCCGGCTCCGGAGCGTGCGCGACAGGACCTCCTCCCCTGAATGTGTCCGTTTGTCAGAGCGGTTTCGGCGGCGATGGTGGCCCGGCTACGGAGGCGATTTTGAAATATGCCGCGGCAGTGGCATTGGACTCGGCTGGGAATCTCTACATTGCTGACACGATTAATCATCGGATACGGCGGGTGGACGAATCAACCAAGCTGATCTATACGATCGCAGGGACCGGAGTAAGTGGGTTCAGCGGCGATGGCGGACCGGCACTGGCTGCAGAAATCACCTTCCCCGCCGCGATCGCAGTAGACCGATTTGGCCGTGTTTACTTCTCCGACGAGAGTAACAATCGCATTCGCATGCTGACTCCAGTCGGCCTCCCACCGTACCAGTTCAGGCGGAGTCCACGACGCTGATTCAATCAGCCGTTCGCCGCTGGTTGGCGGTGATGTGCGACATCCTTTCCGCTATCCGATATGGGAACTCAGATCTACTGATCCGCGTCAACTTTAGACATGACCCCTCGCAGGTGGATGCTATTGATTCCAGCCTTGGCCATCCTGGAAACGACCACTCCTTTCCCTTCGGCGGCTCAGGCTGAGAAGCAAAGTGCCGGAACCATTGTTTTTATACGCTCCGCATGGGGGTGCTCCGTGGCCGGTCGAAGACGTCTACTCGATGGATGCCGATGGAACCAACGTTAAGGCGCTGACGAATGACGGTCATAGCCATACTCCGGCCTGGTCGCCGGATGGACGGCGCATCCTGTTCATTCACGATTCCGTTCTAGGAAGCAGACCGCCTTATCGGGAACCGGAAGGATTCGAGTCGTACCATCCGGTTGAACTCTATATGGTGAACAAGGACGGGACCAACCGTCATCTGCTTCGACGCCTGGAGCCGGTGATCTACAGTGCAGCATGGTCCCCGGACGGAAAAACTCTAGCGATAACCTGTATAACGGAAGCGTTGACGAATCGTCCGCACCCAGCCGATGAACCGGTGCGGGATGGTCTCTTCCTTCTACCTGCGAACGGAAAAGGCAAACTACATCTGTTGTTCCGAAGTGCTTTTACGCCATCCTGGTCACCCGATGGAAAGAAGCTCGCCTTCTCATTAGAACAACCGCGCGGTCAGTGGGCGGTTCACGTCGCAAATTCTGACGGCTCCAATAATATGCAATTGACCGAACCACCTCTTATGGCCGGCTCCCCGGCGTGGTCGCCCGACGGAAAGATGATTGCTTTCGATCAATTCGCCGGTCAGCGCGATCAGCAGATTTTTGTTATGGGTACGGATGGGTCGCATCGGCGGCAAGTCACAAACGATTCAGATTGGTCTTGCAATCATCCGTCGTGGTCGGCCGATGGAAGACGACTCGTCTTCTCGTGCCGTTCCGCGTGGAGCCCATGTGGGGGAATCTCTTCCGTAGGAACAGTTCTGCCGGAGTGTGCACGCCGGCTTTTCTCGGTTTCGCCGCTCGATTTGCATGCCAAGCCGATTCAGCTTACCGAACGCGACGGGGCAGCCCCCGCGTTCGCACCGATCCGCTAAGAGCCAAGTCTCGTTGTACCTGCTTGGCTAGCATCTACCGCAGAGCCATAGCCAAAAGCACGGCCAGTATCGCTACGCCTATTGCGAGCGGCCAAAAGCTAAGCTTCGGCGTACTGTTCACCGCGCTGTATTGTCGCACGCTCAAGCCGGTGCCGGGCAGGCCCGCGCTCACGTATCGCTGTCCTCGTGCAGTCACGCCAGCGTGCAGGCCGCGCGGTCCGACTGACACGCCGATACCACTCAGGCTTAAATTGAGATGCACGCCCGGCAGCACGCGGATGCGTCGCTGAAACCGTAAGCCGTGGAACCGTCCGCGTCTCATAGCCGGTCTCCGTCCAGAGAGTTCAAGATGCAGGTTTCGATGTGAGTCATCGCTAGTACTCTCAATCGACAGAATGGGATACAAACTTAAAGGTGGCCGCAATTGGGTGTGCCTTAAGTTATTGTGTGGAAGGGCCCATTACGATCTAAGTTGCCCTAGGCGCTAGATCAAGCCCGCTCCCAGTGCTCCAACGGACGACTCGCTGTAAAAATAGGGACGAACGAGCCAAACTGCACGCGCGATTTCGGCTGTACGTCAGGCTCTGAGAGGAGCGCCCGATGCGCTCACAGATCTGGCTGGTCCTTTTCTTTTGGACAATTTCTTTTGGACAATCTTTGGTTCCAAGGTCGTGCGGGCAAGGCGATGCGACCCGCCCGAGCCGATCGCTGAGTTCTCACGAACACTGCCGGATGATAACCGGGAGCGGCATGCGGCAATCGCAGAGCGGCCGAAATCCAGCCCGGAAGATTTTTCGCTGAATCGACTGTTCCTCGATGGTTCGGTTTACGAGCGCAGCGCGATTCGCAGCAAATACAAGAACCGATTCGCAGCGAATCCCGACAATGTGCATGATCAAATATCTGTACGGGCGGAGTCTCGTCGGGTTCAACACAAAAGAAGCGCTGCGTATTTATGCACATCATATATAAGATAAAATGTCTCCATTACCGCGCAAAAGGAGGCGCATGCCATGAACCTGCGTTTGACGGTGAAAGCCGCGGTTGGGTCCTTTCTGCTCGCCGTGCCATTGGCGGCGGCATCCATTCAAGCAGCCAAACCCGAGGAGGTCGGGCTCTCTGCGGAGCGGCTCGGGAGAATTCACGAGACCATCCAGCGCCACATCGCCGCACACGATATCTCAGGCGCGGTTACCCTGGTTGCGCGCAAAGGGCGGGTCGCGCACTTCGAGGCGCAGGGCGTGATGGATCTCGAATCCAAGAAGCCGATAACCAAAGACGCCCTGTTCTGGATCGCATCCATGTCGAAGCCCATCACCGGCGTCGCTATTCTGATGCTGGTGGAAGAAGGCAAAGTGCGCCTCACCGATCCGGTCTCGAAATTCATTCCGGAGTTCCGGGGGTTGAAGGTGGCAATGATCCAGGAACGCCCCGGGCCGCCGGGAGCGCCCGCCCCGGCGGGAGACACGGCCACGCCGGCATTTTACACGGTTCCGGCTACGCGTGAGATCACCGTCCGCGATCTGCTGACCCACACCTCCGGCTTGGTGAGCGGCGGGCCGGCGAGCAGCGCCGAGCTGCAGAAGGTTGCGCGCAAGTCGGGAGAGACGCTGGCCGACTACATTCCGCGGCTGGGCGCAGTGCCTCTGGACTTCCAGCCTGGAACGCGGTGGAGTTACAGCCCGGGCGCAGGGTTTGACACGCTGGGACGCGTGGTTGAGATCGTCTCCGGCCAGAGTTACGACCAATTCCTGCGGCAACGCATCTTCGATCCACTCGCGATGAAGGACACCTTCTTTCACCCTGCCGAAGACCAACTGCCACGCGTCGCCACGATGTATCACCGCGCGGCGAACTCGCTTGATAAGGCCGACACGCGCGACCGGTTGAGTAACACAACCTATTTTTCGGGCGCGGGCGGATTGATGACCGACGCCGAAGATTACTTGCAGTTCGGCGAGATGCTGGCGAGCGGCGGACAATGGAACGGCAAACGGCTGTTGAGCCCCAAGACGGTGGATCTGATGGCGTCGGTGCACGTACCCGATACGCTGCCAGGCCGCCCGAAGGGACGCAGTTTCGGGCTAAGCGTGCAAGTAGTCAACGACGCCGTGGCCGCCGGCTTCCGGGTCTCCGACGGCAGCTTTGGCTGGGATGGCGCCTTCGGCACGCATTTCTGGGTGGACCCGAAAGAGAAGGTGGTCGGCATCCTCATGATTCAGACCAACAACCCCAACCGAGAGCTCGACCGCGATTTCGAGAACGCCGTCATGCAGGCAATCCTGGAGTAGGGCTCGCCTCTACAGGCGGGTGAGGATCTGCCCGAAACGATCTTCTCCCAAATCGCGGCGTGATGGCAAATGCCGCGTCACAGGGTTAGTCTCCGAGCCCACTTCGCAGGCCCGCATTTGCCGTCCACCAGGCGCTAACATTTTCACGTAACACATTCAACGCCGTGTTCATCTAACGGCAAGAAAGGCACTTTATACTATGTAGGAAACGATGGGAGATCTCTCACAATTACGGACGATCATTGCGACAATCTTCCACGAGTTCTCGTTCCTGGCCTCTTCGATACTTCTGTTGTCTTGGCCCGTGTCCGCGCAGGAATTGCCTGAAGGGACGTTCCTGGAAGCGCGGCTGTCAGGTGCTACGGGTTCACGTATCTCCCACAGCGGTGATCCTATACAGGCCACAATCATAGCTCCGGTCAGCATTCACGGACGAATACTTGTTCCACAGGGTTCGAAACTGCTCGGGTCGGTAACAAGCGCGACCGCTATCGGCTTGGGTCTCAAACATTCTACTGCGAGCATTAGCTACAGCTTCCATGCACTCCTGCTGCCGGGTCGCGCGGCAATTCCGGTCAGCGCTCAATTGATTGAAATAGACACTGCAAAGGAACGTGTTGATGATCTCGGTACGGTGTACGGGATACATCCGATAGTGAGCGTCTCCTCTGGCGTGGCCTATTGCGCTGTTCCTCTACTGCTTGCAGATCCTGCCATCGGCGTCCCCATTTTTGGCGTGAAATCCGTCATTGCCCCGTCTGCGAATCCAGAGATACATTTCCCAACGGGCACCGAGCTTATTCTCCGCTTGTCCACTGCGGTGACCCTTCCTGAATCAAACACAGATTTCCGAATTCCGGCTGAATCATTTTCGCCAGGCGATCTGAATGAGATTGACCAGTTGTTGAAGAATTCTGCGCAGCGAGCCTGTATGGGAGGTCGCCCGTCTGACATAGTAAACGTGCTGTTGATCGGTAGCCGGAGTCAGTTGGATCGCGCCTTCCATGCTTCGGGATGGGCGCAGGCCCAGCGGAAGTCGCCGATATCCCTGTATCGGATGCCTCGCCCTCGCTAAGCGATATGGTTATCCGAGTGCACCGATGAACGCCTTGTCTTTAAATGGAGTACCTTCGGCTTTTGTTGAACAAAAAGGACTGGACACCGTCCAGAAGCGCCATCACGTGCGCGTATGGCAGCATCCGCGGGGGGCGAACGTCTGGCTGGGCGCGGCAGCCGAAGATGTTGGTTTTCGATTTAAACTGATGCACTGGACACATTCCACGGATCCGAACATCGACAGCGAACGGGCGAAAGTAGTGAACGATTTGGCTTTTGTTGGGTGTGTGAACGCAGCCGGCCTGCTTTCCCGAACCTCAGCCGACCTTGTGCAAGATCCGAAAGCGGAATACCCGATCCTGACGGATGGAAATATAGCAGTGGTCCGGTTGAATGATTGTATTGATCCCAATCTTATGGCCGGTGTGGTTGCAGCGTCCCATGTGCATCAGCGTGGGCGAGTGGCTCGCACCCTGACCGCGTTCCGGGATGATCTTGTAAGATCAAACATCTTGTTCACGACTTACAACACGGTCAAATTACTCGGCAAACGCAAAACGGAACCACCAAATACGCACCCACGACCGGTAACAGGAGAGCCGCGTGGATTGGACTGGCTGACGCCTGTGGCCCCCCAGCCAAGTCGTCCATCGCAGTGACAGATCCATTGGCGAAATTAGGGTCCGATAATGTTAGATGACGTTTGGAGTCCTCGCTAGTGTTTGCTTGTTGAAGTGCAGTGCCGATGCCTGAAAACCCAAGAGACTTTGATCTCATCGTCATCGGCGGCGGCCCCGCCGGAATAGTCGGCGCCACCACTGCGGCCGCATTCGGGAAGACTGTGGCGGTCGTCGATAGTCACCCTGAACTGGGAGGCGCCGGCGCCAATACAGGTACCGTTCCCAGTAAGACGCTTCGCGAAACCGCGCTGGCGTTCTCGGGGATGAGATCCCGCAATCTTTACGGGGTGGATCTTTCGCTGCGCAGGGAAGCGACGGTCGCCGACTTCCTTCGGCACGAACAAAACGTAAAAGCAGGTCTGAACCACTTTTTGTCGCAAAGGATGGCGGCATCGCACATTACCGTCTATTGTGGAACCGCATCGTTTGAGGACGCGCATATTGTTCGGGTGCGGCTAACGGTAGAGGGGAATCCGCGGGACTTGTTGTTGCGAGGGGAGCATATCCTGATCGCGATCGGGTCGGTTCCGGTTCGTCCCGAGGCCTTTCCATTTCACCATCCGGAGATTTATGATTCCGACACGATTCTCGATCTGGACCGCCTGCCCGGGAAAATGGTGGTGATTGGCGCTGGCGTGATCGGCAGCGAGTACGCCTGCACTTTCGCCGCGCTCGGCACGGAGGTTCATATCGTCGATCGGCGTGACGCGCTGCTTTCGTTTCTGGATGCTGAAGTCTCAAGTGTGTTAACCAGCGCGATGGAACGGAACGGGATTGTTTTTCATTGGAAGGAGCAAGTGCGCAACTGCACGACGGGGGCCTCGGGCGAAGTCGCATTGAGGTTACTTTCCGGCGAAACGCTCAGCGTTGATGCGGTTCTGGTTGCAGCCGGCAGGAAGAGCAACGTCGCGAGCCTCAACCTCGGTGCCGCTGGGGTAGCCGCGGGAGAGCGGGGCGTCATAGCCGTGGACGATCTTTACCGGACTAACGTGCCCCACATCTGCGCGGCTGGCGACGTGATCGGCTTTCCAGCACTCGCGTCGACGAGTATGGAGCAGGCGCGCCGCGCCGTGAGGCACGCCCTCGGAGTAGATCTCACGGTGCGTGCTTCGGGCCTTCTTCCGACTGGGGTTTATACGATTCCCGAAGCGAGTATGGCGGGCGACACCGAAGAGTCTCTGGTACGTGCCGGTGTCGACTATATCGTGGGCAGGGCTCCATACTCTTCGAGCGCGCGCGGCCGAATTATTGGCGATACCGGTGGTTTCCTGAAACTTCTCTTCCGGCGCCACGACTTGAAATTGCTTGGCGTGCACGCGATCGGAGAACAGGCGACCGAACTCGTCCACGTGGGGCTGATGGCGTTGTTGACAGGTTCCGGCGCCGGAGTGTTCGATGAAGCGTGCTTCAATATTCCGACACTCGGTTCGCTTTATAAGGTCGCCGCGCTGGATGCGATGGCAACCGCTGGTGGCCGCACCACCAGTGAGTAATAGCGACGCAACCTCTGGCGCCCGTCGGCGCCGGCAACTCGGTTGACACACGTCCTGAACGCTCAAGGATCACACGTTCTGCTAATCCTTATTGAACGCTGGTTTTGGTCCGCACGGAGTTCTTGCCCACCACGGGTGTTGGCTTCGCGTAGCGACAGGCTTGAGGGATTAATGATTTTGTCGCTCTTGCCCCCGCCCTGTTAGCGAACTCTATAGCTCTTGGTGAAATGATTCCGGCCGTTGGTAACGGTGTATGTGCCATCAGACCGCACTGTCAAGTTGAGCCAATTCCCTGCGCATTGACCAGTTGGTTCCATGTTGGCAATCATCTTCTCGTCGCTTTGCAGTTCTTTGTCCGCATTGAGCGAATAGTGCCCCTGCCAGAGGCCCTGTAAGCCTGGAGATTTTTTCAGCGTCTCAAAAGTGAAGGCGGCGCCGCCCTTGCGTGAACCATTGTTCATGAGAGCTACGCGGGGCTTGAGAGCCCAAACCAGTTGAGGTGATCCCGAACGGTCCAGTCCATGGTGAGTCGTCAGATAGACATCAACCGTCCCGAGCATGTTCACCGGACAGGCGAGTTGTTGTTCCTGCAGCCAGGGCAGGTCGCCGAGATCCACGAAGCGGAATTTATTGTAAGTCAGCAGAATTCCGACGCTCGACCCGTTCTCCGGGTCTTGGTCAGTTGGCTTCTGCTGCGCATCCTTGCAGAGGGCCGCGTTGGAACCTCCGCCATTGATCGGTTTGGTGATGGCCTTGCCGGCCGCCGCGACCACAGTAACATCGAGTCCAGTGATTGGGATCTTGTCCCCTGGCTGCAGAATCGTCCGTTTGCCGTCGGCAACCTGTTTATACGCGCTCCAAAGCTGAACCATGGCAGGTCTATCAGACTCCAGCGTCAGCTCGCCATGGTCCAGAAACTTTTCTATCGGAATCATTTTGGCGAGCGCCGGTACACCCCCGATATGATCCCCGTGGTAGTGGGTAATGAGCAGATAGTCGATCTTGCTCAAGTGAGCCACATTGGTCGCGAGGTCAAAAATCCTTTTGGGATCCCGGCCTTCGGCGCCGGCTATGCCAGTGTCGATCAGTAGCGATTGTCCCGAGGGCGCTACGATCAGCGTGCTCTGGCCACCTTCAACATCCACCAGATAAATGTTAAGGTCCGCGGCTGCTAGAAAGGCGCCCAGGACCATCAGCAATGCGAGGATTTTCGACATTGACCCTCTCCAGCCGGCAAGTGTATCATCTCTTATACCTCTTCGATCCATTCTCGATACCGTACAATCGTCTGTGCCGGGTACATCGGTGTTCCATGGGATGGTGGGGATGTCGCTTGGGACCGAAAGGTTTCTTTTAGTCGCGCTTGTTTTCAGCACTGGATGCATCGTTGCTCAGGAGCATATAGCCACGCATGCGATCAATCCGCTGGCCGGAAGTTCAGTTGCGGTAGCTGCCGGACAGAGACTTTACCGGCAGGCTTGCCAGGCCTGCCATGGCGGTGAAGGACGCGGCGATCGAGGCCCGGCCCTCACAACCAGCAACTTTCCCCACGGCAGTGAAGATGTCGATCTTTTCCGAAGTATCCGCACGGGCATAGCCGGTTCGGAGATGCCTGCTTTCCAAAAACTGACCGACGATCAAGTCTGGCAATTAATCAGCTACATCCGCAGCTTGAACGGGAGTGCGGCTAGAAGCAACGAGGTAGTGTCTGGCGACCCCGCGGAGGGCGAAAAGCTGTTCTACGGTAAAGCGACATGCGGATCCTGCCACGCAGCGAACGCCAAAGGTGGACTGCTGGGGCCGGATCTCTCAGCGGCGGGCAAGACGGCGGCGCAACTGCTGCGCGCGAAGATCCTGAATCCGAACACGGATATGAACCCGAGGGCGCGGGGCCGCCGCGGACCGAGCGTCGTGGTGGTCAGAACCGATGACGGCCGTGAAATCCGTGGCGCTCGCAGGTCGGAAGACACCTACTCACTGCAAATGACGGATACCGCCGGAAAGCTTCTGCTCCTCGATAAGGCGCACATCCTCGACGAGCGCTACGAATTCAATTCGCTCATGCCGGATGATTTTGGCAAGCGCCTCTCGCAGCCTGAAATTCAAAATATCGTGGCTTATCTGAAGACCCTCAACGGGCGGGATCTTGCCAAGACCATCCGAGTGGATATCCCGGGCGGTCTGACCTATGAGCGGATTCGAAACTCCGCCGCCGAGCCTCAAAACTGGCTCACCTACTGGGGCGACTACCAAGGGCGGCACTACTCATCCCTGAAACAGATCAACACATCCAACGTCGGTCAATTGCAGGCCAAATGGGCTGCACAATTGCCAGGCCAGTCGAGTCTCGAGGCGACGCCCGTCGTGGTCGATGGCATCATGTACACCACCGGCTCACCGGGGGCCGTGGTCGCGCTCGATGCCCGGACAGGACAACAGATTTGGAGATATCAGCGCCAGCAGAGAGTCGTCAATCCTTACGAGATCAACCCGTTTAATCGCGGCGTGGCGGTGCTTGGGAATCGCGTCTTCTTCGGTACGCTGGACGCCGCACTGATCGCGCTCGACGCGAGGACCGGACTCCCCCTCTGGGAAGTACAGGTAGACGACACGATGAAGGGATATAGCTTCACATCGGCGCCGCTCGCTATTAAAGACAAGATCATCATCGGGATTACTGGCGGCGAGTTTGGCATCCCCGGATATGTGGATGCGTATGATGCAGCAACCGGAAAACGTTTGTGGAGATTCAATACCGTTCCCGGGCCGGGTGAATTCGGGCACGATACGTGGTTGGGCGACAGTTGGATGCGTGGAGGCGCTCCCGGTTGGCTCACCGGAAGCTACGATCCGGACCTAGATGTACTTTATTGGCCGATAGGCAATCCCGGGCCCGATAGCGATGCGGAGATTCGCAAGGGTGATAACCTGTTCTCTTGCTCAGTGGTGGCCCTCGATCCATCCACGGGCCAACGCAAATGGCATTATCAGTTCACTCCGAACGATAGCCACGACTGGGACGCGACAGAGGACGTGCTGCTCGTGGACCGCGTTTTTCATGGACAAAACCGGAAATTGCTTTTGCAAGCCGACCGCAACGGCATCTTCTACGTGCTCGATCGAACCAACGGTAAGTTTCTTCTGGGTAAATCATTCGTCCGCCAGACATGGAACGACGGGTTCGACGAGAATGGCCGGCCAAAAATTATCCCCGGCACGGCCGCGAGTCCGGAAGGCACCGTAGTTTATCCCTCTGGCGGCGGCGGCAATAACTGGAGATCGCCATCCTACGACCCCGCCAGCGGCTGGATGTATCTGGTTTTCACGGAATCCGGTGAACGATATGTTCGCCAGTTTGAGGAGTATGAAATTGGCAGGGAATACTGGGGTGGCAGAGGCACGCGAATCCCCGGCGCAGTCGATACGGCTGGCGTCATGGCCCTGGACAGCGAAACAGGAGACGTGAAATGGCGCTATAAAATTTCACAAGCGTCGTCAGGCGGTGGAGTGCTCGCTACCGGTGGTGGCGTACTATTCGCCGCGGCAGGGGATGGAAATCTAATCGCCCTCGACTCCAAGACCGGTACGCTGTTATGGCGCTTCCAGACGGGCAGCAGGATCGGAGCTTCCCCCATGACCTATGCGGTCGACGGAAAGCAATTCGTGGCAATATCCGCAGGGAGTGTCCTCTATAGCTTCGCACTGCCGGACTCGACGAAATAGTTTTTTTGAACCGTTAAATCCCGCTGGCTCGGATCCAGAAACTTTCCATCCATCTGCCGCCTGGGGGAACACTTTGCAGGTCCGGGTATTTCTCTTCGTGGTTCAGGTTCAAAGCATTCGTAATCCCTGTCATCGGCTCGATGCAGATGAAGTCCCGAGTCTGGCCAGCTGGTGCGGGTGGGTCCCAGATCAAAGCGACCAAACTTAGGACCGAGCGTTACCTCAATTCTTTTCCCGCCGGACTCGATCAAAAAGTGAGCACGGCCATCCGCATCGCGCTCTAGATCGGTGAACCCTGTATCGAGGTTGTTGCTCTTGAGCGGAAGCGGATCGGGCAGATCGTTCGGTTTGAATTCACCGGTAGCGACCAAACGATTGTCGGCGACTATCATCTTTCGCGCCGCCAGATGTACGGTCCACTCATCTCGCGAAACATCAGGAATGCGGTAGTAGGGATGATATCCAAGGGAAATCGGCATCGCTTCAGAGCTGAGGTTCGTCACGGTCACCTGTACTTCGAGGACACCGCCGGCCAGCCGGTAGGTCATCTCGTATTCGTGAGCAAAGGGCCATTGGGCCATGAGCTCAGGATATTTCCAGAACTCTAGTTTGCTGGTTACGTGCGCGGACAGAGCGTCCGCTGCGGCCTCAGTCACATGCCAGAAACCAGAACTGGAGAGCAATCCGTGAATGGGGATGGGGCCGCGGACGTTGCCAAGAGTCATGTTGAACGGATATTTCTTGCCATTCGCCCAAAATGCTTGTTCGCCCAACCGGTTCGCCCAGGGTGCAAGAAAAGGTATGCCATTTAGCCCGGGCGTCTTCTGAACTTGGGACAGATCCGAAATCGGAAAGTACAAGATGTTCTTCCCATGCACTTTCATTTCGTATGCGCGATTTCCGATCGAGGGGAGAATCGAGACCTCCACGCCGTTGGACGCGTCGACCAAGTGGACGACGGGAACATCGTGGTCGGAGGCCTGCTCGGCCTTGTAATTCTGAGCGATGGAAGCGATAGAAAAAATGAGCAATACGGCCACATTTTTCATGCCACTGAGTATCGCATAGATCAAGCCCGGTACTGTGCGTCTCGAAAACTAGGGGGTTGAAGGCACAAACTCCCAAGGTCTTGCTGGCAGCGAAGGGATTACAGGATTCAGTCGCGCCAAACAGTGGCGATTGGTGGTCTCAAGCGCAAGGGAGCGCCCGTAGCGGCGCATTTCTTCCGCGGACAATCACGGCCCCGACGGTGTTCAGGCTGCGCGCCGGTCGTATCACTTCTGGGCAACCCATATGATCCCAGAGAGATTGAAGTTTCCGAGAGGGACAATTGGCCGGAGCAACGCTGTTGCGGCTATTGGGAGTTAGTGGGAGTTTTTGGTGCGCTCGGAAACCTTTGCAACCGCTTGTGAAAATGATGGTTGCGGGGGATGGATTTGAACCACCGACCTTTGGGTTATGAGCGTACTTGGCATTGGCTATGTAGTTAATAACAAGGCACGAGTGGCAACCTAAAGAGCCTTAAGAAACCCTCGGAAACGGGTAATGGGAGTTGAACGGGAGTTGAAATCGACCTTTGGGTTTGTGACCCAAAATATGGGAGGCTGAAGCGCTCCGGCGGCTCGCGCGGACATCCGCACTGATCGCGCGTGAT
>DATMMD010000141.1:0-4719 GCA_035569875.1 Bryobacteraceae bacterium
GCCCTCCGTTGTATCTAGCACGGCCTATTGGCGAAGATTGGCGTAAAGGCCTACAAATCAGCGACCCAAAAGGCCACCGCTGCATCGAATTTACTGTCGGGTTGTTGGTACACCCCATTGTCTACTGACAAATAGGTGATAAGATTAGGGCGAGTCTAATGTCTGTCGCTACTTCCATCGTTCCCCCCGTGTCGCGGCTGGTGTCGACGAATCTCCTGCAGCTCATCGGTCACACCCCGCTGATCCCCATGGAGCGGATTGCGAGTGACCTGCCGGGCGTCGAGATCTACGGCAAAGCCGAGTTTTTCAACCCCGGGGGTTCGGTAAAGGATCGAGCTGCCCTCAACATGATCTTGGACGGGGAGCGCACCGGCAAGCTAACTCACGATCGCGTCTTGTTGGATAGCACCAGCGGGAACACCGGCATCGCCTATGCCATGACCGGGGCATACCGCGGCTACAAGGTCAAGCTGTGCCTGCCAAAAAACGCCTCCATGGAGCGCAAGCACGTCTTACAGGCTTACGGCGCCGAAATGGTGTTTAGCGATCCGGGCGAGGGATCGGACGGGGCAATCCGCCTGTGCCGCGAAATCTACAAGCAAGATCCCGACCGTTATTTTTATCCGGACCAATACAACAACCCAGCCAATTGGAAAGCTCACTACGAAGGTACGGCGGTCGAGATTCTGGCCCAGACTGGCGGCCGCATTACGCACTTCGTTGCCTGCATGGGGACCAGCGGAACCTTCATGGGCAATTCGCGGCGCCTGCGCAAGGAAGTCCCCGGCATCAAGTGCATCTCGGCCCAGCCTTCTTCGGGTTTTCACGGCCTGGAGGGATTGAAGCATATGCCGACCGCGATCGTCCCCGGCATCTATGATCCGGCTCTGGCGGACGATAATATCTGGATCGAAACTGAAGATGCTTACGCGATGTGCCGCCGGATCGCTCGCGAAGAAGCGCTGCTGGTGGGCATCTCCTCGGGCGCGAACCTGGTGGCTGCGCGCGCGGTAGGCCGCAAGTTGGTGGAGGCCGGCGAGACGGGCGTGATCGTGACCGTTCTGTGCGACGGCGCCTACAAGTATTTGAGTGAGCCGTTCTGGAGTGAACCGGACGGAGCATGATCCGGATTCAGACGCAGGCATGGGATACCATGGTTTCGCATGCCGAGAAGACTTTCCCCAAAGAGGGTTGCGGCGTGATGCTGGGCTCGGACGGCGTGGTGCGGGAAGCCGTCCCACTGCCCAATACGTACACGGGCCCGCAGGAAGATTTCTTCGTAATGGATCCGAAAGATTTGAATCGCGTCGACCGGGAAGCGCGTGAGCGAGGCTTGGACGTTTTGGGCGTGTTTCACTCCCACCCCAATTGCGATGCGTATTTTTCCAAGCGCGATCTGGCCAACTCCTGCTCCTGGTTCTCCTACGTCGTACTATCGATAAAGAACGGGCGCTTCGACCATGCCAACAGCTACCGGCCGGACTTTGACCAGAAGGAAGCCCCCAAGGAAGAATTGATCTATGGCTAAGATTCTGATTCCCACTCCGCTCCGCCAGTATGCCGGCAAGCAGGATGCGGTGCAGCTCACGGGCAAGACCGTGGGCGAGGTATTGCAGTCGCTGACCAGCCAGTATTCCGACTTGCGCCGCCATCTCTACAACGACGAAGGCAAGCTGCGGAGTTTCGTCAACGTCTATGTCAACGACGAAGACATTCGCTATTTAAGTAAGGAAGCGACGCCTTTGAAAGACGGCGATACTGTTTCGATTGTTCCCAGCATCGCCGGCGGATCCGCCGGGATCGCAGCGCCCCCGGTGACGCTGTCGAAAGAAGAAATTCTACGCTACAGCCGCCACCTGATCATGCCCGAAGTCGGCATGGAAGGGCAGTTGAAGCTGAAGAGCGCCAAGGTCGCGCTGATCGGCACCGGCGGCCTGGGAGCTCCGCTCGGCATGTATCTCGCGGCCGCGGGCATCGGGCGGATTGGCCTGGTGGATTTCGATGTCGTGGATTTCACTAATCTGCAGCGGCAGGTGATTCACGGAACTAAGGACGTCGGGCGCAAGAAGCTGGATTCGGCGGCGGATACCATGCTGGACATCAATCCTTATGTCGAGATCGACCGGCATGAGACTGCCCTGACCAGTGAAAACGCCCTGCAGATTTTGAAGGACTACGACATCGTGGTCGATGGCACCGACAATTTCCCGACGCGATACCTGGTCAACGACGCCTGCGTGCTGCTCGGAAAGCCGAACGTATACGGATCGATTTTCCGCTTCGAGGGACAAGCTACGGTATTCGCCTACCCAGGCGGACCGTGCTATCGCTGCCTTTATCCCGAACCCCCACCCCCGGGTCTGGTGCCGAGCTGCGCCGAAGGCGGCGTGCTTGGAATTCTGCCGGGAACTATCGGGTTAATCCAGGCGACTGAGACCGTAAAGCTGATCTTGGGAATCGGTGAGCCGCTGGTAGGAAGGCTGTTGCTCTACGACGCGCTGGCCATGCGCTTCCGCGAGCTGAAATTGCGCCGAAACGTGGACTGCCCGGTGTGCGGCGACCATCCGACTATTCGCGAGCTGATCGATTACGAGCAATTCTGCGGCATTCCGAATCAAACGCACGAGCCAGTCGCAGTGGAAGGCGATATTGATCCGGTGGAAGTGAAGGCCAAGATCGATCGCGGGGACCCGTTTGTACTGATCGACGTGCGCGAGCCGCACGAATATCAGATCTGCAAGATCCCGTACGCAAAGTTGATCCCACTGGGCGATCTGCCGAAGCGCGTCAATGAACTCGATTCAGCCGACGAGATCGTAGCGCATTGCAAGAGCGGCGTGCGCAGCGCCAAGGCGGTGGATTTCCTGAAACAGGCCGGATTCCGAAAAGTCCGTAACATGAAGGGCGGAATCCTGGCTTGGAGCGATAAGGTGGATCCGAGCGTGCCGAAGTATTGATTAGTAGCGTCTCTCCGTCATCGTGTAGTCAGCCGGTAATCTCAGCAGAGTTGGGTTTGGCTCGCCAGGGATGTAGGACGTCACGGGGAAGTGGGTAGGGCGCTAAAAAATCTGCGGCCATGGTTAGGTGACATTCCTAAAGGCCGCCAATTGGGCCCAAAAAGGGCAAAATCTGATCACGTTTTTGGCCACGTCCGGAAGAGATCGAGAATGTTCCGGCAGGCCGCAACGCCCGCATTTTTACAAACGATCAGCAGCCACTTCCGATGCAGAGCCGCGCCACGCGGGCGAATGCGGCCCGACCGCTGCTGGACGATAGCCTCGGAGTTGAATGGGTAGCGACGACGACGCCCTGCCCTCCCCGTGCGCTTCGACAGGGGATCTGGTATGCTCACCTGTAGAAGCGAAACGGGAAGGTAAAAGCCAATGAAGGAACGCCTCGAACTGCCGCAAGGCACTCTGGATCTTTTGATCCTACGGACGCTGGCGCTCGAACCGCAACACGGCTGGGGCATTTCGGAACGGGTGCAACAGATGTCGAGCGATGTGCTGCGGATTCAGCAGGGCTCGCTTTATCCGGCGCTGCACCGGCTGGAGCGCCGCGGATGGATCAAAGCTCACTGGGGCACGTCGGAGAACAACCGGCGCGCTAAATACTACGAACTCACCAAGACCGGTCGCCTGCAGCTTGCCACGGAAAGGGCTTCGTGGCAGAAATTGACGGCTGCCGTGGCCCAAGTGCTGGGCCCAGCCTAGGAGTTTGCCATGCTGGACGATTTGTTCTTTCGTGTGCGTTCCCTGTTCCAGAGGGAGACTGTGGAATCCGAAATGGAAGACGAGTTGCAATTTCACTCCGAGCGGCAGCTCGAGAAATATCTGAAGACAGGAATGAGCCGCGAAGAAGCTCAGCGGCGAGTCCGTATGGACTTCGGGGGCCTCGAACAGGTGAAGGAAGAATGCCGCGACGCGCGCGGCGTTTCGCTGTTGGAAACGCTGGCGCAGGATCTTCGCTATGGCTGGCGGACGCTGCTCAAATCGCCCGGCTTTGCGACCGCCGCGTTGTTCACGCTGGCGCTCGGTATCGGAGCCAACACCGCGATCTTTTCAGTGGTTTACGGCGTTCTGCTGGAGCCGCTGCCCTTTCGAGATGCGGCGCACCTGGTGCTGCTGCACGAGACCACGCCGCGGGTCGGCGATGTGAGCGTCTCTTATCCGAATTTTCAGGATTGGCGAAGTCAGAGCCACTCGTTTTCGGAGATGGCGGCGGTGAACCCTGTCAAGTTCAACATGGCCGGCAGCAATCAACCCGAGAACATCGGCGGGCTCGCCGTTTCGCCGAATTTTCTTCCCATGATGGGAGTGCGGCCGGTGATAGGCCGCGGATTCACCGCTGACGAGGAGAAGGCCGGCACCGCGCGGGTAGTTCTGCTCAGGTACGCGCTCTGGCAGTCGCGTTTCGGCGCGGACCGCAGCGCGATCGGACAGACGATTCGCCTGGACAGCCAGACGGTGACAATCGTTGGAGTGCTACCGCAGGACTTTCGCTGGGTAGAGAAATGCGATGTGATGGAGCCGATGGGCGTGTGGGCCACGCACAACAACAGCGCAACCAATAGGGGAGACCGCGGCGACGGGCTAGTGGTGGGGCGGCTGGCGGCGGGCGTGCGGATGGAGCAAGCCCGCGCGGAAATGGAAACCATTGCGGCCGGACTTGCTCGCGCCTATCCCCAGGCCAATGACCAATTCGGCGTCAACCTGCGGC
>DATMMD010000142.1:0-44137 GCA_035569875.1 Bryobacteraceae bacterium
AGGCCTGGATAGAGCTTCTGGCCAGTCCGCGGGTTCACCGGCCCGCTATAGATCTTCTCAATCGCACCCACCTGCGCGGCCGTGAGGCAACTGGACGAGTCGTCGCCTTCGCATTGCAGCTTCTTCGGATCGAAATGGCAGCGCATAGGGTCGCTAACCAGCCCGTCCACCGCGCCATCCAGCGCATCACAGGCAGCCATTACCGCGTTTTGGACCAGCACCAGCTTTTCCTGCGGCAGATTCGTCTCGGGCGTTCCTGTAACCACGCCGTTCCAAACCTCGCTCATCATTTGGTGAGTCCAGAAGTTAGCTGCATCGCCTGCGACGATTCCGTCGTAATCCGCAGGAAAGCGTTGTGCTTCCATCAATCCTTGCTTTCCGCCAGTGGAGCAACCCAGATAGTAAGAATATTCAGGCGCCTGTCCATAGTACGCATTGATGATCGCTTTCGCAGCCACGGTGGTCAGATGCAGACTGCGGTAGCTGTAATCGATCAGCCGCTCGTTATTCTGGAGCCAAGACCGCGGCTCCTCCGCTGTATGACCCGTATCGGTGCTGGCGGTAGCGAATCGTTTACGAAGGGCCGCGGCCATTGGACCAAAGCTGATCGTTCCCGCAAGCCCGCCGTTGCCGACCCCCTCCAAACGCCCATTCCAATTCGACGCCGGCAGCCAGACCTCGAAGTGGATCACGGAGACATCGGTCGGCTTCAGTATTCCATGCACTTCGCAGAATGCGGGCAGATCGTCGATGGCGCGCCCGCTAGGTGGCGTAAAGATGCCTGCCGGAATCGACTTAGCCAGTGTAATGGTTGTGTTCGGCAGTGACAGACTGGCCAATCCTTCGCAGTTCGCGGCACGGGAAACGGAAGAATTGCAAAATCCAAAAACAAGCAACCAGCAGAGCCTCATGGCTTCACTCCTTTTCCCGACCATTGTAGTTAAAGCTGTTTGAGAAAACAGACCAGCCTCTCGACCTCCCGATATCCCAGCCACCCGTGGGCCTGAAGACTTACAGTTACCCCACTGGGGCCGAAGTCGCGCTTTCGGCGTAGTCGCGAAGATGGGCTTCGATAAAACCGAGCGGTGTATCGCCAGACAGCTGGGCCACAAATACGCCCCAACTTGCCGACGCCAAAATATCGTGCGCCTCCGACAAATTCTCTGACTCGATTATTTGCCAAAGCTCGGCGCGCATTGCACAATAAGCCGCAAACTGTAGGGTTCCTTCCCGAACCTGTACGATAGTGAAGATTTGTTCTGGACCCTTCAAGGTATTAGGATAGACGATCATGCTAGCGAGACTAATTCACGCTGAAGGCCATTTGCTCTCATCTCCAGAGCTGCCGAGTTCTTAGGCGGGTTCGGTCTAATCCTCGGATTCCGGGCGCGCGTCGCCCCCTTCGGGATCATATGCAACATGCTGGTCGCAATCGCGATGGTCCGCCGGCAGTTCGGCTTCTTTGCCAGCCGCCGCTTAATACCGCAAGAGCGCAAACTTTACGGTCATCGAGCAAACTGCTGGGAAAACCGTGGACGTGGACGAAACAAAGTTCAGCGCTGAGGTAACCGGAACCACCGAGCCGAAATTACTTGGAACTGAAGTGCCGCTGGCGATCGCTAGTACGGCGCCTAAACTGAGTCCCGCTGCGCCGGCTAGTTTCTGCGCCTGCGCGGTTGCGTCGGCCAGCAAGTCCGATGTCGGGCAAACCTGCGATTGCTGCAATTGCGCTGAAACTTGAGTTGCCTGAACGTTGAACGACAGTGTCAGCCCGTTGTTCTGCTGAGC
This sequence comes from Bryobacteraceae bacterium, assembly GCA_035569875.1. Lineage (GTDB taxonomy): Bacteria > Acidobacteriota > Terriglobia > Bryobacterales > Bryobacteraceae > Palsa-89. The sequence goes on from DATMMD010000142.1 coordinate 1,789, forward strand.
AATAGTCTTCTGCAAGGCGGTGAGTGTCGCGATCGTATCTTTGATCTTTGCGAGTGGCGCTTGCAAGGCAAAAGTCCATTGCAGCATTTGCGTGACTGTTGGGGGCTGCTGCGGCGTTGGAATTATATTACCTGGAAATGGCGCCGCGCTAATGCCGGAAAAGTTCGCAGCCGTGATCCCCGATCCTTGCAACGCCGCAACCACGTCATCCAGGCTCGTGTTGAGTCCCGACTGAACAGTAACGCCAAACAAGACCTGATCGGGCTGCTGGGTCATGCTTCGCGTTGCAGTAACAATAACTGAGTTCGAATCGAGCTGGGCAAATGCCCCTGGTAGGGACAAAATCAGCAGGAAAATGGGCAAGCGTTTTACCATGAATGCAGTATACTCTCCACTCATGCCTGATCAGCCCGCCCTGCTCGACTTCCAACATATCTCGGTGATGCGCGGCCAAAAGACTGCGCTCGAAGATATCACGCTGCGAATCCAAGCTGGCGAGCACGTCGCTATCCTGGGACCCAACGGTTCCGGCAAGTCGACGCTGATCAAAGTGATCACGCGCGAATGCTACCCCTTGGCGCACCCCGGCTCATCCCTGACAATTCTCGGCCGGGATTCCTGGAATGTCTTCGAGCTTCGTCCCTTGCTAGGGGTTGTTTCGAATGACTTGATGAACACCTGTACGCGCGATATCACCGGCCTCGAGGCAGTCTTGTCCGGCTTTTTCAGCAGCATAGGCATTCAACCCTATCACCACGTCACTCCGGCCATGCGGAAAAAGGCTCAGGAAGTGCTCGATCTTCTAGAAGTGCCCCACCTGGCCGATCGCTTCATGGACGAGATCTCTTCCGGCGAAGCCCGCCGGCTACTGATCGGCCGCGCACTGGTGCACGATCCTCTGGCGCTGCTCCTCGATGAACCAAGCAATAGTCTGGATCTGCACGCCACGCTCGAGCTGCGCGGCTTTGTCCGAAAACTCGCGCAATCCGGCACCGGCATCCTGCTTGTCACCCATCATCTTCCCGACGTTATCCCTGAGATCGAGCGTGTGATCCTCCTACAAAATGGCCGCGTTTTCGCCGATGGAGATAAGCAGCAACTGCTGACAGCTGAGCGGCTCACCCAGCTCTTTAAGCTGCCGGTGGCGCTGGCGCGGCGCGACGGTTATTATCACGTCTGGTGATCGATGGGCACCTTGCTTCAAGATCTGCGCTACGGAGTACGGATGTTCTCGAAGACGCCCGGCTTTACGGCCATTGCCATCTTGACGCTGGCGCTTGGAATCGGAGCCAACACCGCGATATTCAGCATCGCGAATGCCCTCTTAATCCGCCCGCTGCCCTACCAGGATCCGGATCAATTAGTCATTGTGACCAACGCTCGCGGACCCAATCGGCGGCCGTTTTCTTATAACCGGGCAGCATTCCTTCAGCAGCACAGCCAATCATTCGCGGGCTTTGCGCCATTCGTCGCTGAAAACTTCAATATGACCGGGCGGGGCGATCCTGAGCAGCTTCCGGCGGTGCGGGTGGCCTCGAATTTCTTCCAGGTGCTGGGCGCCGGACCCGCGCTGGGACGCACGTTCCGCCCCGAAGAGGATCGCCCAGGCGGTCATCCCGCGGTCATGATCAGCGATTCGCTTTGGAAGCGGCGCTTCGGCGCCGACCCGAATGTGCTCGGGCAATCGATCACATTGGATTCGGTTGATACCAACATCATCGGAGTCATGCCGGTGAATTTCGAGTTCGCCCCGCTCGGCCGTAGCGTCGACATTTGGTCCAGCCGAACTTTTGAAGCGAATAACCTCACTGCCGAACAAGTGCGCGGCGGCATAACCTACCTGATCGCCGTGGCAAGAGTACGGCGCGACGTTTCACTCGATCAGGCACAAGCTGAGATGGCCGTTCTCGACAGCCAATATCGGCGCCAAAATCCCGATCAGGTGGATGCGGATCCAAAGTACAGCATTAGTCTCAACCAGGTGCAAACGTTGATGGTCGCTAACGTACGCACCGCGGTCTTGGTTCTTTTTGGAGCGGTTGGATTCGTGCTGCTGATCGCCTGCGCCAATGTTGCCAGCCTCCTTCTGTCGCGAGCCCTGGCCCGCCGCAAAGAGATCGCGGTGCGGACGGCGATGGGGGCGAGCCGTGCGGGAGTTATTCGCCAGTTGCTCACCGAGAATGTGTTACTGGCCGCGGCCAGCGGAGCCGTCGGAGTAGCGTTTAGTTTCTGGACCATGCGCGCAATGTCCACGCTCCCCGCCAATACCCTGCCCCGTATCAATCGCGTTCAGATTGATGGTCAGGTGCTGGCCTTCACCGTGGGACTGTCGCTTCTCACCGGAATCCTCTTTGGGCTGATGCCCGCGCTGCAGCTTTCAAAATCGGATGTGCAAGGTGTTCTCCGGGATGAAGGCCGGGGTAGCGCAGGTGGCAGACGGCGCAACCGGCTTCGCAGTCTGCTCGTCATTTCGCAAGTAGCGCTTTCGCTTATCCTTTTGATCGGCGCCGGCTTGCTCATGCGTAGTTTCGTGGGCCTTCAGAGCGTGAATGTCGGATTCAATCCGCATAATCTCTTGGTCATGAATATTGCTCTGCCGCCTTCGCGCTATTCAACCAGCGCGCAGATTGGCGGGTTCTTCGATCGCCTGGTCCAGCAAGCGGCGCTCCTGCCGGGCGTAAGCGCGGCCGCGGTTTCCTCCGGACTCCCGCTGCGTCCAGCGCGATATTCCCCGCTCCTTCCCGAAGGGTACCCGGAAGTGCCTTTGGGACAGCGCCCCATGTTCTCGATCCAATGCATCAGCCCCACGTTTCTCGAGACCATGGGCATACCGCTCTTGCGTGGCCGAGCGTTTACCGATCGCGATCACGAGGGAGCCCCCCTGGCCGGCATCGTCAACGAAGCTTTCGCCAACCGCTTCTGGCCGAACGAAAGCGCGCTCGGCAAGCGCATCTTCATCGGGACCATGAAGCAACCCACAATAGTAGTAGGCGTCGTCGGCAACGTGAAGAACATCAGGCTGGCGGTGGAGAGCGTGCCGGAACTGTACTATCCATTGGCGCAGCGTCCTTCAAATGCTATGAATCTGGTGGTGAGGGGCCAGGGCGATCCGCGCGCGCTGGCGGCGCCGCTGCGGTCTGAGATTCAGGCCATCGACAAAGAACAGCCGGCCACGGGCGTGCGCACCATGGAACAACATCTGGCGGAGTCCATAACGCCGAATCGCCTGACGACGCTCTTACTGGTCATTTTTTCAATCATGGCGCTGGTGGTCGCCGCGGTCGGATTATACGGTCTCATTTCTTACTCGGTGGCTCAGCGCACTCAGGAGCTGGGAATTCGATTGGCTTTAGGCGCCATGCCCGGCGACATTCGGCGGCTGGTGATGCGGCAAGGCCTCGTTCTGGCGATTCTGGGGATTGTACTCGGCTTGGCTGGAGCTTATTTCCTGACGGCCTTGATGAAGAGCCTGCTGTATGAAGTGAGTGCTACCGACGTCGGGACTTACGCCACATGCGGGATTATATTCGTGATCGTCGCGCTGGTCGCCAGCTATGTTCCGGCGCGCCGGGCCGCCCGATGCGACCCATCTGAGGCGCTGCGTTATGAGTAGCCCGGAGAGCGAGTCCTCTGGTGAGGCGAGAATCTTCCTCTCGCCACTGTCGTGGGTGGTACCGCTTGTTGTAGCATCCACATTCTTGTCTCACGATTGGATGGAGCGAATCGTATTATTCGAGTCGAGTGAGTTTGATCGTCGCCGCATTGGTGACTGGCCCATTCGAATTGGCCGTTTGCCTCAGCCAGAGGATGTCACCTTCAATTTTGCACGAGGTCACGTCGAAGAACCCTCCGGCCATCGCGGCTGGATTCTTCGCCACGATCGCTCGGCTGGTAATGTTTTCGCCGGCCAGCTCATACGTGCCGGTCTGCGCGATTAACGAATCCCCGTAAACTGCGAGCAATTCGGTCGACGTCGCCTTCGCCATGTCTGTTGGTAGTTTGGGACGCGGTTTATCGCCGTTTATCCGCATACGGCTATAGTGCCGCGCCGTGAAGATATACAAGCTGGGTTGCGGTTCCGTGTTCGTGGAAGCACTTTGACCGGTTGTCGTAACCTCAACGACCTTCCAAACCCCCTGTATCGTTGACTGCGATACCCGCCGCGACTGGGCGAACAACGTGAGGGTCACGCAGACCGTTACAACCGTAGCAAGCAACGTTCTTGTCATTCCCGTCTCCTCCTGTCAAGACAAAATGAACCCGCCTAATGCCCGGCCCGCTTGCGCGGATGAGTGGGCGGCCTGGACGTCAGTGCGATCCCATGCACCGGACCATCATATTCGCTTGATACCCAAACAACAAGGGAGGACCGGTGGGATCCGACGCACTTAAAGCATTCTTCCGACTTCGTCGATGTGGTCCGGAGGATGCCATGAGCCATGACCCCAGTGGATCGCTCTGGAACGCATCGCAGCGGCGATGGTTGCCGGGGTTGTGCTCACAGTGGAACACTCGTGTGGCCGGCGCTGTGGATCTTGCAAGGCAAGCGCGTCCAATGGTGTCCGCGATGGAAAAACCGCCACAGGTGATGATTCCCACCGGCACTTCCCACGAGTCGTCATCCATCTTTCACGATTCCCGGTGCTGGCATCGGTGTCCATGCGGTGCATGTCATTCCCGCGAATGCGCGGTTGGACCTTTGGGGCGATGAACCGGCATTGTGTCCCGCCTTCGCTGTTCCCGCATCCATAGCGGTTTCGTGGCACGGTTAGGTGTCCGCGAGGCGGGGTGGTCTTCTTTCGACCGAAGTTCAACCGAATCTTAGGTGGGTGGTACTTGAGTCATTCAGAATCCCCGAACGCGCAGTGGCGCGCCGAGGATCAGATGTACTCGCGGCGGAACATTCGTGCGGGCGAAGAACTGACCATCCTGATCCTCTAGTATCGGGCGTGTAGACTGGTTTCCAGTGAAAACTATTCAAGGCTCAGTGCCCCACCTGAGGAACTCGCTCTGATGGCCTGGCCCGTTTTGTTGATGGCCTACGAATTGAATCAAGGGGGCAGCGAGCGTCAAATGACCGAAATCGCCAAGTCTCTTGATCGCTCGCGATTCGAGCCGCACGTAGGAAGTTTCCGGCCGGAAGGCCTGCGCGGACGGGAACTGAAGGATGCCGGTGTTCCGATCGTTCATCTTCCAGTGCGCTCTTTTGCGTCGCCGTCGGCGATTTCCGGCGCGTGGCAACTAGCGCGATACATCCGGCGTCACAAGATCCGGCTGGTACATACGTACGACTATCCGCTGACCGTCTTTGCAGTTCCAGTAGCACGCTTTCTCACCTCGGCGATCGTCGCCTCCAGCACGCGAGGACACCGCGAGCTTATCCCGGCGAATTACCTCAAATTGGTTCGCATCACCGATCACCTCTCTAAGGCCATCGTCGTGAACTGCGAATTCCTCAAGCGGCATCTCATCCAGGACGAGAACGTTCCTCCCAACCGGATCGAGCTCTGCTACAACGGTCTTGATCTTGAGCAGTTCCGGCCGCTGGATAGCCCCCGGCCGGCCGCGTTGCCACCGCATAGTCTGGTGATTGGAGTGTTGTGCGCTCTGCGACCAGAGAAAGGCCTATCCACCCTGGTAAAGGCCTTCGCGGAAATTCGCGACCTCGGGCCGCATCTCAAGCTCGCGATCGTGGGTAGCGGGCAGATGCGAGATCCACTGGAGGCCGAAGCGCGTGCGCTCGGTATCTGGGAGCAGTGTGTTTTCGCGCCCGCTACTAGCGAAGTAGCCGATTGGCTGCGCGCCATTGATATCTTCGTGCTGCCCTCTTTGTCGGAGGCTTTATCCAATTCCCTGATGGAAGCGATGGCATGCGGCTGTTGCGTTGTGGCTTCCAACGTTGGAGGCAACCCGGAGTTGGTTCGCAATGGAGAGAACGGGTTCTTGTTTGAGCCGCGCGACGCGGCCGGGCTGAGCGAAGTACTTCGCACCCTCGTAGGAAATGAATCTCTCCGCCAGCGGCTGGCAGCGGCCGGAGAACAGACGGTGCGGCAGCGTTTCTCGATCAAGTCGTCCGTGCAGCGAATGAGCGACATATACACCAAGTTGATCGACGCCCGGCAGGAAGCATGTGCGTCCGTGTAACTACACCTCCCGCTCAAGCTGGAATCCGCTGTTGGTGTAGCGGAAAATACGCGGCCGCGGCCTGCCCCGCCGGCTGAACCAAAATCGCTTGAGAATCAATTCGGGTGGCCAGGTGTGACGTTTGGCGTCAATTACAGACAGGCCCTCGAATCCGTTCAGTGTATGAATGCCGTCCGGATATGGCCAACGGGGGTTCGGGGCGATCCGCCGCACCGGAACTTCCTGAAACTCCTCCATCGAGAGATTATCGATCCGATTAATCACCAGAGCGCCCCCATAGGAATTGCGCCCGTCTTGAGCCGGCCGATATAACTTTCCCTCGTGCCAGAAGGGCTTCCCACCGGGCCGGCTGCAACTGACATCTGTCTTTACCGGATTAGCCGGATGCGGCCGCCAGGGTCCGCGCAGGTCGTTTGCCCCCCAAACATAGAGCGACCATCGCCCCAGACCCTCCGCTTCCGAGTGAAGCAACCACCAAGTTCCATAAGCTTGGAACACTGTAGCATCCACCGCGGCGATGCCTTCCATCAGCACGCTGTCTCGCCTCCACCGTTTCGTCTCTCGATCCCAGCGATAGAGCGCGACTTCCCGGCGTTCGGCACATTCGGGGATGCAGAAGATTTCGCCGCCATGCTCCAACACATACGGGTAACTCATATGAACCGGCTCGTCAATGGCCGGCACACCACGAGAAAGAGAGCCGTCCGGGCCCTGGCTGATTTCCAGAATTCGACCCTTCTCAGAAAACCAACTGAACTCTTCACACAGGATACGTACTCCATCCGGAGATGGCAGCAGGCTCGGATCAGCCACCATTTGATTTTTTTCGCGATAAGGAGACCATTCAATCCGAGGCTCGAATGACTCTCTCAAGAAGGCTTCAGGCGCCGCGCGGACGAGCCCGATGTTCCACTCGTCTACACGCTGATTTGCCAGCTTATACCGCGCCCAATTCCCCACCAGGCGCCAGTAGAATCGAAGCATATCGAAATCGTTCGGGGCTCGATAGATGGGGGCTTGCGATTTAGTCGGCGGAGCTTCTAAGTATCCTGCCTTTCCCTGCCCAATATCCAGGCAGACCCATCGCACCATGTGCGTCGAGCTCTCTTGAATCCGCTGGAGATTTGCGGCGTAGGAGATTCCTACGGTAGGAACGTAGACCTTCTTGAGGACCACTCCCCCGTCGAGCTTTGTGTTAATCCTCTGCAGCAACGCGCCGGTGACCGGATCGCCTTTCAGGATCTCCCAAAACCCAGGCGGGCCGCCGCGGTATTTCTCTTCGTCGTCGTGATGGTATGACCAGACTCCGTACCGGGCAGCCGAAAAGATGTCACCGCGGATGATTCCGTAAGCGAACTTCACAATGAAGTCCAGCTTGTACTCTTTGACGCGGCCTATGTCCTCGGGCGAAAAATACTCGCTCCATTTGCCCTTCCGGGTGACGGAACAGCACAGCCGGGCAACGCTGGGAAAGCACTCGTCCAGTGGCGTCGTCTGGTAGGCCGGTATATCACGGATCGGGAACAGACGATTTTGTAAATACCACAGGTTGCCATTCAATGAAATGGCCTTTTTGAATTTCTCTGCAACGCTACTGCCCCGCGGCTCCGCCGTATCCACAATCAACAATTGTGGTGTGGCTAAATCCGAAATGTTTTGGATGCAGGTCAGAGCGAACCGGGTTAAGCCGCGGGCATGGCACATTACGCCGAATCGCAATGGCGTGGAGTCAGCGGGCATCTGTTTCCGGCGGGAGACACACGATCACTATCCTATCCAATGGCCGCCGGCCAGAATAATTTATCATGGTCGTATGTGCGGCATTGCTGGCTATATCGGTGATTCTTCCGATCGCGCCGAGCCAATTGTCGCTGCCATGACGGATTGCATGGCCCGCCGCGGGCCCGATGCATCCGGTATGGAGAAATGGCCGCAGGCCGTGCTGGGCCATCGTCGTCTTTCGATTTTCGATTTAAGCGATGCGGGACTTCAGCCCATGCTCTCGCCGAACCGCTCGATCGGCGTTGTATTCAACGGCGCCATCTATAATTTTCCCAGCCTGCGATTGGAGCTCGAACAACTCGGTTACCGTTTCTTGAGCCAGACCGATACCGAAGTGATCGTGCACGGCTATGATGCCTGGGGCGTCGATCGGCTGGTCTCCAAGTTGCGCGGCATGTTTGCGATCGGGATCTGGGACAACCGCGCCGAAAAGCTAATCTTGATCCGCGACCGGCTCGGCGTAAAGCCACTGATCTACGCCTCCGACGGCCAGCGCGTCGCGTTTGCATCTACGGTTCGCGCCGTGGCATCCAGCGGCCTCGCGGGCGGAATCGATGCCGGCTCCATCGCTGAGTTCCTCGAGTTTGGTTTCATTACCGACGGCCGAACCGTGTATGAAAACGTCCACAAAGTGCCGGCCGCCACTATCATCGAATTCTCGAATGGCCGCGAGAACCGGCGCACTTACTGGCAATCCGCCGAAGCTCGCCCGGACGGCGCAATTTCATTTGAAGAAGCGTTAGACCAAGCCGAGAGCATCTTCCTGGACGCCGTGAAGCTGCGTCTCAAGGCCGACGTTCCGGTGGGAGCTTTGCTCTCGGGCGGCGTCGATTCCAGCCTGGTGTGCTGGGCCATCGCCAAACTCGGCGGCGATATCCGGACTTTCACAATCGGCACGCCTGGAGACCCATACGACGAAACTGCCGACGCTGCTGCCACTGCACGCGATCTCGGAATCGAGCATTCGATCATTAATTTATCCGCGGACGACTGGCCCGACTTAAACGAGCTGGTGGACGCTTATGGCGAGCCGTTCGCCTGCGCCTCCGCGCTAGGGATGATCCGCCTTTCCCGCGCGATCCGCCCATCGGCGACGGTCCTTTTGACTGGGGATGGTGGCGATGATTGCTTCCTCGGCTATCCTGAGCACAAGAACTTCTACCTGGCTCAAAAGCTAGCTCGCCACTTGCCCTCTGGTCTGGCCGGACTCTGGAAATCCGGAGGACACCGGAGCCCGCTCCCTTTCTCGTTACAGCGCGCCGCCCACTTCCTCGATTACGCGACCGGCGGGTTGGGCGCCGTCACGCGCATGCACGACGGGCTGCACTATTACCAGCACAATGGCCTGCTAGGCCCGCGCCTTGACGGTCGCGATATCGATCAACATTCTATTCCGCCCTCCATAGAATCGGCCCGTCATCTATTGAGAGATTTTCTCAACTACGACCGCGACACCAGGTTTACGGGCGAGTACCTAACGAAAGTGGATGGCGGCGCGATGTATTTTGCCCTGGAGGCTCGCTCGCCGTTTCTCGACCAGGAGCTTTGGAACTTCGCCCAGTCATTGCCTTACTCGTTGCGTCTGCAAAATGGAACCTTGAAGGCAATTCTTCGGGCGCTGGCTGCGCGGCGCCTGGGGCAGCGAGTAGCAACCGGAAAGAAACGCGGCTTTGGAATCCCGGTGAACCGCTGGTTAAGCGCCAAATGGAAACAGCCCATGCTGGATGTGCTCTCGAAATCGCGCCTCGGCGAGCAGGGCTGGATCAGCGCGGACGCAGTCGCAGGCTGCCTCCGCGAGACTGCGCAAAGCGGGCATGTTCCAAATCAACTCTGGTACATCTACGTCCTCGAATCCTGGCTACGGCATGAGAGTGCGCCGCAACGTCAAACGTCCGGCATGTACTCTCTCACATGAGACCTGTCCGGGTCTTGCTGATCGCGCCCTCCATGCGGATCATCGGTGGACAATCGGTGCAAGCCAACCGGCTGAGGCACTACATCGGAAAGCATCCCGAAGTGGATCTGTCGTTTCTCTGCTTTGATGCGCCCTTGCCCAGGGTGATCGGTGGTATCCCGTTCGTCCGCACCGTCCTGCGGTGTCTCATTTATTGGGTGGTTCTTTTTGCCAGAACTTGGCAATATGACGTGCTGCATGTCTTCACCGCCTCTTACTGGTCCTACACATTGTGGAGTATCCCCGCCCTCCTGGCAGCCAAGCTTTATCGCAAAAAAATCGTTTTGAACTACCGCGATGGCAGAGCCGAAGACCATCTGCGCCATTGGCGTTCAGCGGCTTTCACCATCCCCCGGATGGACGCCGTAATCGCGCCGTCAGGTTATCTATGCGATGTGTTCGCGCAGTTCGGAATTCGGTGCCGCTCAATTTACAACGTGATCGACCGCGAGAACTTCATCTATCGGCGGCGTTGCGTCTTGCGGCCCGAGTTTCTTCATAACCGTGGCATGGAGGCGCTCTACAACATCCCGGCTACGCTGCGTGCGTTCGCCATTGTGCAGGATAAGTATCCGGATGCGACGCTGACGATGTTGGGCGACGGGCCGATGCGCGCTGAATTGGAACAGTTAGCCGCGGCGCTGAAGTTGCGAAACACGCGCTTTGTCGGGTCAATCCCCAATTCGCAGATGGCGCAATGGCTCGATAAGGCCGATGTTTACCTGACAACGCCGGATATCGATAACATGCCTGGTAGCCTGTTGGAGTGCTACGCCTCCGGGCTGCCCGTCGTCGCGACAAAAGCCGGTGGGATCCCTTATATTGCCGTCGAAGGCGAGACCGCTCTGTTAGCTGAACGCGGCGACCATAAAGGAGTGGCGAACGCAGCGTTACGGCTGCTAGGCGATCCCGCCCTGGTGGAAAAGATTACTTCTAATGCTTATGAGCAGTGCCGGACGCGTTATGCCGGGGAGGAAATCGCCCGGCAGTGGGCCGAGCTTTACAAGGAACTCGTTTCTAATGCTGGCGGTGCGGCGTCAGCATCTTAATCTCAGCCGCCGTCAACTCGCGAAATTTGCCGATAGGAAGATCGCCGATAGGCACTCCGCCGATTTCGGTCCGGACCAGCTTCAACACCTTGCTTCCGACGGCTTCGATCATACGGCGCACCTGCCGGTTGCGGCCCTCGCGAATGATCACTTCGATAAACGAATACTTAACGGAATCCCGGATGCGCTTTACGATAGCCGGCTGCGTTGGCCCGTCGCTGAGGATCACGCCGGTTTTCAGTTGCTCGATTTGCTCATCAGCCAGACGCGTCGAGGTCTTCACCAGATAGGTTTTTGGAATCTTGTAGTCCGGATTAGTGACCAGTTCGGCAAAGCGCGTATCGTTGGTGAGCAGTAGAAGTCCGCTGGTATCTTGATCCAGGCGGCCTACCGGGACCACCCAGTGGCCGGCGTCCTGAATCAGGTCGTACACTGTAGGGCGTCCCTCGGGATCCTTGTAAGTGGTGATGTAGCCCTTGGGCTTGTAGAGCAGCAAGTAGATTCGTTTCGAAGCCCGGACCGGCTTGCCGTCGAGCGTCACCTTGTCGCGCTCCAGATCCACCCAATGATCCGGCGTGCCAACGATTTTGCCATTCACTTTGACGCGATTGGCCCCGATCCATTTGCGCGCTTCCGTTCGTGAGCCGAGTCCAGCTTTCGAAAGCACGCGCTCCAGGGTCTTGAGTGGTCTTTTGCCAGTCCTATATCCCGTCATACAACCAACCCATGCTCTCCCGGGCCTCTTCGGCCGTGCGCTCCCGGAGAAACTGGTTCCGAATCTCCCGGCTCGCTCCGGCGGCGTGAAAAAATTCGCCGTACAATCGAGCAGTCAATTGCACTCGGCCGGTGCGCAGATAGCGCCGGTCCTGATAAGCTTCGAAAGCTTTCGCGGGATCGCCCGAGGCTCGATCCATTTCCTCGGCCAGAACCACCGCGTCTTCGATGGCCATGCACGCGCCTTGCGCCAAATACTGAAGCGTCGGGTGCGCCGCGTCGCCCAGCAATGTCACACGTCCCTTGCTCCACTTCCTTACAGGCTCGCGATCGCACAAAACCCACATGCGCCAGGATTCGATTTTCCCCAGCATCGTCTGGACATCCGGTACAACATCCCGGAACCGCTTCTTGAGTTCGTCAGGATCGCCGGCAGAATCCCAGCCCTCGCGGTATCGGTCGCTATGGAAAACGGCCACGAGATTAAAAAGCTCACCGCCGCGAAGAGGGTAGTGGACCAAGTGGTTTCGGGGCCCGGCCCAGAGCGTCATCGAATGCATTCGCAAATGGGGCGGCACTTCGTTCGTGGCAAGAACCGCCCGATAGGCAATGTGTCCCGACACCCGCGGCGCTCCATCGCCGACTACTTTTCCGCGAATGGCCGACCAGAGACCGTCGGCGCCGATCAGTGCCGCACCTTCGTACCTCGCGCCATCTTCAGTATGAGCGACGACCTTGTCGTCGAGGTCGTCAAACCCAACCACCTTCTGCGAGGTCACGAGGGTGATCCGTGGCGAATTCCGGCAAGCTTCGAGGAGCACTGCATGAATATCGGCCCGATGAATGAGCGCGTAGGGATGGCGAAATCTACTGTGAAACGTCTCTCCCAAACTGATGCGCGTCACTTCTTCCGCGGTGACGCTATCCATTACCAGGAGGCTGTCCGGAAATACCGCCTTGCTCGCGACTTGATCGGTGAGACCAAGCCGGTCGAACATTTTGAATACGTTGGGCCCGAGCTGAATGCCGGCTCCGATTTCCTTGAACTCGCGGGCCTGCTCGATCAGACACGCGCTGTATCCGCTGCGGCTCAAGGTGAGCGCCGCAGTGAGGCCGCCAATTCCACCGCCTACGATCAAGATGGGCAATGCCTGGCTCTTCGCCACTGATTCAGGCTAGCAGGAGTAAGGGTCACTCTTGACGCAGCGCCACCATCGGATCCAGCCGTGATGCCCGGCGCGCCGGCAGATACGCCGCGCTAAGCGCCACCAATAACAGCAGTGCCACCGCCAACGCCAGCGTGACCGGATCATGCGGAGCGACTCCGTAGAGCTGGCCGGTGATCAAGCGTGAAGCTGCATAGGCGAGGCCCGTGCCGGCCAGCAGGCCAATCATCACGAGCCCCATCGTTTCTGCCAGGATCATCGAGATCACGCGGCCAGGTTTGGCTCCCACGGCAATGCGGATCGCGATCTCACCTTTCCGGCGCGCGATGCCATAGGAAAGGACGCCATACAGACCGACAGCGGCAAGCGTGAGCGCGACGCATCCAAAAACCACCACCAATTGGGCAGTGGTGCGATCCTGCGCGGTCAGTGGCGCCATCTGCTCTTCAATCGACTCGGCGTGGATGATCGGCAGCGCGGCATCCACACTCTGGATCGTCCGCCGAACAGCCGTCAGCACTGGCGCGGTCCCCGAGGCGGTGCGGATTAAGAATATGGGACTGTTCACCGATGGCGGTGACTGTCCCGCCGGCACGAAGTAACGCGGTTCGACGTCGCCACGAAGCGGTCTCTGGGTGTGCGCGTTTTTGGCGACCCCCACGACCTGGTATGTCGTACGCTTATCGTCATCAATCGACGTGATTCGCATTCCGATGGGGTTTCGCCCGTCGAAGAACCGTTTGGCGAAGGCCTCGTTGATCACCGCGACCTCGGGGGAACCGGGCTGATCGCGCTCCTGGATTTCGCGTCCCAGAATGATCGGGACGCCTAGGGTCGAAAAATAGCCCGGGCCCACCACATCCAGCGCAGAATGGCGATCGCTGTCTGCCTTCGGCTGATAGCCTTCCACCTCGATCCCGGAAACCGAGTTCCCTCCGCTGAACAGACCCAGTGACGAAAAACTCGCCGCCCGCACGCCTGGAATCCGCTGGAACTGTCCCCGTAGGTCACGAAATAAGCCGTGGCTACGCACTGCATCATAGCCCGCCTCGCGCGAATCCACGCGCACGAGTAGCAGCCGTTCAGCGGGAAATCCAAGGTCTACGTGCTGCAGATTGTAGATCGTGCGAACGAGCAAGCCGGCGCCCACCAGCAAGGGCAAGGACAGCGCCAATTGCAAGCTCACCAGCAATCGGCCCGAACGCATCCGGCCAAGCGAGCCAGTGGCACTGCGGCTCTGCTCCTTCAGACTCGCTCCCGCGTCATTCCGAGTGACCTGCCAGGCCGGAAGAACACCAAACAACAGCGCGGAGGCGAGGGTCGCGGTCAGGGCGAAGGCCAATACCAGTGGGTCCAGCGCGAAGCTCATGTGGAAATTCGAGTCTGATTCCGCAATCATCCGTACCAGAGCGCCGTGAAGAAACCAGGCCACAACGAGCCCTGCCAAGCCTCCGAAAGCGGCTAGCACCAGACTTTCCGTGATCAGTTGGCGAATGAGCCGGCCTCGGCTCGCGCCGAGCGATAAACGCAAAGCGATTTCAGGTTTCCGCGTAGCGCCACGAGCCAGCAGAAGGTTCGCCAGATTCGCACAGGCGATCAGCAGCAGCACACCGACCGCTGCCAGCAGCGCTGTAAGCGAATTAGAGGAATCGTGGCGCGTGTAAGAAGCTCCCCGCGCGCCCGGCCGAATTCGAAGCCGCTGATCCAGATACTCACGACGTCGCTCACCGGGCGGCACGGAACCGTAGAATGTTTCGAGGTCAGCCTTAAAGATCGCATTGGCCTGGGCTTCTGCCTGCACCGGATTGACTCCCGGTTTCAGCCGGCCGAATACATGTAGCCACATCGCTTTAGCGGGAGGCGTATCGTGCAACCAATCCTGGCCGGGGATCACCAGTGGCTGCATTCGCAGCGGGAGCCAGAAATCCGGCTGCTGGCCAACGGTCTCTCCGACAAAGCCGGCCGGCGCGACACCGACAATGGTCAGCACAGCTTTGCGCAACCTGAATGTCTTGCCCACAACGTCCGGATTGGCATTGAAGCGTCGCTGCCAGTAGTTGTAGCTGATAACAGCGTAAGGCGCCTCAGCGTAATCATCGGCCGAAGTGAATCCACGGCCGAGCGCTGGGTGCACTCCCAGAAACTCGAAGTATCCACCCGACACCAGCCGGCCGTGCGCTTCTTCCCATTCGCCACCTTTGAATCGGACCTGCCAGCGGTCGAGTGAGCTCTCCGATGCCATTAATACCGAGAAGGCGTCGACGTGATCGCGCAGTTGCTCGAATTCGGAATACGTGAGCCAGTCCCGGTCTCCGTCGGAGTTGCCGTGCCACATCCCCGCAGTGTCGGGATTCGAGAGCATTACCAGTTGCTCGGGTTTGTAGACTCCAGGCAGCGAGGAATGCAAGACCCCGTTCCACAGGCTGAAGATCGCCGTATTGGCGCCGATGCCAAGGGCCAGCGATAGGATCGCGACGGCAGCGAAGCTGGGGCTCGCAGCCATGATTCGCAGGGCGTAGCGGAGGTCTTGAACAATCACGTGCCAATGCTCCTCAGGGGCGATGGTCAATGCATCCAATGTGGCGCGAACCCACAGCGCAGCTTGTTCCAGCCGGCTTCCAGTCCGCCGGACTTCACCTAATTGTTCGGTGAACATGCTGAGCATCTGATTGCCGTACTCCTGCCGGAAGGCCGCCGGGTAGCAGTAAAGCAGCGCTCGGTAGACCGCTTTTGCGCGTGTCATTTGCCAGCCTTAGGCTCCTGGAACCAGCCCCGTGGCTCGCGCCTGTTGCACCAGGGCGCTCAGCCGCTCAACTTCGGCCGCCGCGACACGCCTGCCGAACCGCGTGAGCCGGTAGTAGCGCCTACGCTCATCCGTGCTCGATGGATCCGGGCTCTCCGCTAGTTCTTCGATCAAGCCTTGCTCCAGCATGCGGCGGATGGAGCTGTACAGCGTCCCCGGACTTAACTGCACCTTGCCTCCCGTCCGGGTTGCGACATCCTGCATGATGGAGTAGCCATGGCGGTCGCGGTCAGCGAGAGCTATTAAAATGTGGAAAACCGCCGCCGGTAACGGCAGCATGGAATCTGGCTTCGATTCAGGCATGTCAACCTATATCGCCTACGACTATACTCTAAGCAAGTATATCCGTCAAGGGTAGAGACTGAGCAGAGGGAATGCCCAAAGTCACGCTGGTACGCGGTGCCAGGCAATTGCTCACATTGCACGGCCCGACCGGTCCGCGGCGTGGGACCGATCTCAGAAACCTGGGACTCATCCAAGACGGCGCCGTTTTGATCGTCGACGGTTTGATCAAGGAGGTTGGCTCGAGCCGCCGCGTGGAGAACGTCGCCCTGGCGCGGCAAGCCGACGAGATCGATGCTACCGGCCGCGTGGTCATGCCGGGCTTTGTCGATAGCCACATGCATATCGTGGGAGAACCGGCTGAAAGCTCGCCGCGCGCTCTAGAGAGGCGCGCGCTGAACGTGGTGGAGGAAGCGCTCCGCCACGGCACGACGACGACGGAAGCTAAGTCCGGGTTCGGCCTCTCCGAGGCAGGCGAGATCAAGATTCTACGCGTGCACCAGGCTCTGCAGAAGCGGCCAGTTTCATTAATTTCCACTTTTTTGTCGACTCCATCGGCGGCGGAATTTCAGGAAGCGCCGGATCAGTATCTCGACTGGGTCCGCTCTCACATGCTCCCGTTGGTCAAGCGGCGGAAGCTGGCGGAGTTTGCCGACATCCGCTGCGAAGAAGGTGCCTTTGAGCAGGGACATGCGCGCCGTTACCTGATTGCCGCGCGCGATCTGGGGTTCGGGCTGAAGATACACAGCGGCCAGCGCTCGAACGCGGGTGTGATCCGGCTGGCAGCGGAAATGCGCGTTGAGAGTGTGGATCATGCGGTAGACGCTAGCCAGGAAGACGCCATGCTACTCGCGCAATCAAACACCATCGCCACTCTGCTGCCCGGAGAAAACTTTTATCTCGGAGTGGAGCCATATGCGCCCGCGCGGATGCTCATCAACAGCGGCGTAGCAGTGGCGCTGGCAACCAACTATAATTCGGAAACCAGTCCTTCCCAGAACATGCAGATGATGATCACGCTGGCCTGCCGAAAAATGAATATGACTTCGGCTGAGGCCGTGACGTCGGCAACACTCAATGCGGCGCACGCGTTGCGCCGGGCTTCGAGCATCGGCTCGCTTGAAACTGGAAAGTGCGCGGACTTGATCATCTTGGGCGTGCCGGACTACCGCGAGATACCCTGTCATTTTGGGATCAACCTGGTGGATCTGGTGATGAAAAATGGATCGGTGCTGGTGGAACGAGCCGAGGTAAAGTGGCCGGTCAGCTAATCGAGTGCGTTCCGAATTTCTCAGAAGGCAACGACTCAGCCACGCTACGCGCCATCGAGGACGCCATCGCATGCGTTCCGGGCGTGCTGCTGCTGCGAGCGGAGCGCGATGTGGACCACAACCGATCGGTGGTTACGTTTGCCGGAGAGCCGGCGGCAGTAGCAGAGGGTGCGCTGCGCGGCATCGCCAAGGCAGTCGAAAGAATCGACCTCCGCATGCATAAAGGCGTGCACCCGAGGATTGGCGCTGTCGATGTCGTGCCGTTTGTCCCACTCGATGGCGCGACGCTGGCCGACTGCGTAGAGATCGCACATCAGACCGGCCAAGCCATATGGGAACAGTTAGGTGTCCCGGTTTATTTCTACGAGGCCGCCGCCCGAAGTCCCGATCGTGCGCCGCTCGAAAACTGCCGGCGCGGCGGATTCGAAAATGCTAAGCTGCCGCCGGATCTGGGCGGTCCTGATCTGCACCCGACCGCTGGAGCGTGCGTGATCGGAGCGCGCAACCTGCTGATCGCGTTTAACATCAACTTGCAAACGGCGGACGTCGGGATTGCCCGTTCGATTGCACGCACGATTCGCGCATCCTCGGGCGGGCTCGCATTCGTCAAAGCCATGGGGGTGAAACTTGCCAGCCACGGACTTGCGCAGGTCTCGATGAACCTCACGAATTTCGAGCGGACTGGCCTGGATCAGGTTTACAATGCGGTGCGCGCCGAGGCGCAGAAGATAGGGATATCGATCGCAGGAATCGAGATCATCGGCTTGGTTCCAAAGAAGGCAATCGAGTTGGCGGCCGCGCGCGATCCTTGGTGGAAGAACTTGGATCCCAGCCTGATTCTCGAAAATCGTATAGCTCAAGCGCGCGGACGATAGAATAAGAGTAGATGATCGAATAAAGATGGCGCTCGTTTCCATAAGCCCAAAACTCGAAAGGCCTGTATGGCTGCGCGCCCCAGCGCCCGCGGGCGAGAACTATCGCGAACTAAAGCGACTGGTGGGCGAGCTGAATTTGCACACGGTGTGCGAAAGCGCGGCCTGTCCCAATGTAGGAGAGTGCTGGAATCGACGGACGGCCACGTTCATGATCCTGGGCAACGTTTGCACCCGGCGCTGCGGATTTTGCGCCGTGCAAAAAGGCGGGCCTCTGGCAGTTGATTACGACGAGCCGCGCCGCGTGGCCGAAGCTTGCGAAATCCTGGGATTGAAATATGCCGTGGTGACGAGCGTTAATCGCGATGATCGCAAGGACGGCGGCGCGGAACTGTTCGCGCTCACGATCCAGGCCATTCGCGAGCGGATCCCAGGTTGCAAAGTCGAGGTCTTGGTTCCCGACTTTCAAGGTTCGCACGCGGCCATGGAGATCGTGATGAATGCGCATCCGGATGTGCTGAATCACAACATCGAAACCGTGCCCCGCTTGTACAAGCAGGTGCGCCTGGGCGCGCGCTATGACCGTTCGCTCGACATGCTGGCCTATGCCAAACGCGTGCGGCCGTTCGCGCCCACCAAGTCGGGATTGATGCTGGGTCTCGGCGAGAACAACGATGAAGTGTTGCAAGTGATGCGGGATCTTCGAGCCCACGGTGTCGACATCCTGACGCTCGGCCAATATTTGCGGCCATCCCAGAAACATTTGCCGATCATTCGCTATGTTCCGCAGAGCGAATTCGACGAGTTCAAGCGACAGGGTTACGAAATCGGATTCTCGCACGTCGAATCCGGTCCGCTGGTGCGCAGCTCCTATCACGCCAGCGACGCGGTGTAGATTGGCCGAATTCCAGGATGTCTATCCCGGCGTATTGTCACTGGCGCTTCCGCTGCCATTCGAGCTGAAATCGGTAAACGTCCACCTGCTGAAACTGAAGACCGGCTGGCTTTTGATCGATTGCGGCATGGAGACTGACGAATCCTTCGAGACCCTCCGCGGCGCTCTTGAGCAGCGTGGCATCGCGTGGTGTGACATTCGGCAGATTCTGCTTACACACATGCATCCCGACCACATGGGGATGGCGGCGCACCTGCTTAAGCTCACAGGCGCGGAGTTGGCGATGCACGAGGCTGAAGCTCAGCATCTCAAGATGGTCAGAGAAGGCGGTCAACGTCTGCCCTGGCTAGTGGAAGCTTACAGTCAAGCCGGCGTTCCTGAGGCCCTCGAAGCCAAGATGGAGGAGCACTTCTCTCATATTCGGAAGAATTTTCATGCGCTGGCTCCGGACCGCCTGCTTTCGGGCGGCGAAGAACTTGAAACCGCGATTGGACGGCTGGTCGTCTGCTGGACGTCCGGCCATTCTCCCGGTCATGTGTGCCTGCATTCGCCGGAGCGGAAGCTGCTCTTCTCCGGCGATCAGATCCTGCCGGGCATCACGCCGAACATCGCATGGCATCCGGGCCGCGACATGCTGGCCGAGTTTCTGGAATCGCTCGACCGGCTGGCCGCGTTGGATGTCGACGTGGTCTTCCCCGGCCATGGCGAGCCTTTCTCCGGGCATCGCACCTGGATCACCGAGACCATCGGGCACCATCGCCAGCGCTGCGTCGAGATAGTCGAACTGACGCGAAAATCGCCTCGCACCGTTCACAGCATGGTGGGGGACCTGTGGCGTAGGTCTTTGTCACCGATCAATCATCACTTCGCAGTCTTCGAAGTCCTCGCTCACCTGGAGTACATGCAGCGGCAGGGGCGAGTGGCGCATCGGCAAAATAGCGGAGCGCTCGAATGGCACGCCGCGTAGCGCACACACTTTTGTGTGCCGCGTCGGCACTCGTGCCGACGCCCGTCTTGCGCTAGGTATCAATAGCAGCCAACGTCGTCAATCGCCCGCCCGCGGCAGTGAATTCATCGAACATCTTCTGCGCAGCCGCTTCATCGAGCGCCTTCACCGCATCGGTCACAATCTCCACCCGCTTGCCCGTTCTCAGCAACCCGAACGCGGCAAACTGCACGCAGATTTCGGTAACGACACCGTACACCACATAGCGATCCGCATTGAGTTCCCGCAGCAGCGGCATCAGGTTTGGGTTGGTGAAGCAATCGAGTTTCTGTTTTTCGAGAATCAACTGCTGCAGGCCTTCGGGGCGTGATGGAATCACCCCGCGTTTTTCCCGCAACGTAATTGCCGGTTTCTGTTGGCCAGTGGTGCCGGCGACGCAGTGATGTGGATAGATCTGAAATTCCGGATCGTCTTCCGAATGCGCATCCATGGTCGAGATCACCACAGGAGCGCGGCGGTTGAGTTCTGCGATAACGGGAACGATACGCTCCGCACCCGGCACGTACAGAGCGCCGGCCGGATAAACGAAATCAATCTGCGTGTCGATGTCGAAGAAGACCGTTTTCATTCTGCGCTTTCTCGTACAAAGCCAGCAGCTCCGGACTGTGCTCCACGCGATAATGCTGGTCGGTATCGAATAAGCTGCGGATGGCCATAGGCAGCCGCTTTATCGACGCCGCGGCGGTTTCACGTGCGGCGCCGCAATCCGGCAACGGCTCGATCAACTTGCCTTCCAGCATCACCGGACGTAGCAGCGCGCGCGCTTGAGGCTCGTCTTGGCCGCAGCCCAGGCATTCCCACGAACAGGCAATCACGTCATGATCGTCGAATCGAAACACCTGCTTGGCGCCCGGCAGGGTGTGCTTATCCTCGCTGAATTTGGCGGTGACGCGCCCCTCGAGTTCAACCAGTTTATAGACCACTCCGAGGTTGGGCGAATCGGTGGAAGTAGCCAGATCGGTCCCGACCCCAAAGGCATCGATCGGCGCGCGGGCGGCCGCAAACTCCAGGATCTTGTATTCGTTCAGATCGCTGGTGGCCATGATCTTGACGTCCTGTAACCCGGCAGCGTCCAGAATCTCGCGGACCGCGCGGGAAAGCTCCACCAGATTGCCGCTATCAAGGCGCACTCCCCAGAGTGGTCTACCCAAAGAAGCCGCAAGCTTCGCGCCTTGGACGGTGTTGTAGGTGTCGATCAGATACACCGTCGCATCACCCAGCAGATTCTGCAGCCGCTGATATGCCTCACGCTCGGTCTCAAAGGCTTGTATCCAAGAATGTGCCGCCGTTCCGAAAACCGGAATGCCGTACCGAAAGCCAGTTTCAGTATTACTGGTTCCGACGCAGCCGCCGATGTAGGACGCGCGGCCAGCCAGAACACCCGCTTCGGGCGAGTGAGCGCGGCGAGTTCCGAAATCAACCACGGCGCGGCCTCCGGCTACTTCCACCATGCGGGCTGCCTTGGTCGCGATCAGCGATTGGAAGCCGACCGTGGCAAGCAGATATGTCTCGACTATTTGCGCTTCGATGAGCGGCGCGCGCACAGTCAGAAATGGTTCGCCCGCGAAGATCGGCGTGCCTTCCGCCATCGCAAAAAGGTCGCCGTTGAAGCGCAAGCTGCGCAAGGCGTCGAAAAAGGCCGGTGAAACCCGCTGGAACTGGCGTAGCGACCGCAGATATCGGATCTCTTCGTCCTCGAAATGCAGGTTCTGGAGATATTCGACAACCTGCTCCAGACCGGCGGCCAGGACAAAATTGCGATAGCGCGGAAGGCGCCGGAAGAATAGCTCGAAGGTGGCGACTTCGTCCGCTTTGCCGGACTCAAAATAACCAGCCGCCATCGTGAGTTGATAGAGGTCGGTGAGGAGTCCGGTCACGTGGCGCACGCACTCCTGCGTGCCACGTTCACACTCCTGTGAACGCCTCTGCGGTGGGATGCGCTGATCATTTCTTCGCGGCCGGGGCCGCAGGTTTTCCGGCGGCCGGGGCCGCAGGTTTTCCGGCGGCTGGGGCCGCAGGTTTCACATCCGATGCTGCCTTGGAAAGCTCGTCCACGGTTTTCGCGTCCAACCCATACAGCGCCGGCTCATTCTCGCGCTTGGCGACGTACTCGTTGCCCTGCTTTGAGATTAGTACTTTTTCAACCCGCTTGCCGTCATTGGAAGTAACCGTAACATCGATCACCGGCGCGGCGACGGCCGTGAAATCGACAAACTTGCCGGCAGAGAAGTCGCGCACTTTGTCGAGAAAAGACTGCACGCTGGTCGAATCCATCTTCTTGCCGTTCGAAAACCAATCCTCGCCGGTCTTCTGGAAGGCGTACGTTTTCCCGTTATCGTGCATCTCGATCTTGTTGGGATCGTTGAAGCCGAAGTCGAACAGCTTCTTATTGCGGAAGTCGTCCAGACCCTTGTCGAGTCCCGTCCCGAGATCGGCGGTGACTTTGTGCACGCCTTCGACGGCGATGGATTTCGCGTAATAATCGTCCTTGTTTTTGCGGACCTCAAGCTGCTGGGTACCCGATGCGTCGGTCACCTTCACCGCGGCCACCGGAGTCCCGGAAGAGAAAGCGGACGCTGCCTTCTTAGCGTCCTCGGCTGAGACCGCGAGATCCATCTTGGCGTCTTTCAGTTTGCGGATCAGTTCTTCCACCTGCAGCCCATCGGCGCGCAGCGGCTTGGGTTTGACGATCTGCCATTGGTCCTTATCGCGTCCGAATTCGACAGCCTGCTTCTTGGCGTTCAACTCCACGCGGCTGAGCTTGTCCTGATCGAAAGTGAGCAAACGTTTGTCGCGGAGATCGTTGACGGATTTGTCGAGTCCGGATTTGACATAACTGGCGACGGTGAACACCCTTGGATCGCCATCCAGCATGGCGTATGCGCCGCTATTAGTGGGCGTGTCGTCGCCGATCTTGAGCTTGCTGCTTTTGCCGTTCTTGGTGGTGATATCCACCTCTAAGCTGGGCGACTTTAGACCGTAACCCGATACATCGGCCGCCTTATCTTCTACTACACGATCGGACGCGACGCTGGAAGCCGAATTGACCAATTGGCCGGCGGTATCCTGATCGGCGAGGAACTTGTTGGGCGCGGTCAACTGCCATTTGCCGGCGTTGTTTCTTTCGAGAACGGTTTCAGGCGCGTCCTTCTTCTTGAGATCGACCTTGCTGATGTCGTTCTCACTAAGCGCCAGGATCTTCGGAGAGGCATCGGCGGGAGGCTTGGCCGCTTCCGCTGATTTCTGCTTGTTTGAAAAATAGAGACCGGCTGCCAGCGCTGCCAAAACCACCGCGGCGACCATCAAACCACGTAAACGCATTTCTAGCTATCTCCTGCGCCACCAAACCATCACGCCGCTGATCACTACGATAAGCGGCAGAAGGAACTGACTCACGCTTCTGAGCGTAAAAAACTGCCGTTGCGTCAAGCTAATACGCCGGTCTTCCTGCTCTTTAGGACGAATGGAGATCAGATCCTCATCGGATGACAGCCAGTTCATCATATTCAACATCAGATTTCGATTCCCATTGAAGCGCAGGAAGGAATTGGAGATCCAACGCGAGCTTCCCACCACTACAAACCGCCCTTGGTTGTTCGGCTTGCCGGTATTGTAAGTCACCGCCGCCGCAAGTGTGAACGGTCCCTTTTTGTCCTTGTTAGGATCGATGCGGATCTCGGGTGAGCTGAGGTTGGTAGTCGCAAAACTGTTCGCCGACGTGGAAAAGAGCTTGGCGACCGTGGTCTTGTCGGCATTCTTGGTATCCAGGGACCGTGAAATCGGGAAGCCCGTGGCGGTTCCAGAAAGTTCACTTACAATCGGGTGCGATTCGTAACTCGTCACCAGCGGAACCGTTGCGTCCAGGCCCACTAACTGCGAAACGGGGTTCTCGTCCAGAAGAAGATCTTTCTCCGGTGTCACGCCCCAGCTCGCGAGTAAGTCGGCCAGTGCTTTGTTGTCGCTGATCTCTTTCCGGCCAAGTTTGAGAGGCGGATCCAGCAGGAACAGCGCACGGCCGCCGTTTTCGACGTATTTCTTAATCGCATCGACCTCGGCCTGGATGTACTCGCCGGTCGGTCCGGCAACCACCAGCACCGTACAGTCGGAAGGCACGTCGGCCTTTTCCAACAGGCTAATGCTTTTGCTTTTGTAATTGTCCTTTTGAACGCTGGTCTGAAATTCCGAAAGTCCATCGGCGGTGGAATCATCCGGACGATGTTCGCCGCTACCGCCGACTATACAGACAGTGCGCTCCCCGCCCTTCAGTGCCCGGATCACCGCGCCGGTGACCCCCTCTTCGTCAAAAGTCTTCGCTTCTTCTTTCTTGGGCCCGATGTCGACAATGGCTTCGCCTTCGCGACTTACGTTTGCAGCGCGCGCCAATTGCGGTTGCTTCAACAGATCGACATACTGGACATGCACTTTGGGCGATAAATTCGCATAACGTTCCAGCAGATCCTTGCCTGCTTGCATAGCGCTGGGCCGGTCGAAATATTGAATAGTAACGTCCTGCTTCAACTCACCGACCACTTTCTTGGTCTGGTCGGAAAGTGTGAAGCGCTTATTCGACGTCGCGTCGAGCGACTTATTGTAACGATTGGCCAGGAAATTGGCAACCACCAACACGGCCACGATCACAAGGATGTAAGTGGTCGCATAGGCGGCGTACTTTGTTTGTCTGGTTTTAACCCACTCGGTATTCACTTAGGTCCTCCATCGCAGGGATTCCATGGAGCGGGATGTCAGGAACAGCCCCAGGAAAATCAGCGACAAGTAATACACGGCGTCCTTGGTGTCCACGACGCCTTTAGCAAAAGATTCGAAATGACTGATAACGGAAAAATAGGCCAGCACTTTGGCCCACGTCGCGGTCTCGTAACCGGCCACCCATTCGAGCACCCACAGCATCAGGCACACGCCAAAGGTCGCGGCGCCGGCGATAATTTGATTCTTGGTCAAAGTTGAAATGAACGTGCCGACCGCCAACAGCCCTCCGGCCTGCAACAACAGCCCCAGGTAACCGATCGCCAGCGGCTTCCAATCCGGATTGCCGTAGCGGAAGAGAAAGGCGAAGTTGATGGCTGTGAACAACATCATCACCGCGTACAAAATCAGAGCCGCCAGCCATTTTCCGATGATTACTTCCATGTCGCGCACTGGCGACGTCGCCAGTAGCTCGATGGTTCCCATGCGTTTCTCTTCCGCAAACAGCCGCATGGTGATCATGGGGATGAAGAACAGTCCGATCACGCTCACATTGGACAGCAGCGGCCGGATGACGTATTCATTCACGCTCATGGGGAAGGCCTGGCCGCGCATCTGCGATTCCAGTCCCATCATGTTGAAATAGCCGACCGAGTTCCAGAAGAAGAACCCGAAGATCAGCGCGAACATCGTCAGCAACAGATAAGCGACCGGCGAAGCGAAGTAACTGTTCAGTTCCTTTTGACAAATAACCCAGATGTTTCTCATCGTTCCTCTCCTTGAGCGACAGTTTCGACGGCCGGCGTGGCCTCGACGGCCAGCTCAGTGCCGGTCAACTGCAGGAAGATCTCCTCCAGGCTCAGCGAGGCCGGCCGCAGCTCGTTCAGGTTCCATCCGGCTTCCACCACGGCGCGGGCCAGATCCCCGCGGATGACGCGGTCCTTCAGGCTTTCTACTTCAAACGAAGAGCAGTTGTCGCGGGTGTCTTTGAAGACGACGCGACTCACGCCCGCGATCCTCTCCAGCCGGCTCTGAATCGCTTTGGGATCGAGAGCGCCATCGCGGCCTTCGATTTCGAGCAGCACCGACTCGGCGCCGCGTGCGCGATTCTGCAGGTTGTGCACCGAATCCGTTGCCACCAGCTTGCCCTGGTTGATGATGAGCACCTGCTCGCAGGTCTGCTCCACCTCCGGCAGGATATGGGTGCTAAGCAGGATGGTGTGATCGCCGGCCAAGCCGCGGATCAGCTCGCGTGTTTCGTTAATCTGTTTAGGATCGAGACCCGCGGTCGGCTCGTCGAGAATCAGGACATCAGGGTTGTGGATGATAGCCTGAGCCAGCCCGACGCGCTGGCGGTAGCCTTTCGAAAGCTTGGCGATGAGCTTGGACTGCACATCCGCGACAGCGCAGCGCTCGCCTACCTCGTTGACGCGGTTTGCCAGGCTCTGGCCCGACATGCCCTTGAGCTTGCCGACGAACGTGAGATACTCTCGCACCTCCATTTCGGGATAGAGCGGAGGCGTTTCCGGCAAGTACCCGATGCGTTTCTTCACCTCCATCGGGCTTTCGAGAACATCAAAACCGGCGACGTTCGCGGTGCCTTCGCTGGGCGGTAGAAAACAGGTCAGAATGCGCATGGTCGTGGTCTTACCCGCGCCGTTGGGGCCGAGGAAGCCGACGATCTGCCCTTTCTGTACTTCAAACGAGATATGGTCGACCGCTAAAGTACGGGCGTATCTCTTAGTGAGGCCTTGAACCGTAATCATAGTTAGACTCGGAGGAACTGCGATAGCCGCTCGAAGCTGCGTCTCCAAAAGGCAGTTCCGAACAGCGGGTTGAAATCACATGATAAAAATTCACTCAGGCCGATGTCAATTTGGGAAACCGGGCCAACCGGGCCTGCTTCGTTCAACATGCTTCCGATCAGGATGGTCCCATAATCTGCATCCCGGCGTCCACGTAAATGATGTTCCCGGTGACGCCGCGGCCCAAATCACTCGCCAGAAAAACCGCTGTATCAGCAACTTCGGCGGGATCAGTATTGCGCCGCAGGGGCGCTGTTCGCGCCACGCCTTCCAGCATTTTCGAAAAATCCCGAATCCCGCGGGCGGATGTGGTTTTCACCGCGCCGGCAGAAATCGCATTCACACGTATGTTGGACGATCCGAGATCGCTCGCCAGGTACCGCACGCTAGCTTCCAAAGCTGCTTTCGCTACACCCATGACGTTGTAGTTTTCGACGACTCGGGTAGAGCCAAGGTACGTTAACGTCAGGATACTTCCTCCGCCTTGTTCTTTGGGAGCCATGAGCGGCGCGGTGGCTCGAGCGACCGCAACCAAAGAATAGGCGCTGACATCCTGGGCCAGTGCGAAGCCCCCGCGCGAGGTCTCGAGAAACGGACGGCTCAGGTCCTCGCGGTTGGCGAAGGCTATGGCGTGCACGACGGTATTCAAGACGGTACCATGGCTCCTTAGCTCATCCGTTAAGGCGTCCAGTTGGGTGTCTTGGGTAACATCGCAGGCAACGGTTTTGTAGACCTTCAGGTCAGCCGCCAGTTCCTCGACGGTCTGTCGCTGACGATCCCCCTGGTAGGTAAGGATCAGCTTGGCGCCCTCGCGGGTAAAGGCCTGGGCGATCGCGTAAGCCAGGCTCCACTTATTGGCCACGCCGAGGATGAGGGCGGTCTTCCCGGCCAGCAGTTGGGACATGAGCTACTTATTGTAGCGCGAGAGGTCAGGTCCCTCAGGCCGCGTTAACAGCTAATGGCGTTCTCTACTCACGGCTACCGGCAACCCTCGATTCCCTGCAGGTTTCGCACAGTCTGCTCGATCACGCTCGCTTTCGTGGGATTTCCAGGGTAAATGCGTCTGAGAATCGGGTCCAGGAAACGGCTGTAGCGTTCGAGCGCCGGCCAGTCGCTCTTGGCGATCGCCGATTCCACCGACCCCTTGGTCTCTGGGGTGACCAATTCGATCCGCCCCACGAAGACTCGTACGGTCTCCGAAGGAGCGGGCTCAATCTGCAATGGAAGAATGGCATCCACGGCGGCCGACGGAAGAACGTAGATGAGGCGCGTACCCTCCTCGAACCAGGAATCCCGCCACGTCTCGAGCATCGCTTGTGCCTCCTTTGGAAACAAGCCCTGCGCGATTAGCGCAGTTTCCAGATCATGGCGCAGCTGTGACAAGGAGCTGTCGAGCGACGGTGATTCGAGCGCAACGGCATCTTCGACGGCGCCCACACTGCGATACCCCATGCGTCCTCCGCGATTCTCGAAAAGGATCACATAGGGGACTGCCTCATGGCTGCGGTTTTCCACCAGGATTTCTCCGTAGCCCGATACCCGCCGCGCTGAAAGAGGAACCGGGAAACGCCCCACGCCGCGATAGAACAGGAATTTCTCGTGCTGATCGCCGACCATAATCGGAGCACTATCCGTTGCGCGAGCAGCGTAGTAGCGGCTCGAATCGCTCTCAACCGGAAGAACCGGGGCGCTGCCCGGTTGCACCTTGACGTTCTGCCACTCCATGGCGCCGGTTAGGCTCCTTAGCGAGGTATCGAGCCCGTTCAGATTTGATCCCAGGCGATGCAGAGAGCCGTCCTGTCTGCTTTTCTGAAAGACCTCGTATTCGGCTTGGGGATACCACTCGGTGATGAGTCCTTGAGGAAATGCGACCTTTACATGCGCATCCAACTCTCGCGGGCTGTAGAAGTACATCACCGGCGTTTCCATGCGCACCGTGCCCCGAAGCTTGAATTTGAAGCCTCGATATCCGTAGTCGTTGACGAATCGAGGTAGATCGCTCTTGCAGCCCAGGGCGTCCCAATCGACAGGGGAGCCGTCCTCGCCCGCGACCGACGTGAACGTCCCCCATTCGTGGACCGTGAAATCTCTCGGCTGGACGGAGCCAAGGTCGGCCGCCACTAAAGATGCGACCGCCAAAATGACCAGAACCGGAATAGCGATCGTTACAAAACGGACTGCGGATTTCATTTGTTCCCTCCCTGCGTGAGTGCTTTTAAAGACGATTCGATCTCCGCGTCCGTGGCCGGGCGCGGAAAGAACTTCGAGGACTCCCTGATGAAGCCTCTCGGGCCGATCGGAACAATGGCGCCGGCGTTGGCCTCGGCGCACGTGCCCTTGAGATTGACCACCCACTCGCCTTCCGGGGGCCAGGTCTGGTAGATGGCGTAGACGCCTGGTTTCGACATCGCCGCCACCTTGAGAGCTACCGAACGCCGCGCCCCCTTCACAAGCCCTTCAGCCGTACCGCTGATCTGTGCCTTTGCCGGATCAGCGCAGCCTTCCGTGCGAAACACAAAAGTGGCCGTTTTCGCTCGAAAATCCCCGGCTGCCGCGGGGCTGCCGAGGGTAAAGGTAAACCCATCCGCGAGCGCCAATGCCGCTATCGCGAAGGAAGCAAGACCAAGTCGTAACATCGCAAACTCCTTTCGGGACCGTTAGACGGGCATCCCCAAGTTTTCTTCCCGGTTTACCACGTCCATGCCAGCTCTTCTTTCCAACGTATTAGCGTTTGAGGGTCCAGCTTAAGCGCCTGTTCTCGTGAAACTCCGGCCGGGACCGGCGTCAGCGCGGCGATCCGATCGAATACCCGGCCCCTATCGCCGGCTTCCACGCGCGAGAGCAGGTGCCAGAGGGTCAGAGTATCCCGAACCCGAGATTCGGAGAGAATGATGCTGAGCGGGTCGTTTGCGGATTTCTGGAAACCGAAGCTCTCTAGCGCCTGTTTCACATTCTCCGGCGCGTCGTCGAAGTACGGAATGCCCGGTCCGGCTTGCGGCCGCATCTGGCAGCTCGCCCCCGCCGGCACAAGCGATTCCAGATCCTTCCACTGAAACGACACCCAGCCCTTGGTGACGCGTAGCAAGCCGAAACCATCCTCGCCGGTGCTTAACACGTATTCGCAACCCAGATCCACAGCCGTGCCGGACGCCGTGTCGACGAAGAACAACCGGGGCGGCGCGGAGATCTTAGCCCGTATTTCTCCCCGCGCGAGCGCGAGCCGGTGTTCGTTTGGCCGCGCCGTCACCACTCGGACCCGCGTGTTCGGCGCTACCTCCACGGACCCAATCTCGCCGACCTTAACCACGGCACGCGACCTCGCATCCGTTTCGATCCATTCACCGGCCCCAACCTGTCCGACTCCGCGAATGGGTTTCGTGCCCACTGAAGGCGAACCGTCAAGCCGCCGGACTTCCCATCGCGCGCCCGAGCGATGCTCGATACGCCAATATGCAGCCCCCGCCAGCGCCAACAGGACAATCGCTGCGAAAGCCCATTGCCGTCGAAGAACTGCCGGGCCCGGGACCGGTTGGTTTCGCTCGAAGACAGCCTCGATGGAGGCCCATATCGCCTCGGGCGCCTCCACCGATGGAAGATGCTCCAGAGACGCCATGCCCCACCTGACTTGCTCACGCTCGGCCCGGCACTGAGGGCACTGCCGCAGGTGCAACTCGGCTTGCCTCGCCTTTGGCAGCGAAAGCTGGCCGTCGAGATGGGCTGCAAGCTGCCGCGAAACATGCCTCGTAAACATGGCTAATCCATCGCTCCCATCACACCCTTCAGCCGCTCCGCGAGCATCTTATGCCCCCGGCTCAACCTGGAAGCCACCGTCCCCATGGAACAGTGCAGAGCCTTCGCCATCTGCTCATAAGAAAGATCTTCGAAATATCGCAGTAAGACGGCGATTCGAAACTTCGGCGGCAGCACCGACACCGCCGCCCGCACCGTGTTCGCCATCTGTGCGTGAGCGTAGTCCTCTTCCTGGGAACCCGGCGCGGCGAATGCCTCCATGCGAGACCGATCGGCGCTTATAGCATCTGACTTGCGGCTTCTGGCTACGTCCATGCACGCGTTGACAACCAGCCGATACAGCCAAGTGGAGAACTCCGCATCCCCGCGAAACTGCTGGATAGAAGTCATCACTTTCAGAAAAACCTGCTGCGTAACATCGCTGGCCGCGGCTGGATCGCCATGAAAAAAATAGAGCGAGATAGAGTACACGCGGTCCTTATACAGGTCATAAAGCGCACGAAAGGCGTCCCGGTCGCCCAAGCGACAAGATTCGATGATCTCGGTGCTGAGCTCGCGACCACTCAGAATGACCACCGGCGAGTGAGACGGTACATCCAAGAGCTTTCTTCCATTTTCTCAACGGGTCTTGCCCGGGGTGATAAGCGAGGCATTCCGGACTAAACTCTGTAAAGAGGCCCAGTATGGACGCTTTCCTGAAAGATGTGAAGCATTCGCTTCGGATGTTCCTCCAAACCCCGAGCTTTACCTTCACCGCCGTGGCCGCATTGACCCTCGGAATTGGGGCCAACACCGCAATTTTTTCCATCGTAGATGCGGTTCTGTTGAAACCCGTTCCCTTCCCAGAACCTGATCGGCTTGTAATGCTCATGAATACGTCGCCCCGAGGTTCGGGTCCGGCGGCTTCGCCGGCGAAATACCAGCATTGGCGGTCACAAACCGGTGTCCTTGAAAACGTCGCGGCGTTCCGGAACGGCGTGATGAACTACACCGAGGGCGACGTGGTGGAACAGTTCCGCTCGGCCCAGGTATCGGCCGACTACTTCCACTGCTTCGGCACGCCAATTCTGCGGGGCCGCACCTTTAGCGCGGAGGAGGATTCTCCTCGCGGCCCCAATGTCACCCTGCTCAGTTACAACCTCTGGACGCGCCGTTTTGGCAGCGATCCTGCCATCGTCGGCAAGACGATTTCTTTGAGTGGCGATCGCTACGTTGTCATTGGAATCGTCGACCAGAGTTTCGATATCCGCGAATTTGGTCCCGCTCCGGACGTCTGGGTGCCTTTTCAATTGGACCCTAACACCACCGACCAAGGTCACTACTTTCAGGCCGCCGCCAGGCTCAAGCGCGGCGTATCGCTCGATCAGGCTAAGGCCCGTCTTCAGGTTTCCGCCGGCGAGTACCGAACCAAATTTCCAAATTCGCTACAGGCCCATGACGGGTTCAGCGTGACGCCCTTTCAAGAAGCCTTCGTCAGCAACGTCCGCTCGTCTTTGATGGTCCTATTGGGTGCCGTCGGCTTCGTCTTGCTGATCGCCTGTGCCAACGTCGCCAATCTCTTGCTAGCGCGAGCCACCGGAAGAAGACGCGAAATCGCCATTCGGGCGGCGATTGGCGCCGGTCGTGGGCGCATTATTCGTCAGTTGCTGACCGAGAGCGTCATGCTTTCCCTCGCCGGCGGGGTGCTGGGGTTGCTCCTGGGTTTCGCCGGGATTCGCGCCCTCATGTCGGTCAACACCGCCGGCCTGCCGAGAGTCGGATTGAACGGATCGATGATCGGCGTGGACTGGAGAGTTCTAAGTTTTACCGTTCTTATATCTGTAGCCACTGGCATCTTATTCGGCCTGATCCCGGCTCTTCAGAGTTCCCGTGCCGACCTCAACACCGTTCTCAAGGACAGCAGCGGCCGCTCCGGGACCGGTTTTCGCCATAACAAAGCCCGCTCCCTGCTAGTGATCGTCGAAATGGGACTGGCTGTTATCTTGCTAGTAGGGTCAGCGCTGTTGATCCGGACTTCCATTGCTTTGCAATCGGTAAATCCGGGCTTCGAGACTAAGAACATGCTGACCATGAGAATGTCTCTCACGGGCCCGCGCTACTTGAAATCAATGGGCGTCGAGCAGACCCTCCGCGATGGTCTCGATCGGATCCGTGCGCTGCCCGGTGTCTTAGCCGCGAGCGCAACGTGCTGCGTGCCCTTGCAAGGAGGCTACGGGCTGCCCTTCCGCATAGTGGGCCGCCCGTTACAGCAAGGTCCGTTTCACGGCGGCGGTGGCTGGATCACAGCCTCGCCCGGCTTCTTCGAGGTCTACAAAATCCCGATCAAACGCGGACGATCCTTCAACCAGCGCGATGACGACAAGGCCCCTGCCGTAGTGATCATTAACGAAACGATGGCCAAGCAATATTGGAAGGGCAGCGATCCGCTGCAGGACCGCCTCATAATCGGCCGGGGAGTTATGCGGGAGTTCAAGGATGAGCCCGAACGCCAAATTATCGGCGTGGTGGGAGACGTTCGAGACGGCGGACTCAACCGCGATCCAGGACCTACCATGTATATCCCGCAAGCGCAGGTGCCTGACGCCGCCAATGCCCTGAACGTCCGCATATCGACCATGGCTTGGGTAATTCGCACTCAGGGCGACCCCCACCCGCTTCTTCCAGCTATTCAGGAACAGCTTCGGCAATCGACAGGGTTGCCGGTCTCCGACATCCGATCCATGGACGACGTTGTTTCGCTGTCCACCGGCCGGCAGCGCTTCAATATGCTGCTCATGAGCGTATTTGGATGCGCCGCTCTCCTGCTGGCCGCGATCGGCATTTATGGCCTGATGACTTATTCGGTGCAGCAGCGCACGCAGGAGATCGGAATCCGGCTGGCCTTGGGAGCCACCACAAGCCAGGTCAAGAACATGGTCGTATCCCAAGGAATGACGCTGGCTTTGGCCGGCGCTATCATTGGCCTGGCATCCGCCTTCGGTTTAACGCGCTTCCTGGAGAGCTTTCTATTCAGTGTCAAAGGACACGACCCAGCGGTATTCATCGCTGTGCCCCTTCTGCTGAGCTTAATAGCTCTCGTTGCGGTCTGGCTCCCCGCCAGGCGGGCCAGCCGGATCGAGCCCACCGAAGCTTTGCGCTACGAGTGACCTTTAGAAATAAAGCTTCATCGCCAGCTGGATCTCCCGCGAAGTCCGCTGGAAAAACGCCGGATTCCCCGCATAGTTGAGCGCGGCGGCTCCCGGGACGCCGATGGTCGCGGCGGTAGCTGTGGCTCCAGATTCGTTTGGATTGTCGAACTGCGGCTTGTTGAAGAGATTGAACGCCTCGACGCGGAATTCCAGGTGCATGCCTTCGCGCACCGTGAGCGGAATTTCCTTGAACAAGGAAAAATCGATTTGATTGGTTCCAGGGCCGACAATGATGTTTCGTCCCGAATTGCCGTAAGTATAGGCCGCCGGTGCGGTGAATGCCGCGGGATCGAACCAAAAGCTGGGGTCCTGGTGCGCCGGGTGATAATCTCCGATCACGTTAGCACGCTGGGTTCCTCCCCCCGATCCTTCGGTATTGGTTCCGGAGTTGACCGAGAAAGGCGAGCCACTCTGGAAGGTATCGATGCTATTGAATTTCCATCCGCCGAAAATGTAATTCATCGGTCCATTCCAGTTATTGCCAATGGGTTTGCCTTTACCGAACGGAAGCTCATAGCTCCAGCTCAGCGTCAGATTATGGCGAATATCGAAATCGGACGGCCCGCGGTCACAGGCTAGGCAAAGCGGGTTCTGCACGCCGCCGCCCGCCGTGGTACTGGTGATGTCCATCGCGTGACCCCAGGCGTACGCTGCCAGGAACGCGAGTCCGTGCGAGAAGCGCCGCTCGGCCGTGACCTGAAGCCCGTGGTAGGCGGAACTTTCCCCGTGCGAGACGAAGGTAAAGGTGGAGAAGTTAGGATACAGACGCCGTGGATTCGCCGCGCCAGGACCGGGTACCGGCTGGTTGATATTGGGATAAATGGTCAGATGCTCGCCCATAGTGTTCACATACGCGACAGTCAAAACCGTGTCGGACGAGAGCTGCTGCTGGATGGAAAAGTTGCCTTGTCGGACCTGCGCATCCGGATCGTGGAGTGGGAATTCAGTCACGGCGGTCCCCGCGGTCAGGAAGTGGCCGATCGGCTGATAAGGCAAGAATCCTTGCGACAGCGGCGTGATGCCGGTGACCAGGTTGGTCGCTGTCACGTTATTCACGATCGACAGATTGCCGGCGAACGGCGCGTTATTGTTTCCGAGAGAGTTGACGCTTTCGCTAGTGAAATCATAGAAGATCCCCCAGCCGGCGCGAATAACGGTCTTGTTCGTTAACTGGTAAGCCAAGCCGATCCGTGGTTCGAAGTCCCGGTAATTGGCGTCATACATCGTGTACTGCGGAAATTGAGGTGAACCCACGGGGAACACGTCACCCTGAGCGGGCACGAAGTTTGCCAGCCGGTTGTGGACTTCCGTCCAAGGGGTTACGAGCTCGTACCGCAAACCGAGGTTTAACGTCAGCTTATTGGTGATGCGGTAATCGTCCTGGATGTAAAGGCCGTGCTCCCAGCGGCGAGTGCCGGTTTCCTGCCAGATCGACATCGATGCCGAGGCATCCAGACCGAGCAGCGTGTCGGCAAGACCTGCGCCAGTACCGGCCGCGTGCGCGGGATTTTGGGTGAACTGGCCGGTGAAACTGAAGCTGCCCGAGGGGGAGCCCATCTGGACTGTATTCATAGCTCGGCGGAACAGATCATAGCCAAACGTGACGTTGTGCCGGTCGTGAATCCAGTTGAAGTGCCAACTGTACTGTTTGTTGTTGGTGGCTTTAACGAACGGAATATTGCCGGTACCGCCCACCTGAGACCAGCCGGTAATGGCGAACGCGCCGACTGCCTGCCACTGATAGCCGTAGCCATCGATGCCAGGAATTCCGATCTGGTCCATGAAATTCGTGCCCTGGTTGAAGTTCACACCGGTGTTGATGATGCGCGACCATCCGGCGCGGAACTCAGAGAGGAACGACGGGGAAAAAACATGCGAGTAGCCCAGCACCCCCTGGGTGCCGTCGGTGGTGTAATTGCCGGGAAAAATCGGGCCGCCGGCATATTGGGGGAAATACCCCGGATTCACAATATTCCCTGAGTGCGACCTGCTGAAACGGGCGAAAAACGAGTCACTGTCGCTGAAATGGTGGTCGATGCGGAGGTCGCCCTGGATCGGCGCCAGCGTTCTGGGTGGACCCGAAACGTAGTTATTGGCGAGACCAGGGAGATTGGGCAGCGGGTACAAGTTCACGATTGCCTGACCAGTCGGGTTGATCATGGACCCGGGAATCGTGTTGTTGGCGAACGGCTGCCGCGTTGTAACGCCATTCGATGTCAAAGTGGTGAATGGATTGTAGATGACACTCGAAAGCTCGGTGAAAATACCCTGACGCTCCAGCGGGGTTGGCGCGGTTGCAAGGAAGGACTGACCCTGAATCGTATAACTCTTTTGAAGGTCCACAAAGAAGAAGGTCCTGTTTTTGACGATCGGGCCGCCCAGGCTTCCGCCAAACTGATTCTGATGGAACGCCGGGATCTGCGGAGGATCGAAATAATTTCTGGCGTCCAGATCCGAGTTGCGGAAAAATTCGAAAGCGCTGCCGTGGAATTCATTCCCGCCAGACTTGGTCACCAGGTTGACCGCCGCGCCGCCGGTGCGCCCTGTCGATGCGTCGCGGTCGCTGGTCTGCATCTTGAACTCCTGAATTGCATCCTGAAGCGGAAGCAGGATCATCGCCCCGTATTCGTTATCCTGCGATTGGATTCCGTCAAAATACTCCGTACTGTCGCCATTGCGGATGCCGTTTACCGATACGCCTTGCAAGCCGAGCTGATTGCTGGCGCCGCGCGACATGGTGTAGCCGGTTCCGGAACTGCTGGTTCCCGGCGTAAGATAGGTCAGCATCATGAAGTTGCGGCCGTTGAGAGGGAGGTCGTTGACGGCCTGCGACGTGCGCACGTTGCCAAGCGCCGCACTTTGGGTCTCGAGGATAGCCGCGTTGGCTTCAACGCTTACCGACGTGCTGATTTCGCCGGGCTTCAGTGATATATCCAGGCGGGCATGTTGGGCGACGTCCAGATTAATGGTCTCGATCGTCTTGCTGAAGCCCTGCGCTTCGGCAGTGACTGAATAACGGCCGGGCTGCAACGGCGGCGAAGTATAGTTCCCGTCGGCCGCCGTTTGGACGGTAAAGGAAGCGTTCGTTGTCGTGCTTGTAATTGAGATATTGACGCCCGGCATCGCCGCACCGGACGAGTCCGTCACGGTCCCGACTATCGAGGCCGATTCGCTCTGGCCAAACAGTGACCCTCCCAAGAAGAGCAGCAGCATGGCGGCCTGAATGGATTTACGCATGGAAACCCCTTTCAGAAAATACTTCCTCAGTTCAGAGAAAACTATCATGGAATTACATGGGAGTCAACGGGAGTCCCGCCCGCGATTATTTCTTGACCAGCGAGCGTTTGGGATTCGGCCATTGGTCGACGAGCGATTTAATGCTCGCGCAAGACCTCTGGGGAAATGCTGAAGTGACGTCTTTGATCGGTGGCCCTTTCGCGGACGAACAAATCGAGCAGCGGCTGAGCCGCGAAATTGCTTGCATGAGCGCCTGTAACGTCCAATACTGGCCGGTCTTTCTTCTGGAAAACGATCAGCACGCCGGCTGCGCGGGATTGCGGCCCTATCGGCTGGATCGGCAAATCTACGAACTCGGGTTTCATCTTCGCCCGGAGTACTGGGGCCGCGGGCTGGCCCAGGAAGCGGGACGAGCAGTCATTGCGTTCGCATTCGAGAAGCTGGGTGCCGAGGCTCTCTTCGCAGGCCACCACCCGGCGAATTCGGCGTCACGTCGAGTGCTTGCCAAGCTCGGATTCCAGTTTACGCATGATGAGTTCTATCCTCCCACCGGTCTGACGCATCGGTCCTATCTGTTGACGCGTCGTGATTACTCGAGAGGGTAGCCCCTGTTGATAGAGTAGGCAGCTAGCGTTGGTGAAAAGTTCTACTGTGAAATCCGAAACAAATTCCTATGCGTGGTCGTCTTCACGTAAGCAAATGTAGAGGGATTCGGGCCAGGCGAGATCTCAACACCATGAACTATTTCCGCGCCGTGAAACGCCATCGACTGCTCGCGTGAGCGGATTCCTCCGGCCGGCAAT
This sequence comes from Bryobacteraceae bacterium, assembly GCA_035569875.1. Taxonomy (GTDB): domain Bacteria; phylum Acidobacteriota; class Terriglobia; order Bryobacterales; family Bryobacteraceae; genus Palsa-89. The sequence goes on from DATMMD010000142.1 coordinate 39,214, forward strand.
TCAGGCAACTCGTCCTGTGCTAACGGAATCGCCACCGTCTCGCTGTCGTTCCCGATGTAAACATATCGTCCGTCCCGAGCCCAAGTGACCGGACAGCGCCCGGGTCCGATCATCCGCGTTTCGCCAGAAGCGGAAATCGCAATCGTATCGATCGCCGCCCGGTCCGACGCAGGGACCATCGCTACCACCCAGCGGCCGCTGGGCGACGAGCTCATTAACGTGCTAACCGCGCGTGGTGTCGCTTGACGCTTCCCGGCGCCATCTTTCTTCATCAACCCAACGTAATTCGCCTTCCCATCCGAGTAGCGGAACCACACCGTGCCAGAAGGCCCGAAATGCGGTGAACCTTCCCCCGACGCAGCGATCCGCTTCGGCGGTGCGCTCCGGTCCAACGGCGCTACCCAAATCTGCGATGGCTCGCCAGGCCGTTGCGAAGAAAAGACCACTTCGCCTCCTGTCGCGCTGGCGTCCGATATGTCGAATTCCTGTATGGCGAAATCACGCACTACGCAGTCGCTCGCGTTGGAATCGAGATTCGTTCGCCACAGTTCGTTGGCCGAGCCTGGCGACTGCGGACGCAATAAGTAGTAAATCTGCCGCCCGTCCGCGGAAAATAGCGGCGCCGTTAAGAGCAAGTAATTCGCCGCGGCGTACCCTTCCCGGGAAATGCCATGCTCTCCCTTCGAATCATGAATCCAGACGGCGCCCTCCCGCATTCCTACAGATGTGATCAGCGAACCATCGGGAGCAACCGCCAGACCATCCTCCTCCGCGGGCCCGAAGGTGATCTGCTCCGGCTCACCGTTCGGAAAACGCTGCCGCCAGAGGTGATCCGCCCCGTTGACGCGAGCGCCAAAATACATCCACCTCCCGTCCGGAGACCAGCCCGCCGCGGTGCAGGGACCTCGCGGGCCCACCGTCCTGCCGTCCGAGCCACCGTCGAACGGAACCAGGCGGCACGGCAGCCAACCCGGTTCCATCTCAGCTATTAATATCCACTTCCGGTCGGGCGAAAGATAGGAGTAATGGGCCATTCGGCGTTCGTGGTCCGGGAAATATATCTCGCGGCGGTCAGTGCGGTTCAAATTCGAAGTCACAACTCCCATGTGCAGGCCGGTCTTGATTTCGGAATACAACAGGTGTTGTTCATCCAACCAGGTAAGGCCGGCGGCATTTGCGAACAACAGTCGGGGCTTTCCCCCAAGAACCGGCACCGTGAACGTCTGCCATTGATATTTTGCGTCGCCTACCCAGGCGGTGTAAGCAATCTGCGAGCCATCCGGCGAAAACGTTAGACCGTACTTGTTGCGTGTGTCATTCGTGATTTGCACGGTATCGCCGTTGGGAAGTATTTTTGCGTAAATCGGGCCATCGGTCGCAAACCCGCCGTCGCTTCTGAAAAACGCGACCATCCGCGCATCGGGCGAGAGTACGGGCCCTGCCGCAGAATCGGCGAAGTTAGTGAGTTGGGTGTAGACGAGCTTAGGATTATTCCGACGAGGTAAAATGCTGGCGAGCAGTCCCACTAGACCCAGCGCGAGTACTAGGACCGGCCACTTTCTAAGTACCCCATGACCCAGCCATTCGTGGCGGCCCACTCTCTGGGTCAGTCCCGATTCTTCGGCATGCCCGGAGCTTTCATCCAGTTCCACTGCCCGCGGGAATTCCACTACTGGAACATTGATCGCCGTAGCAAATAAGTAACCACGCCGGGCAACCGTCCGGACCATCTCTTGCGCATCATCCCCCAACGCCCGGCGGATTTGCACTATGCACTGCGACAGCGAATTGTCCGTGACCGCCGTATCCCGCCAGATCGCGTCGATCAACTCCCCTTTGGTCACAACCCGGCCCTGCCGCTCCACCAGATAGCTCAATACTGCAAACGCCTTGGGCTGCAGCGGGATCTCCTCGCCGCCGTGCCTCAGGAATCCGCTCGCGACATCCAGGGCGAACTCACCAAACCGGTATTGATGGCGCCCTTGCGCCGGGCGGGGCTCGGAGGGAGTCATAAACGTCTATAAAAAGTATAAATAGTCTATCACCGCGTCCCTTTCATCGTTTCCTCACCGCAAATTCACGACTGGATCACGGCTTCAACCTGCTTCTGATGTTAGTTTTTCGTAGGCCGGCGAGCTGGCGACGTGCTGCCGAATGAAAGCATTTGTGCCGGTCAACAGAGGAAAGATGAGGACCATGATTCGAAAACCTGAAACCATTGCCGTGGCAATTTTTTTGAGCGGACTATTCTGCCGGCCAGGATTGGGAGAAGGAGCGCCGGCCACGATCCTACAGGTGAACGTGGAAAACTGGGTAGAGTACGTTTGGGATACCTCCGATTTTTCCAAGTTCGCGACTAATCCCACGGTGACGCCCTCAAACCCGCCCAAAAACTTTGCACTACAAGTGGGTATCGCAGACATCGTCTCCGTCAATGGCCAGTCCGTCACAGGGACCATGATCCGCAATCTCCGCAACTTCAACCTCAGTTCGCCTCCGACCCCCGGCAACGGAATCGGCGACATTGCGCGAGGTGCGACTGTCGTAGACACCTACGAAATCCTCAAGAGCGATGGAACCGCAATTGGAACGATCATAGTCTCCGGTCTTGCCCCTGGCCCGCCGAGTCCCGGAGCCCCTCTTGCGGCGACGCAAGGCAATTTCGCGATTGTCGGCGGAACGTGAGCGTTTCTTGGCGTGAGAGGACAGGTTGGCCAAGCAGTGACTGCACAAACGATCCCCCTTCGTTCGGCCTCGATTACGGAGGACCCCTCGAACCGCCGTCAGAACGGCGGCGGGAAGGTCCAGTGGGCGATGCACATTATCCCGTTGGAACGGCCGGAAATTACGATGACTCCCAATGGACCCGCGGTAGCTCACTCCAGTGATTTCACGCTCGTTAACTCCTCCAAGCCGGCCACGGCGGGAGAGACCTTATCGCTCTTCATGACCGGCCTCGGACCGACGAAACCAGGAGTTGATCCCGGTAATCCGTTTCCGCAAAGTCCCCTCGATTCGGTGAATTCTCCGGTGGGTGTGACGGTGAACGGCGAATCCGCCGAAGTGCTGGGTGCGGCCGGCTACCCCGGTGCGGTGGACGGATACCAAGTGAACTTCCGGGTCCCTTCGGACACGCCGCACGGAACGGCCACGATTCAAGTGACCGCCGCATGGATCGCAAGTTCACCCATCACAATTTCCATTCAATAGCGACTTTAGTGCAGCACCATACCAGCTGCTCTGCAGTTGGAGTAATCAAATGTATTCGAAAGATTGGAGTCAAAATGAATCAACCGATCACCAGCATAACTTGGGCCACGCTGCTGTTCTTGGGCCTCCCGTTTGCAAGCATTGCCGGAATCACCCGCATCCAGATCACGAAGGTCGAGTCGCCTACTTTCGAGGGGGCGTCATTCGGCGCTGTCGGGCAGTATGAGAAACTCGTCGGGCGCGTTTACGGCGAGGTCGACCCTGCCGATTCCCGAAATAGTGTGATAACCGATCTGGCTCTTGCTCCGCAAAATTCTTCGGGCCGCATCGAGTACTCGGCCGATATTTATATCTTGAGGCCAATCGACCGCTCGAAAGGCAACCACCGCCTCTTCTTTGAAATCAACAACCGCGGTGGAAACCTCTCCTTCGGCCAGATGAACGATGCCACTTCGGGAGGCAATGATCCGGCCAAAGCCGCCGATGCCGGGAACGGATTCCTGATGCGCCAGGGATACACGATCGTGTGGAGTGGTTGGGATGTGACCGTCGCACCCGGCGGCGGCCGTTTCACGATCAAGGTGCCGGTAGCCACGAATGCCGATGGCTCGACCATCACCGGCCCAGCTCTCGAGGAGTTCGTCATCGACGATGCTGTGACACCGACAGCGCCTCTGACATATCCGGCGGCGACTTCAGACAAAGCGCAGGCAACCCTAACCGTGAGGACGCGTTATGAAGACCCGCCTGTCCCAGTTCCGGCTTCCGGCTGGGATTACGCCAACACCAGCTTAACGGCGGTTCGCCTGCTTCCGCCAGGGACAACGTTCCAGCGAGGCACATTGTATGAGTTTATTTATCCGGCCACCAATGCTCTCATTGCGGGATTGGGATTCGCTGCAATCCGTGATGTGGCCGCGTTCTTGCACAATGCTTCTATGGACGATCAAGGCAATCCCAATCCTCTGGCACAAGACGTGCAAAACGTCTACTCGTTCTGTGTCTCTCAGCCCTGCCGCACACTGCACGATTTTCTGTGGCTCGGCTTCAACCAGGACGAGGCCGGGAATCGTGTGTTCGATGGAATGCTGAACTGGATCGGCGGCGGCAGCGGTATCTTCATGAACTACCGCTTCGCCCAGCCCGGAAGAACCCAGCGCCAGCACATTGCTCGCTGGTATCCGGAATATCAGTTCCCGTTCGCAAACCAGACTTTGTTCGATCCGAATACCGGCAAAATGGATGGAAGACTGCTCCGGTGCTCCGAGAGCAACACGTGCCCAAAGATTTTCGAAGTAAATTCCGAAAACGAGTACTGGTCCAAGGCGATGTCTGTGTTTCATCTCGATAGCGCTGGCAAAGACCTCTCCGATCCACCAAACGTCCGTTACTATTTGATGTCGAGTCTGCCTCATAGCCCTGGCATTGGACCAACGGGGCCTGGCATCTGCCAGCAGTTCCGCAACCCGCTCGTGGCCAATACCGTGCTACGCGCCCTTCTCGTGGATCTGGATAATTGGGTATCGAAAGGAACAGAGCCGCCCGCCAGCCGCCTGCCGCGCGTCTCCGATGGCACGCTTGTCCCGGCTCTTCCACAAAGCGGTGTCGGCTTTCCGAACATCCCCGGTGTGATCTACAACGGTCGAATACACACTGGAGATCTGTTAAACTTCGGACCGGATTTCGCCCAAGGAATCTTGGACGTTCTTCCTCC
>DATMMD010000143.1:0-3507 GCA_035569875.1 Bryobacteraceae bacterium
AGCGCTCCGTGGTAGCCAATACCAAAGGCATGGCGGATCCGGACGGACCCATCGTCCATCGCAAACAAGATGCTGGGAAGGAAACGGCGTTCGATCTGCCGGCGGCGTCGGTGATGGTTATCCGCGGCAAGATCGGGGAGCAGTGATGCGGGATGTATCGGAGTTGTGGCTGCGGGTCGGCGATGGACTATTTGGGAAATTGCCTTCGCGGATTTCGGTAACGCTACGGTGAAGCGGGTAGGGGTCCTTCGACTGCGCTGTGACTTCGCTACGCGAAGTCGCAGCTCCGCTCAGGATGACAAGTTGCGCTCAAGTCTGTTTAGTTTTCAGGATGCTATGCTTTATTTCTTAATTCCATCGAGTTCGTAATTCCATCGAGGATTTTTCTTGTCTAGCAAACCGGTTCTGGTGGTTCATGGCGGGGCCTGGGCGATTCCTGACGACATGGTAGAAGCGCATCTTAAGGGCGTGCGCAATGCGCTGGCCGCGGGCTGGCGGGTGCTCGAACATGGCGGCGCGGCGCTCGATGCGGTCGAAGAAGCTGTGGTCGTCATGGAAGACGATGAAACCTTCGACGCCGGGCGCGGCAGCTTTCTCAATCGCGACGGAAAAGTGCAACTCGACGCGCTCATCATGGACGGCTCCACACTGCGAGCGGGCGGCGTGGGATGTGTCGAGCGCCTGCGCAATCCTGTCCGCACAGCTCGCAAGATTTTGAGCGACAGCCCGCACGTGTACTTCGTGGCCGAAGGCGCGGAACGGTTCGCGGAGGAGCACGGCATCCCGCTGTGCCGGAACGAAGACCTGATCATCCCTCGCGAAGTGGAGCGGCTAAAGGAATTTCAGGCGCGTGGCGCGGACGCGAAGGCCGATCTGTTTGCACCGACGATTTCTCATGACACTGTGGGTGCGGTCGCGCTCGATCGCCAGGGCAATATCGCCGCCGCTACCTCGACCGGAGGCACACTCAACAAGGCGCCCGGCCGACTGGGCGATTCGTCGCTGATCGGATGCGGGTGCTATGCCGACAACCAGACCGCCGCGGCCTCCACAACAGGATGGGGAGAGCCCATCATGAAACTGGTGCTGGCCAAGTGGGCGGCTGACCGAGTTGCCACCGGCAGTTTGCCGGAGTGGGTAGCGGCCGAGGCGATCAACTATCTGAAAGATCGGGTGAATGGCCACGGCGGCATGATCCTGCTCGATGCGCAGGGACGCTTCGGCATCGCGCACAATACGCCGCGGATGGCCTGGGCGCTGAGAACAGAGAGTGTCGAGAGTTCAGGTATTCAGCGTTCTGGCGTCAGTCGGCACTAGGTTGAGTGCAGAGGCGATGCGCGCCAGATCCTTCTCGGCCTGACGGCCGCTCAGCATGACACCGGCATAACTAAGCCGATTCTCCTCAATAATTTACCTTGCCTAAGCATCCATTTCCGGTGTAAAAATCGTCCGGCGTTTACCCGCCGGAAACGTGCTAGTTCAATCCTGCCTACGAAGGGCGGCCGCATTGACGGCGAGAAGCCCACGTCCCTTATCGATGGAGAGAACTTTTATGATGGTGCGGAAACTCGTCAGAGTCGCGGTTCAACTGGTTCTGCTCACCACATTCGCCCTGGCTCAGGGAGTCGCCACCGGTGATCTGCACGTCATGGTCAAAGATCCGAAAGGCGATCTAGTCACCAACGCCACGGTCACGGCCAGGGACGAGAGCAAGGCGTTGGAACGATCGACCAGCGACAATGCTGAGGGCCGCTATCGCATCCTGTTGTTGCCTCCGGGTACCTACACCGTGACAGTCGAGGCACCGGGTTTCGCCAGAGCCACGGTCAAGAATGTAGCAATCGCGGTGGGAACGATGTCGGAAATACCGATCACCTTGTCGGTGGCCGGGACCGCGGAGGTGATCGACGTCAGTTCGGCCGCTGAGTTGGTAGAGACGCAGCGCACCTCTTCGACCGACACCATCAACCAGCGGAAGATCGACAATTTGCCCATCAACGGGCGCAACTACATCAACTTTGCTCTTACCGACTCGCAAGTCCTGAGGGACAACGCGCCGAGCATCGGAGCCGCTCCCACGTCGGGACTGAACATGAGCGGGCAGCGGGCACGCTCGAACCTGGTAAACGTGGACGGCGCCGACGCCACCGACAATTCAACCAACGGCGTGCGCTCCACGGTTTCGCAGGAGGCAGTGCAGGAGTTCCAGATCATCACCAACGGGTATGCGCCGGAATATGGTCGAGCGTCCGGCGGGGTGGTGAACATCATTACGCGCTCCGGTTCGAACGATTTTCACGGCGACGTTTACGGGTATTTGCGCAACCGGAATTTTCAGGCGGTGAATCCCTTCAGCACGGTTCCCAATCCCGCCTATACGCGGGTGCAGGCCGGCACGGCGTTCGGCGGGCCGATCAAGAAAGACAAGACTTACTATTACTTTTCTTACGAAGTAACGCGGCGGCACGAAACCGGATTTTCCAGCGTGGGCGCTCCCAATGGAACCTTTGGGATGGTGAATACCGATATCTCGACCGCGTTCGGCTTCCCGCAGGGATCCGGGTTCGTCATCCAGGCCACGCCCGCGCAAGCCAGCTTTCTGGGACCGACGCCCTCACCGGCGCTGGCGCCTTACGCGATCCTGGTGGGAGCGGCTTCCGGAATTGCGCTCAACGGTTCTTATCCAGCGGCGTTTGCGGCGCTGGTTCAGGCAGGTGCTCTTCCCACACCGGCAAACGGGTCCAATCCTCTGAAACAGTTTTTCAGTTCCTGCAACATCAATCCGGCAAATCCTGCCGCCTCCAACGTTCTGTGCAATGGACTGCCGGGCAATTTCCTGAGCCTGGCGCCGCAAGCTGGAAACTATCCTATTTTCGAAGGCACCAGCCTTTACTCCCTCCGCCTGGATCACAACGTCAACAGCAATAACCGGCTGATGTTTCGCGCCAACGTAAGTCCCAGCACAGTGACCGGCATTCAGGTGAATGGAGAGAACCAGACTTACGGGCAGAACGCGTTTTCGCGCACTTCCCAACAGACTTATCGCGACGTGGCCGGCGTGGTGCAGGAGACCATGACCATCGGCACCAACAAGGTCAACGAGTTCCGCTTCCAGTACGCCCGTCGCGGCCTGCAGTATTTTTATTCCGACGCGCCCGGCGGCTCCAACGTGGCTTCGAACATTGCCGGTTTCGGATTTGTCGGCCGCGAGCCTTATTCTTATATCCAGCGGGTCGAAGAGCGTTATCAGTTCACCGACAATTTCTCCTGGACGATCGGACGGCACGACACCAAATTCGGAGCGGACTTCAACTACCTTCCGCTGACCGCAACCTTCACGGTGAACTACGGCGGGGTGTACAACTTCAGCAGCCTTCCGGCCACGCAGTTTGGTTTCCCCTCGGTCTTTCCCGAGCTCACCGGCCTGCAAGCGTTCGGCCTGGGCATTCCCAGTACACTGGTGCAGGGAATTGGAAATCCGAAAGACAGTTTTTCCAATAAACCTCT
>DATMMD010000144.1:0-64398 GCA_035569875.1 Bryobacteraceae bacterium
TTGCTAAACTAGTAGTCTCCCCATGGATCTGGAAAAAACGTACGAGCCCCAGCGCTTTGAGTCCCACTGGGCGAGGTGGTGGGTGGAGACTGGCATTTTCCACGCTGATCCGAAGGCCCCAGGACCGCCCTTTTCGCTCGCTGTTCCACCCCCCAATGTCACCGGTTCGATGCACATTGGACACATGCTCGAGCATTCGGTGATCGATGCGGCCATTCGCTGGCGGCGCATGAGCGGTTACAACACTTTGTTCCTGCCCGGTGTGGATCACGCCGGCATCGCCACGCAGATGCTGGTGGAGCGTAGCTTGGCCGCTGAAGGCTTGACGCGACAGCAACTGGGCCGCGAAGAGTTCGTCAAGCGCGTCTGGGAGTGGAAGGAAAAATACGGCCACCGCATCACCGAGCAGATGAAGCGCATTGGCGATAGCTGCGACTGGAGCCGCGAACGCTTCACTCTGAGTCCCGAATTATCGCGCGCGGTGCTCGAAGCCTTCGTGCGTCTGTACGAGCGCGGCCTGATCTACCGCGGCACTTACATGGTGAACTGGTGCCCGCGCTGTCAAACCGCCCTTTCCGATCTTGAAGTGAAGCACGAAGACACGCAGGGCACACTGTGGCACATCCGCTATCCGCTGAAAGACGGCTCCCGGAGTCTGGTCGTCGCCACCACGCGTCCGGAAACAATGCTAGGCGATGCCGCCGTCGCCGTGAATCCGAATGACCCGCGTTATAGCGATCTTGCGGGCACGACCGCGTTGCTGCCGCTGATGAATCGCGAGATCCCGATTATCTTCGACGAACTGGCCGACCCGCAGTTCGGAACTGGTGTCGTAAAAGTGACGCCTGCGCACGATCCGAACGATCTGGAAGCCGGGAAGCGCCACAATCTGCCGCATGTGAAAGTGATCGGCGAGGATGCCCGCATGACCACCGCCGCCGGTCCCTATGCTGGTCTCGATCGCTTCCAGGCCCGCAAACGTGTGGTCGCCGATCTCGAGAAGCTCGGGCTCATGGAGAAAGTCGAGCCGTATACTCTTGCCATCAGCAAGTGCGACCGTTGCGGGACCATCGTCGAGCCGCTGATCTCCACCCAGTGGTTCGTCAAAACAAAGCCCTTGGCCGCCAAAGTCCTGGACGCGGTGAACGGCGGCCGCATCGTTTTCGTGCCCGAGAACTGGAACAAGACGTTCTTCAACTGGATGGAGAACATCCGCGACTGGTGCATTTCGAGACAGCTTTGGTGGGGACATCGGATTCCAGCCTGGCATTGCGCCGATTGCAAGAAAATCACTGTCGCTCGTGAAACGCCCAGTTCATGCGCTCATTGCGGATCGTCTCGCATCGAACAGGATCCCGATGTTCTCGATACCTGGTTCAGCTCTGGCTTGTGGCCGTTCTCGACCTTGGGCTGGCCCGTCGACACAGAGGACTTGCGGACTTACTATCCGACCTCGCTGCTGATCACCGGCTACGACATCCTGTTCTTTTGGGCGGCCCGCATGATGATGCTGGGCCTGGAGCTGACGAATGATGTTCCGTTCCGCCAAGTGCACCTGCACACGCTGGTGCGCGATCCCGAACGGCAGAAGATGTCCAAGACCAAAGGCAACGTCGTGGACCCGCTCGACATCATCGATAAATATGGCACCGACGCCGTGCGGTTGGCGCTGATGATGTCGGCCGCTCCTGGCACGGACATCACGTATAGCGAAGACCGTTTAAACTCGGCGCGCCAGTTTGGCAATAAGATGTGGAACGCCGCGCGGATGATCCTAATGAATATGGAGTCGGCTGGGATCGAGCCATCGATTCCCGAGCCGGGCCGCGCGGAGACGCTGGAGGATCGCTGGATCTTCAGCCGCCTGAACGCAACCGCGGAATCCGTGAATCGCGCGCTCGAGCAACACCGCTATCACGAAGTGGCGGAGGAGTTGTGGCAGTTTTTCTGGCACGATTTTTGTGATTGGTATCTGGAAATCAAGAAGCTGCGCCAAGCGCCGAATTCAGACTTAACCAACGACTGGCGCAATTTCTTGAGCGTTTTTGGAGCCTATCTGCGGCTCCAGCATCCTCTTATGCCGTTCATCACCGAGGAGCTGTGGCATCGCTTCGGACAAACTCAGTCGATCGCGCTGGCTGAGTATCCACGCGCCGGTCAGAGGGATGAAGCGGCCGAACGCGAGATGGCGCTCATGCAGGAGATGATCACGGCGGCTCGTCAACTCCGGGCTGATCATGGGCTCGATCGCAAATTGGTGTTGAACGGCATTCTTTATCGCCGGAACGGTTCAAAGCAGATCGAGCTGGACGTGGTCGAAAAGCTGGCCAACGTGAAGCTGGATATCCGGAACGAGGCGGCCCCGAAGCTCGAAGGTGCGCTGCGTTCTACTCCAGATTTCGATTTGTTGCTCGAGCTACCGTCGGTCGATTCCGGAGCTCAGCGTGGGCGGTTGACGAAAGAGATCGAGCAACTGGAAAAACTGATTGCCAACATCGACCGCCAGCTTAATAATGAGAAGTTTCTGAACGGCGCGCCGGTGCACGTGGTGGATTCGTTGCGAACCAAACGAGCCGAGTACGTTGCGCAGCTCGAAAAAAGCCTTGCTGTACTGAACGATCCGCGATGACTTCACCCCAGATCGCCGAGGGCGCGCTCGAAGAAGGCTCAGGTGGCGCGACTCCTAACCTGGAGCTTGAATAACGATGATCTTGGACCTCGAGTGGGTACGGTCACACTTGCCCGGTCGTCCTATCCACTGGCACACGGCTATTGAATCGACCATGCCAGAAGCCAGCCGCTTGGCCGCGGCCGGGTGCCAGTCCGGGACCATCGTCGGCTCGGAAGAACAAACCGCGGGACAGGGGCGTTATGGCCGCGCGTGGCACTCCGAGCACGGATCGGGTCTCTATGTGTCTATCGTTCTGAGGCATCAGTTTGTCCCCAGCACGCTGCCGTTAGTTACCTTGGCGCTAGGCCTCGCCACCAGTGAAGCGATCCTCAAGGTGACTGATATCTCCTGTGACCTGCGCTGGCCAAATGACGTCCTGCTTCAATCCAGGAAATGCGCCGGAATTCTTGCGCAACTGGAAGGCTCGGCTATCATTGCAGGCATCGGCATCAACGTGAACCACTCCGCGTTTCCGGAAGAGTTGTCCGGCATCGCGACTTCGCTCCGCCTTGCGACCCATCGCAATCATTCTCGCGAGCAACTTCTGGTGGAACTGGCAGCTAGTGTCGACAGGTTCTGCGCGCTGCTTGAGAAAGAGGGTGGGGAGCCGATTCTGGCGATGTTCTCCCAAGCGTCCAGTTTCGTCCATGGGCGACGCGTTTCCGTGGATCAAGGCCACTCGATGGTGCAAGGCACCACAGCCGGACTCAACAGTTCTGGATTCTTGATTCTTCAAGGTGACGATGGAACCAAGAAAGTGATCTTTGCGGGAGGAGTCCGTCCATGCTCTTAGCTCTCGACGCCGGCAACAGCAACATCACGATCGGGGCATTTGAGGGTCGCGAGTTGATTGGCCGTTGGCGCCTGCGCACCATCCACGAGCAGACCGCTGACGAATGGGGCGTGCTGATGCGCAACCTGTTTGCACTGGCCTCGCTCGATCTGGCGCGGGTAGATGGCCTCATTATTGCTAGTGTCGTACCGACACTTGATGCCCCGCTCACGGGCATGGCGCAGCGTTACTTTCACACCACTCCGCTATTCGTAACGCCCGACACCGATATCGGATTGAAAGTCCTGTACGACAATCCTCGCGAGGTAGGCGCCGACCGCGTAGTGAACGGTGTAGCCGCCTTCCATCGCTATGGCGGGCCAGCAGTGGTGGTGGATCTCGGCACGACCATCAACTTCGACGTCGTGTCGGCCAACGCCGAATATCTGGGTGGCATGATCTGTCCCGGCATCGGAATGTCGATCAGCGGCCTGTTCGCCAAGACGGCGCGCCTTCCCATGGTCGATTTCAGGGAACCGGCTCGTTTGATCGGCAAGAATACCGTGAACAGCATCCAGTCCGGTCTGTACTACGGGTTCGCCGGCCTTATCGATGGAATCGTGGAGCGTGTAGTTGCCGAGTTGGGGCCGAAAACCACCGTGATTGCCACTGGAGGCCAGGCTCGCTTGATTGCGCAAGCGTCACGGACGGTGAAAGAGATCAACGAGGACCTTACGCTCGAGGGCCTGGAAATCATATGGCGACGGAACCAGAAGAAGTAGCCTGGCCCTCCAACTACTTTAACTATTTCACCGAAGTCGAGGAGCATTTTCAAAAGGCGCGCGGCACCAGTCTGTTTTTGATGTCTCCACTCGATTGGGCGTTGGTGGAAGCCTGGAAGAATGCAAACGTTCCGTTGGAGGCGATCCTGCGAGGCATCGACGTCGCTTTCGAGAAATGGCGCGCCGGCAAGAGCCGAACCCAAATGGTGAACTCCGTGGCCTATTGCTCCCAGGCGGTTTTGGCGGAAGCCCAGGTTATGGCGGGTGTGGCGAGGCCATCCGGGACGAGGAAGCAGGCTGCGGCGCCATTCAGTTTGGAAGAGATCAGGAACTATCTGCGGGCCAACGTCGCCGAGATTCGCAAACAGGTTGGCTTTGAAGAATTGGCGGCATCCCTGGACCGCTTGGCGGCGGAAGTGGGACAAATGTATGGCGACCTCGAGGACCTGGAGCGGCGTCTCACTTCGCTCGAAGACAAAATGGTGGCTATCGCACGCACGCGTCAAACCGAAGAGCAGCTTCTGGCGGCGCGAGTCGACCTGGATCGTGAGTTGCGTCCCTATCGTGGCAAAATGACCGCCGAACAGCTGGCGATGCTGGAGAAACAGTATCTCGAGCGGCGCTTACTCGAAACCTCGGGTTTGCCGCGACTTAGCCTGTTCTACCTTCGCTAGTGTAATCGGTCGATCTTCATAACGAAGTAACCGTTACAACTGTGCCGTGGCCTTTCCCGATCAAGCATCCAACGTATATGAAAGAGAAAGATGACCTCCCAGTAAGCAGTAAGGATGAACTGAGCACCTCCGGAGAGACGACTTCAGACCGGTCCCGGAGACTTGGTGAATTCAAACCCACTAACTCGCCCTTGTCCGCGACCGACATCGAGCGTCGTCGAGCTGAGCCAGGCAAGAAGCGAAAAGATCAATGGGAACCGCGAACCACCAACAACATCGACGAACTCGCCCCAATTCCTGAGGATGGGTCAGTCAAAGAGTGATCCACATCGGGCGGCGGATGCCAGTGTGGACGGCTGTTAGACGAGTTACAAAAGAGAGGTCTACACACGCCGCGATTTAGCACGACCCTTCACCTTCGACAGTAGGAGCAGGGTTGTTCGAGTGGACTATCCGGCTCAGCAGTACTGGTGTCGTATTCTTAGACAGCATTTCGTACAACTTCATTCGAGAAAGCGGCTCAAATTCCCCGAGCGATTCGAGCGACAACAAAAATGCATTTGTCGCGATTTCTTCTAGATCATATTAGGGAAGTTATGGTAGTATCTTGCCAGGGAAACCTTTTGCCGAAACAGAGCGTCCTTCGAAGTGGCGCCACATCCAGGTTCCCTTTCCCTCCTCCGGCGACATTCCGAGTTGAGTTAGGCAGTCTGAGATGCGAAAGCATTTCGGGTTGCCGGCCGGTGAGCATCTTCCTCCGAGTGCTCACCGGTTTAAAACAACCCGAATGAAGGCGCGTACGATGCTGGCTGGAATAGCGTACTGATCCACCTGCCCAACCGAACACCAAGCCACTTGGGGCGCTTCCTCAGTACAGTTGATATCGCCCGCTTCCGCATTTACTGTGAAGATGAGGTCGTGGTGCAAGTGAAATGGCTCACCTTTGTGCGCCGGAATTCCGTGGACATCCATTCCTGCCAGCTCAGGCGCGCTTTCGGGCGGAATCCGCACAGCTGTCTCTTCGACTGCCTCGCGTCGCGCTGCGCCAGCCAACGTGCTATCGCTCTCTTCGACATGGCCGCCCGGAAGAAGCCAGCGGTGAAGACGATGATGATGTACCAGCAGAACGCGTCGGCCATCTGGATGGAGCACCAGGGCCGTGCAGGTGATATGCCCGGGGTGGAACTGGTCGCGCGAGAAGGGAGCCGGAGTATTTTCGAGGAGGGCCAGAATCAGCTCACGACTTTTTTCTTCCTGTGGTGATGCGGCAAAATTGGCTGCCAGCCGGAAAGCTTCATCGCGCGATGGCATCCCCGGCTTAGAACTCGATGGCCGCGAGCACTTCCGACGGTCGCTTGTCGAAGGCGCGGCAAATAGCAAGCAGGCTTTCGACACTAGGCAGGTTGGCGCCACGCTCGATGGAGCTGATCTGCGAGATGCTGAGCTTGGTGGCGGCGGCAAGATCTTTGAGCGACCAATCCCGCTCGACGCGAAGCATCTTGATCTGATGGCCGAGCCTCTCGCGCAGGCGGTTTTGCGTCATGCGGCCGAGTCCGAACTTTTCGATCGCGTTCAGTAATGTCTGGCGAAGCTGCGCAAGGGAGAACGGCTTGGAGATGTAATCGAACACCTTCATCTTGAAGGTGGCGCGCATGTCCTCCAGCGATGGATAGCCGGTGATAATGATCACGCACAGGCCGGGATAGGCGCTTTGCAGTTGCTCCAGGACCTTATCGCCTTTGAACTCACCCATCTTCATGTCCAAAAGCACGATGTCCGGCAGCCTCTGTTCGCAAGCCGCGAAAAGGCCGGCTGGATGGGCGAACGTTCGAATGACGTAAAGCCCGTCGTCTTTGAGCGCGTCTTCCAGGTAATTGCAAAAATCAAGGTCGTCGTCCAGGATGGCAAGATCCACTAATCCGTTCGGATTTTGAGTTTCGGCCGGCTGATCGGCAACGGTCTTGATACTCATGCGTGGCTCCCCATTCGCCGCGGCTCGGAAACCGGCAAGGCAACCTCCAGGCAGGCCCCGCCGTCGACCCGGTTGGATGCGGCAATGGTGCCGCCGTGCTGATGAACAATACCCTCGGCGACGGTCAGGCCCAAGCCAGTTCCGTTGGCGTCCAGGCGGCTGGAAACGAACGCTTCGAAAATGTCCGGCAGAACGTCGGAAGGAATGCCGGGCCCATCGTCTTCGACAGTGACGGAAATCCAGGATTGCGCGTTGCGATTCAGATGCTTCGAATTAACTGCAATTCTTCCGGAGGGGCGGATCGCGTAAAGCGCGTTGCGCAGCAGGTTGACGAAGACCTGGATCAAGCGATCGGAATTGCCGGTCACTACGTCGCCCGCCGCCACCAGATTCTCAAAGTGCGTGCCGGCGGCCTTCTCGTCAATGGCGACCAAGCTCCAAGCGTCGTCGATCAGGTGGCGTAAGGGCACTGGTTCCAGATGCTGCTTGCGTACGCGCGAGAAATCGACCAGGCTTTCGCTGATCTTGCGAATCCGCTGCGTCACGCGCAGCATGCGGGCCAGACGTTCCAAGGTAGCGGCATCGCGCGTGGTTTCAGTGAGCTTCTCGATGGAGCCCTGCAGAACCGTAAGCGGCGTGTTCAATTCATGGGCGACGCTGGCACTGAGCAGCCCCAAGCTCACCAGACGATCTTGAGCTTCCAGCCGTCGCAAAGCTTCTTCCAGTTCGTCCTCGCGCTTGCGGAGATCGAGGATGGTGGCGTTGCGCGACCGCATGATTTGTCCGATCTCGTCACCGAGAATCATCTGCTCGTCGATGATTTCCTGCTCGCGGTTGCCGTGGTGGGTGGCTTGATCGGCGTTCAGCATGAGCCGCAGCGGCCGGTAGACATACAGCGGCATGATGGTGGTCTCCAGCGCCAGCACCGCCAGAATGTAGATAGCGCCCAGCACGATAAAGAAGTTGGTCTTCGCTTGCTCGGGCAGATAAGGGTAGAGCGCGAAGTAGACGCCGATGGCCAGGATCGCGAAAAACAAATTGTGCAGCACCATCAACTTGGGCCGCACCTTGAGATCGCCGAAGAGCTTGGCGATGCTTCCGGGAGTGCGCACCGGAATGCGGACTCCGATGGAGTTACTTTGAGGCAAGGCGGTCGCTCCTATCAATATGATTCTTCCACAGGTGTGGCAGCGTGCGATAGCTGCCACACCGTCGAAGAAACGTCCGAGCTCCCGCCCCTTAGGCTAAACGGGCCGTCGCGCTACTGCACGGCCACCGTGATGGTCTGCTGCGTGCTATTGGTGCCGGAGCCGATCGTTATAACCAACGGCTGATTCCCGGACGGCGTCCCGGCTGGAACCACAGCATTGATCTGAATCACGCCCGAAACCAGCGTGGGCGCTTCGCCGGCATATTCAATCTGGGCCGGCTGCCCCCCTATCGTGACATTAATGGGCGTCGCGGCCGGCTTGGGGAACGGCGCCACGGCTGGAGTTACAGAGCCAGTCTGGACGGGTGGCACGAGCTGCCCTTCACCGGTACCGAAGATCTGTACTACGCTGCCGATGGCCGCCGGCTTGTTAGCGCCGTTCACGCTGTAGTCTTGATTGAGTATGGCACCCTGACCGTTGCCGCCTTGGCTGAGCGAGAAGATGGCGGGCTCGGTAGCCACCACGTTGGTTTGCAAGTTGGCGGACGTCGACCCGCCGAATGCGACTACCACGTTAGCGTTCGTTTGGCCCGCGATCTCGTAAGGCACGATCGCGTTGATCTGTTGCGCCGAGACGTATAGCAGCGGCGCGGCGGTGCCGTTAAATGTGACGGAGACGCCTCCTAGACTCGTCGGTACCATCCCGTTGGCAGTCAAAGAGAACAAGACTCCGCCTGCCGGCGACGAGGGGCCAATGTTAGTCCCGAAGAGGCTGACGATTTCTCCGGGAGCAATCGGTCCCGCCTGAAGGCTCGCGGCGTTCGTGATCGCCATCACCGCCGGGCCTGACGCCGGGCCAACAGTTAGCGTGACGCTGATCGTTTGGTTAGCTATTCCGGGCGAAGATACTGTAACGGTCCCAGTATAAGTTCCCTGGGGAAGGGTAGCCAGGATAGTCGAATTCACCCCCAGCGTTAGGGTTGCCGGTGCGGTGCCGCTGGCAGGAGTGACAGTAATGAAGTTGCCACGGTTCGCAATACTGGCGGCGGGTGTAAAGGTGGCGGTGAAGGTCGCGCTTCCGGTGCTGGTCACCTGGACAACCTGAGGCGGCGGAAGCACAGCCGATCCGGAGGCGTAATTGAACGTCACGGAGGCAGGCGTAACCGCAATGGTGGGCGCCGGACCCACACTGAGCGTTACCGGAATGTACAGCGGACTGTTGCCCGCCCCGGGAACAAAAACGGTAACCACGCCCTGGTAGGCGCCCTGCGTAAGTTGAGAGCCGTTGGCGTTGATCGTGACGGCGTTGCCTGACACCGATGCAGTAAGCCAGCCAGACCCGTTGAGCATTGTGGTTTGAACGCCAATCGTGGTGCCGGCTGGTACGCCCGAGATCTGTACGACTTGCGAGGCAGGCTGCGAACCCCCGACAGACTGTGTAAAGGTAATGCTGCTCGGGTTTGCGACCGCCGTCGAAGATGCGACCACTAGGGTAACCGGAATGATTTGCGCCGGAACATTGGTTGCGGTGCTCGAGACAGTGATGGAGCCGCTGTAGGTTCCGGGTCCGAGATTTGCCGGACTAATGGTGACCTGAAGATTATTGGGCGTGTTGCCGCTATTAGGCGTCACGCTAAGCCAGGTCAATCCAACCGGGTTCGTAGTTGCAACGGCGGTGAATGGGAGCTGGTTATTCGGATCGGTACTGCTGACCGAAACCGTCTGATTGGTGGCCGCTGCTCCAACCAAAGTGGTTACGTTGATAGAGGACTGCCCTACGTTCAGGAGAGCCGTGTTGCTGACGTTCAGTGTCACCGGGATCACTTGAACGATATTCGTGCCCGGAACCGTCAGAGTTATAGTGCCGCTGCAGACTTGAGGCGTCAGGCCGGCTGTGTTGACCGACACGACCACCTGGTTTTGAGTCTGCGAGAAAGTATTCCCGGTTGACGGAAGGGCGGCCAGGAAGCCAGGGCAACTGGTGGTGCTCACTGCGACTTGGAACGGGAGCGGCGCGCCGGTGCTATTAAGAGTGATGGTTTGAGGCGACGGCGTGGTCTGCCCGACTTGATAATTGAAAGTCAGCGAATGTTGATTGAAGGTCAGCGTCGGATTGCTGCTGACGACTAGCGTGACCGGGAACGATTGCGGGGAGTTGCCTGCGCCGCCGGCTGTTATGGTCACAGTTTCGGTATAGGTTCCCGGACCGAGGTTCGCGACGGCCTGCGCGTTCAGCGACAGAGCCAGCGCCTGTGGTGTAGTGCCGGATGTAGGAGTTATCTGCAGGAAGCTCGGTGATCCCGATGCAGCCGAGGCGCTGTCGGTGAAAGCCACGCCGGGGGTAGTACTGGTGATCTGCACGTTTTGCGCGGCCGGAACCGTGCTGCTGCCAACCTGATAGGTAAACGTTGGCCCGGTGGTGGGAACCTGCAGCAGCGGATTGGTGCTGACTAGCAGGCTTACTGGAATAGTCACATTCGGGTTGGAAGCGCCGGGCGCGGAGATGCTGATTACGCCGGTGCACGTCCCTGCGCTAAGGCCGGACGTATTCACTTGAACAATTAGCGTACTAGGTGTAGCTCCGGTCTGTGGTGAAAGCACCAGCCAGTTGTTGCCGCAGGTAGTGGTGGTGGCTGAAGCCGTGAAGCTGACATTCGCTCCGGTGCTGCTGGTGACGGCGAGCGTCTGAGCGAGTGGTTGGCTGGTTCCGATCTGATAACCGAACGAAAGCTGGGTCGGGCTGAAGTTGATGGCCGGTGTCCCGCCGATCGTAACCTGCACAGGTAGGGTTTGACCGTTCGACCCGGGCGCATTAATGGCAATCGCGGATGTGAATGTCCCTGCTTGGAGGCCGGTCGGATTTACAGTCACCATCAGGGTGTTGGGAAGCGTCCCCGAGGAGGGCGACACCGTGAGCCAGTTTCCACCGTTGCTGGTGACCGGCGTGGCTGTAAATGATGTGCTGGAGCCGCTGGTGGACACCGTGACGTCCTGCGTCACAGGCGCGGTACTGTTGGCGGGGAAGACAAAACTCAATGAGGTCGGGTTGGTCGAAATTGGACTGATGCCGCCCGCGGAGCTGGGATTGAACACCGCTGCGATAGAAAGGAACGACCCGGCCGAACTGATGTTGATGAATCCCACATCGGTGGCGGTGGGGGGCGTCGAGCCGATCGACACCGATAGTATGACCGGGGTGGTGCCGCTGGTAGGAGTGACCTGCAGCCAGTTTGAGTCGGAGAACGCCGATACCGTGATCGCCTGTGCACTCCCAGATGTAATCTGCACCAGTTGCGTTACTGATGTGCCGTTGAAGAGAAGCTGTGGCGGATTGGCCGTCAGTGAGTTATTTTGCGCGCGCGCCGTGTCGATGGAACACAGCAGGGCTGGCAGCAAAACAGCGAGGCGGAATAGGAACGTTTCTGTCGTTTTCACGATATTCTCCAAGCGTAGAAAGTTGTGGTTAGGAAGAGGACGCGGCAACAGGAGACTTAAGCAAGCATCCTGCCACGGAATATAGACAACCTTCTTTACTGAGGGGTTTCATGGATCTCTCTCTTTTTTTCGAGACTGCGGCCTCAAAAATGTTAAATACCTGAAAAGGTTCCCTAAGCTCGATTGGTACTCACTTGGTTACTCGTACTGGGAACTGGTTCCCTGTAGTTATCCCCCCCCATCCATTACGAACTGTTTCCTTTTTGATTCTTAGGCCCGATTTTATCGGATGCGCATCGAATCCGGGACCTTCTTACCTGGAAAATTGCCTGTTTTTGGCCGATAAGACCGCTATATGAATCACGGCCCTCAAGGGTTGCAGGATGGGCGCGGCGACCTTGGTGTTCAATCACACTGCCAGCGAGTTGCAGCCTGGTCCTCGGAGCTGGCCGGCGCGCTCGGGCTATCGCCCTCGGAACGGAACCTGGTGGAGCAGGCGGCCTTGTGTCATCACTTTTCTAGAATCGCATTGGATGAAACCAGCCGGCATGGCCTGCTGCACGATCTGAAGATAGAAGAAACGGTGGGTCAGCCGGTAGCGTTTCCCGAAGAGGTTGGACAGATCTTACAGGCTTTTTGGGGGTGCGAGGCCGGGTCCGACGGCTCCATCGCAAAGCTGGCGGCGGTACTGGAGATGTGCGACGATTTCGATCAGTTCTTTGAAGCCCAGCCGCTGGCGGAAATCGACACTTCCGATGAATCCGCCAACCCGTCGGTGGAAACGCTGTTCTCCTATTTACAGGTGACCAGCCGGGCCGATGTCAGCCGGGTAATCGATCGCCTCCCCGTATTTCCGCGTGCGGCGCGGGAAGTTGTGACGTGTGTTTCCAGTAGGGATTTAAGTGTTCGCGAACTCGAAAGAACTGCTTCTCTAGATCCAGTGATGTCGGGGCTTTTAGTCCAGACGGCGAACTCCATTTATTACAGTCCAAGGAATCCCATCGCCAGCATCCGGCACGCAATTTCCTACATGGGAGTGGAGGCCACTCGAAAAGTTCTCCTGGCCGCTACATTCCGCTCGAACTTCGCGTCCGTGCGCATGCATCAGCTCTGGAATCACTCTCTGGACGTCGCCCAGACTGCCGAACGCCTAGCCATGCGTTCTCAGATGCAGCTCGATCCTTCCGAGGCGTTTCTGGCGGGCTTGGTCCACGATGTGGGAAGGCTGGCGTTCTCGATCATGCCGGCGGCATTCCTTGAGCGCTTCTACCGGCTGACTGATCGGGGGTGCCCCGCCGTCGAAGTCGAGATATGCCTTTCCGGACTGTGCCACGGCGAAGTCGGCGCCCAAACGCTCACGCAATGGAAGTTTCCCAAGGAGCTAGTGGAAGCGGTCCGCTGGCACCACCGTCCGGAACGCTGTTCGTCCCCGATAGCCTCTTTGCTCTACCTGGCCGAAGTAGTCAGTGAATCGGACGAGGATCTTCCGTCCGCCATCCGCATGCGAACAGCCTGTCGGCTTACAGGGATCGACCCGGAGGCGCTGGCGGACTTGAATCGCGAACAGGGCTATCTGGAAACTCTGCGCTTCGCCGCGTAAGGGCGCTCAATCGAGCTTATTCATAGCGCAGCGAGATCGCCGGATCTACTCGCGTAGCCCGCCTTGCCGGAGCGAAACAGGCCAACGCCGCCGCGGCGCCAAGCACCCCCGCGACGCTAGCTAACACCAGGGGATCACCCGGCCGGATTTCGAATAGCATCGCTTCGAGGAGACGGCCCAGCGCAAGAGCCGCCGCGATACCGATCAGTAGGCCGGCCACAACTGGCCGCATGCCCTGGCCGAGGACCATGCGATTGACCTGCGCCGGCCGTGCGCCCAAAGCCATGCGGATGGCAATCTCGTTGCTTCGCCGATTTACCGAGTATGAAATGACGCCGTAAATGCCGACCGCCGCCAGCAGCAGGGCTGCCAGCGCGAAGCACGCCAACAGTGTGGTCTGGAAGCGGCGTTCGGAGACCGAATCGGAAATGATGTGCCGCATGGTCTTCATTTCAGGCACCGGAAGTTCCGAATCTACCGACCAGATGGCATTGCGTACCGCGCTGGCCGTGGCCGCCGGTTCCTGAGCAGTGCGGATCGCGAGAGACGCTCCAGACTCGAGTCGCGTCCAGTAAGGCATGTAGACCATCAAAGGCGGCGGATCGCCCTTCATGCCAGTGCGCGTGTCCGCCACCACTCCTACTACTTCAGCCATGGGATCTTTTTCGTCACCCCCGCGCATACGCTTTCCAACCGCGTTGGCTCCGGGCCAGATTCGCGCTGCTGTGGTGGCGGATACAACGACAACTGGCCGATTGCGGTCGGCCGGTTGAAAGGCACGACCGGCTCGAATGGGAATCTCCAGCGCGGCAAAGAAATCGGGGCTAATGAAGCGATAGTTCGCAACCGGCCGCTCGAAGACTGGCCGGGTGTCGTCATCGCGGCTGATCATGTCGACCCAAGTGTCACCCGCGAGCGGCATGCTGGAGATGATCCCGGCTGCCTGGACCCCGGGCAGGCGCTGGAGCACCGGAAGCAGGCGATCGAAAAACGCGGCGCGCTGCTGGGTGTCGCTGTATTTCGTGGCCGGCAGATTCAGACCCGCGGTGAGCACGTTGTTGGCCTGGAAGCCTTGATCGATGCCGAGAATGCGGACCAGACTCCCGATGAGCAGCCCCGCGGCAACCAACAATGCGGCGCTCAACGCCACCTCGGTGGTGACCAATATCTCCGATATCCGGAGACCGCCCCGGCCTTGTGTTGCGCTACGGCCGCCGCCGCGTAGGGCATCCTGCGGCTCAGAGCGGGCCGCGCGCCACGCGGGAATCAGCCCGAACAGCAAGCCGGCCACCACTGACACCGCGAACGCGAAGAGCAGAGCGCGGAAGTCGAGATGGACTTCGTCGAGGCGCGGCAGATCTACGGGCGCACTTGCCACCAGAGTGCGCACTGCTCCATAAGCCAGTATTAGCCCCAACGCGCCGCCCGCAAGCGCGACAACAAGGCTCTCGGTTAATACTTGGCGCGCCATG
Source organism: Bryobacteraceae bacterium (assembly GCA_035569875.1). Taxonomy (GTDB): domain Bacteria; phylum Acidobacteriota; class Terriglobia; order Bryobacterales; family Bryobacteraceae; genus Palsa-89. The sequence continues at coordinate 14,529 of DATMMD010000144.1, forward strand.
CGCCAAGACCCTGCTCCTAGCGCAACGCGAACCGCCATCTCGCGCGACCGGGAAGTGGAGCGGGCCAGCATCAGGTTGCCTAGGTTCACGCAGATGATCAATAGGACCATCGCAATCGCAGCGAGCAGTACCAGCAAGCCCTGCCGCGATCCGGCTACAATCTCCTCCCGCAGCGGCGTGACCAGGGCCCGCAGATCGATCCCCGGCATGGGAGTTTCGTGGATGAGGGCCGTCTGCACCGCATTCAAATCAGCGAGCGCTTGTTGGGGCGAAACGCCATCGCGCAGACGGGCGATGGCCCCGAAATTGTGATTCCCCATGGCGTCCAGCTTGGTGCGGTCGATCGCAAAGGGCGTGAAGATTTCCGGAGGAGTTGCTCGCTCGCCCAAATCACCCATCCACTTCGTTTGTGGAAAGCGGAACCCGGCGCCGAGCACGCCCACTACCGTGTGAGGCGTTCCACTGAGCAGGATGGTCTTATTGAGAATCGCTGCGTCGCCATGGAACCGTCGCTGCCAGAAACGATAGCCGAGAATGACCACACGATCGTTGTTGGGACGATCTTCTTCTGTAGTGAAATTACGGCCGAGCAGCGGTTGCACGCCCAAAAGCGGGAGTAGATTCCACGAGATGCGTTTCACAGAGAGGCGCATCGGAGGGCCTTCGTTACCGGTCAGGTTCATCGTACCCTCCCGGAGGATGGCCAGGTCTGCAAAGGACCGGCAGCGCGCCTGCCATTCAAAGAAGTGTTTCGCGTTCACCGGAAGGCTGGGGTATCGCTGGCTGAGCTGTGGGATCACTTCGTTGATGACGACGAGTTGCTGGGGCCGCTGATAGGGCAGCGGGCGAAACAGCACCGCGTCGGATACTGAGAAGACGGCTGTAGTTGCGGCCAGCCCGAGGGCCAGGATCGCAATGGCCGCCGCCGCAAAACCGGGACTTCCGCGTAACCCTCGAAGGGCCTGGCGCAAGTCTGCACTCAGCATTTCCATGTTTACGACTACGCGTGCGCGGTTATTGAAGTTCCGTGGGCGGTGCCAAGCATTTTCGTGCGCTCGCGTTTTTTGGCACACTGTTATTAAAGCAGAGTCGGTGACTCGCGAGGAGCTCCTAGAGTAGTGTGGATCGTTAATATCGCCCTGAAGCGGCCCTATACGTTCATCGTATTGGCGCTGTTGATCCTGCTGATCAGCCCGCTGGTGATCATGCGGACGCCGACCGATATCTTCCCCAACGTGAACATCCCGGTGATTGGAGCCTTGTGGAATTACACGGGTCTCAGCGCCGAGGAGATGGAAGAGCGCATCGGGTCGCAGTATGAGCGCTGGTTGACGACTGTGGTAACCGATATGGAGCATATCGAATCGCAAACGGTGAACGGCCGCAGTATCACGAAGGTGTTCTTTCATCCGGGCGCGAAAGTCGACATGGCGATGGCCCAAATGACGGCCGCCGCCGTCTCCAGCGTCCGGCAGATGCCACCGGGAACCACACCGCCTTACATGATCGTCTATAGCGCCTCCAGCGTTCCCATTTTGCAGCTAGCGCTTTCAGGTGAGGGCCTATCGGAGCAACAACTGTTCGATTACGCCGCCAATGGCATCCGCACCCAGCTCTCGACGGTGGAAGGCGCGGCGATTCCCTGGCCCTACGGCGGAAAGCAGCGGCAGGTGATGATCGATCTGCAGCCTAAGCTGCTCCAGGCCAAGGGGCTCTCGCCGGCCGACGTCGTCAACGCCGTGAGCGCCGAGAACCTGGTGCTGCCTTCGGGAACTTCGAAGATCGGGCAATTTGAGTACGACATCGGGCTCAACGGCAGTCCCAGGACGGTCGCGGAGCTCAATGATCTTCCGGTGAAGGCGGATCGGAACAACACCATCTACGTCCACGATGTGGCGAATGTGCGGGATGGATTCTCGCCGCAGACCAACATCGTCCGGCGCGACGGGCAGCGCAGCGCTCTGCTGACGATCATGAAAATCGGCACGGCGTCGACGCTCGACATCGTCAGCCAGGTCCGGGCGATGCTACCGCAAATCGCGGCAACGCTTCCCACGTCGCTGAAGATGGAACCAATTTCAGATCAATCGCTGTTCGTGCGCGCCGCCGTGAATGGCGTCGTCCGGGAGGCGATCATCGCGGCTTGTCTTACTGCGATTATGATCCTGCTGTTCCTCGGAAGCTGGCGCAGCACATTGATTATCGCGGTGTCGATTCCGCTTTCCATTCTCACTTCCATTTGCGTCTTGAGCGCGCTAGGCGAAACGATCAACATCATGACACTGGGCGGCCTGGCGTTGGCGGTAGGAATTCTGGTGGACGACGCCACGGTAACGATCGAAAATATCGATCGCAATTTCGATCAAGGTAAAGATCTGCACACCGGCATTTTCGATGGAGCCGCGCAAATCGCCCTCCCGGCGCTGGTTTCGACGCTATGCATCTGCATTGTGTTCCTGCCCATGTTTTTCCTGACCGGCGTGGCGCGCTTTCTGTTTATTCCGCTGGCTGAGGCGGTGGTTTTCGCGATGCTGGCCTCCTACGTTCTCTCACGCACACTGGTTCCGACCCTGGCCATGTACCTTCTTAAGGCCGGTGTCCATCAGCACATCGAGCCGACGCCGTGGAACCTGGCAGGACGCGTCCAACGGGGCTTCGAGCGCGCTTTTGAGGCATTGCGCTCGGCCTATCTCAGAACCTTGGAAGGTTGCGTGCGGCGTCGGGCGATCTTTCTCCCCGGATTTCTGGCCATCTGTGCGGCGGCGTTCCTCCTACTCCCATGGCTGGGGCAGGACTTTTTCCCGAGCACCGATGCGGGTCAGTTCAATCTGCATTTCCGCGCCAAGACGGCTACGCGAATTGAGGAGACAGCGCGATTGGGCGATCTCATCGAAACCGCCATGCGTCAAGCAATTCCAGCATCGGAAGTGTCCAGCATCATCGACAATATCGGGCTGCCGTACAGCTCCATCAATATGGCCTACAGCACTTCGGCGCCGATTGGAACTATGGACGCTGACGTGCTTGTGACGCTGAAGCCGGGCCACCGTCCGACCGACGATTATGTGCATGAGCTGCGACGCGTCTTGCCGCGCGAATTTCCAGGCGTTTCTTTTTACTTTCTCCCGGCCGACATCGTCAGCCAGATTCTGAACTTCGGTTTGCCTGCCCCGATCGACATTCAACTGTCTGGTCCGAACGTAGAAGCCAATCACGCGTTCGCGACGAATCTTCTGGGCCAGCTCCAAACCATACCGGGGGCGGTCGACCTGCGCGTCCACCAGCTTTTCGATCAACCTCGCATCGAGCTGGCGGTGAATCGCACCAAGGCTATGGAGAGCGGCTTCACCCAGATGGATGTCGCCAATAACCTGCTGGTATCTTTGAGCGGAAGTTTCCAGACCACGCCATCTTTCTGGCTGGATCCGAAGACTGGTGTTACATACAGTGTCGTGACGCAGACCCCGCAATACGCGGCGTCTTCCCTTTCGGATCTCGAAAACATCCCCATCAGCAGCGAAACCGGCCACCGCCCGGAAATCCTGAACGACGTCATGAGCACCAGCCGCGCGGCCGGGATGGCTCTGGTTTCTCATTACAACCTGCAACGCTCCATCGATATTTTTGGATCGGTTCAAGACCGCGATCTGGGCGGTGTGGCCCGCGATATCAATCGCATCGTGGACCAAAGCCGCAACCACTTGCCTCGCGGCTCGCAGTTGTTTGTTCGCGGCCAGATTGAGACTATGCGAACTTCGTTTCAAGGACTGCTATCCGGATTGGTCCTGGCGATCGTGCTGGTCTATTTGCTGATCGTTGTGAATTTCCAATCTTGGCTGGACCCATTTATCATCCTTACGTCACTGCCCGCGGCGCTGGCCGGGATCATCGTTTTCCTCTTCGTTTCGCGGACAACACTAAGCGTTCCCGCGCTGATGGGAGCGATCATGAGCGTCGGAGTCGCCACTGCCAACAGTATTCTGGTGATCAGCTTTGCCAAGGAAGATCTGGCGCTGCACGGCGATCCGACGCGGGCCGCCCTGGAAGCGGGCTTCACTCGTTTCCGCCCGGTTCTAATGACCGCTGGAGCCATGATCATCGGAATGGTTCCGATGGCCCTGGGGATGGGCGAAGGCGGCGAGCAGAATGCGCCGCTAGGACGCGCGGTGATCGGAGGCTTGATATTCGCGACGGTCGCCACGCTATTTTTTGTGCCTACGGTTTTCAGCTTCCTGCACCGTCGCGGCCGGGAGATCGATGCAAGACAGTGAACACATGATCCAGACCGACCAAACCATAAGCAGGAGGTTCGAGCCCCCGAAGCGCTCCGGCGGCTCGCACGCTCTGAGGGCTATGTTGCTGGTCGCGCTATTTGCGCTCATCGCTGGGTTTGTCGTTTACCGCGGTATCCATACCCGCATTCAGACTGCGGCTGCGGTCAAAGACCAAACGCTGGCACTGGCTGTTCCCACCGTGGCGGTAATCCATCCGCGGCCCGGAACCATGCAGGATGAGGTGGTGCTGCCTGGCAACATTCAGGCCTTCATCGATTCGCCCGTTTATGCCAGAGCCAGCGGTTATCTGAAGCGCTGGTATGCAGACATCGGCGCGCGAGTGAAAGCCGGACAGGTCCTGGCTGAAATCGATGCGCCGGAATTGGACCAGCAGGTGCGGCAGGCGCGCGCTGACGTCCAGCAATCCCAGGCCGCGCTCGATCAGGCGCTGGCCAATTCCCAACAAGGGAAGGCCAACGAAGAACTCGCCAAAGTTACGGCAGATCGCTGGCGCAACCTGGCCGGTAAGGGTGTCGTCTCGCGGCAGGAAAATGACCAATACCAGATGCAGTACAAGGCCCAGGAAGCCAATGTCCAGGCACTGGAAAAGGCAATCGCGGCAGCGCGGAGCAGTATTGTAGCCTCTCAAGCCAATCTCGGGCGTCTGGAAGAGATGCAAGGCTACACCACCGTGCGGGCACCCTTTGACGGCGTGATCACGGCGCGCAATACCGACGTCGGCGCGCTGATCAATGCCGGCGCCGGGACACCCACTCAAGAGCTGTTTCACATCGCGTCGATGGCGAAGCTGCGAGTATACGTAAGCGTTCCACAGATGTATTCGCGGTCCGCTGTGCCTGGCCTGGCTGCGACTCTCACGCTGGCCGAGTTCCCCGGACGGCGCTTTCATGGCACGTTGGTTCGGAACGCGGAGTCGATCGACACCGGAACGCGTACGTTGCTCTCGGAAGTGGATGTCGACAATGCTGCAGGCGAGCTGAAACCGGGCTCTTATGCCGAAGTCCACCTGGCGATCCCAGCGGCGGCGCGGTCGCTGATTTTGCCGGTGAACGCGTTTCTGTTCCGCAGTGAAGGCCTGCGAGTAGGTGTGGTTCGGGAAGGCGGCAAGGTGGAGTTGGTTCCAGTCGTCATCGGTAAGGATTACGGTACCGAGTTAGAGGTCGTCTCCGGCATTGACGCCAATGACCAGGTGATCCTGAATCCGCCGGATTCGCTCACATCCGGCATGCAGGTGCACGTCGCGCCCGCGGCAGCATCCGACAAACCATGATTGGAGATCCTCCGCCTGACCCGGGCCGGACACTCGACCCTTCCGATTGGCCGGCCCTCAGGACCCAGGCTCACCGCATGCTGGACGATATTCTCGATTACGTCGAAAATATCCGCGAACGTCCCGTCTGGCAAACTATCCCAGATCCGGTGCGGGCTCGATTCCGCGGCGATCTTCCCGCAGCGCCTTCTGATCTGGCCGATGTTCATGACGAATTCATGCGCTACATCCTGCCCTTCGCCACCGGCAACGTGCATCCCGGTTTCATGGGCTGGGTCCACGGAGGCGGCACGCCAGTCGGCATGCTGGCAGAGATGGTCGCCGCTGGATTGAACGCAAATCTGGGAGGACGCGATCACATTCCGATCGAAGTGGAGCGCCAGATTGTCCACTGGACGCAGCGCATCTTTGGATTCCCGGAAAGCGCGACCGGTCTGTTTGTCACGGGAACTTCGATGGCCAATCTCATCGGCATCCTCATTGCCCGCGATACCGAGCTGGGCTTCGAGGTTCGCTGCGCGGGTGTCGCGGGAGGTTCAAAAAGGCTTTCGGCCTATGCTTCGGCGGCGGCGCATAGCTGCATTGGGAAGGCCATGGATATCTGTGGCATCGGCAGCGATGCGCTGCGCTTGATTCCGGTGGACGCACGTCACCGGATCGATCTGAACGCGCTCGAAAAAGCAATCGACACTGATCGGCGCGCGGGCCTTACGCCGTTCCTGGTCGTAGGAACCGCCGGCACGGTCGACACCGGAGCCATTGACAATCTGGAAGCGCTGGCCGGGCTCTGCCGCCGCGATCGGCTCTGGTTCCACGTGGATGGGGCGTGTGGCGCGCTGGCGATGCTGGCGCCGGATCTAGCGCCGCTGCTAAAAGGAATCGAGTCGGCCGACTCCCTCGCTTTCGATTTTCACAAGTGGGGTCAGGCGCCCTATGACGCGGGGTTTATCCTGGTGCGCGATGGCGTTCTCCATCGCAAGGCTTTTGCTTCCACAGCTCCCTATTTACGAAAGGAGCTGCGAGGCTTGGCCGGCGGCGCCCCCTGGCCCTGTGACTATGGGCCCGATCTTTCGCGCGGCTTTCGAGCGCTGAAGACCTGGTTCACGCTCAAAGTGTATGGTGCCGAGGCGCTGGGAGCGGTCATTTCCGGAACCTGCGCCCTGGCACGTTATTTGGAAAGCCGGATCGCCGAAACGCCGGAACTGGAGCTACTGGCGCCGGTGGAACTCAATGTAGTTTGCTTCCGTTACCGCTCCGAAGACGCCCAGCGCATCAATCCCAGAATCGTGATCGAGCTTCAGGAGTCCGGTGCCGTGGCGCCCTCCACTACCATCCTGGATGGACGCCTGGCGATTCGCACGGCGATTGTAAACCATCGCACCGGCAGGCGCGAGATCGACATATTGGTGGAAAAAACCGTGGCTTTGGGACGCGCCATGGAATCCAGCGCCGCCCGGAGCCGTGCGCCCAGGCGGGAATCGGGGGCGGACTGGCCGCCACAACGCGCGCGAGAATCAGCCCTGCGCGAGCTCAATGAGCGCATCGCGTCCAATCCTGACGAAGTCAGCCTGCGATTTGAATTCGCCTGTTTGCTCGCCGAGATGGGCCGGACTCTGGAAGCTAGAGATGCGTACCTCGCTCTTCTGGCGCGCGAGCCATCGCACCGTCTGGCGCTGAACAATCTGGGCACGCTGCTCCATGCCACCGGATATCGAACCGCAGCCCGCACCGCTTATGCCGAAGCCGTGGCGAGCCACCCCGACGATCCCATGAGTCACGTGAACCTGGGCAATGTCCTATATGAAAGCGGCGAGTTTGCAGCTGCTCGAGAGCATTTTGAAACCGCCCTCCGCTTCAACGGCGGTCATGCGGAAGCGCACCAAGGCCTGTCCTATGTGCTGGCCGAGCTCGGCGACGAAGAGGGCGCCCAATTTCACCGGCGGAAGGGTTTTGAAGATCGGCCAGTGGTGACGTTGCCCTATCGAGGAGAAGGGCCGCCGGTGTCGTTACTGTTGCTGGTGTCATCGGTAGGCGGCAACATACCGACCCGCCACTTGCTGGACGATCGCGTGTTCCAGACATTCGTGCTGACGCCCGAGTTCTACGACCCTAAAATGCCGCTACCGAAGCATCAAGTGGTGTTCAATGCCATTGGCGATGCCGACTTGGCCGCGCCCGCGCTGGCTGCAGCCCAGTCGATCGTGGCTCTAAGCGGGGCACCCGTGATCAATCTTCCATCGGCAGTACTGGCGACCGGGCGCGCCGATCATGCACGGCTTTCGCGATTACCAGGTGTAGTGCTGCCCTTAACCGCCACGCTGCCTCGCGAGCTACTGTCCTCGCCAGAGGCTGCCGCCAGCCTGGGGCGCCATGGTTTCTGTTTCCCGCTGCTGGTGCGGACTCCCGGCTTTCACACCGGGCGGCATTTTCTGCGAGTAGAAAAACCGGAAATGCTACCCAGCGCGGTGGCGGAGCTTCCCGGCAAGCAGTTGACCGTCATCCAGTTCCTGGATGCCCGTGGTGCTGACGGAAAGGTGCGCAAGTACCGGGTGATGATGATCGATGGCGAACTCTATCCGCTGCACGTTGCGATTTCCAGCCATTGGAAAATCCACTATTTCACGGCTGAGATGGCCGAACAGGCGGACCATCGCGCCGAGGACGCCGAGTTTTTGGAGAACATGCCGACTGTTCTGGGACCTCGCGCCATGCAGGGGCTCGCCCACATCCAAGCCGCACTCGGCCTGGACTATGCCGGCATCGATTTCGGCTTGAGCGCCAGCGGCGATCTGTTGTTCTTCGAAGCCAATGCCACGATGGTCGTGAATCCGCCCGAGCCCGACCAACGGTGGGCATACCGTCGCCCGGCTGTCGAGCGGATTTTCGCCGCAGTCCGAAGGATGCTGACGTCGCCTATCAGGACCCGTTAATCCCTGCGGTGGACAGCGTGTTGAGAATAATCGCCATCGGATCCAGCGCGTCGTTCGGGGTGGCGCCGGGTTGCATGGTGGAGACGAATTGACTTAGCGTCTGGTTAGCGCTGCTGCTCGAACTGCTCATGGAATTGTTATCTGAGCCAGACGAGCCTGCGTGGAAATGATGATGGTGATGGCCGCCCCCAATGGCCTGCGCCAAATCCAGGATGTTAGGCAGTTGGCCGCTTTTGGAAGCGCTGGAGAAGTCGGTTGAAAGCTGGCTGAGCTGGGCGGCCGCTGTCATATTACCGTCCGTTTGGGCCGTTTGAGCGGCGGTTCCGAGGTTGATGGAGATTTGCTGCGTGATCTGCTGATACTGGCTCGGATTAGTTTGTTGAAGCTGCTGGAGCGTGCTCATGATGTCAGCGAAAGGTGAAAGCTGGCTATTATCCGGCTGTAGCGCAGCCGAAGCCAGGCTGGCCGTGCTGCGACTGTTCCCGGTGGTGTTAGCCAAGCCGGCGGCCTGGAGAGCGGTGCCGAGAATGGACTGTAAATAGCTGCTGGAGAGAGTGGTTATGGAACCCATGCTCGCCGTATTGGCATTTTGGTCGCCGTTTTCCGAATACTGCAAGTTATTGAAATAGCAGAATCGAGACATCCGCCGCAGTGCCAAATTTCTGCCGCGACGATAAATGCTTGGCGGCAGCTTAAAATACACTCCCGCGTTAAAATCCCAGGCCACCCGGTCGATATCACTAATGGGGGTTACCATCCATGGGTTCCGTTAGCTTAACCAATTCGACTCTTACAAACCTGCTTCAAACTCTCAACGCTGCGTCGCCGGAGCTTTCGTCTATGCTCTCGACGCCCCAAATGCAGTCGGCGCTGGGGAAAGCCTCTCAAGGGGATCTGGTCCAACTCAGTGACCAGGCTCTGCAATTGCAGGAGGTGGGTTTTATGTTCGGAAGCACGGACGGCACACAGTCGGTCAGTCCCAACTCGTTGTCTGATTCTCTGTTCCCGGCGCTATCATCTGCCAGCTCCACTCAACCGGATCTGCTACTTCAAGCGTTGGATTCCTCGCTAGGTGTCACCGGAGCGAACGGCGCGACATCCGGGTCTACTGGTTCGACCTCTGCCGCATCGTCGCTGGCCGATCAAATCGCCAACAAAGCAAGCAGCTTCCAGGCCCAAGCGCTCGACGCGCTCTTTGGCACGTCCCAGCCGGCTGCCCCGTCGCTCAATACATTGGGTTGACGGAGCTAGGTCTACACGGCTGTAGACTGATGATTTGTTCTCTCTTCTTCTCCATCCACCTCAAGAGCGCGAAGACTACCTGATCGCGGATCTCTCGGACGAAAATACGGCGGGAATTATCGAGGAAGACGGCCGCATCCGCGCGTTCTTCGACGATGATTGCGATCCCTCGCGGCTGCTCGTTCGTTTCGCAGACTTCTCGCCGGAACTGCGTCAGGAGCCATCCGTCGATTGGGCGCAGGCGACGCGCGAAGCATGGCCGCCGCTGCTTATCGGCCGGCAGTTTTTTTTGGTTGCACCATGGTCCGATGAACCGACGCCCGAAGGCCGCCTTCGATTAGAAGTGCACCCGGGCCGAGCCTGCGGCACGGGGCGGCATCCCGCCACGCGACTATGTCTCGAGGCGCTGGAACAATATGTCCGGCCGGGCGATCGTGTGCTTGACGTCGGCGCTGGCTCTGGCATTCTCTCGGCTGCGGCAGCTTTGCTGGGAGCGCAGCAGGTGATTGGCTGCGACATCGACCACGATGCGGTCCAGATTGCGCGCGAGCGGGTGCGTCTGCCGCTTTTTACCGGGTCGGCTGATGCGGTGCGCTCCAACTGGGCGGATGTCGTCGTTGCCAATATCGATTCCGCGACCATCGAGCGGCTGGCGCCCGAACTGGCACGAGTACGCAAGCCGGATTCGACGCTTATTCTTTCTGGATTTCCAGAGGGCGACCCGCCCGAAGGGTTCCTCGCCAAGAAGGGCCTGCAGCTTGAAGAATGGCGGTGCTGGATTTGTTAATAAGCTCTGTTGAGGAAACTTCGTCTTACTCGGTGGAAGCTTCTTTTTCGAGCGTCTTGCGCGCGCCTTCGGGAACGATTCGCCAGTTGTCGACCGGCTTGGTCGGTAACTCTTTGTGCTCGATGTAATAGCGGATCACCAGGTCGCGAATCTCATCTCCCGATCGCCACACGATCTTAGCGCCGCGAAAGGTCGTGTATCCAGCGCTGCCCCCTGAGCGGTAGTTATTTACGGCGATCCGCAGCGGCTGCGCATCTTGTAGCGGCTGCCCATGCCAGCGAAGATTTCGGATGCGGTCGCCTACGGGTCGGGTAAGATCAATTTCGTAATCGACGCCCTCAGCCATGTCGTAGTTGTATCCGATCACGCGGCGATTGATCAGAGGACCCACGGAACAGTCGCCGGAGCAGGTCTGAAAATAGCGTGCCGCGTTCTCGAGCGCTTCCCGAACCATCTTGCCAGTGCCTTCGATGGCGTAAAGCTCATTTTCGTAAACGTACAGGGCGGCGATTTCCCGCACGGTGACCGGCCCTTTGGGGATCGCAACCCGCGTATTGAATGCCGACACGAACGAGACGTCAGCCTTCGAATAGAAAAGCTGCACCTGCTGGACCGCATCCAGCAAGGCTGTATCCCGGACGCGAGCCAACCGCCCATCCAGCGATACCGGCGCATCCGCTATCTGGGTATTGAGGTATCGCTCAGCGAGTTCGTGGTACGGCCGGCCAATCTCCATCACTTTGGCATCGGACGGTGTGGCGGCGGTGACCGGGATAAGCCGGCTGGTCTTCGAAATAATTTTCCAGGCGCCCGCGCCGTCCTGATTGAGCACCAGATCCATTCGCCCCAGCGACATGCCCCAGTTCTTTGGTTGCATCAAGAGAACGCCGCCCATATTCAACTCGGCCAATTGTTGATGCGTGTGGCCAAAAATGATGGCGTCGATCCCTTTGACTTCAGTCGCAATCTGATAGATCATGTCTTCGCGCGAGTCGCCGGACGGAGCCGCCAGCGTCTTTGGATCGCGATCGAGTCCGGAATGCGCGGCAACGATCACGACATCGGGGTGTTCCCGCTCGCGCACCTCAGCGACCGCCCGTCTCGCCGCCTCCACGCCATTCTCAAACCGATAACCGTGGTAGTGTTCCTCCGACTCCCAATCCGGAATCGATGGCGTGGTGATGGCGAGGATGGCGATCTTGACGCCCCCGACGGTCTTGATGAAATACGGGGCGAACGGCTTCGCCGCGGCGCCCGGATTCGCGATGATATTGGCCGAGATCCAGGGAAAGTTCGCCGCCGCCCGGGCCTTGGCCAGGTTCTTCAGGCCGAAGTTAAACTCGTGATTCCCCACTACCATGGCGTCGTAACCGATGTCATTCATGGCCAGCATCATGGGGTCGCGCTCGAGCGGCTGTCCTGAGAACGCGAGACTCAGAGGAAGATGCCCGGTCTCGATGTATTCCTGATAAACCGATTCCAGCGGCGTGCCCTGGATGGTATCACCGCAGTCGATAAGCAGGTTGTTCGGATTTTCGGAGCGCGCGTCTTGAATGAGGGACGCGATCTTGGCCAGGCCTCGGTCGACTGGCCGGGCGGTGTAATAGTCGTAAGGCAGCAGGTTGCCGTGGAGATCGGTAGTGGCTAGTACTGAAATCCGGATCGCTTCGGCTTGAGCGCCAAAGGCAACAAACAGGATGGCCAGGTACGCTCGCGGGATGCGCATCGGAGGGCACTTTCAGTATAATCGAGGTGAATGAAATCATTTTTCGCGACCATCGTTTTATGTTCGAGCCTGCTGGCGCAAGCGACTCCGGCGAAGAAAGCCACTTCGGGTGGGGCGCCATCACTGATGAACCCGGGATCGCTGCGGGCCAAAGCGCCGGACAGCTATAAGGTTCAGTTCACAACGACCAAGGGCAACGTCGTGATCGAAGTTCATCGCGATTGGGCGCCGCTGGGCGCGGATCGCTTCTATAATTTAGTCCGAAACGGGTTCTTCACTGATGCCGCCTTCTTCCGCGTGGTGCCAAATTTTATCGTCCAATTCGGTCTGGGTCCGAATCCGGCCGTTAACAAGGTATGGCAGAATGCTAACTTCAGAGATGATCCAGTGAAGGAAAGCAATAAGCGTGGGACTTTGACGTTCGCCACCGCCGGACCGAACACGCGCACCACCCAGCTCTTCATCAACTTGAAAGATAACGCGCCTCTGGACGCCCAGGGCTTCGCTCCATTCGGCACGGTAGTCGAAGGCATGGACATCGTCGATAAAATTTATCCCGGCTATGGCGAACGTCCAGCCCAAGACAAAATTACCTCTGAAGGCAAGCCATACATTGACAAGAACTTCCCGCAACTGGATCGCATTACTGCTGCAAAAGTCCTTCCAGCCGACGGCGCGGGCGATAAGAAGTAGCCGAGCGCTAGTGGTGGAAGTCGATTGGGATTTCGAAGAAGGTAATATCCTTGCCCGTCGCGGCCTCCTTCATTCCAGTCAGGAAAAACTTAGCGCCCGGCCGATGTTCAAGTTGAAAATAAAAAAAACCGTTGGCTGAATCATGTGCTGGTAGTATCTTGACGGAAAATGCACGACCCTCGATCTCGATAGTGTCGAGAGGATTCTTATATTTCTTGCGCGGCAACGGGATCGGACTTCCGCTGGGCATTTTCGGCCGCGGAGATCCCCCCAGCACTTGAATGTCGGAAGCGGGTGTGGCTTCGACATGCCGGCCATCGAAACCGGTATAGTCTACTTCTAGATGGTCGAGTTTGAGGGCTTGGTCCGTGTCATTTTGAATGATGACAAGAATCGGCAGAACGCCGTAATCATTGGGGTTCAATTTCCCAAATGCAGTGTGCGCCAGTTCCTCGGTGTCGTACGCGGTCACCGCTATGGTCACCTTGTCATTGGTTTGCTTGTTTGAGTAGGATGAAGCCGGGCCGGGCACGAACTTGCTGTCGCTCTTCTTATCCGCGAGCGCGGCGGCCGCGGTGATGAAAACCATCAGAAAAATCCAAAGCGCTCTCATTTATTTCCTTTATTGGGGATGCCGCGTCTTGGCGTCCCCGCTGCTTGTATTCTATTTCGTTTATCGTTGTGCGCGTGCTCCCGGATACCGATGGCGCTTCTGGGAACGTTGGGGCGGGCTCCCGGCCTCGTTTCAGGCGACGGCGCCAGGCGCGATCTGGTTGCATGCCATTTCAGTGGGCGAGGTAATCTCCGCGGTGGGATTGCTGCGCGAGCTGCGTGAGCGGGATTCCACAATTCCGCTGTACGTGTCGGTAGGCACCGTGGGAGGACGCGCGGTCGCCGATGAACGGCTGGCCGGAGTTGCGACTGGGATCTTCTACGCGCCCATTGATTACCCCTTCGCAGTCCGGCGTGTGCTGCGACGTATCAAGCCGGCGGCGGTGGTGATCCTTGAAACCGAGATCTGGCCCGTGCTTTATCGCGAGGTGAAGCGCTCCGGGGCAAGTCTGGTGGTCATGAACGGCCGCATTTCCGACCGCACGCTGCCGCGCTACCGGCGCCTGCGGTTTCTCTTCTGTCACGTTCTTCGATTGCCGGACGCCATATTTGTACAAAGCGCAGCAGATCGAGCGCGATATATCGAAGCCGGCGCCCCGGCGGAAAACATCGAGGTGCTCGGCAACTTGAAGTACGATGTAGCGCCAATCCATAGCGATCCGCCGAAACTGGTCACGGATCTTCTCGCAAAATTGCGGCCCTCAACTGTGTGGATAGCCGCCAGCACCATGCCGCCCGCCGATAGTTCGGACGTTGATGAAGACCAGGCGGTTATCGAGGCCTTTCAAGAACTGGCGCCTAAATATCCGGGGCTCCTGCTGATCCTGGTTCCACGTAAGCCGGACAAATTTGATGACACCGCGGACCAGCTGCGCGCTGCGGGCGTGCGATACCTGCGGCGCTCCGAAAACAAAATCGATCCGGCGCTCCAACTTCCGTGCGTCCTATTGCTCGATTCGATGGGTGAATTGGGCGGACTTTTTCCGCTGGCGCAAATTGTGTTCATGGGAGGATCGCTGGCGCGGCGCGGAGGCCACAACCTGCTCGAGCCAGCCGCGTGCGCCCGCCCCATCATCGTGGGCCCGCACATGGAGAATTTCGCGGAGATCGCGGCGGCATTTCGCGAACACTACGCCGTGCTCCAAATTGCGAACACGGACGAACTCGCTCCGGCTGTGGAAAAACTCATCCAGGATCCACGGCTCGCCGAAGACCTGGGGACCGGCGCGGCCGAATTAGCCGCAAAACGGAGAGGCGTTACGCGCAAAGCTGTCGCCGAAATCTTGAGATGGCTCGATCGGGCGATTCCATGCGCCGTCCCACACGGGCCCGCCAAACCCCTGTTGGGGCTGCTCGCACAAATTTGGTCCGTGGCCAGCACCTGGAATCAACGCAGAAGAGAGGCTCGATCGCGGCGTCTCGCCACGCCCGTCGTGAGCGTGGGAGGTATCAGCATGGGAGGGGCGGGGAAGACGCCCATGGTGGATTACCTAGCGGAACGCATGCGGCAGCGCGGGCGTCATCCCGCCATCCTCACGCGCGGATACATGCGGCGTTCCATCGAGCCGAGTATTTTGATCAAAGCTGGCGTAGAGGCTCCGGCCAGCGTGACCGGGGATGAGGCGCAGATCTTTGTTCATTCCGGCCATGCCCACGCCGGAATCGGCGCCGACCGCTGGTCCACTGGACGGCTGCTCGAAGAGAAGTACCATCCAGATTTGTTCCTTCTCGATGACGGTTTCCAGCACCGGCAATTGGCGCGAGATTTGGACATCGTATTAATTGACGCATTGAATCCGTTCGGCGGCGGCGCCGTCTTTCCCCTGGGCAAGCTGCGAGAGCCTCTCCGAGCTTTGGAGCGCGCCGATGCCTTTGTCCTGATGCGTGCCGCGCCGGAAAGAGAATATCGAGGCATTCGCGATCGTCTGCTCGCGCTCAATCCCCAAGCGCCGATCTTTCGCGGCCGCCTTGAGCCGCGCTACTGGGTGCACACTCGAACCGGGCAACCCGCCCATCCGCCTGAAGCGCCGGCTGCCACTTTCTGTGGGCTTGCGAACCCGGCTAGCTTTTGGAGAACATTGGGGACGCTTGGCATCGCCCCAGTGTTCACATGGACGTTCGGAGATCATCACCGCTATAAATGCATGGAGGTCCAACGTCTGGCACTGCAGGCCCGAATGCATGGCGCCCCTTTCTTGTTGACAACGGAAAAAGACGCCATGAACCTGCCGGAGCGGGCTGCAGAGATCCTGCTGGATGCCTCTATGGAACTGTATTGGCTAAAGATCGGGATCCAGGTGGAGCATGAAGAGGCGTTGCTTGAATTAATCGAGTCGAAGCTTGCTAACGCGCGCGGCTCCGTATCGCTCGCCGAGCCGCAACCCTGATGGCTCTCTTCTTAGTTCGGGGCGCGCGAAATACTTCATGCCCTTCGCAAAGATTGACTAGTTCCGCGAACGCCAATATTTGTGGACGCCTGCCGCTGGATGCGCGCGTTACGACCAGGATGCCCGCATCCGTGAGCCTTCCCAGCAGGCTCATTATCATCTGCTTGCTGGGCATACTGGCGCGACGCACGAGTTGCGCGGGGCTAAAAACCGGTTGCTCAAACAAGACGTCCAGCAGCGGCACGGCATATTGAGAATGCGTGATCTGGATGATTTCTGCCTTCAACCTTTCGTAGAGATCCATAATCCTTCGCGCTGCATCCAGGTTTTTCTTGGCCTGTTCAGTGACAGCTTGAAGAAAGAATTTGACCCATCGATTCCAGGCATCCGGGTCCTTCTTAGAACTCAAAGCGCTTAATCCCGCGACGTATTCGTCTTTGTGTTCTTCGATGTATGCAGATAAATAGAATACCGGACGTGACAGCAGCTTCCTCTCGAACAAAAATAGTGGTATCAAGATTCGGCCGATGCGACCGTTTCCGTCTACGAAGGGATGAATAATCTCAAACTGTCCATGCAGCATGGCAAGTTGCACGAGTTGATCCGGGCGCTCGGCGTGATAGTACTTCTCCCAGTTATCCAACAATGGCCGTAGACGGAGTGGTTCGGGAGGAATATAAGCTGCCTGGTGGATGGGGGAGCCGGGCCGGCCGATCCAATTTTGAATAGTTCTAAACCGGCCGCGGCCTTTGTCCCGGCCTCTCACGCTATCGAGGAGGGCGTTGTGAAGCTTGAGCAAGAGGTTTAAGTTGAACGGCCGAGACTGCAGTTCCTGCTCAGCGACATGCAGGGCCGTTCGATAATTTAAGATTTCCTGAATGTCCAGCCGACGCGACTCCTGTTCCGGCTCTTCGCCGGCCTCGAATTTCAACACTTCGCCGAACGTCGCCTGCGTGCCTTCAATTCTTGAGGAAAGGACCGCTTCCTGAGTTGTCAACGGAGACAACAGGAGTTCGGCGTTTGGCATTCCATACAGAGCACCATCGAAGTTCGCGAGGGCTCGATTAGCTGCCCCGATGGAGGGAATCAAGGATTCCCAATCCAGGTGTAATGGTAAGGTCCGAGGGGTGAAAGGTTTGATTTTTCCAGTACGCACTTTGTGTCAACCCAGAACGCTGTCAAAAGGATTTGTGTAAAGCATCTCTGTAAACAGTTTACACAAATGAGCTTGTGGATGCTGGGCTTGACGCAAGATCGGCGGATCTTGTATCAGGGGATCTGTATTTTATAAATGTTCATGCCATTCTGATTGGGCACTAACAGAAAGTTGTTCACCGCCGTGAGGCCGCTCAAACCGAACTGGGTCATGAAAGGATACAACGCCGGAGCACTGGTATTCCTGGCGTCCACGATCATAAGACTGCCTGGCCCGCTGAGGTCGCTGGCCGGCGGATTGTTGACGATGGCGAATACGCTGGAACCGAAGGGCGCCATATGATAAGTGCCAGTGGTCTGGATGCTGGTAACAACAGTCTTAATGGGCACGGGGTTTCGCACGTTGCTGATGTTCATAGTGGTCAACGTCAAATCACCCGTAATACTGAAGTCCGGAACACCAGGGTTGCGAAAGCCGGTGGTGTTTCCGGTCAAGAACAACAGGTTATTGTCATAGGCAAAGCCGAGAAATATAGCCGCGTTAGAGACGGTGACCCGAACTACTCCGTTGATGTTTTGTAGATTGCTTACGTCGATTACATCCAGCGCCGCGCTGCCGGCGGTGCTATTGCCGGTGGCCGTGGTGCTCGCAGAGTACACAGTATTGGGATAGTTGGCGCTGGGTGGCAAAGCCAGCGCGTTCGGTCTCACATTCAAGTTGTTGGACGCGGGAACCGCCGTGTTGGGAACCATCACCGATATCAATTGCGGCAGCTCGGCGGAAAGGTCGAAAGCCAGAAGATCTCCGTGTTGCGCTGTGATATTGGACGCCGAATCTACCTGGAACCAACTGGTCGTGGCGAATCCCGCCGTGCCGATAAAGCTCAAATCGGAGAGATAGGTGTAGGATTGCGGAGCGATTTGTCCCAGCTTGATGGGCTGGGTGGGAGTCGCGACATTGTATACCACGAAGGTTGGCGAGCCGCCCGGTCCCACGATGTCCACCAGGATCGGTCCCACGGTCTGGTTGAGCACGCACGGGCCTCCGTTGCCGGCCAGATCTGCGTCCCCAAATTCACCCAACACTGCCGGCGCACTGACATTGCTGGTGTTAATAATGTAGATCCGGTTGGCGCCGCATACATAGGTGGTGTTGCCGTTGAGCGCGATGCTGCTCACGCTGCTGTTGGCGAAGTTCACCTGTCCCAACAGGCTGAGAGAGCTGGGCGTCGCGGTTCCCGAACCGGACACAGAAATAGACGCCGACGAGCTGACATATCCTCCTACCGTGATCACCAGCGGATAATTCCCGGTTGCAAGATTCGGCACTTGAATATTGGCTTGGGCCAACCCCGCGTAACCTGGTGTCAGGCCTAGGAATTGAACCGGGGCGTTTACGCCACCAATGCTAGCCGACGTCGTGCCGGTGGCATTCGACAGCGGCGAGCCAGGTGTGGCGTCGCCATCCGCAACCGCGTGATCCACCGGACCTAGCCCGGTGAGATATACAACGACCACCGAGCCAGAGGTGGCCGGATGAGCGGTGCTATTGGTAGCGTAGCCCGCTCCGGCGTCCTGTGCAATGGCGTGGTTGCTGGTGTCCTGAAAGATCGCCGGGCCAGCGCTGACGACATTGACTGTGAACGACAAGCTGTTGCCGCCACCGAGTGTGACGTAGAAATTCGCCGTCCCCGGCGAAAGCCCGCTGGGAACCTGAAAGTTAATCTGCGTCGCGCTGGCATAAACCAACGCAGATTGGATCGGATTTTGCGATGATTGAACCGCATAGACGGACGCTCCACCGAGGCTCAATGGGAGCGGAAAGCTGCTGGCTTGCGCTGTATTATTGGCCAGGTGAGAACCGAAAATCGTAGCCAGCGCGCCCGGCGAGACCCGAGGCGAAAAGCTGGCCGCATCGGCAATGGCGTTAATTACCGTTTGTGCATTCAGACTGGACGCTGACAGGAAGACTGCTGTGACTACACTTATTCTCATGCGCTAAGACACCACCATTGTTCTGACGCGGCAAGTACGGATTCCGTTTATAGTCTTAATAAACAGGAGAACCTTAAAGTGAGCGGAACCATATTCGACGACCAGATGAGCCTAAAAGTCGAGGCTCTCTATAGCACGCCCGATGTGGTGGCGCAGCGTAGACAAGTACTGAGTGCAATTCGGTTGGGTGTTGGCGAACATGTGTTGGATATTGGCTCCGGGCCGGGATTCCTGGCTTATGAAATGGCGGTGGCAGTTGGGCCAAAAGGTCGCGTCTGTGGCATCGATGCCAGCAATGCTATGGTGGCGATGTCGAGCAAACGTTGCGCCGAACAGCCATGGACGGAGTTTCAAACCGCGGATGCGTCGCAACTCCCGTATCCTGATGACAGCTTCGACGTGGCTGTTTCAACTCAGGTCTATGAGTATGTCCGAGATGTCCCGGCAGCTCTTACCGAATTAAACCGGATTTTGCGACGCGGCGGTCGAGCGGTGATCTTAGATACAGACTATGGATCGTTGGTGATTCACTCCGAAGACCAGGCGCGGATGGCCCGCGTCCTGGCGGCCTGGGATCAGCATTTCGCGCATTCCAAACTGCCGCGTACTCTATCCCGGCAATTGCGGGACGCGGGTTTTGCCATCCGCGAGCGGATATCGATTCCGATGTTCAATCCAGAATTTGAGGACAATACGTTTGCCAAAGGAATGCTGGCTATGATGGCATCATTCGCAGTGCAGAGTAAAGGCGTGTCTCAGAACGAGGCGGATGCCTGGTTTGCCGAGTTTGCGGCACTCGGCCAGCAAGGAAAGTTCTTCTTCAGTATTAACCGCTACCTGTTTGTGGCGGATAAGCCGAGCGCAGCTTGGCAGCTCACTCGCCGCCCTTGATATAAGACCAGCCGGCTTCCTGCTTGCGCACCAATTCGGCGACTCCCGAATCAACTTGTGCGGCAAAGGGGAACAAATCTTCGGTGGTTATCTTCGCGGCGCGCATGCTGTTCTGGCAGGCGGCCAGAGTTACTCCCTTGTCCGCAGCTGCCTTCAAACGCTCGGCATATTCGGCGTTGGTCTTCAAAAGCATCCTGAGGCCTTTGCCGAAGAACACAACCTCCACTTGCACGCCTTCAGATCCGAAGATCTTCAGGATGTTGTCGACATTGTGAAAGAGCTGATCCCATCCGGATGGAGCTTGGGCATTAAGCTCGAACACCACCTTGTGCTTCGGCTTGGTTGCGGCTTCCGGCGTCTGCGACATGGCAGGCAGAGCAGCCGTTGCCACGAAAGCGATCAACAGCAGCATGCGTTTTTTCATAGGCCGTTACAATAGCTTACCACCAGATAGTTTGAACATTCCTTGCGCTTGAGTCCCAGCGCAATTTGTGGGACACTGGGTTCCCGAAGGTTACCCTAGTAGAATTCCTGTGAGGAGGCTTGACATGAAACGTTCCCTCGGCCTGGTTGCCGCGCTCGCGTTCGTGAATTTTTTCCCGGTTGCAATGGCCGCTACCACATCAGTTGAAGATCAGATTGCGGAGGCCGTACAGCCCCTGCCTGAGGATCTGCGTGCCGGCGCAACTGTCGTCAGCTACGATTCGGAGACTGGCGCCCGCAAGGTGCTGCGGCAAGGCACCAACAGTTTGGAATGCGAACCGCGGAATCCGGAAGACGGATTCATCCGCTGCTACAACAAGGTGATGACGCCGCGGCATGAAATGGAAGCGAAGCTGACGGCTCAAAAGAAGTCCCAAAAGGAAATCCAGGCCGCCATCGCCGACGCGATCAAGGCAGGCACTCTCAAGGTTCCTCCGTTCGGGACCATGTCCTACCGCCTGGCGACCAAAGACGGCGCGATTAAGCGCCTATGGGTCATGTCGGTGCCTTACCAAACGCCAGAAGCGCTCGGCGTATCCACCACCAGCCAGCGTGACGCAGCACTGAAGGGTCACGGCCTGCCGTGGATGATGCTTCCGGGCACCGCCGGCGCGCACATTATGATTCCGATTAACGAATAGCTGTCGTCAGCATAGCTATTTTTGCACCGCGGCGTCCTTCACGTTGCTCCACTGCGAGAAGGATCCATCGTACATGTGCGTGTCGTAACCTAAATACTTCAGCGTGAAATAGGATTGCGATGCCTGCATGCCGGTATTGCAATACGTGACCACCGGACGGTCGGGAGTAACGCCGGCCGACTCATACAGCTTGCGAAGGCTCGCCTCTGGAAGCAGCGACATATCGTCTTTGCTGGCCTGTCCCTGCATCCAATAAACATTGGCTGCGCCGGGGATGTGGCCGGGCCGCGGGATCTCGGCATTGGCCGCGGTCGTCCCGCTGAATTCTGCTCCAGTGCGTGCATCTACCAACACCGGAGAAGCGGTGGGAGCGTTGGTTGCGGCGAACGAAAGATCTTTTACGGCATTGATCTCTACGACGACCCCCGGCCGCGGACGCGGCGTCATCCGTCCCTCTTTCACTTCGGGATTCGCTTTGTCGAGTGCGCGGGATTCGGCCTTCCACTTGGGCAGTCCGCCATCCAGCAAGGCCGCCCCTTCGTGCCCCAGATAGTCAAGCGTAAAATAAGCCCGCGTCGCCGGGAGAACAGAAGCGTCGCCGTATAAGATGACGCGGGAATCGTCGGACACGCCGGCGTGTTCAAACACGCTCTTGAGCGTCGCAGCGGGTGGAAGCTCGTTCAGAACTCCGTCGCGTGTGACCACAATGTCCGACAAAGCCAGGAATCGGGCGCCGGGAATGTGCCCGGCATCGTAAGCCGTATGATCGCGCGACACTTGCAGGACCACGACCTTTGGGTCGTTGAGATGCTGCGCCAGCCAGGTAGTAGAAACCAGCATGTCGCTGCGGAGTGCGGGAGCCGCAGCCCCGAGGAGCGGCAGTAGAAACAGGGAACTCAATAGGCGAGTCTTCATGGTCAGCCTTTCTAACCGGGAAATCATTTGGATTTTTTCAGCTTCTTGTAATACGCCTCAATCGGCGGAAACGGACCAAACTCATGCTGCTCGATGGGGAAGGAATCCGCATAGGGTCCATAGCCCGCATCCACGGGCTTAGCCGTGCGGTCCGGGAAATCTCGATCGAGGTTTTCCATGTGCGGCCGGGGCTGCGAATTGATGAAGGCCGCGACATCGAACGCTTGGTCGTCGGTCAGGTCGGCCTTTCCCAGCGGCATGCGGGCCTTGATGAACTTGGCGGCGGTAAGAACACGGTGCATGCCCGCGCCGTCGTTGAAGCTCTCGGGACCCCATAGCGGTGGAAATACGTAGCCGTGGATGGGATTCGCGGCAGCCAGCAATCCCGCGCCTTCCGAGCCGTGGCAGACCGCGCAATGATCGTTGAAGACCTGCTTCCCATTCTTGAAGTCGGCCACACGGTCGGGAGTTTTGAAGGCGGGTGGCTCTTTTTCCTTGCGAAGGCTCGCTCCCATCGCCGCGTTGCGGTCGCCGAGCGAACGAATGTAGGACGCCATCGCGATCATCTCCGGGCTCTTCATGGGAAGAGCGCGCCCGTTCATACTGCGCTGCAGGCATTCGTTAATGCGGTCTTCGACGTCTCCCTTAGCTCCAGTTCGCGGCGACAATCGCGGGAAGTGACTGGATGCCGGCAAAAGACCCAAGGTGCCGGGTTCCATTCCCGTACCCAAGTGACAGGAGCCGCAATTCAATCCGCTCCCGGAGTAGCGCATATGCGGATCGGGATTGTGCGGACCAAGTAGCTCCGCAGTCTGCGCCAGAAGGCGTTTGCCATATTCCTCGGTGGCGATCGCCGGAACGTTCGAACTCGACGGCGAGTATCGGCGTATACCGTACATCAATGTGGCGCCAACAGTGATCGCACCCACCGCACAACAAATGAAGAGCACGCCGGTCATACCACCCCGTGCGTTCTGCGGTTCGCGTTCACTCATGCGGATTTGTCCCCCTTCGGGCCGCTGCGCCGGGCATGATCATAGCTTTGCACATTTGCCTGGAATCTGTATTTTGGCCGCTCGATCCGGGCCCGCAGGTCGGGACGGATCAGCCACGCGACGAAAAACACGGCTGCAAATCCGATGGCGGCGAAGACAATGATGTTCGTCATCACTGTCCCCCCAGATAAAAGCTGCGAACATAATACGCCACGGCCGACAACTCGGCTTCACTCAACTTTTCGGTCCAGGGGGCCATTTGCGTGCCTTCCACGCCATTGCGCAAGGCGCGCAAGCTTTCCGCGATGCTGGGACGAGATCCACGAAAGTCGGCCGGGACCATCTTTAACTCGCCCACTGCCGATCCATCTCCGCCGCCGTGCTCGCCGTGACACTGGACGCAGTGGTCCTTGTAAACCTGCGCGCCAAGCTCGACGATGTTGGCCGGAAGCGTCGGCTCCTGTTGCGCGACGTGAAGTCCACGGACCGCCTGAGCGATTGCGGCCAAGTCCACCGCGGGAAGATCGCGCCAGGCCGGCATGGCCGTTCCGGCGACGCCATTCCACAGGACCGCGCCGAGATGATCGACGGTGTATTCGTGCCCCGCCAGATTCGCCGGCTGGGGATGCAATTCCCGAGCGCCGGGCCCATCCGCCTCGCCGTGCGATCCGTGGCAACTCGCGCAGTCGTGAACATAAAGCTCCTGTCCGCGAGCCAGGTCCGCCTCCACCGGCAGTTTCGGAACAGGGCCCTGCCTTCGCGCCTTGGCTGGATTCACGTTCAACGCTGCCGCGTGGAAAGCCATCTGCGCCATTTCGTCATTGGGACAGTTGCAGGCGGCGCGGGCGTGCGCTTCGCCTTCCGGTCCGGCCAACTCGCGGGCACGGCCGAGCGTTTCCAGGTACGCGACCAGGTCGCGCGCTTCCTGCCGCGGGCGATCCGGAGATCCGTCGAACAACGAAGAATAGGACGGCATGACGGAATCCCGTACCAGCGTGCGAGGACCATACAGGTGCGCAAATTGCCAGTCCTCGGAATGCGTCCCGCCCTCGCGCGCCAGGTCCGGTCCGATGCGGCGCGTGCCCCACAGATGCGGATAATCGAAGCGAGTCTCCCAAGCCAAGGTGGGCGCTCCAAATCGCAGCATATCGGAATGCAAGTACCGCACTTGCTGCGTGTGGCAATAGGCGCATCCTTCGCGGCTATAGATAACGCGCCCGCGTTGCTCGCTGACGCTCAGACCGAGTGGGTGCGGGGGCGACATACTGCGCGTCTGGTTTTCAAGCACCCGGCCCGGCCAGATGCCCAGCAGCGCGACCGACATCGCAAAAAACGCCACTCCGGCGATGCTGGCCACCAGGTAAGACATGCGAATGAAGCGGCCTGGGTTCATGCAGCCCCCGAAACCGATGTAGAGGCCGCGATGCGCGGTGCGATTTCGCGAACCGGCTCCAGCCCGATGGTTTGTTCGACGGATTCGAGCCCGGCGCCGCGGCGGCCGGTGGTCAGGCCAGCCAGCAGCATCACGAACCCGGCGCCGATGGGAATTACAGATCCAGTTCGCACCAACCAGTACGGCTTGGCTGCCCGCACGGAATCCAGCCACGGCGTCGCCGACTGCCACAAGCGTGCTTCCACCAGCCCCGCGATCGTCAGGTCCGTCACCATGAGAATCACGCCGGCTAACAGCAGCCAGTAGGACCACTCCAGCGCGCGCGCGTTGTAGTACGCCAAGGGGATGCGCTGCCATACATGGGCCAGCCCGCCCGCTGCCGCAAATGTCGCAAAGCCGAGCATGGCGAGATGCGAATGCCCAACCACCCAATCGGAAAAATGGACCGCTTGGTTAACTGACATCTGCGCCTGCACGGACCCCTGGATGCTGACCACCAGATAGAAAATGGTGCTCATGGCTGCGAAACGCAAGGCGATATCGCGCGGGAACACGCCCGCACCGCGCAGCGAAAGCAGCAGATTGGCCACAACGATGATCACGTCGACACCCAGCAAGGCTGAAGCCGTGATCGCTCCGATCTGCGCGCTCATGGGGATGACGGAGAACACGTAATGATGCGTGCCGTTTAACGGGTAGAGGAAAAACAGCAGCCAAAACCCGAGCATCGAGAGAAAGTGGCTGTAGATCGGCCGTCGCGTGGCGGCTGGAATGACGAAATAGATGATGGCCAAGGCCAGCGGTGTGACATACAGCCCGATGGCGTCATGAATCCAGAGTCCGCTGAAGGCTGCTCCCCGCGCGCCCGGAACCAGCTCGGGCACGAAGTTGCCCATGGGATACGCCAGGAGCGTGAATACCAGCGCGCCGATTACATACCAGCTCGAGACGTAGAGATCCTCCAGCCCGCGCCAGAAAAACGGTGGTAGAAACTGGATAATCGCCAGCACCAGAGCCAACACCACGAACACGTCGATCACAATCGGGAACTCCGCCCATTCCAGAGGCTGGCTGAATCCCGCCAGAACCAGCACCCAGCCTGGCGCGACCACCGCAAAGTTCCACAGCCCAAAGATCCATTGACCCAGGCGCGCGCTGGTGACCGGGCGTCCGGTAAGCAACGGTACGGCGTGGTAGAGAAAAGCGAAAAACGCATTGCCAAGCCATCCGAACAGAATGCCTTGAGTGTGGTCGTAACGCAGTCGGCCCCAGCCCAGCCACGGCGAGCCCCTGGCCAAGTCGGGCGCAAACATTTCGACCGACGCCACAAAACCGAACAGGACCGAGATCAACAGCGTCACGATCGCCGCCAGGCCGTGCGCGTATACCAGCCGGGTTTCGACGGGCGGCGCGGCGGCTAGGCCCGTGTTTTCGTTCACAGTCACAACATCACAAGTTTAATCGAAAGAGGAAACAGAAGGCCGCCCGCGTATTGGCTAACTAAGGTATTTTACGGGTATCGCCATCGGGTTTGCTCCCGCGGTCTTACCCTAGGCAGGTCCCTATGTTTCTACAACATGGATATGACTGCTATAATAAGTGGCTGATGCTGACCGACCGCCAGGACGGAAGCTTTACATCTGTCAAAAAGATCATTCTCCTTCGCCCCCGGGGCTTCTGCGCCGGCGTGGTACGCGCGATAGACGTTGTCAAGATCGTCCTAAACCTCTATGGCGCGCCCGTTTACGTGCGTAAGGAGATTGTGCACAACCGCCATGTTGTGGATGAGTTGCGGCAAGCCGGCGCCATCTTTGTCGACGAATTGAGCGAGGTTCCCGAAGGTGCTCGCGTTATCTTTAGCGCGCACGGCGTTTCGCCCGCCATTCGCGAAGAGGCCAAAGCACGACATCTGCAGGTAATAGACGCGACCTGCCCGCTTGTAACAAAAGTTCACCTGGAAGCAGTACGTTTTGCCCGGCAGGACTACACGATCATTCTGATCGGCCATGCGGGCCACGACGAGGTGATCGGGACATTGGGCGAGGCGCCCGAGTCGACCATGCTGGTCTCTTCGGTGCAGGATGTTGATCGCTTGAAGGTTAAGGATCCGGCGAGAATATCGTACCTCACGCAAACTACACTCAGCCTGGATGAGACCAGGGATATCGTCCACAGGCTCCAGGAGCGTTTCCCCGCCATTAAGGGTCCCAAGACGCAAGATATTTGCTATGCCACCGAGAATCGACAACTGGGTGTCAAGGCGGTCGTGCCACTTACGGAAGTCCTGCTGGTGGTAGGGTCGCAGAACAGCTCGAATTCACGGCGACTGGTGGAGGTCTGTGAGAACGAGGGTGTACCGGCCTATTTAGTGGACGATAGCCGGGAAGTGAATCCCGCTTGGCTCGAGAATGTTAAGACCGTCGCGGTAACAGCCGGGGCGTCCGCACCCGAGAACCTGGTGCAGGAATTAATCCAGGCGCTTGAGACCAAATTCGGATTCGATTACGTTGAAGAGATGGAGCTTAAAGAAGAAGACGTGCGATTCCATTTGCCTGCTGATCTGGAGCGCTCAGCGCTCAAGCTCACCACTATCGCCCGCGTATGATGCCGCAACTGCAGGTTGCAGATTCGCTGTTAGCAGCTGGTTCGAAGGCGGCCGAGCGCAGCATCGATTATTTCCTCGGTTCGCAGTCTGAACCGGGCTACTGGTGGGGCGAGCTCACGGCCGATACGACACTGGAGTCCGACTATATCCTGCTGCAGCTCTGGCTTCATCCGCCGGTGGACGGCGTATGGAATCCGTCCACGCGGCCCTTGGTCGACAAGGCCGTGCGGTCAATCTTCGAGCGCCAGTTGCCGGACGGCGGCTTCAATATCTATCCGCAAGGTCCGTCGGATGTGAGTGCCACCGTCAAAGCTTATTTCTCACTAAAAGTGGCCGGCGTTTCCTTGGACGATCCTCGGCTGGCGCGGGCCCGCGAAAGAATCCTGGCGCTGGGCGGTATTCAAGCGGCCAACAGCTACGTCAAGGTGAATCTGAGCCTCTTTGATCTTTATCCGCGCGAGGAATGCCCCGCCATTCCGCCCGAGATCATACTGCTCGGATCGTTCATTTACCAGATGTCTTCCTGGACGCGCGCCATCGTGATACCGCTCTCGATCGTACACGCGATGAATCCGCGGCGCGCTGTTCCTGCCGGATTCGATCTTCAGGAGTTGTTCCTGTCTGGCGCGAGCCTCGAGTTTCCTCCCGATCGCCAGGGTTTCACTTGGCGCAATGTCTTCCTGCGATTGGATGGGGTTCTGAAGCTGTGGGAGAAATACGGTTCGAAGGCGTTGCGCCGAAGCGCCATCCGCAAGGCGGAAGAGTGGATTCTGGCGCGCACGCGTTATACCGACGGCTTGGGCGGCATTTATCCGCCTATGATGTATGTGATCATGGCGCTGGATCTGCTGGGGTATGCGGCCGATCATCCCGATCGAGTAGAAGCTCAAAAGCAATTCGACGGTCTGCTTGTGGACGATGGGAAACGCTTCTTCTTCCAACCATGCTTTTCGGTGGTTTGGGATGCGGCGATTGCCGCTTTTGCTCTGGGCGAATCGAGCGAGCCGCCGAAGGAAGCGCTCCGAAAGTGTGCCGACTGGCTGCTGACCAAGGAAGTGCGGCACAAAGGCGACTGGTCGGTAAAGCGTCCAAACACGCCTCCGGCCGGCTGGTATTTCGAATTTGCGAACGAGTTTTATCCCGACATCGATGACACTGCCATGGTCTTGCTGGCTCTGAGCCGATCGCGCGCCTCGCGCCCGGCCGAGCAGCGGGCCGCCGAGCAGCGTGCCATTCGATGGCTGCTGGATATGCAGTCCAAGGACGGTGGTTGGGGAGCGTTTGATGTCGACAACAATTGGCGCCCGCTAAGCTTCGTTCCATTCGCTGACCACAATGCCATGCTGGATCCCACCTGTCCGGACATCACCGGCCGCGTGTTGGAAGCGCTGTGCGCGCACGGCTATACTCAGTCCCATCCTGGCGTTCGAAAAGCGGTCGACTATCTGATTCGAACGCAGGAGCAGGACGGCAGTTGGTACGGCCGCTGGGGCGTCGATTATATCTACGGCACTTTCCTGGCCCTGCGCGGCCTGCGGGCGGCCGGCGTAAGCGACCGTGAGGCCTACGTACAGCGAGGCTTAGAATGGGTGCGCTCCATCCAGAATTTCGACGGTGGCTGGGGCGAGAGTTGCGAGAGCTACAAACAGTCCTCGTACGTCGCGGCGCCGAGCACGCCATCGCAGACCGCCTGGGCAATTGTGGCACTGCTGGCCGGAGGCGATACCACCAGCACCAGTCTGCACGACGGCGTTGAATATTTGATTCGTACACAGAAAAAAGACGGAACCTGGGACGAGGAGTTGGCCACCGGAACCGGTTTTCCGCAGGTCTTTTACTTGTGTTATCACCTGTACCGGAATTCGTTCCCGTTGCTTGCCCTGAATAGTTTTCTCAAAATGAAGTCAGGCTCCAGAGGATCATACTAAATGAGATTTCCCCTTTCGATGACCGCGGGCATGGCGACTTACATCGCCCGTAACAAGTTTCGTCCCAAGCCGGAGTGGCAGAAAACGCAGGTTTCCGTTGCTGACGCCGCCAACCCGTTCCACATCGTCTACACGCACACCGACGCGCCTCGCAGGCCGCATCCGATGATCAACAAGCGCTTCCCGCTGGTGTTGATGCTGGAGCCGCTGCATACCTGTAATCTGACTTGCACCGGTTGCGGGCGCATCCGCGAATACGAATCGACTATTACGCAGAAGCTCTCGCTCCAACAATGCCTCAACGCCGCCGATGAGTGTGGAGCGCCGATTGTTTCCATCTGTGGAGGCGAGCCGATGCTGTACCCCGAGATCGGAACGCTGGCAGCTAAACTCGCGGAGCGTAACAAGACCATTTACCTTTGCACCAACGGCATGTTCATCCAGAAGCGGCTGAAGGAATTCAAGCCTGCCAACACGTTCTTCTTCAACGTGCACCTGGATGGAATGGAGAAAAATCACGATATTGCCGTGGAGCGTGAGGGCGTTTTTCGGGAAGCCATCCAAGGAATCAAAGCCGCTAAGCAGGCTGGTTTCAAGGTTTGTA
This sequence comes from Bryobacteraceae bacterium, assembly GCA_035569875.1. Taxonomy (GTDB): domain Bacteria; phylum Acidobacteriota; class Terriglobia; order Bryobacterales; family Bryobacteraceae; genus Palsa-89. The sequence goes on from DATMMD010000144.1 coordinate 44,076, forward strand.
CCAACACCACGGTCTACAAAGAGACCGACATGAACGAAATTGAGGAGATGTTCGAGTACCTCGCCGAGTTCAATGTGGACGGGCACATGATATCTCCGGCCTACGGATACTCGGCGGTCAACGATCGCGAGATCTTCATGACTCGCGACGATATCCACGAGAAATTCAAGTCCATAGACAAGCTAGCCAAGCGATTTCCATTGAACAGCACCCCCACATATCTCGAGTTCTTGCAGGGCAAGCGCGATTATCCTTGCACGGCTTGGGGCAACCCGACATACAACGTGAAAGGCTGGAAGGGCCCCTGTTATCTCATCACCGACGGCCATTACCAGACCTTCGAGGAGTTGATGACCAAGACCCAGTGGGAGAATTACGGAGCCGGCAATGATCCGCGCTGCGACCATTGCATGGTCCATTGTGGATTCGAGCCTTCAGCGGCGCTGGGAATCAATGCGAAGCTTGGCGATACGTTCAAGCTGATGACTTGGGCGTTTCGATAGAACACAATTGAGTGAAGCCGACGCTAGTGACCGGGGCAACCGGTTTCATAGGATGGCATGTAGCCAGGAGCCTGAGAGCGCGTGGGCATCGGGTACGAGCGCTGGCCCGGCCATCCAGCCATGTTCGGGAGTTGGAACTAGAGGTCGTAACCGGGGATCTGCGGGATCGGGAGTCGCTGGATCGAGCGGTTGCCGGTTGCGGTGTAGTATTTCATGTTGCAGCCGATTACAGGCTGTGGGCGAAAGATCCGAGCGAGTTGTTTCGCACGAACGTAGAAGGCACTCGGAACCTTTTGACCGCGGCGCGCGAAGCAGGGGTGGAGAAAGTAGTTTATACCAGTACGGTCGGGTGCATCGGCATTCCGCAGGATCGTCCGGGGAGCGAGGACGTGGAGGTGCGTCTGGAAGAGATGACCGGCGCTTACAAGCGTTCGAAGTTCCAGGCCGAGCAAGTGGCGCTGCAATTTGCGGGAACGGGGTTTCCCGTGGTGATTGTGAATCCCACGGCACCGATTGGAGACCATGACTTTAAACCCACTCCGACCGGCAAAATCGTGGTGGATTATTTGAAGGGAGCGATTCCGGCATTCGTGGACACCGGCTTAAATTTGGTGGATGTTGAGGATACGTCCGAAGGGCATCTGCTGGCGTTGGAGCGTGGCCGGGCCGGGGAGCGTTATATCCTGGGCTGCGAGAATCTGACGCTGGAACAGATTCTCGCGCGATTGGCGCACATTAGCGGAGGAAAAGCTCCGCGCTGGCGTGTTCCTTACGCGGTGGCGTACATGGCGGGCTTGGCAAGCACAGGCTGGGCCAACCTAACCGGTATAGAACCGAGGGCGCCGCTTGATGCCGTAAGAATGGCCCGGAAGAAAATGTTTGTTTCGCCGGACAAAGCGAAACGCGAACTGGGATTTAACCCCGGACCGGTGGACGGCGCATTGAAGCGCGCCGTGGATTGGTTCCGGGCCAATGGTTACGTCTGATTGTTGGCATTTGTAGCCGCGGAACGTCGCGAATTCGATGGCGTGCTGCGGAAGGCCCAGCGGGTTACCAAACTTGACTGGCCCTTGGGCTTCGCCCGCATGGCGTGGTTGAAAGGCAAGGCGATAGTGGTGGTTGCAAATGGTCCGGGACCCAAACTGGCCGGCCAGGCGACTGAAATCGTGAGGAAACTTCAGGAATTGAGAGGACTAGTCAGCACCGGTTTTTGTGGAGCGCTCGATCCGGCGCTCGAGCCGTGCGATATTTTTGTCGCCACCGAAATCGTCACACTGAGCCGCGACGGTAATGGAGCGGACAGCCAATCGCTTGCTTACGCGCGCGGCTCGGTAATGGGCGGCTCGGTTCGAACTGGAAAATTGCTTTCCATTGACCGCGTCGTCTCCACCGCCGCCGAAAAGGCAGACCTTCGCCGGACCGGCGCCGACGCCGTGGAAATGGAAGCAGCGGCAGTGGGTTTGAAAGCGGCTGAGTGGAACATTCCGTTCTACTGTATCCGTGTAGTAACGGACACTTCCGCGGAAACCTTTCCGTTGGATTTTAACGACATGCGGGACGCCGACGGGCGTTTCAGTCGGACCCGGATTATGGCAGCCGCGCTCCGCCGACCGGGTTCGGTATTGCCAGAACTGCTAAAACTAAATAAACGCTTTAAGGACGCTTCTCAGGCGTTGGGTGACTTTCTTGTCGACGCTAGTTTCTGAATTAACGGCCGCCCCGGCCACTATGCGAGCCGCGGTCTACACCGGCAGCAGCACGGTGTCGGTGGAGCATGTCCCGACACCGGAAATCGGGCCTGGAGAACTGTTGATTCGGGTGGAAAGCTGTGGGATTTGTCATACTGACCTGAAGAAAATCGAATATAACCTGCTAGCGCCGCCAAGAATATACGGGCATGAGACGGCGGGATTGGTAGCCGCTGCAGGGCCGGACGTGCGAGGCTTCTCGCCCGGCGACCGCGTCATCGTGTTTCACCACATCCCTTGTCTGGAATGCTTCTACTGCCGCCATAAGTTGTATGCGCAATGCCCCGTTTACAAGAGGGTTGGAGTAACCGCGGGCTACGAGCCGGCCGGTGGCGGATTCTCCCAATATGTCCGGGTAATGGATTGGATCGTGCGCCGTGGAGTGGAGAAGATACCCGACGACGTCTCGTTCGACCGGGCTTGCTTCGTCGAACCGGTGAACACCTGCCTCAAAGGCGTGGTCCAATTGTCGCCGCGGGCCGAGGACGTAGTGCTGATTCTTGGACAAGGTCCGATCGGGTTGCTTTTTACCATGCTTGTTAAGCGTACCGGAGCTACCATGCTGGCTACTGATGCGATGCCCTACCGCCGGGAGCTGGCGCTTCGCTTTGGAGCGGCGGCCGCGTTCGATCCGCATGATCCTAAGCTTCTCGACCGAGTGATGGAAATGACCGGAGGCCGGGGCGCGGACGCGCTGATCGTGGCCACGTCAGCGCCTGGAATCGTTGAACAGGCCGTTCGGTTTTCGCGGCCTGGCAGCCGTATCTTGTTGTTTGCGCAGACTTCGCACCAGGAGCGCATTGAGGTCTCCGGGGCTGATATTTGCGTGGGAGAGCGCTTGATTTTTGGATCTTATAGCGCCTCGGTTGATTTGCAGAAAGAAGCTGCCGAGCTGGTTTTTAGTGGGGGTCTGCCGGTGGAAGACTTGGTTTCCCACCGGTTTCCTTTAAGCGAAATTAGGCTGGGAATTGACCTAGCGTTGCATCCTGAACCTAAATCGTTGAAAATAATAGTTCAGCCTCAGAGGTGGTCCTAGTGAACACGCAAATGATAGCTGCTGTGCTCTACGGCAAGGAGAACTTGCAGATAGAGTCGGTGGCAGTTCCAAAAATACAAAGCGGCGACGTTCTAGTACGGGTACAAGCAGCCCTTACGTGTGGTACCGATGTGAAAGTGTTTCGACGCGGTTACCACGCCCGTATGATCGTTCCGCCAGCACTATTTGGACATGAGCTCGCCGGCGATGTGGTCTCCGTCGGCGAAGACGTCTCCCGGTTCCGTGTCGGCCAGAGAATTGTCGCCGCCAATTCGGCGCCCTGCCTGGAATGCTTTTACTGCAAACGGGGACTCGAAAATCTTTGTGACGATCTCTTGTTCAATAATGGCGCTTATGCCGAGTTCATTCGTATCCCGGCCCGAATTGTCGAACGGAATATGTACGAGATCCCTTCCCACGTGAGCTATCAGGACGCGGCGCTAATCGAACCTCTGGCCTGCGTGCTGCGCGGTCTGGACGAGACCGCGATTCGCCCCGGCGATAACGTAGCGGTAATTGGCCTCGGGCCCATCGGTTTGATGTTTGTGCGGCTGGCGAAAGCCTACGGGGCGCGGGTCATCGCCATTGGCCGGCGCAAAACGCAACTGAATCGGGCCCAGCAGATGGGCGCCGATGAGTTGCTGATTTCAGGCGAGCCGGAAGAGACCGTTTATGAGGTTCGGAATCTAACCGGTGGACGCGGAGCCGACATAGCCATTGAGGCCGTGGGAAATCCGGACGTTTGGGAGACTGCGGTCAAGCTGCTTCGACGTGGCGGAACCGTCAACTTTTTCGGAGGCTGTCCCAACGACAGCCGCATCAGCATGGATACTTCGCTGATGCATTACTCCGAGATCACCTGCAAGGCCAGCTTCCATCACACGCCGGTCCACATCCAGAAGGCGCTCGATTTCGTCAGCCGGAACGTAATCACCGCGCGCGACTTCGTCAATCGCGTAGAGCCGCTCGCGAACTTGCTGGAAGTCATGCGCCACTTAATGAGCCACAACGGTCACATGAAGACCGCTATCATACCCTAGTGCCCCTGCTCGCCCCCAAAGAGTACGTTTACTCGGCGGAGGCGCTGCGCGATACCTATAGCAAGGCCGCCGCTGAGCAGTATACCCGGTGGCTGGCCACGCATCATTACGAAAATTTCCACGTCGTCAGTTTTCTTCTTCCGAAGCGCCTGCACCAGGACTTCTACAACGTCTATGCCTTCTGCCGCTGGGCCGACGATCTAGGCGACGAAATTGGCGACCGCGAGGAAAGCTTGCGCCTGCTGGCGTGGTGGCGCGCCGAACTCGAGGCCATGTATGCAGGCCGGGTAAAGCATCCGGTCTTTGTCGCGCTGTCGGCCACCGTTCAGAAATACGCGCTGCCTATGCAGTTCTTCAGCGATCTGATCAGCGCCTTTGAGCAGGATCAGAGGGTGACGCGTTATGCCAACTGGGATGAGCTGTTTGATTATTGCCGATGTTCGGCGAATCCCGTTGGCCGCCTAGTGCTGCGGTTGTGCGGCTACGCGGACGAGGAGCGCGATCGAATGTCTGACGCCACTTGCACCGCCCTGCAATTGGCGAACTTCTGGCAGGACGTGATGGCGGATTTCGAAAAAGGCCGTGTCTATCTGCCGCTCGATTTGCTCGCGCGCCATGGCTATACGGTGCGGGATCTGGCCGCGCGCAAATTCACGCCTGCCTTTCAGGCGGCGATGCGCGAGGCGGTGGAGGTAGCGCGTAAGCTCTTCGTCGAAGGTTTGCCGCTCGCGAAAACAGTGGACCGCCGGCTCGGTTTTGACTTGGACCTGTTCAGCCGCGGTGGCATGAGGGTGCTCGATAAAATCGAGCAGCAGAACTACAACGTTTTACTTCATAGACCTTCCGTTTCTAAGATGGATCGCCTCGGGTTGGTAGCGCACGCACTCGTGCGTGCCGCGTTCACACTCGTGTGAGCGCACGCTTTTGTGAACGCATGGCCGACCTCGCTACGTCTTACGCCTTCTGTCGCCACATCGCCCGCACTCGCGCCCGCAACTTCTATTACTCGTTCCTGCTGCTTTCCCGCGAACAGCGCGACGCGATGTGTGCTATCTACGCATTCATGCGCTACTGCGATGACATCAGCGAGGGCGCGGGCGCATCCCGCGAGGCGATCGACGGCTGGCGGCGAGACCTGGATCGAGCCCTCGCCGGTCAGTACGGGGATAATCCGCTGTGGCCGGCCTTCCATGACACGGTGCAGCGCTATCAGATCCCCCGCCAGTATTTCTTTGAAATGATCTCCGGCGTCAGCTCCGATCTCGAGCCGCGCCAGATCCAGACTTTCGATGAGCTCTACCGTTACTGCTATCTAGTGGCGAGCGTGGTCGGACTTACCATCGTCCATATCTTCGGCTTCGAATCTCAGGAAGCTCTGCCGCTGGCGGAAAAATGCGGGATCGCTTTTCAATTGACGAACATCTTGCGGGATGTGCGGGAAGACACAGGAAACCAGCGCGTCTATATTCCGGCAGAAGACATCCGCCGCTTCGGCGCGGATCTCGCCAAGCGAGATGAAAATTTCATTCGCTTGCTCAGTTTCGAAGCTGAACGCGCGCGCCGTTACTATGACGAATCCCGTCCGCTGGTCGAGTTGGTGCACAAACGCAGCCAGGCATCGCTGTGGGCGCTGATCGAGATTTACCGGCGGCTGCTCAAGCGCATCGAGCGCTCCAACTTTGACGTGTTGAGCCGGCGCATCCGTGTGCCTGGCTGGGAAAAGATCGGCATCCTGGTTAGTGCCGCACTCCGCCAAAACAGCTCGGGAAAGCGCCGGTCAGTGGGATGACTCGCGCGAACGCTCAGCGCTCGTACAACGTCGTGAGCTCTCGCAATCGTCCAGCGATCTTTGGCGTCAACATCTCTGCCCGATAGCGCCAGCGCCAGTTACCTCCCAACGTGGCCGGCTGGTTCATGCGCGATTCAGAACCGAGGCCGAGCACATCCTGCAGAGGAATCAAAACAGTGTCGGCCACCGATGCCTCCAGCGCGCGAATAAATGCCCAATTTATTTCGTTTCCATCGGTGTTGAGATATTTCCGCGCGATCTCATGTTCCCGGCGGATGTCCTCGGGCGAACGGGTGCTCTCCCCTTTTCCTTCGCTAAACCACCAGCCGACCGTCGTGTCGCAGTCGTGGGTGCCCGTGTATGCCACCACCTCGCGAGGATAGTTATGCGGCCGAAAGCTCGCCGCCTGGGCATCATTGCCGAAGGCGAATTGTAAGATGGACATTCCCGGAAAGCCGAACTCCTCTCGAATGGCTTCCACCTCGGCCGTGATGACGCCCAAATTCTCGGCCACTAGCGGCAAATCCCCGAGCGCCAACCTGGCGGCGTCGAAAAGAGCCGGACCTGGTCCTTTCACCCAACGTCCGTGGACGGCAGTCGGCTCTGTCGCTGGAACTTCCCAGTACGCTTCAAAACCCCGAAAGTGATCCAGCCGGATCATATCTACCATCTCAAGGACTGCGCAAAATCTTTCCAGCCACCACCGATAGCCGTCGCGAGCCAAAACATCCCAGCGGTAAATCGGATTTCCCCAAAGCTGGCCGGTCTCGCTGAAGTAGTCGGGCGGAACACCTGCCACCGCGGTGGGATTACCATCCGCATCGAGATGATAATTGTGCGGGTTGATCCAGACATCGGCGCTGTCGTGCGAGACATAGATCGGCAAGTCACCCATCAGCCGGATCCCGCGTTCGCGGCAATGCTCGCGCAACTCACGCCATTGCGAAAAGAAAGCGAATTGCTGGAATTTCTGCACTGCGATCGGCTGTGCCAACTTTTCCCGCCAGCTCGCCAGCGCCGCGGGCTCACGCCATCGTATGCTCGGTTCCCAATGGGTCCACGGCGTGCCGCCATGATGTCGCTTGAGCGCCATGAACAGCGCGAAGTCATCCAGCCAGCCTGCGTTAGTCTGGCAGAAGGAATCGAATCGTTGGCGGTCGCCGGACGAAGCGCGCTCATGAAACCGTCGCCCGGCCGATTCAAGCAGCGCAGTCTTCCAGGGGGTCACGCGCTCGAAGTCCGCTCGATCTTCTGGAAACTCGCGAGCGATGTCTAGCTCGGATTCATCCACCCAGCCTTGCTCTTTTAAACGCTCAGGACTAATCAGCACCGGATTTCCGGCGAGGGCGGAGAAGCATTGATAAGGGGAATCGCCGTAGCCAGTTGGACCGAGTGGGAGCACTTGCCACAAGGTTTGCCCGGCCTCAGCCAGGAAATCGGAGAAGCGCGACGCTTGCGGCCCCAAATCGCCGACTCCGTGAGGACCAGGCAGAGAAGTCGGATGCAGAAGTATACCGCTGGATCTTGGAAAACGCATAGCTCCTTAAGATGGACACAGATTGAGACCGATTGTGTCTTCGCAGGTAGCTGATCAGAGCTTTGATTTCGGGAATTTCTTCCGCATCCAGTCCACAAATTTCTCGGGCGCCACCATGGTGGACAACCGGCCCTGCCGCACTAACGCCCAGTCGTCGAACTGCTTAGATTGTTTGATTTCAGCCAGCGTAACCGGCGGGTCGAGCCGCGTCAGAAACTCGAAGTCCACTACGGCGGATTTTGGGTTCTTGGGGTCTGTTCTGGACTCAGAGGTCACACGCGCCAACCCGACGACGCCGGACTGGCCGCCGCCGGATTTGCCACCACTATGGTAGACGAATACCTTATCTCCGGGCCGCATGTCGCGGATCGCGCGCACGGCTTGTGGATTTGTGACCCCGTCCCAGGCAGTCGTCTTTTGTTTCTCCAGGTCATCGATTGAGTAGGTTTCTGGGTCCGTTTTTGCGAGAAAGTATGTCATCGGTTCCAACCCTATTACTGTATCCCATGGAATATGTATCAAGTAGGCTCACTGGCGGATCTAAGGTATTTGTGGGTAACAACGCGTTAGAAGAGCTAGAACTAATCAGTACGAGGTTTGGTGGAAACTAGGTATATTTGCCACCGCATGAATCGGAGCCTGCGATGTACAATGTAGTATCTACTGGATTTATGTCTAGTGGGAACCCTCGATAGATGCTGGGGCCTTGCCAGTCAAGATCATAGGAGCCGTCAGGTGAAGTGCAATTCGTTCCGGTTGGCCGTCAGCGTTGCCATTTTGATGGCAGGGTGCCTCACTGCGGCAAGTCAAAGCCAGCCCGCGGCTCCCAAGCCGAATGAGCCTAGGCCTCCGCAGACCCCCGCTGCTACCAATTCCGCTGCATCCGAGAAGAGTCCCGAGAGCTCCGCCGCGGCCGTGGATCCGAACAAATATTTAATCGGGCCTGAAGATGTTCTTTTTGTAAGGGTCTGGCGCGAACCCGATTTCACATTGGCGGCCGCGGTGCGTCCCGACGGCAAGATCACGATGCCCTTGATCGGCGATGTGCAGGCCGGCGAGCAAACGCCCATGCAGTTAACCAAGACCATCACCGAGCTACTCGGCAAGTACATAAACAACCCGGACGTCAACGTGATGGTGCAGGACGTTCGCAGCAAGAAATATTACATCGATGGAGAAGTGAACAAGCCGGGCACGTACCTACTGGTGACCCCCACCACGGTCCTGGAGGCGCTCAGCAACGCGGGAGGATTCCGGGATTTCGCCAACACGAAGAAGATCCGAATACTGCGGCAGGGCAACGTTCTGCACTTTAATTGGAAGGACGTGAGCAGGGGCAAGAATTTAGAACAGAACATCAAAGTGGAATCAGGAGATCACATCATTGTTCCGTAGTCGGAGGAGGAAACGACGATGCAGCCCCAGGATAATTTAGCGGCCACGCGACGTCCGCTGGACGTCGAGGATTATATTGACATTTTGCGCCGGCACAAGGCTTGGATTCTCGGTCCGGTATTCGCTGCGCTAGTGGTATCGGTGGTAGCCGCCTTCCTATGGCCCGACACTTATGTCTCCACCGCGGTCATCCGTGTAGTGCCGCCGCAAGTGCCCGCGAATCTGGTGGCCATGAATACGAGTGGTGATGTTCAGGGGCGTATCAATTCGTTGGCTCAGCTCATTCTCAGCCGGGCCACCTTGCTTAACATCATCAACACTCAGGGACTTTATAAGAAAGAGCTGTCCCGAAAGCCCTCCGATGACGTGATTGAGGATATGCGGGCGCACGACATCAAGGTTGTCCCGGTGGCCCAGAGCCTGCAGCAGACTGACCGGGGGCCGCAATATCCGACATTTGAGATCCAGTTCTCCTACAACAATCGCTTTACGGCCCAAAAAGTAGTGCAAGACCTGGTGGCGCGCTTTCTGGAAGAGAACGTTCGTCAGGTCTCCCAGGAGACTGTTTCCACCACCCAGTTCCTCCGCGATCAGTGGGACCTCGCAAGAAAGAAGCTTGATGCCGTGGAACAGCAGCTCAGCGTATTCCGTTCCAAGAACCTGGGCCATCTCCCGGACGAACAGCAGTCCAATTACCAGCAGTTGAACGCCATACAGGCTCAGATGCTGAATCTCAACACCGCCATGAATCGGGTAAACCAGGAGAAGCTGTTATTTGAGAATCAACTACGAATCTACCGCGAGCAGCTCTCGACCCTCAAGGATCCGGTTGTTCAGGAACAGGTGCTCCAGCAAAAAGACGACAAGCTGGCCGAGAAGGACCGCGAGATCACGCAACTGGAGAACACTCTGGTGGCGGAACGCCAGCGATATAAGGACACGCACCCGGATGTTCAGCGCCTGGTCGCTCTGATTGCCAGCGCCAAGAAGCAGCGCGAGACTATGGCCAAGGAGGAAGAGACTAAGAAGCCCGAGACGACGGCCGCCGCCCCCGCTCGGCCAATGAATCCGCAGTTCGTTCGAGAACAGCGGGGCCTGCAAGAGCAGATTGAACGGAGTCAGGCCATGATCCAGGCCAAAGACCTCGAAATGGAGGACTACAAGAAGCAAGCCAAGGATGCCGAGGTGGCCATTCGAGCCTATCAATCGCGCATCGAGGGCATTCCTGTTGGAATCAAGGAATACGACGAGTTAATCCGCGAGCGGGATTTGGCTAAGCATGAATACGAGGATCTGGACCGGCGGTTGAGCACCTCGAGTATGTCCACCGCGCTGGTGAACCATCAGCAGGGCGAGCGGCTCGAACAACTGGATCCTCCTTCCCTGCCGCAAACACCCAGCGAGCCGAAGCGGCCGTTGATAATTGCCGTCGGTACCGGTATCGGCTTCATCCTCGGGTTGTGCCTGGCCGGAGCGCGGGAGGCGAAGGACGGCGCGCTCAAGAATCTAAAGGACGTTCGAGCCTACACCCAGCTTCCAGTTCTCGGCAGTATTCCTCTGCTCGAAAACGATCTGGTGGTGCGGCGTCGCAGGCGGCTGGCTTGGCTGGCCTGGTCCACTGCCTGCCTGGTAGGCGTGGTGATAATGTCCAGCTCCGTGGTGTACTACTACGCCACCAAGCTCTAGGGGGAGATAACAGATATGAGCCGAGTTCACGACGCATTAAGACGAGCCGAACAGGCTGGGACCACCGCTCCGGCCAGCGCGCCACCCCTTACCGATCGAACCGCGACGGCCACCATCGAACCACAGCACACACCCGCCAAAGGCCTGCTCGAATTGGTGCAGATCATTCCGTTCGAGCCCTCACCGGATGGACTCCTTATTAACCCCCGGCATCCTCACAATGCCCCCAGCGAAGAGTTCCGTACCCTTCGGACGCGTCTCAATCACATGCAGAGCCTGCAACCGATCCATACGGCGGTCGTGACCAGCCCATCTCCCGCCGAAGGCAAATCGTTCACGGCCGTGAACCTGGCGCTGGCCGAGGCTCAGCTGGCTGGAAACTTCACGTTACTCTGCGATTTTGATTTTCGGCGCCCTATCGTGCACCATCTGCTCCAAGCCGAACGCAGTCCTGGCATCACCGATTATTTACAAGGAAAGTGCCAGCTGCACGAGGCCATTCGCCGTATCGCCGGCACAAATCTCTTCATCATGCCGGCCGGTGAAGCAGTTATCAACCCGCTGGAGCTGCTCAATCTGAAAGAGGTGAAGGAACTCCTGGACCGGTTGCCCAGCCTCTTCAACTGGGTCATCCTGGACAGCCCGCCTCTGTTGTTCGCCGCCGATGCCAACCTACTCTCCACGCTCTGCCACGGCACGGTCCTAGTGGTGCGTATTGGAGCCACTACCATCGATTCCATCACGCGCGCGATGCAGTCGCTCTGCCAAAACAATGTCCTGGGCATTGTCGTTAACGGCGCGCGACGCGGCGAGCTCTACAGCAAGTACACTTATTACCACTCCTACTATCCCAACGCTGAAAACGAAGAAGTAGAACAGGCCGAATCGCCGGAGCCGTAACACATTGCCAGAACTTCTTGTGAGGCTGTGCTTCGGCGGCCCGCTGTAGCCAAGCGGATACAGTTTCGAAGACGTCCATCTTCAGCTAAAATAAAAACTTCAGCACCCGTCCCTCGGTCACCTGGTGAAACCCGATCTTGGGAGAGGACGTCTCGTGAGGTTAGTCGCAGAGTGGAAAGGATCCCTTCTTAGATGATGTTTCACAGGCCTGGCCGCCTGCGAGCTGTTCTGTTTTGTTCAGCCATCCTATCCAGCGTTGCTTTTCTTGAGGGCGCACCACAGGCTTCTCCACAACAGCCGCCCGCGCCGGAGACCAGGCCGCAACCACAACAGACCGCACCGCAACAACAGACCCCGTCGCCGCAGCCGTCCCAACAGCAACCGCCGCCCAGCAGGCCGAATCCTTTCGAGACCCTTCCCACCACGCCCGCGCAACCGCCACCGGAGGCGCCCAAGCCCGCCCCGCCGCCGGAACGGCCAGTCACCAGTCTGACCGGACAGCCGCCCCAAGACATTATTGAGTCTTTTGAATTCCGCGGCGCGCGCCGCGTGCGTCAAGATACGCTGCAAGCCCTCATCTACAGCAAGAAGGGCGACAAATACGACGAAGAGACCTTACATCGCGACTTCATGGCTCTCTGGAACACCGGCCGCTTCGACGATATCCGCATCGAGCGCGAGGCTGGCAAAGAGGGTTGGATCGTTCGCTTCGTCCTTGTGGAACGGCCAGTGGTTCGCTCCATTAACTACGAAGGCAACAAGTCCGTCAGCGTGTCCGATATCCTCGATCGATACAAAGAGCGCAAGGTCGGCCTGGTGGTCGAATCGCAGTACGATCCCAACAAAGTGCAGCGAGCGAGAAACGTCCTGCTGGAGTTGCTGGCCGAGCGCGGCCATCAGTACGCTAAAGTCACTCCCGAGATTAAGCGCGTTCCGCCTTCATCGCTCGAGATCACTTTCAAGGTCGACGAAGGCCCCAAAGTAAAGGTCGGCAACATCGAGGTAAAGGGTAACACCGTCTTCCCCAATCGCGAAGTCGTCCGCGCCATGAAGAACTCGCATCCCATCGGAATCCCGTACTCCATTTTTTTTGAAAATCTGTTCGCCCGGACCTACGATTCCACCAAGCTGGATGAGGACAAGAGCCGCGTTCAGGTCTTTTATCAGGAGCACGGATATTTCACCGCGCACGTGACCGACTCAGATGTGAAGATGCGCTTGACCGGTGGAGAGGGGTTCCACATTCCTCTCATCCATCCCAACAAAATAGGAAGCGTGGCCGACATTAGCATCAGCGTCGAGGAGGGCCGCAAATACCATCTCAATAACATTACCTTCACAGGCGTAAAGTTTTTCCGCACACCCGAAGCTCTCATGACCCCGCTCTTCCAGATGTCCAAGGGCGACATCTTCTCCACCTCCAAACTGCGTAAGGGCCTGGAAAACATGCGCAAGCTTTACGGTGATTTCGGGTTCATCGACTTCGTAGCCGAGCCTTCTTTCGATCCACAACCCAATTCCGATCTGATCGACCTTTCGCTAGCCATCGATGAAGGCAAGCAATTTTTCGTGCGACGCATCGATTTTTCGGGCAACACCTCCACCCGTGACAAGGTGATTCGCCGTCAATTGCTGATTGACGAAGGCCAGATTTTTAACAATCGAATGTGGGAGCTCAGTATTCTGCGTCTCAACCAGCTCGGCTATTTCGATCCGTTGAAAGCCGAAGACGCCGCCGATATCAAGCGCGACACCAAAACCAACACCGTCGATATTACGCTCAAGGTTAAGGAACGCGGCAAGAATTCGATCCAGTTGAATGGCGGCGTTTCGGGTATCGCGGGCAGCTTCATCGGCTTCTCCTACGCCACCAAGAATTTTCTGGGTCTGGGCGAAACCTTGAGTCTGAGCTCGCAATTGGGCACGCGCCAGGATCAGGTCCAGCTCGGTTTTACCGAGCCATACTTATTCGACACGCCCATCCAGACCGGGTTTACGCTCTACGTCCAGCGCTTTAATTACGACCAGGCGCGCGAGGCATCCGTCCTCTCCGGCAGCAACCTCATTCCGTTGTACAATTCGCTCGGCCAGCAGAATCTACTCAATTACGTTTCTAACGGATACGGAGGCACGATATTTGCGTCTTACCCGCTAAAACGTAGTTTCGCTCGCGTTGGGCTGACGTACGGCTACGACATTTCCCATATCAAAACTTTGACGAATGCGGCCATGACCTACTTCGACTACATCGATTTTCAAGGGATTGGCGGCCCGAACTCACTCAGCGGAATCCGAACGGCTAAGATTATCCCTTCCTATACCTACAACAGCGTCAACCATCCCATCACGCCTACTGCTGGAAAGTCGATCTTTTTCTCCATGGGATATGCCAGCGGGGCCCTGGGCGGGAACGTGAATACGATCGAGCCGACCTTCGACGCAAAGTACTTCCGCAGCGGTCTCAAAAAGGGCCATGTCATCGGGGTGCACCTGTTGGCCCGCATGATAACCGGTTATGGAGGCAAAGTAGCGCCGCCCTTCTCCCGTTACTACACCGGCGGCGAAAACGACATTCGCGGGTTCGACATCTGGGGGATAAGTCCGATTGTGTTCCTGCCCACCATGGCTACGGTGCCCGTGTTGAACGCTGACGGCACGCAGCGGATGCAGAAGCAAATTGTAAACGGCCTCCCCTCCTTCCAAGCCGTGACTATGACGATCCCCAGCTATCAGCTCGCCTTCCCTGGCGGAGACACCAACGTGGTCGGCAACATCGAATATCGTATTCCTATAGTTGGACCGGTTACGCTGGCGATTTTCGGCGACGCCGGAATCGACAAGCTCGCCTTTCCCGGACAGCTCAAGTTGAACCCGGGCTACACTGCACAGTTGAATGGCGAATTCCCGCAGGCGAATTTTAGCGGGCGGGCCTACATCGCGCCCGGCACGCAAAAACTGCGCGCTTCCACCGGGCTGGAGCTGCAGGTGCTGATGCCTGTAGTGAACGCTCCTTTTCGCGTGTATTTTGCTTACAATCCCAGTACTTTCAGGGGGTACCTGGAGCCGCCTATCGTGGCCGACCGGTCGTACTTCCCCAACAATGCTACCTATCAGAACGCCATTGCCTCGGTGGGTCAGCCCATTCCGTTCTTCGAGAAGCGGGACATGTTCCGCTTTTCTATCGGTCGAACTTTCTAGCGCCGCGGCCGGGGATTAGCGCCGCGGCTATTGATTAACGCTGCGCCCCACTGAATGTTTTGGATAGAATAGGATGATTTCAAAGGTTAGGAGTTTCACTGTGACAAGTAAGGTTTTCGTGGTGCCATCCCTGGTTTTGGCGGCGACTCTGGGAGCCCAGACGCAAAGTCCGACCAACAAGATCGCGGTCATTGCCATTCAGCAGGCCATCGTCGCCACCAAGGACGGCCAGAAGGCCGCTGCCGAGCTGGATTCCAAAGCTGGACCCAAAAAGAAAGAACTAGAGCAGAAGCAGAGCGATATCAACTCGCTTCAGGACCAGCTCAGCAAGGGTCAAAATACGCTGAGCGAATCCACCAAGAACGATATCTATAAGAACATCGAGAGCAAGAAGAAAAGTCTTCAGCGCGATTTTGAGGACGCCCAGGCTGAGATGGACCAGGAACAACAGAAAATCCTGCAGCAGCTGGGTCAAAGGATGATGGCCGTCATCGAAAGATACGCGCGGGATAACGGTTACACCATGGTGGTGGATGTCAGCAATCCCCAGACTCCCATACTGTATGCGGCGCCCAGCATCGACATAACCAAGGAAATCATTGAGCTGTACGATAAGAGCGCCGCGCAACTGGGCGCGCCGTCTAAACCAGGCGCACCCGCCGCCGGCACACCCGCTCCGAAGCCGCCGGCCGCAACTCAGCCTGGAACTCCGGCTAATCCGACCAAGAAGCAATAGGCGAGTGCTCCGCGCCAGTGGCCAGCGCCGCCCGAGTTGAGTTCGCCAGTACCCGCAAGCTGCGGGACCGGAACAAGATCACCTATCGGCTCGCCCACTGGCCCATCTGGATCTTCGTTTTCTTCATCGCGCCCGGCCCTTCCACTTTCGATCTGTTCGAAAAGGGCTTCGATCAGCGCACCCTGACATGGCTCGGCTTAGTCGTTCTCGGAACAGGCATTGCAGCCTTGCGCGGCCGCCTGCCAGGAGTGGAGCCGCGCCCGTACATCATTCGCTTTGTCGAGGATAAACCGAATCCCCTCTATCGCCGAATCTGTTACACCTTCGCGTGGAGCATCGTCATCACCTTCGCGGTCCTCAACTTCACTGGCTTGGCCGCCGCCGCGATTACTGGCTCCTGGCGTTTGAAACAGATTTATCAATACGGCTACTTCCCGCTTGCGATTGCGGTCTGGAGCCTGGGCGCTCTGGGCCTGCTGCCGCGCGTGAAAGCCTCCACCAAAGGCGAGGGCCAAGAGCGCCGGTATTTCTATGGCGCAGTATGGGCCTGCTGCATCGCGCAACCGGTCCTCGGTCTGCTTTGGAAACTACTGCCGCATAACCGTCCCGCCGATGCCGCTAAGCTCATTGTTTTCACGGGCACGCTGGCGACGATCGGATTCCTGGCCCGGCGCGGGATACTGCCCCGCACCCGTCCCATCGTCCCCGGCGAATTGGCTATTTCGGATTAACCCCTCAACACGGGCGTCGCGAAATGCGTCATCCTATATTTGAGAGTGCTTCCGAAGCTACTACTGTGCCTTCTTACGGTGATCGTGGCCGCCTCGGCCGGCGAATACGTAGTTTTGTCGAATGGCTTCCGCATCCATGCCGATAGCCATGCCAGCGACGGCCCCGTAGTCCGGCTTCAGACCAGTCAGGGTGTAATCGAGATCCAAACCTCCACTGTGGCCGCATTCGAACAGGAAGACTACACGCCGCCTCCGCCCGCCCCGCCCAAACCAACTGAGGCAGTCTCTGAGATTCCGCCCCAGCTTACGCCCCGAGAGATGGTCACCCGCGCTGCCGTCCAGGCCGGGCTTCCTCCGGCAATCGTGCATAGCGTCGCCAAGGCAGAATCTGGCTACCAGCCCAACGCCGTTTCGCCGAAAGGCGCCATCGGGCTCATGCAGCTGATGCCCGCCACGGCGGCCGAGCTGAACGTCGATCCCCGCGATCCCGCTCAAAACGCGGAAGCGGGCGCAAGGTATCTGCGCGATCTTTTGCTGAAGTACGAGAACGATCCCCATCAAGTCTCCAAAGCTGTAGCAGCCTACAATGCCGGACCCGGCGCGGTAGACAAATACCATGGCATCCCGCCTTATCGCGAGACTGTTGACTATGTCAACCGCGTGCTGAAGGAATACGAGAAGGAAAAGAAGAAGGCCGGCGCAACCGATTGATCCATCCCAGGCTGATCTGTCACTGATCTGCCGCTTGCATTTCCCACCCGCTCGGCTATAACATCAGACTGTCTGCCTATGACTGTCCGCTAAACGTGGCACAGACATTCGTGTCTGTGTCCCCTCGCATTCGATCTAATCCCCAAAAGTAAAGTCGAGGTGTCTCGAAATGTCTCGAGAGGACAGAAAACTGCGCAAACATTTTGAAGAGCGGGCGAAGCGCGAGCGCCGCCTGGCAAAGAAATATTCCAAACATAGCGATGACGGGTCGTCACGCCACACCGGGCCCATTGCGACCGGGCTCGCGGTTGAAACCGGACCCGGATTCTGCGATGTCCTGTGCGGGAACCAGCGCGTCCGCTGCCGCTCGGGCGGTGAGGCAGCAATCGGCGACCGCGTGCTGTTCTCCTCCGATCGCCGTCGTATCGAGGAGGTTCTTCCACGCCGCACCGTGCTCTCCCGCGCCGACCCTGGGAATTCCCACCTGCAGCGAATCATAGCAGCCAATATTGACGTCGTGGTCAACGTCGTCTCGCTCAAGTCTCCTCCATTGCGGCCGGGCCTGATCGATCGCTACCTCATCGCCACCGGGCGATCCGGCGCCGAGCCGCTGCTGTGCGTCAACAAGATCGATTTGCTGGAGAACCCCGAAGAACTGGACCAACTGCGGCCCTACCAGGACGCGTGTGTTCCGGTCGTTCTTTGCTCCGCCGCAACTGGCGAGGGCATTGCGCGACTCTCTGAAGCGCTGGCGGGAAAGCTGTGCGTCTTTGCTGGACATAGTGGGGTCGGCAAATCGTCGCTGTTGAACGCGCTCGATCCCCGGCTAGATCTCACCACCGGCGCGGTCAGCGAAGGGAACGACAAGGGCCGGCATACGACGACTTCTTCAGCGCTTTACTATCTTGCCGGCGGGGCCGTCGTGATCGATACTCCGGGTATTCGGGAATTCGGGCTGTGGGACGTGAGTTCGGCCGAGGTTCGCCAGTACTATCGCGAGTTCACCGGTTACGCGTGCGACTTCTCGGACTGTTCGCACAGCCACGAGCCAGGCTGCGGTGTCAAAGCGGCAGTCGAATCCGGGCGGATTGGCGAAGTCCGCTACCAGGGCTACCTCCGGATTTTGGCTAGTTTAGCCTAGTTTCGAGGCTTTTGGCTCAAACAGCGGTCCCGGCGGTATACGGTATACTGGTATCAGACAGGTCTCCAGGCCCACACTATGTCCAGCCGTATTAAATTGTTTGTCGCTTCATCGTCCACGTGCCTCGTATTTGTGCTCCTTTTCGGAGCCATGCGCGGCAAGAGCGCTTCTCCGGAAGACACTTACCGCCACCTCGCCGTATACACTGAGGTGCTGTCGCGTATTAAGAGCGATTATGTCGAAGAGCCCGACATGAAGAGCGTTACGCTCGGCGCGGTCAACGGCATGCTCGAAGCCATCGACCCTTACGCCAGCTACATGAATGCCGATCAGTACAAGCAGTGGCTGAAGTCCAAGGATCAGCATAAAGCTAGTGTTGGAGCGGTGCTCTCTAAGAAATTTGGATACGTCGGGATTGTCGACTCGATTCCCGGTTCGCCCGCCGCCAAGGCTGGGCTAGGTACCACGGATGTTCTCGAGACCATCAATGGCGTCGCCACACGCGATATGCCGCTAGCCTACGCGCAGTTGCTGCTCGAAGGAGACCCTGGAACCACCGTCGAAGTCGGCGTGCTGCGTTTCCGCAAGCCTGAACCGCAGAAGCTGAGCCTGACTCGCGCAGTGGTCCAATATCCGGCGGTGACCGCCAAGATGATGCCCGATCAAATCGGACTCGTCAAAGCCGAGAGCCTTGAGGACAACCATGTGAAGGACATCGCGGCCAAGGTCGAGGACCTGCAGAAACAGGGCGCCAAGAGGCTGGTGCTGGACCTCCGTCATTGCGCGACCGGCGGTCCCGAGCAGGGCACCAAGCTGGCCAACCTATTTCTCGACAAAGGGCTGATCACTTACATCGAAGGCCAGAAGACACCGCGGCAAGACGTCTCCGCCGATGCGAAAGATGACATCAGCCGACTGCCTCTGGTGGTGATTGTGAATCGAGGCACGGCGGGAGGCGCGGAAGTTGCCGCTGCCGCGTTGCTGGATGACAAGCGCGCGGAAGTGGTCGGCGAACGCACCTATGGCGACGCAGCGGTTCGAAAGACCATTACCATGGACGATGGTTCGGCTGTGATTCTCTCGGTCGCGAAATACTATTCGCCGGGCGGCAAGGCCATTCAGGATACTGGCGTCACGCCCTCGGTTCCGGTTCAGGAAATCGAACCGGTGGCTCTCGATGACGACGGAAATCCATTGGCCAACGAGCCACAGCAGCAAACTAACGATGATCTTCTACTAAAGAAGGCTATCGAAGTGGTCACCAAGGGCAAGGGCGCCGACGTAGCCGCGGCTCCCGAGGCAGGGAAGGTCGTCACCACACCTGACAACAGGACCGACCATCCGCCCATCCTGACTCCGCTTAAGCAACAACAGCAATAGGTCCATCGGCGCATGCCCATCTACGAATACAAGTGCGATAACTGCGGCGACGTATTCGAAGTGAGGCAGAAGTTCGCGGATGAACCTGTGACGGTCCACGAGAAATGCGGTGGGCCGGTGCATCGTTTGATGTCCACGCCGTCATTTAATTTCAAGGGCAGCGGCTGGTACGTCACCGACTACGGCAAGGGCAACAACGGAGCCAAGAAAAGCGACAAAGAAAGCAAGGAAGGCAAGGATAGTAAAGAAAGCAAGGACGGTAAGGAAAGTAAGGACGGTAAGGATAGCAAAGAGAGCCAGCCTTCCAGCGAGACAAAGTCGGAAGCTAAGCCGTCCACCGAGTCGAAGCCCGCTTCGAGCGACAAGTCTAAGAGCGAATAAGTTTTTCTCCCAATGCCGCGGGCCATATCCGCCGCGACCATTTTTGTTCAAACCACAGTTCACTGACCTGGTTGCCTAGCGTGATCAACGGTATCGCGAGCATGAGCGGCGCGAACGGTGCGGTCCAGGGCTTCTCCTCGATGAGACCCAGTCCGATTTCGAATATCGCCCGCGTTAGCCTCCAGTATCCGCCCGAATCGCCATGCACGCGGGTCTGCCCGCGTCTCACTCCCTCCAGAAAAGTTCGCGCATCGGTTGCTCCCGGGACCTCCGTGTATGCGCGGCCTAGAGACGCCAGCGTGTGGCTGTCGCTGCCGGCGATCTCGCTCTTGCGCCACGCGCGCGCCAGCCGTACAGCCGCTGCGTTGTTCGCCTCCGGGATCTGCCCGTTCAGCGTCTCCATCCCAGGAA
>DATMMD010000145.1:0-24276 GCA_035569875.1 Bryobacteraceae bacterium
AGAAAAGCTGCTCCGCGCGATCTTCGGTGAAAAGGCCGGCGACGTGAAAGATGCGTCGCTATATTGCCCGCCCGGCATCGAGGGCACGGTGGTGGATTGCAAGGTCTTCTCCCGCAAGGGCGCGGATCTGGACGAGCGCTCCAAAGCGATTCTCGAATCGCAGGTCGAGCGGCTGCACCGCAACCTGGAAGACGAAAAACGTATTCTCAACGACGAACGCGCCAAGCGCCTCACCGATCTGCTGGAAGGCAAGGAAGTCCTGGCCGACCTGCACGACGAAAAGACCAACAAGAAACTGCTGTCCAAGGGCGTAGGGCTCTCTCGCGATTTGATCGAGAAGTTGCGTGCCCGCGATCTGAAGCGCATCAAGCTGGCGAATAAAGATGTTCGTCTCAACGAGCAGATCGACGAAATCGAAGAGATGACTTCGCGGCAGATCGCCGTGCTCGAAAAGATCACCGACGAAAAGATCGCCAAGCTCCGTAAAGGCGATGAATTACCGCCGGGCGTCATCAAGCTGGTGAAATGCTACATCGCCATGAAGCGCAAGCTTTCGGTGGGCGACAAGATGGCCGGCCGGCACGGTAACAAGGGCGTGATCGCGCGCATCGTTCCTGAAGAGGACATGCCGTATCTGCCCGATGGCACGCCGGTTGAGATCGTGCTCAATCCGCTGGGTGTTCCTTCGCGTATGAACGTCGGCCAGATTCTCGAAACTCACCTGGGCTGGGCGGCGCACGCGCTGGGGCTGCACTTCGCCACGCCCGTATTTGACGGAGCCAGCGAGAAAGACATCAAGGCTCAGCTCAAGGCCGCGGAGTTGCCCAGTTCCGGCAAGGTCCAGCTTTGGGATGGCATCTCGGGGCAGGCTTTCGAACAGCCGGTGACGGTGGGCTACATTTACATGCTCAAGCTTTCGCATCTGGTGGACGACAAGATCCACGCCCGGTCCATCGGTCCTTATTCGCTCATCACTCAGCAGCCGCTGGGCGGCAAGGCTCAGTTCGGCGGACAGCGCTTCGGAGAAATGGAAGTCTGGGCGCTTGAGGCTTATGGTGCGGCTTACGTACTGCAAGAGTTGCTGACCGCGAAATCCGACGACGTGTACGGACGCGCCAAGATTTACGAAGCAATTGTGAAAGGGGAAGCGGCCGCCGAGCCCGGTGTGCCGGAGTCCTTTAACGTCCTGATCCGCGAGCTGCAATCGCTATGTCTGGACGTCGAATTAATGAAGAAGCCGCGGGAAATCGCCGACACCGCCCTCGCGGCCGACTAAAGGAGAAATAATGTATAGATCCTCTCCCTACGATAGAGCAAACCTGATCGCCGACTTCGATTCTATCCGGATCAGTCTCGCCTCTCCGGAAAAGATTCGAAGCTGGTCGCACGGTGAAGTCACCAAGCCGGAAACGATCAACTACCGGACCTTCAAGCCCGAGCGCGACGGCCTGTTCTGCGCCCGGATTTTCGGTCCCATCGCCGACTGGGAGTGCTTATGCGGCAAGTACAAGCGCATGAAGCACCGCGGCGTGATTTGCGACAAATGCGGCGTAGAAGTGACGCTATCGCGCGTGCGCCGCGAGCGTCTCGGTCACATCGAGCTTGCCAGCCCCTGCTCTCACGTCTGGTTCTTCAAAGGACTGCCCAGCCGCATCGGCTACCTGCTTGACATCACGCTCCGTGAACTGGAGCGCGTTCTTTATTTCGAAGCTTTCGTAGTGGTCGATCCCGGCGAAGTTGCCGAGCTGAAGCGCGGCGAAGTGATCACCGACGAGCGCAAGCGCCAGCTCGATCAGGAGTTCGCCGGGAAATTCGTCGCCATGATGGGCGCCGAAGGCATTAAAGAGCTTTTGAAGCGAGTCGACATCGAAGGTCTCAGTCTCGAAATCCGCGAGAAGATGAAGACCGAAATATCGCAGCAGAAGAAGCTCAAATTCGCCAAGCGCCTGCGTGTGGTGGAAAGCTTCCGTAAGTCCGGTAACAAGCCGGAGTGGATGATCCTGGACGTTATTCCAGTGATCCCTCCCGAGCTTCGTCCGCTGGTGCCGCTGGATGGCGGCCGCTTCGCCACTTCGGATTTGAACGACTTGTATCGCCGCGTGATCAACCGCAACAACCGGCTGAAGAAGCTCATCGAGCTGCATGCCCCCGACGTTATTGTGCGGAACGAAAAACGCATGCTGCAGGAAGCCGTCGACGCTCTGTTCGACAATGGCCGCCGCGGCCGCGTTCTGCGTGGGGCCAACAATCGCCCGCTTAAATCGCTTTCCGATACGCTCAAAGGCAAGCAGGGACGGTTCCGCCAGAACCTGCTCGGCAAGCGCGTCGATTATTCCGGCCGCTCGGTCATCGTGGTTGGTCCGGAGTTGAAGCTGCATCAGTGCGGTCTGCCGAAGAAAATGGCGCTAGAGTTGTTCAAGCCTTTCATCTATCACCGGCTCGAGCAGCGCGGCCATTGCACCACCATCAAGCAAGCCAAGGAACTGGTGGAGCAGCAGGATCCAGTGGTGTGGGACATTCTCGAAGAAGTAATCAAGGACCATCCGATCCTTCTAAACCGCGCTCCCACGCTACACCGCCTCGGCATCCAGGCCTTCGAGCCCGTGCTGGTGGAAGGCAAGGCGATCAAGCTGCATCCGCTCACTTGCACGGCGTTCAACGCCGATTTCGACGGCGACCAAATGGCCGTCCACATTCCGCTGTCTCCGGAAGCGCAAATTGAAGCTTCCACGCTGATGCTGTCTTCCAACAATATCCTATCGCCCGCGCACGGCTCGCCGATCGCGGTTCCGACGCAGGACATGGTGCTCGGTCTCTACTATCTGACCAAAGCCCGGCCCGGCACCAAGGGTGAAGGACGCACCTTCGCTTCCACCGACGACGTCCTGATCGCTCTCGAAATGGGTGAAGTGGAAACACTTTCGCCTATCAAGCTGCGCTACACCGGTAAGGTGATCGACTTGAATAAGGCATTCGACAATCAGAACGTCATCCACACCGAGCCGATCGAGTTCAACAAGCAGTATATGGATACCACGGTTGGCCGCGTGATCCTGAATGATGTGCTGCCCGACGAGATGCCCTTTATCAACGGCCTGCTGAAGAAGAAGGGTCTCACGCAACTGGTGCAATACTGCTACCTCAAGTTCGGCTTGATCATCACCGTGCAGATGCTGGACGAGGTGAAGAAGCTTGGCTTCCTGTACGCTACGCGCGCCGGCATCTCCATTGGCATCGACGATATGGTGGTGCCCGACGAAAAGGCGAAGCTGGTGAAAAACGCCGAAAAGGCGGTCATCGAGGTCCAGGCGCAATATCAGGAAGGCGCCATCACGCAGGGCGAGCGCTACAACAAGATCATCGAAATCTGGTCGAAAGTCACCGAACGTGTCTCCGACGAAATGTTCAAGAGCATGGAAGAGGACGATCGCACCGGACGCTACCTCAATCCGATTTACATCATGGCCGACTCCGGCGCCCGCGGATCGAAACAGCAGATCCGTCAGTTGTCCGGCATGCGCGGTTTGATGGCCAAGCCGTCGGGCGAGATCATCGAACAGCCCATTACCGCCAACTTCCGCGAGGGGCTAGACGTGCTGCAGTACTTCATCTCGACGCACGGCGCCCGCAAAGGTTTGGCCGACACGGCGTTGAAGACGGCCGACTCCGGCTATCTTACCCGGCGGCTATGTGACGTAGCGCAGGACGTGATTGTCACCGAAGACGATTGCGGCACCGGCGATGGCATCTACGTCGAGCCGATCATCGAATCGGGCGAAATCATCGAGCCGCTGCGCGACCGCATCGTCGGTCGTGTGGCTCTCGAAGATCAGTTCGATTACGAAGGCAACCTCATCGTTGGCCTCAATCAGGAGATCACGGAGGAATTGGCCGCGGCGATTCAAGCGGCCGGTATCGAGCGCGTGAAGATCCGCTCGGTGCTGACCTGCGAGTCGAAGCGCGGCGTCTGCCAGCTTTGTTACGGACGCAACCTCGCCACCGGACGAATGGTGGAGCGCGGCGAAGCGGTCGGTATCATTTCCGCGCAGTCCATCGGCGAACCAGGAACGCAGCTCACCATGCGAACGTTCCACGTCGGCGGCACGGCCACCGGATCGAGCGAGCAGTCCAAGCAAGATGCTAAATCGGACGGCTTCGTCAAGTTCCTGGGCGTGACCACCGTGAAGAACGCCAAGGGCGAGCTGATCGCCATGAACCGCAACGGCATCCTGGCCATTATCGACGAGAAGGGCCGCGAAAAAGAGCGGTACCCCGTGGTGTATGGCGCCAAGGTGCTGTTCGGGGACGGCGCGAAGGTAAAGACCAACGACATCCTGCTGGAATGGGATCCTTACACGTTCTCGATCCTGACGGAAGTGAGCGGCAAGGTTCACTTCAAAGACTTGGGCGAAGGCGTGACGTTGCAGGAGCAGGTGGACGAAATCACTGGCATGTCGCAGTGGGTGGTCACTGAAGCTCTCGATGAAAAACGCATTCCAACTGTTATTGTCCGCCCCGAAGGCGGCTCACGGTCGGAAGAAAAGCGCTACCTCATGCCCACCCACGCTCATCTTATGGTGAATCATGAGGACACGGTTCACGCGGGCGACGTTCTCGCAAAAATTCCGCGTGCGACCACCAAGACCAAGGACATCACCGGCGGTCTGCCGCGCGTGGTGGAGCTGTTCGAAGCACGCAAGCCGCGTGAGACAGCCATCATCGCGGAGATCAACGGCGTAGTTAAATACGGCGAAGTCGCTAAGGGTATGCGTAAGATTGCCATTACCGCCGACGACGGGGAGCAGAAGGAATACTCGATTCCGCGTGGCGTGCATATCAACGTCCAGGAGGGCGAGCGCGTGAAGGCCGGCGATCCACTGATGGATGGCCCGCGCAATCCGCATGACATCCTGGCCGTGCTCGGTGAAAAGGAACTGCAGAAATACCTGGTGAACGAAATCCAGGAAGTGTATCGTCTGCAGGGCGTCAATATCAACGACAAGCACCTGGAAGTCATATCCCGCCAGATGATGCGCTGGGTGAAGGTCGACGATATTGGCGACACCGAGTTCCTTCCTGAAGAAGTGGTGGATAAGTTCAAATTCCGTCAGGAAAATAATCGCGTAGCGGAAGCGGGTGGGCGGCCTGCCACCGGAAAGCCGGTGCTGTTGGGCATCACCAAGGCGTCGCTCTCCACCGATTCGTTCATCTCGGCGGCGTCCTTCCAGGAGACCACCCGCGTGTTAACCGAAGCCGCCATCAACGGCAAGGTCGATTATCTGCGCGGCCTGAAGGAAAACGTCATCATGGGGCGGCTGATTCCGGCCGGAACCGGCATGGAATATTACCGCAACGTGAAGATCGCGGGCGAAGACGTGGTGGAAGAAGAACCCATCGCGGAAGAAGTTTCGCTCACCGGCGATCTCGGCGGGTACGAAGACGAAGCCCGGACTGTTTACGCCGGTGGCCTGAGCGAAGAGCCCCTGGCTGAATAGACGAATCCAACAAATCTACTTTCAAAGCCGGACCGCAAGGTCCGGCTTTTTCTTTCTGTCGATTTGCCACAGGTCTCGCGTTACACTGGTCCTGTGTTAAAGAACGTAACTATAACCCTCGATCCCGAACTCGCTCGGTGGGCCCGGCGAAAAGCTGCTGAGGAAGACATGTCAGTCTCAAAGCTGATCGGCCGCTTGATAGAACGAGAGATGCGGGCGTCGGATAGCTATTGGCGTGCGTTTGAAGAGTGGAAGAAACGCGACCGCAATCTAGGAGTCGGCGGCATAGATGCGTCGAAGCGTTTCGCCAGGGATGAGGCGCGTGAGCGCTGATCTCTACTCTGTCGATACAAATGTGATTTTGTATTCTTACGACGACTCGAATCATTTCAAACGCGATCACGCTGAAGCGTGGCTTCTGTGGCTTTGGCAAAATACTTCCGGAAGCCTAAGCTGGCAAGTAATTCAGGAATTCTATTGCAATGCAATTCGTAAGTTCGGCGTGCAGCCTAGCCGCATTCGTTCCCACGTCAGAATGCTTATGGAGTGGAATCCTCCCGACGTCACAATCGGACTGATAGAACGCGCTTGGTTTTGGACGGACGAAGCTGGGATCTCGTTCTGGGATTCGATGATTGTCGCAGCGGCGGAACGAACCAGGTGCCGCTGGCTGCTAAGCGAGGATTTTCAGACTGGCCGCGAATTTGGCGCGGTCACGGTTCTGAATCCGTTCGAAACAGCTCCTCAAGCACAAGGTTGAGGTCGCGGCGCTCAACTTCGCCCCTTCAGATTCTTTTCAAACAAATCCAAAATCCGCTTATACTCGTCCGCCCAACTCGATGGCTGCAGGAACCCGTGATTCTCCACCGGATACACCGCCAGCGTCCAGTTCTCTTTGTGTAGCTCGATTAGCCGCTGTACCAATTCCGCCGTGTCCTGGAAATGCACATTGGTGTCCGCCATCCCATGGCAGATTAAAAGCGCGCCTTTCAGCCCTTGCGCGAAATAGATCGGAGACGACTGCCGGTAGGCCTCGGCATCCTTCTGAGGCAAGTTCAAAATGTTGGCTGTGTAGGGATGATTGTAGTTCGCCCAATCGGTCACAGGCCGCAAAGCGGCGCCCGCTGCGAAGACGTCCGGCTGCGTGAACATGGCCATCAGCGTGATGAATCCACCATAGCTGCCGCCGTAGATGCCGATGCGCTTCGCATCCACGCCCTGTTGCGCCACCAGCCAACGCGCGGCGTCCACGTTATCATCCAGATCTTTCGCTCCCATATGCCGATAGATTCCGGTGCGCCAATCGCGCCCGTACCCGGCAGATCCGCGATAATCGACGTCGATCACCATGTAGCCGCGCTCCATCAGCAGATGATGAAACAGATACTCGTGCTCATAGGCTGAAGACCACCAGCGATGCACGTTCTGCAGATAACCGGCGCCATGTACGAAGACGATTCCCGGGCCACCCGGCCGGAAGTTCGCTGGCTTATATAGGCGTCCCCGCAGCATCGCGCCATCGCGCGCAGGGAAGGTCACCACTGGCACATCCTGCCACGGATATTGCAAGAAGTCCGGTGCTGGAGACGACGTGAGCTTCTTCGCCGCGGCGCCCGCCCGAGCTTCCTGCACATACAACTCTGGCGGCTTATTCGTGTACGAATAAATGTCGGCGAACCATCGATCGTCGAGCGAAAGCACACAGGTATGGCCGCCGGGCAGGGAAGTGAGCCTGGTCCGCACGCCTCCCTCGGCGCTCATTTCGTAGATGTTGTGTTCGCCTGCATCGGCTTCGCTAGTGGTCAGGAAGAAACGGCTTTTGTCTTTCGACAATGTAACGCCATCCACCTCCCACTTACCGGACGTGAGGGCCTTCGGCTCGCCGCCCTCGAAGGGCGCAACATACAAGTGCGAGTAGCCGCTGCGCTCGGATTGAAAATAAATCTCGCGATCGTTCTTCATCCAGCCCAGCGTGTTGGCTCCAGGCCCATCCAGCCAGGCATCGTCATGATCCTCCACAACCACGCGTGTCTTCCCGGTGGCTTCGTCCAGCGCAAGAATCCAACGATCCTTGTTGTCGGCCGCGCGTGCCAGCAACACCGCCTTGGTTCCGTCGTCAGACCACAACGGCTGCGACAACTGCACATCCCGCACTGCATCCGCGGCGCCGCCCACCTGCTTCTGCCCGTGATCAACCCACTTCACCTCGCCCGTCTCGACACTCACGATCGCCAATCTCATTCGACTCTGGTTATCGCCCACCTTGTCGCGCGACGGAATCTCCTCCGTATAACCCGATTCAGTGACGTAATTGGGAACCACCGTGTTTTTGTCGCCTGTGCCGGCTTCACGCACCCCGGCTACGACGTATTTCTCATCCGGTGTTAGATGCAACGACGCGACAGTCTGCCCCGTCGTCAATTTAAATGGTTTTCTCGGGTTTTCTCGTTTCTTCTTGGCCTCGTCTTCCTCGCGTTTGGCTGCCCGCTCACGGATCACCTCCAGCAGTTCCTTCTCTTGCTTCTTTAGAAACTCCTGGCTATCGGTTCCCTTTTTATCTTCCGACGCTGCCGCGCCGCGTCCCGCTCCGCCCCCGCGCCCTCCTCGCTCACCTCCGGTTTCAGCAGGCGTGGGACTGGCGCCGGCCAATACAATGTCCGTGAGTTCCTCTAACGCCCCACCATCTAGCGCCATCACATACAGATTGTTCGCTCGCGTGAAGGCCACGCGCCGGCCGTCATGCGTAAACCGAGGATCAGTTTCGGCGTCGGTGGTCTTAGTCAGCTGCCGCGTCTGGCCACTGGCCGCGTCATAGAAAAAGATATCGCCGTCGCGTGAGTAGACTGTGCGTTTCTTATCCGGCGTGGTAGCGCCGGCGGCGGGGGGCGCGAGTTTCGCGTCAGCGTCCGACAGCTTTCGCAAGCCCAATCCATCCCGATTTACGACGTATGTGTCGGGATCCTTGAGCACCGCATCGCCAGCCTGCTTCCACTGAAAATAGAGACGCTCGCCATCACCCGACCAGCGGACTTGCGACGGTTCGTAGCCATAAAGGCCCGGACCGCGCATGATATTGTCTATGGTGAGCGCGAAATTCCCAGCGGGCGTGGCGTGAAATGCAAACAGAATCGCCAACAGCGGTAGCGTCGATTTCCTCATTGATCACCATGCTAGCGCAAGCCGCGAGTTAGCGGCTTACGTTCAGGCGGATCGCGCCCAGCTCCGCCACACCGCCATCCACGGCGATCGTTTCGCCGGTGATCGATTTCGCCTCCACCGCCAGGTGCAAGGCCAGAGCTGCAATTTCCTCTACCGTGGCCAAGCGCTTGAGCGGTGTCATCGCCTCGCCTTCGTCAAACGCCGACGACGGCCAATCGGCGAAGCGCGTGCGAACGAATCCAGGAGCGATGGCGTTCACGCGAATTTCCGGAGCCAGCGCGCGAGCCAGGGATTTGGTCAAGGTGATCATCGCGCCCTTTGAGGCCGCGTATGCCATCGAACTTCCCAGTCCCGTCATGCCCGCGACCGAGGCGATGTTCACGATCGCCGCGCCCTCCTGTTTGCGAAGCAGCGGCACGGCCGCCCGCACGCAATAGAATGCGCCGCGCAAATTGGTATCGAAGGTCCGATTCCAGATTTCGTCCGTCAGATCCTCCAGCCTGTCGTGGGGAATGCGGGTGCTCCAGCCCGCGTTATTTACCAGAATGTCCAGCCTGCCGAATTCGCGCGCGATCTGCTCGACCATCCCGCGCACTTCCCGGTCATCGGAAACGCTAGCACCGATCGCCACCGCAGCGCCTCCCGCCGCGCGAATATCGCGAACTACTTCTTCGGCGGCATCGCGCGACCGGCTGTAGTTAATCGCGACCTTTATGCCCTGCCGGGCGAACTCCTCCGCGATTCCTCGGCCGATCCCGGTCCCGGCGCCTGTGACCAGCGCAACACCGTCCTTTAGTGTCATCTACAGACCTGTAGTTTCATCTACAGAATGGTAGCGCAGGTTAGTTCTACTTTCGGACAAAATAGAGCGTCGCCTCGGCTTGCTGTCCTTGAGTGGAGTTTTCTTTAATCGCTAACGTCATGTGCCGGCCATCGCTCGAAAGAGTATGCGTCCAGTGACCCTGCACTTGATCATTCTTCGCCATCGCGGTCCACTCGGTCTCCATTTGATTCCCGTTTATCGTTGTTTTCGAGCCCATTTGAAACGGACCAATCTGATTCTGTTGCACCTCGCCATTCGTGCTCAAATGTAACCGCGTCGTCATCACGCCCAAATAAAGAAGTGGAACAACACCGTTGTCCGGTTCCTTAAATGTCGATTCAATCGTGACCCCGGCATTGTCTTGCTTGATCCTTTGTTCCAGGCTATTGGGCGCGTCTCCGGGCCGCTGGCTGCCCTTGTCCAAAACCCATCGCCCTGAGAAACCCTCGTCTTTGGCATTAACTGCGTTTACACAAAACACAGAAACCATTAAAAACACAACACTTAGCACTACCCTAAGTTTCAAGATGAATTCTCCTCAGCAGTTTGATGAAGTTTGAGGCCCAAGTATTTCACCCAGTATTTCCGTGCCTGCCAGACCCGCCCGCGAAACGCTGTGCGCCTTGCTGAGTTTCGCCGGTTTCCACTACCTGCATTCCGCGGCGAAACTCGTTCCGTATAGCATCGGTGCACGTCAGAGACCACTGCTCATAGGCCGATAACCGATCCGAGCGCAAGCAGTTTTGCGGCAACCGTGCAAGATCTGTCGCCAGTTCGACAGCTGCGTCCAAGGCGTGTCCCGGCTCGACCAAGCGGTTGGCCAACCCCATCCGCAGGGCCTCTTCCCCGGAGACACTGCGTCCGGTTAGGATCAGATCCAGCGCGTGGCTATGGCCGATGAGGCGAGGAAGCCGGATTGTTCCCAGATCCACCAGCGGCACGCCGAACCGGCGGCAATAGACTCCGAACACCGCATCGCGCGCGGCCACTCGCAGGTCGCACCATAGCGCCAGCTCCAGTCCTCCGGCGACGGCATAGCCCTCCACCGCGGCGATTACCGGTTTCGATAGAAGCATCCGTGTCGGACCCATCGGCCCATCGCCTTCCTCCGACATTCGATTTCCCCGGCCTTGGGCGATAGCTTTCAAGTCTGCGCCAGCGCAAAATGTACCGCCCGCGCCAGCGAGCACCGCGACCTTCAGATGCTCATCGCCGTCGAACTTGCGGAACGCATCGGCGAGCTCGTTCGCGGTTGGGCCATCGACGGCATTCCGTACCTCCGGCCGATTGATGATTACGACAATAACGTCATCTTTTCTGTGAATTAAGACAGAATTCAATTAATCGCCCGATACGCGCCGGGGGCTGCTGTAGGAAAACCAAGGCGCAACTGCGGACATAAGGCGCTCCCCGCTCCAACGGCTCCGAAGAACAGAGAGGCCCACCATGGCGGCAATCAGGATCGCGGCATACGCAGCGCACTCCAAGTTGTTTAGCGATTCTTTCCAAGCTCCAAACCAGCGGCCATATACCAACTCAATGTGTACCCAATAGACCAACAGCGACGTGGTTCCGAGTTGGCGAATCCAACTCCAGGAAGCGCCCACGGCGTATTCGGTCCATAGGTATGCAAAGGCGATGACGACCATCACTACCCCGAGCTTGATCACGATCAGGCCCGGACTATCGAGCCAGAATTCCGACTTAGGATAAAGCGAATAAGGCATGTTCGAGAAATATTGTCCGCCCAGAATCAGAACCAGGCCAGCCAAGGTTCCCCACTGCATGACGCGATTCATCTGGTCGGCTCTTACGATGCGCAGCAGGCTGCCGATGCTGATGCCGAAGGCGATGAACGCAGCCCAGGGGAAGAATGCGAAGTACTGATAACTGGGCACGAAATATGCGGACACGCCCGCGGGCAGCCAGGTCCAATCAATGGCTGACACCAGCGGCGCGGCCGTCGCGATCGCTAACCCCAATGCGGCGCACAAGCGAACGCGGTCCGCCGTAGTAAAGATCGCCATCACCGACATCAGTCCGATCGCCAGGCCCATGCAGTTGAGGATGTCGACCTTGAACAACGAAGTCCATGGACTCTGCCCATAAGCAAACAGCCAAAGCTGCAGCCGGAACAGAAATGCCAGCATAAACAGGTAACCTGCGCGCCGTAGTGCAAATTTCCAGCGGGCTAGCGCATCGAATCCCTGCTGTTCACGCCGGTCCATTAAGAACGCCAGCGTGATGCCCGTGAGCACTAGAAAAATTGCGGGACCGATACCACCGAAGAATTGCGAGAGCATGAAGGGCCCATCAGTTCGCAAATCCGTTCTGTTGAAGGAGTGGAACACATGGCCCTGGAGCATAATCACTACCGCTAGCCCTCGTGACCAGTCCAGAAAAGTCAGACGGCCCCGAGCGTCGCGATTATTTCTGACGCGAGTCTGGTTTCGTTCTACTGGCGCAGTTGTGGTCATTTGTGGAGCAGCGGCGGTCATTTGCCTGGATGCTCTGTTTTAACCCCGGGAGGGGGTATGAGTTTCAATGCTTCAGGTGGCAGCGCCGGATTGATCTTGAGGTCGCTGTAGGTCATCATGCGCGAATCACCCGAAGGCTCCGTAATCTTTTCGCGTAGGGGATAAGGGTCGCCGTGTTCGGGAATCCAAAGTTCCAATTTCTTTACGTACTCCCGCGCCTCACCGGACTTCGGAATTAGCTCCAGATGAATGGCCGGTGTCCCTTTCACGGCATCGGTGCCCAGCACGGTCATGGTGTAATCCCTTGCAAGTTCAGTGCCGGAGGTGCCAAATCCGATCATGAGAAACTTGTCCAACTGCTCACCATGCTTCTCCAAATCATAAACTTGCAGCGTATTTATCTTTGGAAAATAGATCTTGACGCTGCGTTTCTCGAAGGTGACAGACCGCGGGTTGGGAGCGGTAAAATTGATCAGACCCTGCACTTCGCCCGGGGCGACTTTTTTCATCACAACGTTGCCGGTTTCCGTAACGTTTTCATCGATTACGTCCGTATGGGTCAGGTAAGTGACCTTGGCGCTCATCGACATGAACCGGTTTGCGGCGCCATCCAGACGCTGTAGCAATTCGGGATTCACGGGCGCGGCAGCCAGCGTGAAGGCGAACATAGAGACAGCAAAAGCACCCAATCGCATCATTTGTAAGAAACGAATTCCAGTGGCGTGCGGCGGTTATGGCGCCGTGAAGGCCATGTAACCCTTGGTTTCCTTTTCGGAATCGATGATCGGTTCCAAACGAACCACTTTGTAGCTCTTTCCGGTACGCGCCTTAAGCAGGTTATCGACGCGCCCCACTCGTTCTCCCTCTGGAGCACTTGACAGCAGGTCTGAGTCCACCCAGAAGGCGTCGGGACGAATCATGACAATGTTGCTAGCTCGTGGTTGATCCCGGAACCAGTCTCGCGGTGTTAGAAAAATGAAGAGCAGGATGAGCCCGACCATCAGGTCATACTGCCAGCCAGCGCGAGGATAGTCCCAAAACAGGAAGCGCTTGACGCCGCTCAATGGACCATCCATGTACACCACTAGTCTAACAGCTTGGTGGGGGATAGTTAGTCGGGCGCTCGCCGGCTTACTTGAACTTTCGCAACACCGCAAGTACGCGACCTTGTACCTGCACGTTTGCCGCATCCAAGATGATCGGTTGCATAGACGAATTAGCGGGCTGCAGCCGGATGCGGCCATCCGGATCGTGATACAGGCGTTTGAGAGTGGTCTCGCGGCCGTCGACGAGCGCGACCACGATCTCCCCATCTTTCGCCTGATGCGTTTTCTCTACTAACACATAATCGCCGCTGAGGATGTGATCTTCGATCATCGACTCGCCAGTCACCTGAAGCGCGAACGTATCACCCTTGCCGGCGAAGTCGGCGAACTGCAGCGTGTCCTGACCTTCGATCGCCTCCACTGGTGAACCCGCTGCGATCCTTCCAGCCAGCGGTACTTCCGCCGATCGAGTGGACTGCCGGCTTCGACGCCGTTCCTGGACGTATTTGGCCGAGACCTCCAGCGACCGGCTCTGGTTGAACAATCGACGCAGATAATTTCGCGATTCGAGGGCTTGAATATGTTTGTGAACGGTAGCCAGCGAGGCCAGTTTCAGCCCCTGGGCCAGTTCCTCGTAGCTGGGGCTGTAGCCGTTTTCTTCGACGAAGTCGGCGATGAAATCGAGAACGTCTTTTTGCCGCTTGGTGAGCGCCATGAGTAGATTATGGGCGAAGAAAAGGGGAAAAGTCAAGGCCCGGGGTAATTATCCCTTGAGGACAAGGACTTGAGCCATACCACAAAGTGGCGTGACAGGCCATCCAGATGGGGAATCGTAGTCCTCGGCGCTAGCTTGATGTTTGACGTGACAGGCCTAATCTATCGCAATGGGTGTGGACCGACATGCACAACGATAACTTCATTAGGATCGCCTGGCACTCTCGGGCTTGGAGCCCCGAACTTGGCTTCTCTCAATACCGGTCCTTCCCCGGCAGTGGCTAGAAGTGCAGCGCGCAGTACTGAAGTGAGCGCCTCGCCAGCCTCATACGTTGCTCTACTTGCTGACGGGTTTACGGCTACCTCTATTCCGGACACAGTTTCAAAGTCGCATTTTTTGTTGTCCAGAATGGCGCGCCAGTGGCCGAAGTATGTTAATTCATGCGCGATTCTAAATGATGCCATTACCACCTCCATGTCACTTGGAACCGGAGAACGATACTTTAGTCTCTCTCCTTCGCAGTCGAAAACATATACTACCTGCCCCGCAAACCGCGCCAATCTTGTTCCGATATGGGCAGCGCGTAGTAACGGCGCACGCGGACCCTGTCGAAGAAGTTCTTTTTCTAACGTAATGCGGGCCTCGATCTCGCGTTCGGCCCTCGTGCGAAGAACGTCAGATTCCTGGTCCTCAATTATGAAAGATCGCGACTCGAACAGCAGTTCTCCGCCAATTCCTAACACGACTAAAAGTGGAGCTACGGCATGTAGAAGTAGCTTACGTAATGTGCAACGCTCGAACTTGTTGGAACGCAACAGCGCCAATTTCAGAAGGAGTACGGTAAGAGGTTTTAGTTTCGGCCAATACTCCACAATTGCGCCCACTGTAAGGATGAGCGCTGCGACCATTGACGCAGCCTGGAAAAACGATAAGTTATTCCAGAGATCTAGGAACTTCATCTCAGTCTCAAGTTTTACGGCCCGTAGTCAAGAAGAACACAAAAGAGCGCAGCTATTCGCCACTATCAGATTTTGGATAATCCTTGTCGGACTAGTCTTAGGTATCGGTTCGGCGCTCATCGTCGGGATTGTTGATTTTATACGCAAGGATTGGCCCAAACGCAAAGGGCTTGTCTAATGCCGCTCTGCTATAATTGGTTCGCATGCCAGGAAGCCCGCGTAAGCGACCGCTCCGCGTCGCCCGCACCAAGCCAAAGTTCCACAAAACTTCAGATCTACTCAAAGATTCCCCAGGAATCACAAAGGGGCAATTCGAGACGATGCTCAGAAGGCTTATCTCGCCTTTGCCCGCTTCGAAACCTCAGCCAAAATCGACATAAAGATCAGGTTGCCCTGATCGCGCCGATTGTAGCGATAGCTGTACTCGTCAAGGTAGGTCTGCAAGTAGCCCGACCCGACCGAGTGGTATACACCGCCAATTCCACGCTTGATAAGAGACCAAAATCCTTCGACAGAATTGGTGTGAATATCGCCGACAACGTAGACCTTCGAACTGTGGTGGATGCGTCGATGATTGTACTGCTTCTTCGCTCCTACGGTGTTATAGGCCGGAAGTTCGTCAGTGTATACCGTGCTCTCCGGCAACACATATTCTCGAATGTTGCCGACCAACGTCTTGGCGTCGACTGCCTCAATGGCTTTCCCTATAACGCGGCCTTTGCGCTCAACCATCCCGAGAATCGGAGTCTTGGTCTTATCGCCTCGCATCGGGCGACCTGTTCCCCCTTTTCGTTTTCCGCCGAAATAGGTTTCATCGACCTCAACCAATGGTCCCTCCAATCGCAGATCCCCCTCCGACAGAAGAGAACGAATCTGTTTGAAGATCCGCCAAGCTGTCTTGTATGTGACGCTAGTTTCGCGCTGAATTTGTTTAGCCGAAATACCGCAGCGCGTGGAACCCATCAGATACATTGCGTAGAACCAAGTGCGAAGCGATGTAGTGGTCTTTTCCAGAACTGTTCCGGCAAGCGGATAAATGTGATTGCCGCACCATTCGCAGGCGTAGGCCGTACGATCCGTAACGCGGTAGTGCTTTCGATCAATTTTGCATTTCGCGCAATACGTTATACCGTTCGGCCAGCGCTGTTCTTTGATGTGTTCCAGGCAGGCGTCATCGTCCGGGAACTGGCGGTTGAAGTCCTCGAAGCTGTACCGAAGGTGTTTCGGTATCGACTGTTTAACTTTGATCGCTCCGCTTGCCATCGACATAACCTAGCCTCCGGATTATTATGTCAGGAGCGGTCCTTGTTGTCAAGGGATAATTACCAGGCCCGGGGTATGCGGACAGCGATGTACTATAGCCAATCGAGGTATTATTGCCCTATGAAGGCATTGTTTCTGTGCGTTTCCCTCTCATTCCTCTTTGGGAACGGCGCCTGGGCTGATTCGGCCGACGATCGTGCTGCTATCGAAAAGATTGTTAAGGCGGTGTTTGAGGGAGCGTCGACCGGAAGACCCGTATCCACACTGTTTGCAGCTGACGCGGATAGTGAGTTTGATAGGTTGAAGCAATTGGACCGTCAGATTTTTGGACTCTCGCACGAGCCTTTGTCTGAAGTAACCCCTCCGCGTGTGGTCATTCGATCTATTCGGTTCGTCACCCCGGACGTTGCGTTGACTGACGCGGCAAATACTCAGTATGGGTCCATGATTCTTCAAACTCGGATTCCGGTGCTACTAGTGCTGAGAAGAGAAGGAATCGATTGGCGGATAGTTTCTCTCCGAGTGTTAGTAGAGGCGAGGGAAATTCTGGCTGGTCCAATGCGATAAGACATTCCGCCCCAGTTCGGCCGATTGCAGGCTCTTCTCGGTACCTATTCGTCAACATTCGGCCCATTCTACCCACACGTATGACGACGGTCCCATGAGGATGTGATCTTCGATCATTCAGTCGCCGGATACCTGGAGATCGAAGGCATGGCTTCCCTGGCGGCGGAGTGACGAACTGCAGCGTGTCCTGGGCTTCGATCGCCTCCACTGGCGAGCCGGCCGCGATCTTTCCGGCCACGGTTGAGATTAGATTGACCCGAAGTGCAAGCGGTCCCGTTGACGGCGATCTGATTCCGTTGAAGCGTGGCGTGTTCGCGGCGAAGCCCAGCCTCGATGAGACAATGAGCGTGGATGATTGCTTGTCGTGGACTGACTAAGGCGTTTGGGGAATTCCAGGCTGTTTCCGGCGTTTCGTTTGAAGTTCGAACGGGGTCGCTCTGTGCGCTCTTGGGACCGAATGGGGCCGGGAAATCGACACTCGTCAAGATGCTCACGGGCTTGATCACGCCGAGCGCCGGCGCAGCGCAGGTTTGTGGATTGGCAGTGGACAATCCGGAGCTGAAGCGGATAGTAGGTGTGCTGCCGGAGAGCCTGGCGCTGTTTGACGCGCTGACGGTGGGCGAGCATCTGGAGCTCACCGGCGCAGTCTACGCATTAAAGAGCTCCGATACTCAGTCGCGCACTGATCAACTGCTGCGAGTGCTGCGGCTGGAACACGGGCGGGACACGTTCATTCATCAGTGCTCGTATGGTATGAAGAAGAAGACCTCGCTCGCGATGGCGCTACTGCCCAACCCTCGGGCGTTGTTTTTAGACGAACCGTTTGAGGGGCTGGACCCGATTACCGCTGAGACCATACGCGTGCAGCTTCGCGCGATTGCGCAACGCGGGGTGACGGTGCTGCTTACTTCGCACATTTTGTCGATGGTCGATCGGGTAGCGGATCAGGTAGTGATGATTCGGCGGGGCGAGGTAGTGCTGGACTCGGCCATTCGAGACCTCCCGAAGTCACTGGAGGAGTCCTACTTCGAGCGTGTGGAGACAATGACGGCGGAAGACTTGGAATGGCTGGGCTCAGCGGCGTCCTAAGTCTGCTGAGCGCGCTTGGCAAGGTTTCCGCGCGGCACGTGCGGTCGTTCGGGTCAATCGGCGGGCAGAACCTTTTTCTGTTTGTGGCATTTGTAGCGCTGCAGCCGGAGAGTGCGGCGTTTTTCGGCGAGATTCTCCTGGTGGTGCTCCTGTTTCCATTGTCGGCCGATCCGATGCAGGCGCTGCCGGAAGAGCGGCGCGCAACATGGCCACTTGGGAATTGGCAATGGGCGGCGGTTCGCGTGGCGTCGTTATTTTTGAGTCCGATAATTTGGATCGGCGTCGCGCTGGCACTGCGTCTGGGATGGCGAGTGGGGGCGCTGGCAGTTGGCGGCGGCGCGGTCATCCTGTTGCTGCGGAAAGTATCAAAGCGACTGCCGGGAGTGAACGGAGGGTGGTTACGTGGGGTGCCTGCGCCCCAGGGAGCGCTGGGTGCAATTATGCGATTGCAGTGGCGCGGGATGCTGCGCACGCTGGATCCGTACGTGGCGCTGGTCTTGGCGGGATCCACAACGGTGTACCGGTTCTCCGCATTGCCAGTGGATGCCGAGGCTCCGCGAATCATGGCTCTGGTGACGGCGTTGGCGTTGAGCACCCATGCACAGGTGCTTCTGGGCATCGACGGCGCGGGCTCGGAGCGGTACTTACAACTGCCGATACGAGGCTGGCAAATTCTGCTAGCGAAGGATTTAGCGTTTCTGGCGATGTTGGCGGTATTGGTTGCGCCGCTGGATTTTGCGGGGGGCATGCTGGGAGGGATGGCGAGCCTGGTGATCGGGCACCACGTCTCCGTGTTGAACGTCATGCCGCAGACGCCTTGGAGATTTACAAGTGGCGCGCTGATCCCTTGGGGCCTCATGCAGACTGTTGCGTTATTCTCCGTCGGGAACGCGGTGCAAACGTTGGGGCTGCCTCTGATCGCGGGATGTCTGTTGGCATGGGCTTGGTCGGTGATGTATTACGGGTGGAAGTGGGATCGGCGATCCGGGCAATATTAAACCTGCGCCGAGATTACCGCTGGCTGAACGAATGAAGCGGCAAGAGCTTGCCGTCGCACATTTCGTATTCGGTATTGGTCGACGCGTGAACCACTTTCACGACATAGCCTTCGGCGATCAAACCGGAATAGACGGCGTTAGCATGTTCGAAGTCCTTGGCGAGGTATAAGGTGCCGGGGACATCGGGGGAGCGCCAAAGGTAAAGGCAGAATTCGTCGCGAAGAGCCGGGGTTGCCACATTGATTTATCGACGAGACTCGCCGGGAACTTTAGTGTTTCCCAGCGTGCTACATTTGAGCTTTCACCCTGATTCTGCATGTCTGTTCAGATCCTATTGCAGGGCAAGATCTTGGGAACCGAGGAGTTTCTACTCGCCGCGGAGCCCGAAGAGTCTCTTTTCGTAGGCCGGCTTCGCTGGCTGAATCTGTTGAGCGAGGTCCTGCCGCGCGCCCTCATCGCCGAACTAGGACTTTCCAAGATGCTGCTGGGGTCGAGCGGCGGTGAGCAGTTCCTGGTCGTGCTGCCCCAGGAAGTCCGCCCCCAAGCCGAGCAATTCCTGGCCGCGGCGCAGCGGCAGATTCGAGAGTTGAGCCGAGGGCATCTGGATTTGCACTGGGCCATCACCGAAAATCTGGGCGATTGGACCGTGGTCCGCAAGCGCCTCAACGAACAGTTCCAGCAGGAGCACGACACGCCACTGGCCGCGACCGGCTTTCCCGCGAATAACGATGCCGCTAAGCCCGATCCGGCCTATTTCGAGGAACTCGGGCACGCTCTTCGGGACGCGACTTCGGTGGGATGGTCGCCCGAGGCGCCCGCCAAAGTGAGCGCGGGCAAAGGCAAACACACCTGGAGTATCGGCTCGTCGCCGGATTCGGTTCCGCTGGCACGCCATACCGCTCTGACCGACGATGGCCGCGATTCCGCCTCGGCAGCCGTGCTAGCCTCGCGTGCAGAAGGCCGGCCGGTATGGGGCGTGCTGCGCGGCGATGTCGACACGTTCGCCATTCGCATCCGCCGGCTCAATAGCATTGAAGAACACGTCCAGCTCTCGGTGCTATACAAGCAGTTTTTCGCCGGCGAGGTGGAAGTGCTATGTTCGCTTCCCGAATTCTGGCGCAAAGTAAATCTCCTGCACACCGGCGGTGATGATTTCGCGGTCTATGGCGCCTGGGATGCATTGATCGGATTCGCGCGCGAATTGCAGCGGCTTTTCCAGCGATTTACCGAGGAGCATCTAAAGGATTTTCCAGGGCCGGAGGGAAAGACGATTACCATGGCGCTGGCGCTGGCGGCTGAATCCGATACTTCGCTGGGGTCGGTTTATGAGCGGGCCGGTGACAAGCTGGAGATCGCGAAGTCCGCTGACAAAGACTGCTTTTCGCTGTTGGGCCGTACGCTCGAATGGAAGCAGCTCTCCGATGCGTCGGACTTGAAGGACGAGCTGACCGCCATGGTGCGGCAGTTTGGCATTGCGCCACAATACATACGGGATCTGTGTGGCATTTACCGGGAAACCAAGCGCGCGCCGGGCGCCAAACGGGTTGAACGGCCGTGGCGTTTCCATCGGCGGCTCTATCGCATTCTGGGCAGTTCGCGCTCGCGTAACTTTCAGAAGGCGCGTGCGAGTTTGATCGCTGACCTGGTTGGAAAGAATCCCGTCAACCTGAAGTTGCGCCCCTCCGGCCGCGTAGCGCTAGAATGGGCGAGACTGTCAACAGAGGGGCAAGCCGAAAGTTTAAGCGAAGAACGAGGTTTGGATGGCTGAAATTCAGCAACCACCGCAGCAGGAGAAAAGTCGAGAAGGCAATCGGGAAGGGCGTGGTCCGGGCGGGCAGCGCCCGCATGGCGATCGTCCGCATGGCGGCCGGGAAGGCGGCGGGCGTGGCGACGACCGGCGTCCGGATCGCGGTGACCGCGGCGGCGACCGGGGCCGCTTCGAAGGTCCGCCGGAGATCGATCTCGACAAGCTGATGTCGGACCCGTTGTATCTGGACAACCAGGCTCACAGCGTGGTCAGCCGGATGCGCGACATGGATTCGGGAACCAGGAGCCAGTTGCGGCGTCTGTATAACGCCGTGCGACGTGCCGTCCGGGCCCCGGAAAACGAGCGTCAACAGGCGTTTGTGATGCTGCGCGCGCGGCTGGCGTACACCATCGCGCGGCATTCTTTGCGCAGCCTCGACTCGCTGGAGCGGCTGCTGCTTCAAGTCACGCGCAAGAATGAAGCGCGAGGCTACGAACGTTTCCGCGACTTGTTCGAAGCTATCGTCGCGTATAACGAGTAGTCCGGTCCTAACAAGAAATCAGAAACGAGAAACCAGGAACTGTTCAGAATGAGCTCGCACACAGCGCAAACGGAACTGAAGTTGATCGGAAAGTTGATCCTCGAGGGAGATATCACCTGCCAGACCGGGCTCCATATCGGAGCCGGCAAAGGGTCGCTCGAAATCGGGGGCGCTGACAACCCCGTCGTGAAGGATGCCTTCGGCCTGCCCTATATTCCAGGTAGCTCCCTGCGCGGCAAGCTGCGCTCGATGCTGGAGCAGTCCTCCGGCATGGCGGCGCCGGGCGAGCTGGTTTATGTATCCAAGCGCAAAGGCCAGGAAGTACGAATTCATCAGAGCGATCGCCCAGATGACGAGATTTGCCTGCTGTTCGGGCGCAATCCCGGCCGCATGGAGCGCGTAGGTGGTGAGACGTTGGAATCAAACGCGGCTACGCCGGCGCGGCTGACGGTCTATGATGCCCCTCTGATTACCGAAAGCATCACGCCGCAAATGCGCGAGAACATGGACGACGAGTTGACCGAAGTAAAGAGCGAGAATGCTATCGACCGCATTACTTCGCAGGCCAATCCACGTACCCTCGAGCGTGTTCCGGCCGGGGCGCGCTTCCATTTTCGCGTGGTGATGGATGTCCTGTGTCCCGAGGACCGGGAGTTGTTGCCGCGCTTGGTGGAAGGACTGCGATTACTAGAAGACGACAGCCTGGGCGGTGGAGGATCACGCGGAAGCGGGCGGGTCGCGCTGTCGAACCTAAAGCTGACGTGGCGTGGGCGCGGGTTCTATGCTTCAGGCGCAGCCGAACAGGAGCTTCTCGCCGCGGCCGATCCGGCTGGCTTGCAATCGCTGGTAACCAGCGCCGACTTCGCAGAGAAACTCGCCGAGTAGCAATGACGCCGGCCGGTTTCACCACCAGCTATGCGGTCCGTTTTCGGCCATCCGGGCCTTGGCGCTTCGGCCCGGACTCTGGGGCGCGTGATCGCGTTGACCTAATCTGTCACAGCGACACCGTCTTTTCGGCTCTTTGCGCGGCCATGGCGCAATTGGGGCTGAGGGAAGAATGGCTGGAAGCGACTGCCCGGAGCGAGGCGACGCCAGCGGTCCGGTTCAGCTCCTTCTATCCGTTTCAGGGCGACACGCTGCTGATCGTTCCGCCGCGAAGCGTCTGGCCCCCGGCGGAATCCACCAAGGTGCGCTACAAAGGTGCGCGATTCGTTCCACTTTCAGTGGTGGAAGCCCTGCTAGCCGATAAAGGCATCGACGAAGATCGCTGGGCGGTGGATGGTGAAAGTGAGTGCCTGGTACCGCACGATCGCGCCAGCGGGCCATTTCGAATAGCCCTACGATCGAATGCAGCTGTGGATCGCCTGGAGTCAGGCAAAACGGTAGGACACGAAACCGCATGCCTCGAATTCGCGCGCGACGCCGGTCTGTGGACAGTAGTCCAGTTCAGCGACGACGACGCGGCCGCCCAATGGACGGCGCCGGTGCACAGCGCGCTATTGTTGTTGGCTGACTCCGGGATCGGCGGCGAGCGGTCGCGCGGGTGGGGCAGGTCGGAGGCGCCGGAATGGGAGCCCTGGAGTCTGCCAACGGTAGAAGCGCTCGGCGAAGGCACGGAATGGGCCTACTGGCTACTGTCTCTTTATACGCCGTCAGACCAAGATTCAGTGGACTGGAAACGCGGCAGTTACTCGACCGTGTCGCGCAGCGGCCGCATCGAGAGCCCCGCGCGTTGGGGTGAGCCGAAGGCGCCGAGTCTGATGATCGCCGAGGGATCGGTGTTGCTGGCATCGAATGAGCTGCGCGGTGCGGCGCGGGACCTGGCTCCGGAAGGCTTTCCGCATCCGGTTTATCGGGCGGGATTCGCAGTAGCGGTGCCGATTCCGTGGAGAGCGGCGGCATGAGGCACCGTAGCGCAAGATTTGACAACCGCTCCCGGACGATCACGGCTCAGAATCGGGGTGGCGGCGCCGCATGAACTACCGGGTCACATGCCTCACCCCCACCCTGGTCGGCGATGGCCAAAGACTGTCGCCCATCGACTACATGGTCTGGAAAGACCACGTCAACGTGCTCGACCAGAGGCGAATATTCAGGCTGCTGGCCAAGGGCCCGCGGCTCGAAGGATATTTGAGCCAGCTCAAGAAAGCCGACAAGCTCGATTTTGGCTCCTGGGGAGGGTTCGCCCAGAACTACGCCGGCCGCCGCATCCCCTTCGAACATCCGGGGTCCGCCCAATACTGGGAAAAAGCCAGAGCCGAGCATCTTTTCATCCCGACCTTTAGCACCGGACCAAGCGGCCCCTATCTTCCCGGTACTGCCATCAAAGGCGCGCTCCGAACAGGCGTGGTCCACGGCCGGATGACTGAGCGCTCATTGCAGGACATCTCGGCACGCGCCACTTCGGAAGGCCGAATGGCTCGCCGTCCGGCAATCTCAGTTGAAGACGCCGCGCTTGGATCAGGGGGCGCCGATTCGATGCGGGTGATGTCCGCCTCCGATTCCAACACGATTCCCGAGAATTCCTTCAAGATTTATCTGCTGCGCGTCGCCACCTTGGCCCCACGCGGTGCCGGGAAGTTCGAATTGGCGTGGAAGCAGAGTCCGAGCGGCTCCGTGAAGCGGCCCGAAGACAGCACTCCCACGTTCGCGGAGATGGCAGTCCCCGGCACCACGTTCGAAGGCGGATGGCACGAGAACGGATTTCTGTCGCAGCCAGAGACCGCTAAAGCGCTGCGCAAGAGAGATCGCTTCGATCTCCCGTCCATGTTCGGCCTGGTGAACGCATACACCGAGCAGCTACTCCACCTGCAAACACAATACGCCGATTGGGCCGGTCTAGCACTCTTGAAATCGACCATCGAGCAGTTAGAGGCGCGCCTCAAGGAAGTTCGCGGAGCTGACCGCGGCTGCGTCTTCCCGCTGGGCTGGGGCGCTGGCTTCCTTTCTAAAACCGCCTATCTCAATACTCAAGACGATGCCTACCGTCAAATCCTCAAGCAGGTAGGTTTCTACGCCCGGGCCATACAGTCGGGGCTCCCATTCCCCAAGACCCGCCGGATCGTCTTTCTGGCTGGTCAGCCGGCCACCCTGGCCGGGTTTGTGCACCTCGAAATCGGGCGCTAACTCGTCGTTTTCCTGGTAGAAGTTCCAGTCCTGGAACCTGGAGTGCTCGGCATTTTATGCCGATTATAACTAGAGTGCGATTATCGCATGATAAGATGCGTTAGGGGCACAGGAAAGGCGCTTTACTCACCACCTTCGCTATGTACAACGCCTATTTTGGGTTTTCGGAGACTCCGTTTAGCCTCAGTCCCGATCCTGCCTTTCTGTATCGCAGCGAACAGCATGAAGAGGCGTTAGCTAACCTCATTTACGGCGTCCAGAGCCGCAAGGG
>DATMMD010000146.1:0-116827 GCA_035569875.1 Bryobacteraceae bacterium
CGCTCCACGCCACCGGCATCCGGAGAAACTATTGTCATGTCCCTGCGTCCGATGGAGTCGAAATACTCCAACATCACGGGCGCGGCAAACAGGTGATCCACCGGAACATCGAAGAATCCCTGGATCTGAGCCGCGTGCAAGTCCAAAGTAAGCACACGATCCGCTCCGGCTCTTTGAATCAGGTTCGCAATCAACCGGGCGGAGATGGGCATCCGC
The DNA here is from genome assembly GCA_035569875.1 of Bryobacteraceae bacterium. Taxonomy (GTDB): domain Bacteria; phylum Acidobacteriota; class Terriglobia; order Bryobacterales; family Bryobacteraceae; genus Palsa-89. The sequence goes on from DATMMD010000146.1 coordinate 217, forward strand.
GGCTTATCTTTTCGATCCTGCCGCGCATACCCATAATAGGGTAACACTGCGGTGATGCGCTCTGCTGAGGCGCGCCGGAGGGCGTCGATCATCAGCAGCAGCTCCATCAGGTGCCGGTCGACCGGGGTGCAGGTGGGTTGTACGACAAAAGCATCCGCGCCGCGAACATTTTCAAGGATCTGGAGGCGTATTTCGCCATCGGAAAAAGGCTCGACCGAAGCCGCGCCCATGCTGCAGCCTAAAGACGCACAGATCTTGGCCGCCAGCGCCGGATTGGCGTTGCCGGTGAAGATTTTCATCTGCTCGAATCTCATCCTGCGTACCGGTCTTGGGGCGGCCATACTTTGCTGTCCATTGGGGCTGCGAGTTGCCGCCGCCAGAGTGAACGGTAGCGGCTGCGGCTTATCATCGTGACGGAATAGACCTTATCCTTGGCGAATTCTTTCCTGAACGACTCGACCGCCCGATCGCGCAACTGGCGGCTTGGGAAGATTCCAAAAAGCGAGGAACCACTCCCGCTCATCAACGCCGGCCGAGCACCCAGTCTAAGCAGCTTCCCCTTAATCGATTTTAGTTGAGGATGCAGGCCGAAGACAACATTCTCAAAATCATTGGCCCCGCCCCAATCCTCGCTAGGCGAAGCATTTGCGATTCGCCAAGCCACTGACTGGAAACTATCAATGGTAGGGATGGGCGAGGCGGTTGTCAATTCCCGGCCGAGCTGCGCATAAGCATTTTTGGTAGAAACGTGGATACCGGGAGCAATCAGCAAGGCCGGAAGGACCGGGACGTCGGGCAGAGGATACAACTCCGTGCCGCGGCCCAGACCGAGGGCGGTTCCACCGAGTAGAAAGAACGGAACGTCGCTGCCCAAGCCGGCCGCCAACTCCATGAGTTTCTCGATCGGCAGCGGTTTCCGGAGCAACAGCGGGAGGGCTAGCAGGACGGCGGCCGCGTTGCTCGATCCACCGCCCAAGCCGCCGCCGAGGGGGATCCGTTTTTGCAAAACGAACCCGAGCCGCCCGGTGCTTCGAGTGGCTTTGAGAACGCTATCTGCTGCACACACAACAAGATTGTCCGGAATGTTCAAGTTCGACTTTATATCGATGCGGGTGCGCCCTGGTTCATATTCGATGTCGAGGGTATCGGACAAAGAGATGGTTTGGAAGATCGTCCGCAGGTCGTGATAGCCGTCAGGGCGCTTGTTCAGTACCCGGAGGTCGAGATTGATTTTGGCGAAAGAACGAAGCCGGAGACGGGCGGCCATTAATAATGGATCAGCGAGAAGACGTCATAGCCGTTGAGCTTTTCGCGCCCTTTCAGGAAATCCAGCTCCAGGATGAAGCCTAGTCCGGTCACTTTTCCATGGAGTTTCTCGACCAGGCGGGCGACCGCCGAAGCGGTTCCCCCAGTGGCCAGGACATCGTCAATGATCAAGACATTCTGTCCGGGCGTGATGGCGTCTTTGTGGATTTCGAGCACGTCGGTGCCATATTCCAGTGCGTATTCGATGCGCTCCCGCTCGGCCGGAAGTTTCTTTTCCTTACGAACGGGAATGAAGCCATAGCCCAGAGCATAGGCGACGGCGGGGGCGATGATGAAGCCGCGCGCTTCGATGCCCAGGACCAGATCGACCGGGCTGGAGCGAAAGCGGTGGGCCAGTCCATCGATAACACCCTTAAACCCGACCGGATCTTTGAGCAGCGTGGTGATGTCGTAAAAGTTGATGCCGGGCTTGGGGAAGTCGGAGACTTCGCGGATGAGCGCTTTGAGTTGGTCCATTCGGAGGGAATCTGTATTGTAGCTTAATCGGCTTTTTGCAACGATGCGGCCCAGGCTCTAGGCGTCGCGCCCAACGTCCTCCGAAAGACTTGGACAAAGGCGCTGGGTTGACGATAGCCGATCTCGAAGGCGACCTCTTTGACCGTGCAGCCACCGGCTAAGAGCTCGATGGCCTTCATCAGACGGAACTGGCGGCGCCAGGACTCGAAGCTCAGGCCCACCTCGCGGCGGAAAATCCTTTCGATGGTGCGCGGGCTCGCGCCAGCTTGTTCGCATAAGGCCTGGAACGAGAGGCAGCTACGCAGGTTACTCATGACGGTCTGAGCGACCAGGAGGGCACGCTGATCGCCAGGCAAGGTAACGAAGCTCGGAACTGGGGCCGCATTTTGCAAGTGCGAGATGATCAGGTCGCGAAGCGCGCAGTGCAGCGAGTTGCGCCGGCGAAGTTGTCCGATCCGTACGGCTTCGACAATCAGTGCGCGCAGAAAAGGAGTGACCTGTAGCACCGTGCATGCGTCGGACAGCCGTGGTGCAAGACCAGGGCGCAAATAGAGCGTGCGCATTGATACAGCTCCGGGCATGCGGATGTTGTGCGTGGCGCGAGCCGGAATCCAAATTGCGAACTGCGGTGGAATCAGCCACAAGCCTTGACCCGAGGCAATCTCCATCACTCCGCGGATCGCATAGATCACCTGGTCAGACCCATGCGAATGTTGAGGCACATTGAATCCGGGCGGATATTCATAGGCCAATGTAGAGATAGACACGCCAGGTTTGGGATCGTATTCGGTTAGAAGGCCGTACTTTCTAGCCTGTCGCATAAGAGATATATTATGGCGGCAAAACGGACTTGCGACAAGGCCGATTGCATCGATACTGAGGTCATGGCTAGTGCACCTTCCAGCGGTCAACCCAGCGCTCAACCCAGCATTCTCGGCTCTTCCAAGATCGTAGCCTTCGCCGGAGTAAAGGACGCAGAGCGCGCCCGGACGTTCTATCGCGATACGCTCGGTCTTCGTCTGGTCAGCGAGGACCGCTTCGCGCTGGTCTTCGATGCGAACGGAACCATGCTGCGAGTGTCACTGGTTCGGGAGGTGGTTGCAGCTCCCTATACGGTCCTGGGCTGGGAGGTGGACGATATTGTCGCCAAAGCGAAGGCGCTGGTGGCAGCGGGGATCACGCTGGAACGCTACGAGAGTTTCTTGAAGCAGGACGAGTTAGGAATATGGACGGCCCCTGGTGGCACGCGGGTGGCGTGGTTCAAGGATCCGGATGGGAACCTGCTGAGTATTAGTCAGCACGAGCATTAGTCAGCACGAGCATTAGTCAGCACGAGCTTAGTCAGCGCTGACTAAGCCGCTACCAACTTTGTGACCCGGTGCTTCGCAAACAGATCTTACGTTGGCAACTGGCCGGTTAGAAGATATAGTGCATCGATGGATGGCGCGAAGAAGTAGCCACCTCCGGTGGGAATCACCCAGTCATCGTTTGCAGTTACCGTAATCCTGTTGACCGTGCTGTCTGACTGGATGCGAAGCACGCAGCGTCGAGTGCGGCTGCCCCCTTCGTTGGTCTGTCCAATGATCAGGTCGTGCCCCGACTGAAGTTGTCCCTTTTCGGAACGATTCTTGAACTCGGAGTTGTTCACCCACGTTTTTATCACGAACTCGAATTGCTCCTCGATCGAGGTCTGATAGCAGGCGAAGAGGAGGCCGCGATTGCCCGTGTCAGGGCCAGCGTTAGCGTAGTAGGGGTCTCCAAAAGGAATGCCGCGCCTTAGCAGCCGATGCGTCTGCGTTGTCACTTCACCAATCGGGGGCTTAAGCGGAAGAGTGCCCGTGTCGTCGCGAGGATACGCTTTCCGGATGTGAGCTGCGAAGGGGCAATAAATTCCTACTTTGTCGCCGGGTGACTGATCACGTCCGTCGGCGCACATACCTTTAGACGTCGCTTTGATTTTATTCGAAGGCGAGGCAAACTCGAAATGATTATTCGCGCAGTCATCATTACCCAACGGGGAATCGTCAGTGGCGGGACTGCGCATGATGGGCGCCCCGCTGGTCCATCGGCCGACCAAGGAGGCTCCAAATCGCTCCGGCGACATGCCCGGTGGCGCGTTGTCGGCAAGAAACGCGTGAAACTTCGCGACATCCTGACGCAACCGCCGAATCACCAGATACGATCCATCTTTGGCCCAGACTGGGCCGGCCCACCGGCCTCCGCGGCCCCCTTCAGTAAGAGAATCCGGACCCGCCTTGTGGATGCCCCCCTGTTTCTCAGTTGCGTGCGGATCCTGGCCGGGATAGCCGAAAACGAATTCCCCTGGCCATAACACGTCCTGCCCAGGCTTTCCCTGGTTGGGGTATTCGTCTTTCGCTGGGTTTTGGCGCAGCGTGAGCACATCGTGCGGATCGGGCGAAAGCCTGCCGCGAATGCCGGGCTGGCTGACGCCGTCGAGAAATCCGAAATGCTCGTGCCCGGTAAGAGGCGGAGGTAAGGTGTTGCCGAACTGCTTGTAAATGACAGCCACGCCGCTGGGCGCGAAACTATCCGGTCCGGTTCGACCGGAATAGATCGTATCTTCGATTTGTGCGACTTGGGCCGCAAGTTCCGCCGCGCTGTCGCTTCCAACTATGACAACCAGATCGGCTTCGTTGCCGGGGCCGCCGAAAAGCCAGTTGTGACGATTTCCTTCCAGCCTTTTCCGGCGGTCGCGGGCATCCGGCGGATCGGAGAGGACATCCACCGATCTTTTCGCCATGCCTTCCCGGAATGCACTGTCGGCGAATCTTTCAACATCGAATTGGCTCGGTCTGGCCTTCCGATAATCTTCAAAACTAGCGGCGCGTTTCGATATGATCTTGCCGTCGCCAGCCAGCAGTTTGAGTGCGCGAAAAGATAGTGCAACGTTCACCCAAGTCGCCATTACAGTCCGTGTTTCCACGCCGCGACGCTGCCGTACCTCTTTGAACAGGCGGTTAAACGCAAGCACTTCCGAGGTTGTGGCGATGAAGGGAACCAACCGTCCGAGCCACTCCCGAAAGGCCTCCACCTGACCATCCAAGATACGCAGATACAAGTGCACCTGATGGTCTTTATTGAAGCCCGCGACAATATTCCCCTGGATGTTGTGCACCGCCAGTACCGGTTCCTTATGAGCGTCGGGCCGCGTAAGGTCATGGCCAGACTGTGTGCGCAGTAGCGTAACTGCTGGAACTTCTCGGACGGGGGTCGGATCGGTTGGCATTCTTCCTCTCTCGCTTTGGAGCAAGGCTCTCCCTGTACACCGGCCAGATTGGACGCGGTCAGCAAATCACGGAAAGCATCGCCTAGGGCGTATCGCTCCCGCCGCCCTTCCAAGGCGTGAATGTAGTGTGTGTCATCGCGTGCGCGCGGCCAACAGCCGTACCCTCAGCGGCTTCAATCTTCCCGCAGTCAAAGTGGCGAAGGGTCCCATGTGAGGGCACTGTTACCTCAAACGGCCCCGGGTCCTTTCCTACGTCAAAGACCTGGTCAGCCTGTGGGCCGTCAGGGCCCTTGAATGGCGACTGCCCTACGTACCGGATACCTGTGTTCGCGTCTTTGGACTTGAACAGAATTCTGTCGCCCTTGTCCACCTGAACAACGCTGCACGTTACGCTCGTCTTGCCATTTGCGTAATGGATATTGTATTCAATCAACGCCATGCTTTTCTCCTTTTCTTACTCAATATGATGGGACACCAACAACTGCTGAAAATGGGAGTCAGCCCGCAAGTCGCCTAAGTCTGGGTGGCGATTGAGCCGGTCGAGCATCGACGCGGGCACGTCCTGGATTATGGCCAAGGTACGGTCGTGCTGGCCTAAGGCTTCGTACGTCAGCGCAACCATCCAACGCACATTGATGGCGCCGCCTGAAAGTCGCAGGGCCTGCGCAGCCTCCGATTCGGCCCGCCTCATATCGCCAAGGCGGGCGCATAAATAGGCCAGGCAGGACTTTTCGTAGCTGTCCTTGGGATTACGCGCCAGGGCGGCTTCCTCCAGGTCCAATCCCTTACGGTAGGACTGCTCGGCTTCGCGCTGGAGATTGGCCCTTCGCTGTGCCGTTCCCAGGTTTATGTAATAGAGCGACAGCGGAGGACCGATTTCGACGGCGCGCTGGAAGTAAGGTATGGCCTCGAGATCGCGGCCTTGGTAATGGCGCGAGAGTCCCAGCCCCTCCACGGCATTCGCGGTCTCATGATAGCTAATAGCGACGTTGAGCTCGTATTCCGCATCCGCGTAGCGGCCCATGTTTAGATACGGCGCAGCCAGCTGATAATGGGCTTCCGCCAGGTCCGGCACCAACTCGACCATTCGTTTGCGCTGCCGGACGGCCTCCTCGTACTCGCCTCGCCTGAAGAAGAAATAACCGAGTTGCTCGTAATTCTTGAAGTAATCCGGCTGAAGCTCGATGGCCTTCTTGTATGCGCTTAGCGCTTCGTTGGGCTGATTGCTGCCTTCATATACGTTGCCCAGGCGCCGCCAGGCATCGCCGTTGTTGGGCTCAAGCTCGATGGCCCTACGCAAATCTACTTGGGCCCGCTCATACTGACCGAAGGATTCGTGGATCAGCCCGGATAGCAGTCGCACAGCTGCTACATCCGGATTGCGTTGCTCGGCGTTTTTGAGCGACGCTATGGCCCGCTCCTGCCACTGGGGGTCCTTAGTTCGCTCATACTTGACCCACTGGGCTTCCGCGAGCTTGGCGTGCGTGAGCGGCGAATTCGGATCGGCCTTGACGGCGCGTTCGAGCATGGGAAGCGCTCGGTCCACATCGGTATCGCGGCGCGCTAAGGCCGCTCCGGCGGAGTAATCCGGATAAGCCGCCGCATTCACGGTGGCTGTTATCGCCAGGGGCGGCAGGTCTAGCGTTCCCGTGACCATGCCGGCGAGAGCCGTGGGCATATTTCGCAGCTCGCCCATTGAATACTCAGCGCGCCACTCGTTCATGTGAACCAGCGAACTCGCGTCGGTCAAGTACGCCAAGACCACCACGTTGCCGGCTTCTTTACGCAGCGTGCCATTCAAAGTGTGCGTTGCGCCTAGCATGGTGCGCGCCTTGATGGGCTGATCGACTTTGTTCTGGAGAGCATCGGCCAGAGGGATCAGGGTGAGACGCCGCGTCCGCCCGGCCTTCACGTGACTCAGACGGTCAGACGTATCGTGCAGCAGTCCTTCGCTCATTGGCGGCGCAATCCCTTCGGTCTCGAATGGCAGGATCGCCAGCCGCACTCTTTCCTGTGGAGCCTTGGCACGTTGATAGGTGACCAGGCCCGTGATTATGGCCACGAGAATTGCGGCGGCGGCCAAAAACCAGCGGCGGGAATGAAGCGGCACCAGCGCGTGTGCGACAGCATCGGCAGTTGGAAACCGGCGCGTGGGGTTCTCATTGAGACATCGAGCGACAACGCGGTTCTGCAACCGGCCGCCTAGCTGGGAGAGAATCACGCCCAATGCATAAATGTCGGAAGCTTCCGACGCCTTCCCGCCCTTCCACAGCTCGGGAGCCATGTAATCGGGAGTGCCCGCCATTTGTCCGGAGGGCCCGGCCGCTTGCGATGCTTCGGGACGGCGAGCCAAGCCAAAATCAGTGATCACCGCGCGGACGGCGCCACGCGGTCCGGTAGGAAGGATGACGTTGTTGCTTTTGAGATCGCCGTGAATTACCTGGTTGCGGTGGGCTTCGGCCAGGCCGGCGCAGAGCTGGAGGGCGATGGCGTGTGCTTCTTTCTCAGGAAGAGGTCCGCGGGTTAGCCGATCAGCGAGCGTTTCGCCGTCGAGAAACTCCATGGTGATGAAGTCCAGCTCGCCTTGCGGCGTGGACGCGGTGTGAATCTCGAAAATCTTGCAGACATTGGGATGGCTGATTTCGGTGGCACTGAGGACCTCGGGAGGCAGCCGTTTGCGAAAGCCCGCCTTGGCACACTTAAGCGCGATGCGCCGCTGCAGTTTTTCATCCACGGCTTCATATACTACGCCCATGCCGCCCTGGGCGATTTCGCGGACGATGCGGAAGCGGCCATCCAGGAGCTCGCCTGGCTCGAAGGGATGTTCGTTCAAAATGGCCGGATAGAGCGGTTCCAGCAAGAATCCGTTCATGCGCTGCTCCCACTGGACGTAACTCCAGGTCTGATCAAACAAATGAGTGTCGCCGCCGCAAGCGCTTCTCAGGTAAGCTTCGCGCTGGTCCTGCGGATGGCTCAATGCAAGTTCAACCAGGCTCATGACCAAATCGTCGTCCTTGGCTTTGTTAAGCATGGCCGGACTCCATTTGTTCGAAGAGCCACTGCCGGGCGTCACGCCACATGCGCTGCATGGTGCGAATCTTGAGGCCGAGCATCTCAGCCGCTTCTTCATCGGTGAGCCCCAGGAAGTATTTCACCTCCACCAGCGTGCACAATTCCGGCTTTGTCTCCGCAAGCTGCTCCAAAAGCCGGTCGATGGTCACGGCCAGGTCCAGTTGGGCGCTGGAGGCTGGCAAGAGGTTTTCGATTCCCTCAATCGCGACGAACTCCGCGTTGGGGCGTCCGCGCGCATGGTCAATGAGATATCTACGCATTGCTCTAGCAGCTATAGCGAAAAAATGCTGCCTGTTCTGCCAATCTCGGTCTTTAGCTGCAACCAGACGTAGATATATTTGGTCGACCAACTCGGTGGCTTGCAAGGAGTGACCCTTGCGCTCACCCTTCATCAAATGGTGCGCGAGTCGTCGAAGGTTGGGGAGCACAAGAGCAAATAGCTCGTTCTCAGCGCTACGGCTGCCTTCGCGCCATTTGTGCAGAAGAGACGTAACGTCTCCCGTTTTCTCCAACATACAAACATCCTAAGGTGTGCAAAATGTTACCACATCTGGAACTTAGGCGGGGTTTTCTGGCATTGAACGCTATCCCCTGCGAGGCTCAACAGCCTAATAGACGATCGAAAGGCAAAAGGAGTGAATGTATGAAGCGATTAACCATTGCAGTTGGTTTGTTTACCGTTCTGGCATGTTCGGGCTTGCAAGCGCAGCCGAAGTTGGAAGCGAGTATCCCGTTTGACTTCCTCATGGGCACGACCAATTTCCCGGCTGGAGATTATTTATTTGATTACTCATCGCGCGTTCTGGTTGTCCAAAAGGCAGATGGCCGCCACACAACGGCCATGGCTATGACGCTGCCGGTGTCGCGGGCAAAAGCGCCGGCAACTGGAATAGTGGAGTTTACCCGATATGGCGACGCTTACTTTCTCGCCAAGCTCTGGACTCCGGGCTCTTCCGAGGGGGCGGCGTTGCCGAAGACAGCGCGTGAAAAGGAGTTTGCGAGCCGTGCAACTCCAAACCGAACGGAAGCGATTGTCCTACAGACGAAGTAGAGGAATGTTTGGGAGGCGCCGGGTCTTCCCGGCGCTTCTATTCATTTTTGGCGGGTCTTTGTCGCAAAGCTAATCGCAGACTCTTATCTACGGTTGATAAACAACCCTCAACTTCGCCGTAGCCCGGTATCTTTTTTTCATCGATATCTTCCAGCGACGCTCTTACAGATTGGATCTTTAGGACGCTGTCGGTAATCTTTTCTCGTTCAACGTTGGTCAGTGACATTAATTTCCTGAGCAGCCGTGAGTGTCCACATGCTGAAGATAGGCATACTTCGCCTGCTGTTTCCTCTCATTTGCCATGTGGATCAATAAATCGAAACGATGCGATTCCAGATCGCCAGCGACGATAGACACAAACTGTTGTTCGTGAAGCAATAACATTTCTTGTACTGCTTCCCCGAACATATCCAAAAGACGGCGTTGTTCTTCACAAATTGTAAGCTGGGACGCCGTTCTCTTCGCCGAGTCTTCGATCCGCATATTGGCGCGCTCAGACCTCCGCCCAGACAAAAAGCAATCACAAGACCAACAGTTGATTGTAACCGTTAACCAACGTCCGAAGAAGGCTCGGAAGAGGGTCATTGTATCGTAGAGGTAGATGGCAGGAGGTGTGTACGGATGCTTTCCGGTCGCCACCCGCAATTGAAACCGGAAACTCGATATGTGCAAGGCGAGCTGCCGGCAATGCCAGTGGCACGCGGGCCACGGCAGGCATTACTGACTCTCCCACACGGCGCGCGAATCTACGGACCAGTGGTGGTCCGGGGTGAATACGCCGAGTTCATTTGGGACGGGGAGAAGTACAAATGTCACGTGGATGAATTTGCCGACAAGACCAGAGCCAGTCTATTAGAGGCCGAGGAACAGCGGCCGCGTACCTGCGCTGAACAACTCCGTCTCCTGGACGCATTTGGCGAAGCAGTTCAAGAATTGCTGCTGCTGCAAGAACAGCAGTTTTTGGCTATCGTGGCTGGTGATTTAGAATCGCATCGTTTCGATCTATTGATCCACATGGCCAACGAGAAGAAGCAACAGGCCAAATATGGCTATCTCCAGCATCTGGAGACGCACGGCTGCTCGGCCGGCGGCGTCAGAGATGAAGATAGCGATTCTTAGTTGGTTCAGGTAGTAGCTTGGCTGCTGCGAGGCGTCGGTATCGATTCCGCGACAACCGTGAAATAGAATGTTGAGCCAACTCCGGGCTCCGATTCCACCCAAATCTTTCCACCATGAGCCTCGACGATCTTCTGGGCGAGCGCCAAGCCGATCCCATGGCCGGCGACATCGCGTCCGTGCAGGCGTCGAAAGATCTGAAAGATTCCGTCTTTATACTGCGACTCGATACCGATCCCGTTATCGCGCACCGTAAAGATCCAGGAACCGTGCTCCTCACGCGCCGAGATGTGGACCTCCGGCATGACGCCGGGCCGGCTGTACTTGATCGCGTTGGTGATCAGATTCTGCAACACTTGCTCAATGCGCGGGTCGGCGACTATTTTCGGCAGAGGATCGTGCGTGATTCGCGCTCCCTTGCTTTGGATTACGGCATCCAGATTGAAGAGTACTTGGATTAGAAGAACCTCGGTGTCCACTTCCGCCAAGTTGCTGCCGCTGGGATGGGTGGCATGGGAATATCGCAGAAGCTCGTCCATGAACGTCCTCATCCGGTGGGCGCTTTGCATTACAAACTGGAAGGAGTCCGCGGTTTCGCCGGAAAGCTGGCCGCCCAGCTTTCTTTCGAGTAGTTGAGCGTGTACGGTGATGGTTCGCAGCGGCTCGCTCAGCTCGTGCGCGACGGTATATGAAAATCGTCCCAGATCCTCATTGGAGCGTCGCAAAGCATCTTCGGCCTGGCGCGCGCGAAGAAAAGCTTTTACGGTGGCGATCAGGACCTCGGGCTCAACCGGTTCCACCATGTAGCTATCGGCGCCCGAATCCAAGCCGTACACCTGATGCCGGGTCTGACTGCTGGAAGCCGAAATATGCACGACCGTTGTACCGGCGATATTGGGAGTAGCGCGGATTCGTTTACAAACCTCAAAGCCGGTCATGTCGGGCAGATTTACGTCCAGTAGTACGAGCGGAGGCCGCAGGTCCGACAACATTTGCAAAGCGCCAGCGCCGTTGGTGGCTTCCAGGACCTCGAACCCGGCCTGGCGCAACACTTTGCTGCGCGCATAGAGCGATGGCCGATAGTCGTCAACATTGAGGATTGAGTAGTCTGATAAATTCATGTGGTCTCCTACCGGGCCATAGCAGCCATTCCAGAGGTGGCGATGACGCGCCGAAGTTCTCGCGCGATAGTATTCTGATCCAGGCCTTCCTTGCTAAGAATGGCGGCCGCCTTGCTGGTGAGTTGATTCTGTTCCGTACTGGTGAGAATGCGGGAAGTGCAAATTACCACCGGGATATCCTTGGTCAAAGCAACAGCCTTCAAGCGCTCCAAGACCTCGAAGCCGCTCATGCCGGGCATGTTGAGATCGAGAACGATCAGCTCGGGCTTCTCTTCACAGGCTTTTTGAAAGCCGTCATATCCGTTATAAGCTTCGCTGACGAGGAACGACTCTTCACTCAGTTTCCGCTTCCATAGATATCGGTCGCTCTCATTGTCGTCGATGATCAGCACTCGGTTGAAAGGCGGCTGATCGGTGAGCGCTCGCAGCCGGGTGATGAAATCGACGCGCTCGACTGGTTTCACAATATAATCGCGCGCGCCCAAATGATACGCCTTGGCTTTATCTTCTACGCTGCTGACGACCAGAATAGGAGCGCCTTGGGCACGAGCATCTCCGGCAAGCCGGGCCAGGAAGGCCCAAGTGTCCTCCGAGCGCAGCACGATATCGAGCACAATGGCAGCCGGCCGGATTTGATCGAGCAGGTCCTCGGCTTCGCGCGTCGTGGAGGCATGCACGGGCTGAAAAATAGAGCCGCCAAAAAAACTGGCGTACATCATCCGCATGGCGGCGTTGTCTTCGATGATCAGTACGGGAAGCTTGCCGGCCTGGGGCGCCCATTCAGTTTGCGGCACCGGCGGTTGGGAGGCGGGATCCCGATAACGGAGCGGGATCTTCAGCGAGAAAGTGGAGCCCCCGCCTAACGTGCTCTTTACCCGCACTTCCCCATTCAATAACGTCGCCAGCTTCTTGGATAACGGAAGGCCCAAACCGGTTCCCTTCACACGTCTTTGAATGGGGCCATCCACCTGCGAGAAATCCTGGAAGATCAGGTCGAGATTCTCGGGCGCGATTCCGATGCCGGTATCGGAGACGTAGAAGACCAGGTCTGACTCGCCCTCGAGCGCGGCCGAGACTCGAACCTCTCCACTCTCGGTAAACTTAAGCGCGTTGGAGATAAAGTTCCTCAGGATTTGAGATACCTTGCCCTCGTCGGAAAACATCCGCGGGATATGAGTCACGTCATCAAAAACCAAGGCGACGGACTGATTCAGCAGCAAGGGACGCAGCATTCCGCGGAGAGCCGCGAATAGGTCCGCGACCGTAAATTCAAGCGGCTTAGCTTCGATTTTTCCAGCCTCTACCTTGGCCAGATCGAGCAGATCGTTCACCAACTCGAGCAGGTCCTGGGCGGCTCGCCGGACATATTCGACCTGTTGCACCTGTTCGGAACCCAAATCTCCGTCCACTCGATCCAACAACAGACCAGTGAGCGCCAGGATGGAGTTAAGCGGAGAGCGGAACTCATGGCTCATGTTGGAAAGGAATTTCGATTTCAGCTCGTCGGCGCGGCGAAGATGGTCGGCTTTTTCATCCAACTCCGCGTACAGCGCGACCACGCCGCGGTTGGTATCCTCCAACTCACGGTTGAGGAGGACAAGCTCAGCTTGACGAGCCCGAATCTCCTCCAATGCCCGGAGTAGCTCCTGGTTCTGGTGCTGCAGTTCCTGGAAGGGATCCTGTGGCGCCTCTCGGGCGAGCGCGGCGGCGATGGCTGCCACGTCGGGTGGCCGAACCAGTGGCACGCGCTTGGGCAACAACTTTTTCAGCCAGACGGTCGTGCCGGCGCCGGGAGTGGATTCGATTTGAAACTGATCCATCAAACGGCGAGCGCCGACGATCCCCAGACCCATTCCGGTTTGAGACTGATAAGTGCCTTCGAGAACGCTGAGCAAGTCCTGGACGCCCGGGCCTAAGTCGCTCACTTTGATGAGCAATAGCTGGGGCGCGACCGCTCCCTCGATCGAATAATCGATCTGCCCGCCCCCGGCATAATTGAACGCGTTTCGCGCGATCTCGGAGACGGCGGTGGAAATACGGGTTTGGTCCTGGGCATCGAAGCCCAGCAGGCGGGCGATCTGGCGGGCGCGCTGCCGCGCAGCTACGGTGTCGTGTTCGGACCGGATGCTGACGGAAAGGATACGAACGCTCATCTACGACGCCTTTGCTACAACGACTGTGGAGTCGTCACGCCCCCTTGCAAAATCTCTATATAGCACGCCTGCGATCAGCGCCGGGTCGCGCAGCGCGAGCCCCGGGTAAGGCTCCAGGCCGGTGCCCGTCGCGAGACCATCGGAGTGGAGCTGCAGCAAGCCATCGCTCGGCCAGGGGTAACTGAACTCTTGGATTCGTTCGGCATGATGCCCGGCGGTTCCGTTAACCGAAACCAGGCTATGGCGAGGCTCGGCGCCGGAGTAAATGCGGGCGGAGATGTTGCCGACACCTGCGAACGCTAACTGCGAGTGCGCCAGATCGACCCGCGCAACGGCGACGGCGGCGCCGCGTGTGTTGCCGCGAAGCCCGCTGTGGACACGCTGCAGGAGAGCAGCGGGCGGAAGGTCCGGATGGAGACGTAGAATACGGACGGCCTCCATCGCGGCTACATTTGCCTCCAACCCGTGTCCCAGGCCATCGGCTACCAGGATGACGACATAATCGCCGTAATGCACGGCTCCCCAGGCATCGCCAGAGACGTCCTCGCCCGGCTTGGGCAGATTCACCGAGCTGATTCGTAGCGCGCCGCGGCCCGGTCCCGACGGCTTGGGGGGCTCAGTCCACCAGCGAGCGAGGATGCCGGTGCCTTTTTGCGGAATGGTGTAGAAATCCGAATCCTGCGACAGTCGGACGATGGCGCCTAGACCTTGGCCGGGAGTACTGCCGGTGCTATACCCGTCCCGAAGAGATTGCTGCAGGTTTCGCATGCCGGGACCTTGATCGAGCGCCAGAACATCCAGCCACGGTGTGGTTTCCAAGCCCTCAGACGAGGAATGCAGAATGATCTCGCCTCGGCCGGCATGCTTGAGAAGGTTGGTGCAGGCTTCGGTGACGACGATGCTCACCTGCTCCGCTACCGTCTCGTTCAAGCCCATCTTGGCCGCCATGGAGCGGGCAAAACGGCGGGCTTCAGCAGTTTTGCTGGACTCTTCGACCAGTATCCGGACGGACTCGCCCATGGCTATTTCCACCTTAGAATAGAGACTCTCGTACCAGCGCCCGGTTTCGAGGAAATCTCAAACTCGTGCGAGAGGCGTTTGGCGCCGCTCAATCCGAGCCCCAACCCGCCTCCAGTGGTGTAGCCGTCGGTAAGAGCCTGGGCGATGTCTGGAATGCCGGGGCCTTGATCCTCGAATACCACACGCACGCCGGAGCGCTGGTCATTCTGGATCACTTGGATCTGGGCGGCCCCTCCGCCGCCATACTCAAGGGTGTTTCGGGCCAGCTCGCTCGATGCGGTAACCAGCTTGGTTTGGTCCACCAGACCAAACCCTAGAGAGACGGCTTGGATTCGCACTGCCTGCCGCACGATGACGACATCCTCGCTCCTCCGAATCGGAAGCGATTCAGACTTCAACACCCGGAGCACCGTTCCGCCTCGCTTTCGATAGAGCAGTGCGCAGCACTACCATCCCCTTCTCCACATCCAGGGCTGTGCGGACGCCGGTCATGGAAAGTCCAAGCTCCACCAGAGTAATAGCTACCGCAGGCTGCATTCCGACCACCACGGTCTCGGCGTCGAGAAGACGCGCCATGGAAGCGATGCTGCCGAGCATTCTGCCGATGAAGGAATCAACCATCTCCAGAGCAGAGATATCGATCAACACGCCGTGCGAGCGATGTTTCACGATCTGCTCGGTAAGGTCTTCCTGCAGCATGATCGCGAGGCGGTCATGCATGTCCACTTGGATGGTGATGAGCAGATACTGGCCCATCTTCAGAATTGGAATGCGCTCCACGTTCTAGTTCTCCGCCGCCCGTTAATCTTTTTGTTCGTGAACCATCTTGAAGCCGGCTCGCCGCAGGGTAAGCGCGAAGGCGTCGGCGAGGGTGGCTTTGGTGATGACGTCCGACAGATCCACACCCAGGTGGATGATGGTCTGCGCAATCTGCGGACGGATGCCGCTTATCATGCATTCGGCGCCCATCAGACGCGCGGCCGCCACAGTCTTGAGCAGATGCTGGGCTACCAAAGTATCAACTACCGGAACACCGGTGATGTCGATGATGGCAAAATCGGAACGCGTCTTCACAATTGCATCCAGCAGGTTTTGCATGACTACCTGAGTGCGGGCGCTGTCCAGAGTGCCGATCAGAGGCAGGGCCAGAATGCCATCCCAAAGCTGGACGACGGGCGTGGACAGCTCCAGCAGTTCATGTTGCTGGCGCGAAATCACGTCCTCGCGAGTTTTCTGAAATGCTTCGGTGGTTAACAGGCCAAGTGAGTCCAGCAATTCGGTGGCACGCCAGGTTTCGTTCGCCAGCATTTCCCAGTCGTTCCCAATTTCCGTGCGGAGCGCTTCAAACACGGGCTGCTTCATAGAGAAGATAAAAGAAGCAGTCTCAGACGAGGAGTAGCCGCCTTTAGCGCGGGCTGCCGAGAAGTCGATTAAGAACTCGCGCACCGGATTCCAGGCCGGAGACGAGGCATCGCCTGTCCCATCTCCTTGAGCCGCTGTTTTCACAGCCTTGATAAACTCGCGGGACTGCCGGGTCACTTCCTGCTGCTCAGCTCCCGATAATCTGCGCATGGTGGAGGCTTGTCGTTCAAGCCAGTTCGTCGCGATTTGCTGTTCGTGTTTATCGAGGACTTCGGCGAGTTTGTTTTTGGACGATGCCAAGGCGTTCCTCCGCGGCCAAACGATTTATAAAGATTTTATAAAGTTCATCGTTATCATAGCACCAGCTAGAAGCTAGTAATTATTCCAGGCGACGGATTTTGGCCGTCCAACCAGATGGCGGGAGGCGGATTAGATAGGATTGAAGATTGCCTTCTTCCGTCATACCGCTGGGGGTCACGTTGATGAGGAAATTATCTCTATTTTTGCTGATTACGGCTTGCTCGGTTGCTACAGCGGAAACCTATGATGTCTCCCTTTTCGGAGGCATGAAATGGCGAAGCATTGGACCGAATCGCGGCGGCCGATCCATCGCTTCCGCGGGCAGCGCGACCCGCGCGAATGAATATTACTTCGGAGCAGTCGGCGGGGGGCTGTGGAAGACCATCGACGGAGGCGCGACGTGGAAACCGGTGACGGACGGGCAACTGCAGAGTTCGTCAGTCGGCGCGGTTGCGATCTCGGAATCGAATCCGGATGTGGTCTACATCGGGATGGGCGAGACGGAACTGCGTGGCAATATCATGCAGGGCGATGGCGTCTACAAAACCACCGATGCCGGCAAAACGTGGAAGAACGTCGGGCTCATCGACACGCAGGCCATCGCGCGTATCCGCGTTCATCCGACCAATCCGGATATTGTCTATGTCGCGGCATTCGGGCATCCTTATGGTCCGAATGCGGAGCGCGGGGTTTTTCGTACCAGAGACGGTGGCAAGACCTGGCAGAAGGTGCTGTATCGCAACGATCGCGCGGGCGCAGTGGATCTGTGTATCGATCCGCATGATCCGAATGTGCTGTACGCGGCCATCTGGGACGCTTATCGGACACCGTGGTCACTATCGAGCGGCGGTCCGCTGAGCGGTTTGTTCAAGAGTACCGACGCAGGCGATCATTGGACCGAGATTACGCGCAATGCGGGATTGCCCACCGGCACTATCGGCAAGATCGGCATCAGTGTTTCTGGCGCGGATTCAAAACGCGTGTACGCGATCGTCGAAGCCGAGGACGGCGGCGTGTTCGCTTCCGATGACACTGGCGCAACCTGGAAAAGAGTCAGTGAAGATCGGAGAGTGCGTCAACGCGCATTCTATTACTCTCGGATTTACGCGGATCCCAAAGATCGCGAGACGGTTTATATTCTCAACACCGCGTTCTTCAAGTCAACCGATGGCGGCAAGACCTACAAGACCATCCGCGCTCCGCACGGAGACCATCACGACCTGTGGATCGCGCCCAATGATCCAACGAGGATGATCAACAGCAACGACGGTGGGGCAAACGTGTCGCTCACCGGCGGCGAGACGTGGACGGCGCAGACCTTTCCGACAGCGCAGCTGTATCACATTGCGGTGACAAAGGACATTCCGTATCAAGTGTGCGGGGCGCAGCAAGATAATACGACGATCTGCGTGCCGAGCGATGAACCTGGAAGAGGCGGCCGCGTCGGAAATCCAATGTATGCGGTGGGCGGCGGCGAGAGCGGCTACATCGCGCCCGATCCCAAGAACGCGAACATCTTTTACGCAGGCAGCCAGGGCGCGCTCATTACCCGCTTCGATCGCAGCACGGGCCAAATGCGCGATATCCAGGTGTATCCGCTGTTCTTCTCGGGAATGCCCGCGAAGGATCTGAAGGAGCGCTGGCAATGGACTTTTCCGATCGTGTTCTCGCCGATAGATCCTAAGTTGCTGTATGTTACCTCGCAACATTTATGGCGGACTACGAACGAGGGGCAAACGTGGGAGCAAATCTCGCCCGATCTGACGCGCGGCGATCCAAAGACGTTGGGCGATTCGGGCGGGCCGATCACGAAGGACCAGAACGGGCCAGAGATTTACGGCACCATCTTCAGCGTTGCGCCATCACGGAAAGATGTGAACACAATCTGGACCGGCTCGGACGACGGCGTCGCGTATGTCACCCGCGACGGCGGGACCCATTGGAATAACATAACGCCCAAGGATTTTCCCGAGTTCATGCGGATCAGTCTGATCGACGCGTCGCCGCACGATCCGGGTAAAGCATATCTGGCCGGAAAGCGATTCCAGTTGGACGACCGGCAGCCCTACCTTTATCGCATCGACGATTACGGTAAGAAGTGGACCAAGATCGTCAATGGAATCCCATCCAACGATTTCGTACAGGCGGTACGCGAAGATCCCCGGCGGCCCGGGCTGCTGTTTGCGGGGACCGAGCACGGCATATACGCTTCATTCGACGATGGCGAAAACTGGCTGTCGCTGCGGCTGAATCTGCCGGACACGCAGGTTTCCGATCTCATGGTGGAAGGCGACGATGTGGTGATTGCGACGCACGGACGGTCGTTTTATATCTTGGACGATATCACTGCGCTGCGGCAGCTCAAGCCCGAGATTCCCGGCGAAAGTGCGCACTTGTTCCGGCCGCGACAAGCGCTGCGCTCTTTGAATCAGGCTGTGATCGATTACTACCTGAAGCAGCCGGTGGACAAGATCACTGTTCAGGTTCTGGATGGCAGCGGAGAATTGGTTCGTTCTTTCGACGGGACCGCTGAAGATGATAAGAAGAAGGATGGCGCGGCGGACACGGACACTGACTCCGAATTTGGCCCGCCGCGAACCAAACCACCAACCCGCGCCGCGGGCATAAATCGCTTCACTTGGGACCTGAGATATCCCGGCGCGAAAACATTTGAGGGGCTGATTATGTGGGGAGCGCGCCCGGAACAAGGACCTCTGGCGCCGCCCGGTGAGTATCGCGCGAGGATCATCGTCAATGGTATAACGCAGACCGAAGATCTGCGGGTGAGCAAGGATCCGCGGCTCGCAAATGTGAGCAACGCCGATCTGGAGGAGCAGTTCAAGCTGGCGTCGCAGGTTCGCGATAAGGTGAGTGAAGCAGACCAGATCGTGATCCAGATTCGCGACATCAAAAAGCAGCTCAAAGATCGAGTGGAGAAGGCCAAGAATCCTGATCTCAATGCCGCGGCCGAGCGGCTGGAGAGCAAGTTGACGGCGGTGGAGGAAGACGTCTACCAGGTCCGCAACCGGAGCAATCAGGATCCGCTGAACTTTCCGATCAAGCTGAACAATCAGCTTGCTGCTCTGGCGCGCAGCATTGAGACCGGAGACGCGAAGCCGACGGATGCGAGTTACGTCGTATTCAAAGAGCTGACGGCGCGGCTGGATGCATTAAAGGCTCGATTGGATGAGGCGCTGAAGATTAATCTGGTTCAGGTGAACAATCTCTTGACCGGGCAGCGGATGGAGAAGATCGAAAAATAAGCGTTCACACGAGTGTGAACGCGGCACGCACGAGTGCGCGCGCTACGAAACGATGCTGCTGCAATTGAAAGATATCCAGAAGCGATTTGGCGGAGTGACGGCGCTACGTCACGGGACGCTGGACGTCCAAGCCGGAGAAGTGCATCTGCTGATGGGGGAGAACGGGGCCGGAAAGTCGACCCTGATGAAGATCGTCGCCGGGATGCTGGAGCGCGATGGCGGCGATGTCTTGTGGCAGGACGCCAACGTTCACTTCCGTAATCCGGCGGAAGCGGCATCGCATGGCATCGCCATGGTACATCAGGAATCCCTGCTGGCGCCGCATCTCTCGGTTGCGGAAAACATTTTCCTCGGGCGCGAGCCTCGCCAGCAGCTGGGCTGGGTGAATCGGCGCGAGATGCTGGCGCGCGCTTCGCGCATCATCGAACAGCATAACTTTCCGCTCAAACCGGAGTGGAAGGTGGAGAGGCTCAGTCCGGCGGGCAAACAGATGGTGGAGATTTGCCGGGCGATACAGCAGGGGTCCAGCTTATTGATTTTCGACGAACCGACGTCGTCGCTCTCCGAGACCGAGACGCAGGAAGTCTTTCGAATCGTCCGCACGCTTCGGGAGCGGCATGTAGGCGTGATTTACATCACGCATCGATTGGAGGAGCTGCGCGCCATCGGCGATCGAGTAACTATTCTGCGCGACGGCGAAACGGTCCATTCAGGACCGCTGAACGAAATCACTACCGGGCAGCTCATCCGGCACATGGTGGGCCGGGATGTTACTGCGATCTACGCCCGCAACGCGCTGCCGCCGGGTGAAGTGGTGCTACAGGTCGAGCATCTGACGCGAGAACCGGTGCTGAAAGACATCAACTTCACTTTGCGCGCCGGCGAGATTGTCGGCATGGCGGGATTGATCGGAGCCGGGCGCACCGAACTTTGCCGAGCGTTGTTTGGGGTGGACGCGATCGATAGCGGGAACGTCCGCATCCATGGCAACGTGGCCCGTATTCGATCTCCGCGAGAAGCGGTGGATGCTGGACTGGCCCTGATTCCCGAGGACCGCCAGCGTATGGGCCTCGCTACAGCGCTGCCGATCAGCCACAACTTCACGATGGCCAATCTCGGAAGCGTCAGCCGATTCGGATTCCTCAACCATGCCGCCGAAAAACAAATGGCGGATGATTTCACCCAGCGGCTCCGCATCCGCTCGTCATCTGGACGGCAGTTGGCAGGGAGGCTGAGCGGCGGCAATCAGCAGAAGGTGGCAATTGCGAAGTGGCTGGTCTCGTCCGCTCGCATCTTCTTATTCGACGAGCCGACGCGCGGCATCGATGTGGGCGCCAAGATGGAAGTGTTTCAGATGATGGACGAGCTGGCGCGGGCCGGAGCGGCGATCCTGATGGTCAGTTCCGAGATGGGCGAGCTGCTGCAAGTGGCGGACCGCATTCTCGTTATGCGGCAGGGAAGAATCAGCGGCGAATTGCCGGGCCGTACGACGCAAGAAGAGATTATGCGCTACGCAGCGTTTGAGATCAGCGGGGTTACGGCTGAGGAGCGCCCGGAATGATCCAGAGGCTGCTGCCGTTTTTCACCCTGCTCACGCTGTTCATCATCCTTTCGATCGCCTCACCGAACTTTCTGACATCCACGAACCTTTCGAGCGTGGTTCGCCAGACCGCAGTAATCAACATCATGGCGCTAGGCATGACCGTGATCATCATTGCAGGCGGCATCGATCTGTCGGTGGGATCGATTCTTGCGTTGGCCGGCCTGCTGGGCGCGATGACGATGGAAAAGTATGGAATCGGCTGGGGGATGGCGGCCGGAATGCTGGTCGGCATGCTATGCGGATTAGCCAACGGCCTCATGATCACATCCCTGCGCATCAGTCCATTTATCGTCACGCTGGGTACGATGGGAATTTACCGCGGGTTCGCGCTGATCATTTCGAAAGGGCTTCCGGTACACGAGATTCCGCCGTCGTTCTCTTATCTGGGCGAAGGTACGCTGCTAGGTGTTCCATTCGTGCTCTGGATTTTGATGCTATGCGCGGTTGTAACGCACATCCTGCTGGAGCACACGCGGCACGGCCGGTACGCATTTTCGATCGGCAGCAATCCGGACGCAGCTTTCTATGCGGGCGTACCGGTGAAATTCCACACCACCGTGGTGTATGCGGGCGCGGGTTTGCTGACGGGGTTGTCGGGGATGATAGAGGTGTCGCGGCTGATGACCGGACAGCCAACCGGCGGGCAGGGTTACGAGCTCACAGCCATCGCAGCGGTGGTGATCGGCGGCGGCAGCCTTAGAGGCGGCGAAGGCAGCGTACTGGGCACGCTGGTGGGCGCGTTCATTATGGGGCTACTGGCGAATGGAAGCGATCTGCTGGGCACGAATCCGTACTGGCAGCAGGTGATTATCGGGGCTGTGATCATCCTCGCGGTAGCGTTTGATGAGCTGCGCAAAAGAAGGCTGAAGGATTAGTCGACTAAACCGTGCCGGACGGCGAAACGAACTAACTCGCCGGTGGAATGCAGATTCAGTTTTTCCATAATCTTGCCGCGGTGCGCCTCCACTGTATAGACACTCAGATTCAGCGCGACGGCGATTTCTTTGTTGGTCTTGCTCTCGGCGATCATCTGCAATACTTCGCGCTCGCGGCTGGTGAGCAGGTCCAAGGGATCAGTCACGTGGCGACGGTAATCGCTCAAGACCGCGTCCGAGACGCCCGGACTGATGTAGCCATCCCCTTTAGCGACGGCACGCACGGCGTTAATCAAATCGGTATCGATGGAGTCCTTCAGCAGATAGCCCCTGGCGCCGGCTCGCAATATTTCACGGACGTAGACCGAATCTTTGTGCATGCTCAAGGCGAGAACGCGAGTGTGGGGCGAGGAGACCGCCAGCCGTCGCGTGGCCTCGATGCCATTCAGCTCCGGCATCGCAACGTCCATCACGACGACATCGGGGTGAAGCTTTTCGGCCAACTCCACTGCCTCGCGGCCATTCCCCGCTTCGCCCGAAATCTCCATGTCGGGCTGGGCTTCGAGAATCAGGCGGAAGCCTTTCCGGACCATAGCGTGGTCGTCGGCCAATAAAACTCGGATCATTTATTGTTATTGTCCGGACACCGGCCAGAATTGCCTGATCTTTTGGCCGATTGCCATAAATTCGTCTAAGGTGGAAGGCTTGCGAATGTACTTCAGCACGCCCAGGCTTTCGGCGCGAGCCACGTCTTGAGGCGCGCTAGACGAACTGAGAATCACAACGGGCACGGAGTGTTTCCCCGTAACGGACCGCAGCTCCTCCAGCACTTCCCAGCCATCGCGCTTGGGCAGGTTGAGATCCAGAAGGACCAGATCGAGGGACGGACCGCCGTTGCCGTTGGTCAGCGTTCGCAGATAGTCTATGGCCTTCTCACCATCCGCGATATGGATCAACTCGAATCGCAAACCGGCTTCCCGCAGCGCCACTTCAACCAGCAGCACATCCCCCCGGTTGTCTTCCACGATCAAAATCCGCCGAAGAGGTCCCGAACCCGTTTCAGTTGTCACCCGCTTTCAGTTTGTAACATTCCACAAGGAGCCCACAACTCAATGGCCACACCATCTCGGGATTGAATGCTCAATTCGCCGCCGATACTGCTCGCGCGAGCGTGCATGCCCACGAGCCCGAGTCCGCCCGGTGGATTGCCATTCTTGAAACCGCGACCATTGTCTTGCATGCGGAGATGAATACGATCACCCTCACGCTGGAGCTCAATGTCGAGGCGCGTCGCGCCGGAGTGGCGTGCAACATTGGTGAGCGCCTCCTGCACAATACGGAACAGATGCGTTTCTGCTTCGTCCGGCAGGCGATCCTCAAAAGTGGAATGATAGTTCACCACAATTCCAGTACGCTGGGCAAATCGCTCGGTCTGCCAGCGAATTCCGGCGTCCAAGCCGAAATCGTCGAGGATGGTGGGGCGCAACAGCTGTGACATCTCGCGAACATTTTGTACTGCTTCGTCCACGAGGTGCTTGCAATCCTCTAAGCGCGACGGATCAGGATGGTTGTTCGAATCAAGCGCCAGCAGATTCGCCTTAATGGCGGTCAGCGATTGCCCCAGCTCGTCATGGAGCTCATGCGAAAATCGGCGGGCCACGGTTTCCTGGTTTTCCAGCATGTGCCAGGTTACGCGCGTGAGATCGCTCGCTTGCGATCCCATCTTTCGAAACAACACGGCGGTAATGCGAACTGTAAAGATGGCGCAGAGCAGGGCGAGCAAGAGGCATCCTCCGAGAAGCAGAACCGATTCGTTGACCAGCCTGCTGGAACGCTGATCGATGCGGGATTGCGCTGCGATGGCACGATTGTAATTACTGGAGATGAGTTTCGCCACCAGTCCGGTGACCTCCTCATTGCGGCGCAACAAGTCGCGCGAGGAATAATTCGGCACGTTGTGGAGAGCCAATAAGCGGCGGGCTTCGCTCGAAAACTCGCGCGTAGCCGTGTCCAACTGACGCCAAAGCTTGGCCTGAGGAGTTCCGGCCGCCTCCTGCACAATGCGCCCGACAGCTTGGTCGGCAGCGTCCAATTGGGCCAGAGAGCGCGCGCGGTCCACCAGCTCCGGGCCTCGCGAAAGCCTATAGAAAGTGGTGTTGAGCGTGTCCTGTTCCCGCTGCAATTCCTCGATCAGGCGAGTGGTCACCAACTCACTCCGCACTAACTCGGCTGTACTTTCTTTAATCAGTTGAGCGCTGTTGACTCCCACGAACGCGGCGGCTACCAGCAATACGATCACTGCTGAGAAGCCCAGCACCAGCACGCGTTGAAGCTTCTTGTATGTGACGGGGTCAGGGTTCACGTTAGTTCCAGCATCGCTTAAATGCCGGGGCGTTAGAATCCCCCGGCGAGGCTATTGTCGGCGCCCGCAAATGGGTAAATTTTAATTCATTAAGATGGACGACCCGTCCCCCCCAACTTTTAGTCGCAAAGATACCGGCTCGCAGGCTATCGTTGATTTTGCCTCTAAGCCTCAAGATGGGATTGTGAGGGTGGAAAAGATAAGGACCCTCGCAAAAGGAGAAATACCATGAATAAATTCGTACTTGCTTCCTTGCTAGGGGCCGCTGTCATGTTCGCCGGCCAAGCACCGGCCACGTCGAGCAAAGCTCAGACCAGTCCATCTCAGCCTGCTACCGCAACCACCAAGGTAAAGAAGCATCACAAGAAGAACAAGACTGCGCCGGCCGCATCGACCAGCGCAACGTCCAGCAAGCCCGTCGCAAAGCAATAATAGCTACGGCACAATTGTGTTTGTCTTGAAGCCCGGGGTAGCAGACTGAAACCTGCCGCTCCGGGTTTCTTTTGTTTAACAATAAAGACGCGGCCCAATGCGTCTTTCGCGATTCCTAGCTTCCACGGCATTATTATTAGGCCTACTGATCGTTCACCTTCATGCGCAGTCAACTGCTGCTCCCGCCCCAAAGGAACAAACGCACGAATACTCTCTTCCACCTGACAAATTGAAGCAAGCCATCGAATACTCGCATGCCGGCTATTGGATGCATTTCGGCGGGGAGATCTACGGTATCGCGGTACTGCTGGTAATGTTGCAATGGGGTTTGGCGGCGAAATTCCGCGATTGGGCGGAAGCCCGTTCGCAACGCCTCTTCGTGCAAGCGCTCATCTTCGTTCCACTGCTCGCATTGACCATCGATCTTTTCAGCCTTCCCCTCGGAATGTACGGACAGCATCTGGAGCGGGACTACGGCCAATCAGTACAGAGCTGGCTGTCCTGGTTTTGGGACTGGACTAAGGGCGAACTCCTCGAATTCGGGCTCGCGATCATCCTGGTGTTCATTCTTTACGGCGTGATGCGGCGAAGCCCGCGAAGCTGGTGGTTCTATTTTTGGGTGGCGTCGCTGCCGATCCTGTTCGCAATCATGTTCCTGGAGCCCTTCGTCATTGAGCCGTTGTTCTTCGAATTTCAGCCCCTGGCAAAGGAGCATCCTGCCCTGGTGGGCGCTTTGGAGAAAGTCGTGATTCGTGGAGGGCTGGTCATTCCGCCTGATCGCATGTTCGAGATGAAGGCCAGCGAAAAACTGAATTCGCTGAATGCCTATGTGACCGGACTGGGCGCTTCCAAGAGAGTGGTGGTCTGGGACACGACTATGGCGAAGATGACGACACCTGAGACTCTTTCTGTGTTCGGCCACGAAATGGGACATTATGTGCTGGGGCACGTCCGGAATTCGCTGATTCTGGCGTCGGTGTTTGCGCTGATTCTGCTGTTCATTGGATACCAGGCTCTAGGTTGGTTACTGCGCCAATGGGGCAGCCGCTGGCGCATCCGGGATCAGGCCGATTGGGCGTCGCTGCCAGTAATGGTGCTGATCGTCGCGGTGCTGAGCTTTCTCTCCGAACCTATAACCAATGGCTACAGCCGCTGGCAGGAACATCAGGCCGACGTCTACGGTCTGGAGGTGATCCACGGAATCGTGCCAGATTCGAAAGAGGTGACAACGCGCGCCTTCCAGGTGCTCGGGGAAGTGGATCTGGAAGAGCCCCATCCTAATCGCTTCATCGAATTGTGGCTATTTACCCATCCCTCCATTTCGGAACGGATCGCCTTTACCCAAAGTTACGATCCATGGTCGAGTGGCAACCCCAGATATATAAAGGTGGTACTGCACTGAAAGTTTTCCCGGAATTGTAACGGTGACAAGTGCCCGATTAGTCATTCCTGTATAACGTTGAAGCTGCCGATAGACTGGCTGTGCAATTGCACCTTGCCGTTAGCCTACGTGTGGCCCACCTGTGAGAATACCAACACACTTACGGAGGATGGCTTGTTGTATCCTGCTGGCGACGCTGCTTTTTGGCCAGTCTTCAACTCTGGATATAGTCGTAAACGCAAAGGAAACAGCGCGGCCTTTTCCACACTTCTGGGAGCAAGTTTTTGGATCGGGGCGCGCGATTCTTTCTTTGCGGGAAAGCTACCGGCGGGACTTGCGGGCGATGACGGCCGCGACGGCAATCCGATATGTTCGTTTCCACGCCATCTTTCACGATGAAGTGGGCGTCTATGACGAAGACAGTAGTGGGCAGCCCATGTACAACTGGTCGTACCTAGATCAGATTTACGATGGGCTATTGGAAAACGGAGTACGCCCCTGGGTCGAAATGAGCTTCATGCCACGCAAGCTGGCCGCTTCGCTTGAGCCGCATCCATTCTGGTATAAACCTCTGCCTTCGCCGCCGAAAGACTATGGGAAGTGGGAAGAACTGGTCTACAACTTTGCGCGACACCTGGTGGATCGCTACGGCATGGATGAGCTAGCGCAATGGTACTTCGAGGTATGGAACGAGCCGAATATCGATTTTTGGACCGGCCAGCCTAAACAGGCCACCTATTTCGAGTTGTATGATCATGCAGCCCGTGCGATCAAGCGAGCCGGATCGGGCTTAAGAGTGGGTGGGCCGGCGACCGCTCAAGCGGCGTGGATAAGCGCGATGATCGAGCATTGCGTACGAGGTGGCGTCCCGCTCGATTTCGTTTCCACGCATGTATATGCCAACGACAGCGCCGAGGATGTGTTCGGGACGCACGAGAACATCCCACGTTCGGATATGGTGGCGCGCTCGGTGCGGAAGGTCTATGACGAGGTAAAGCACTCGGCTCGTCCCGATCTTCCCATTCATTGGAGTGAGTACAACGCCAGCTATAAGAACGAGGTTGAGGTGACAGATTCAGCCTTCATGGGCCCGTGGCTGGCCAATACCATCCGGCAATGCGACGGCTTAGCCACGACGATGTCATACTGGTCCTTCTCCGACGTTTTCGAAGAGCAGGGTGTGGTGAAGAAGCCATTCTATGGCGGCTACGGCTTGATCGCGGAGGGCGGTGTGCCGAAGGCTGCGTTTGAAGCATTCGCGATGTTGCACCGGCTGGGAGACGAACGTTTGCAGACGAATCTCGAATCCGCTCTGATTACCAAACGCGCCGATGGAACGCTGGTGGCTGCAGTGTGGAATTACGCGCCGCCCGGCGAGAGCGGCACTTCGAAACAAGTGCATATCACCGTCAATGGCTCGACCGGAACACCTCACTATCACGTCCAGATCGTGGATCCGAAGCACGGCTCAGCGTTAGCGGCGTGGAAGGCGATGGGTAGTCCGGCATTTCCGACCACGGAACAATACGAAAAATTGCGACAGGCCGCATCTGCAACCCAGCAGCTTGACGCGCCGTCCTTTGTTTTACCGGCTCATGGTCTGGCTGTGGTGGAGGTAGCGGCGCGATGACACGGATCGCCATTTGTTCCGGCGTGGTATTGCTGGCCGCCGTGCTAACAGTGCTGTCGGTGAGCTTACCCTCGGAAGCCGCTCCGTCGCCGTCGGTTATTTCGATTCAAGACCGGGCGTTCCTGGAGGATGTGGAACACCGCGGTGTTCTCTATTTTTGGGAGCAGACTGATCCCGCCACCGGTTTGGTGCTGGATCGCGCCGATGTGGCAGGGGGCCGCGCCAAGGGTCCCAGCCGCAATATCGCGAGTCTGGCCGCGACAGGATTTGGACTGACGGCGATCTGCATTGGAGCCCAGCGCGGCTGGATTCCGCGCGACGAAGCGGCGCAGCGCATTCGAACCACGCTGCAGTTCTTCGCCACGCGAGCTTTTCATGAACATGGCTGGTTCTATCACTGGATGGATGTGTCGAATGGAGAGCGCCAATGGGATAGCGAAGTGTCTTCGGTGGACACTTCTTTCTTTCTGGGCGGCGCGCTGACGGCAGCTCAGGTTTTTTCCAAAGATCCGGACATTCCGAGGCTGGCCCAGGAGATCTATGATCGCGTCGATTTCCAGTGGATGCTGGACGGCGATCCCTACATCCTGTCGCATGGGTGGAAACGCGGAAAAGGCTTTCTAAAATATAAGTGGGGGACCTACAGCGAGTCGTCACTTTTGTATATGCTCGCGATCGGGTCGTCCACACATCCGATTTCCGAGCAATCCTGGTACGCTTGGCAGAGACCTCTGTACACCTATGGCCCCTATGAATTTATAAGCGGGGGGCCGCTGTTCACACATCAGTATTCGCACGCCTGGGTAGACTTCCGGACGCGTCGCGACCGCGGTTTTCTTGACTTTTTTCAGAACTCCGTGAACGCCACCAGAGCCAATCGGCTGTACTGTTCCAACCTCCACCAGAACATGGCTCTGAGTTTCGGACCCGAGATCTGGGGTATCACAGCGTCCGACGGCCCGAAGGGATACAGGATCTACGGCGAGATCAAAGCTTTCGAACCGGTGGATGGAACGATCGCGCCGTGCGCCGCGGGTGGATCGCTAATGTTCACACCCGACATTTCCATACCGACACTGCGAACAATGCGCGAGCAGTTTCAGGATCGGTTATATGGCCGCTATGGATTCGTGGACGCTTACAACCCCGAGCTGAAGTGGTTCGACACCGACGTGGTCGGCATAGACCTGGGCATCACCGTTCTCAGCGCGGAGAATCTGCTGAGCGGCGACGTATGGCGCTGGTTCATGAGCAACGAAGCAGTCCCGCATGCGATGGATCTGGCGGGATTCAGTCTACCGCCATCAGAAACACCCGCCCCCTTATCCAAGAAGCCTGCCCGCAAGGCCAAGGGATCGGGCGCCAAGCGGCCGATCAAGAAGTCAAATTCCTGATCAGAAATCGAAAGCACTCATTTAAGCGGCGGCTTGGTCGGATTCGGGAAAGACTTCGATCAGAGTCGGCATGCGCTCTTGGAGAAGAAACTCGGTGGCTTGAATGAGAGGATCCTGATGGAATCGCTCCTGCATACGATTACCAAGCAGTGCATTGTCGATGGCGGCCAGTCCCATGCCCTGGTGATGAGCCATGAAGCAGCGAATGAATTCGGGAGCCTGGAGACCGTGCACCGAGTAATCGATTGCTTCGAAAAAGCCGTGACGTGCTAAACACCCTTGTCCAGCCAGGGAGCGCAGATTGGCAGTACTCTTCGAAGGGTCGATCATTAGGGCGAGCATGCTTGCATACGGCGCCACCACCAGGTGGCCGGTGCGATCCGATCGGGCGCTCAATGCCGGAACACCAAAGGCACGGTACTGATACTGCATGCGGCTGTCCCGAGCGGAGTGCGCTGACTCGGAAATTCCCCACGGCACTTTCCGCTCCTGCGCATAGGCCTGCTGGATCTCGACCGCGCCTCGCATGCCATGCTCCAACAGTGTGTTGCTGTAGTTGCGCATGTGGATGATCGGCATCAGGTATTCGAACATGGTGCCGCTCCAGGAAATCAACGACCTGCGGTTGCAATAGCCGGTAAGCTTTCGTCCCAGCCGGAACCATGTGTCGCGGGGAATTTCGCCCTTCGCGATCGCCAGGAAGACCGCAGTTCGCGCTTCCGATGCCAGCAGATCGTAGCAGGCCTCATCCGGCCTGGCATTGTCGATGTCATAACCAATTCGCAGAAGCTTGCGCCGGGGATCAAATAGAAAACGAAAATCCATTTCTTCGAAGAAGCGCGAAGCATCCCGAGCAACGCCTTCGATTCGCTGAACCAGGCCGGACGCGTACGAGGTGGCATCCAGCAGTCGATGGAACAGCTCTTCCAACGCGGCCCGCAACGCGGGGTAGAGTGGCTGAGGGCTTCCCAGACGCTCGATCAACCGGTCACGAATACGCTCGTACGTGGCGTTCATCTCCGACAGGGTCGGTACCGCGCTGAGTTCCTTAAATAGCGGGGCCAGACTTGGATCGCGCAAGTTTACGCGGAGCTCGGGTTCCAGCTGCGGCTGCAGCCAGGGCGCCAAGCGATACAACTCGGCGATTGCGGCGCCGATGCGCTCCGAAAGCAGACGCTCCCAATACCGGAGTTCTTCCGATTTGTCATGGTCGCCTTGATTATCGAGCCGCACGTGCGTGGGGAGGAGCATTTCCCCGATACGCTGCACGCTATCGCGAGTCTCGGTTAGAACCGATTCCCAATAGAAAAGATCGGCAGGCTCGCAATCCAGGTGGCGAAGCATGCTGGCCAACTGGCGCATCAAGGAGATAGTTCGCGCGTTATAGGGGAGCTCATCGCGAATTCGAAACGCATGGTCACGCAAGCCCTCCAGCAGTTCCACTCCCACGATGGGTTGCTTTAGCAACGAGTGGCAGCCTTGGCGGAGGGCCGTCAGCGAAGCCGCAAGATTACCGCTGTCCACCGAGGATACGTAATGCGGGGCCGGCGGCAGCAGCGACGGTGTGTCGTACCAGTTCAAAAAGTGCCCACGATAGCGCGGCATCTCTTCCATGCTGTCGAAGATCCTGCGGAGCCCTAGCGAAAGCTCTCCAGTCGTCACATATCCGAAGTCATGCGCCGCCAAATGCCCCGTCAGCAGCAGCCCCAGGTTGGTCGGCGAGATCCGGTCCGTCTTGAGGGGCGGATCATCCTGCGTATTATCTGGAACCAGGTAGTGGGTATCGGGGCGCGAATTATCGGCGAAGAATCTCCAGGTGCGCAGCGCGACGTCGCGCAGGAACGCGCGGTCGTGTCCCGCGAGTGCAGCCGGAGCGGGCAGCGGTTCATTCAGCCAGGCCACCATCATGGGCGCCACGATCCAAAGCGCGCATACCAGTGCGATCACGATGTGAACCTGTGGCAGTGAGAACAGGAACAGAATCCAGATCGCCGACGAAAGATAGAGATATTGTTCCACCATGCCAATCTTCACGCCCGAGGAAACTTCCGACTGCGCCATAGTCTCCCACTCGAGGAGATGACGTTTGGTGATGAAGCGGCGGATCACAGTGCGAATGATCGCGTCGCCCATAACGAAAGCCTGGTGCGGAATGAAGATCAGATTGGTTACGGTATTGCCGTGGCTGGCCAGGAATCGCGCTCCAAGATTGCGCGCGAAAGCCGACCAGAATCGCCGCTCGGGTGTCTGAAGGGCCGAAACGAAGATGTCAATATATGCGGGCAATTGCAGCAGTGCAACCATCGCCAGGGTCCAAATGACCGGATGGGCCAACAAAAGCCAGCCCGCTACGAGGAGGCAGACTACGGAAATCTCAAACAAGCTGCGCCGCAAGTTGTCGAACAGCTTCCAGCGGGATAATGCCGAGAGTGGATTCGCGATTCGGCCTTCCGGGGCAGGCGCGCGCCGGAACAGCCAAGGCAGAAGCTGCCAATCACCGCGCACCCAGCGGTGTTTGCGTTTTGAGAAGGCTTGATATGAAGCAGGGTAATCTTCGATCAACTCCGCACTGGCTAGCAGGCCGGTGCGCACATGCTCTCCCTCGATCAAATCGTGACTGAGGATGCTGTTTTCCGGGAACCGCTCCCCTACCGCGGCTTCGAAAGCACGCAGATCGTAAATTCCTTTGCCGGTGAAGCTGGCTTGCCCATGGAGATCCTGGTAGACGTCCGAAATGGAGGTCGCGTAAGGATCGAACCCGGTCTGCCCGCTGAAGATTTGCGCCAGGCGGGAGCGTCCCGCCGATTCTATGCTCACCGATACACCCGGCCGTAGCAATCCATAACCTTCGCGCACGGTTTTGGTCTTCGGATCGATTATTGGATGGTTCAGCGGATGCGCCGCCGCCCCGATCATTTTCGCCGCCGAGTCGCGGGGCAGCTGCGTGTCCGTATCCAGGGTAATGATGAAGCGAACGCCTCGCAGGCGCGTCACGTCACCAGTCACTGTGTCGAACCGGTTTCCGCCGTCAAGCAAGAACTGATTGAGGTCGTTCAGCTTCCCGCGCTTCCGCTCGTATCCCATCCACTTGCCCTCGGACGGGTTCCACGCACGGGCGCGATGGAAAAGATAGAACGGGCCGGTCTGGCCCGACCCGTACTGGGCATTCAGGCGCCGGATTCCATCCACGCACGATCCGAGTACTGAGTCACTCTCGGTCTCGCGAGCGTCCGCGTCGGTGAAGTCGGTGAGCAAGGCGTAGGACAGATTAGGCGCGCGGTTGGCAAGATAACGGATCTCCAGATCCTCGATAAGTTTGGCTACGTTTTTTGCAGAGTAGATTAACGTCGGGACCACCACCATGGTCTGGCAGTTGTCCGGCACGCCATCCGAAAAATCCAAGCTCGGCAATTCTCGCGGCGGCAATAGACGGCTCACCAACGTGTTGACTAACTCGATCGCCGCTTGACTAGCCGGCACTAGGAGCAGCACCAGCATCCAGAGAGCCAGAGGTCCGGCCAGCCACTCGAGCCCGAATACGATCAGCGCCGTCAATAGAGCCACGCTTCCACCGTAGGAAACGCTCGGCCAGCGCTCGATCATCGATCGTAACGTCCAGGATCGCCTGCATCCAATTCGGCGCCGGAAGTCCCGCAAACCAGGTCCGATCAGATAGTAACCGACGTGTGCTCTGCGCGTGTCGGGATCGTTCCCCAGCTGCGCTTCTTCGGCACACTCCCGTGCGGCCTCGGCCACCTGATCCTCGGAGCGGACTGCCTCCCGCGCCAGGATCTCTATCTCGTGCCGGTAGCGGTCGCGCGTCGCAAAATCCATGCGACGGTAAACTCTGGCTGGATCCTGGCGCAATACTTTCTCCGCGGCAGAGACAGACTCCACGAAATCGCGCCAGGAGACGTTCTCCAAAGCCCTCAGACTGGAGATCGCCGCTGACACCACCACTTCCTGATCGAGTGCCCCACACAAACGCTGGATGATTGCCAGCTTCACCATCGATCCAAACGCCCATAGCTCGGCGAAGCGAAGAGATGTTTCAGCCTGTAGGGCCTGGGCGAAAGTCCCAATCGTTAGTGAATCGATTGTGCCGGTTGAACCGCCCACCAGATCGGCCGCGAGCCTGTGGATACGCAATTCGCCGGAGAACGGTCCTTCTTCCAGTTTTGAGAGCTTGCGCAAGTAGGAGGGCGGTAAAGAGCGGCCTATCTCCCGGATCTGAAACTGTACGAACGCGTGGTTGTCCAAAACCCACACGTCCACCGCGGAGCGTTCTCCTTTTTCAGTATGCAAACCGTGAACGCGCGTACGCAGTTGCCGCATGCATTCGTTGAGGAGCGCCCGGACGCTCCGCGGACCGGTGAGCGGCGGAAATGTCACGCCCGGATTCGACTCGATCGCGATGCTTGGACTGCTCATTTGTAGTTCGCCGCCTGAAGTTCAAAAAGCTTGGCGTATTCCCCGCCCGTTGCCACTAGTTCGTCGTGCGTGCCCTGTTCGCGAATCTGACCGTCTTCCAGCACCACGATGCGATGTGACTTACGCACGGTGGAGAAGCGGTGCGAAATCAGAATCGCCATCTTGCCTCGGGCCAGATCGGCAAATCGGGCAAACACTTCGGATTCAGCGACCGCATCTAGCGCAGCGGTCGGCTCGTCCAGAATCAAGACCTGAGCGTTGCGCAAATACGCGCGCGCCAATGCAAACTTCTGCCACTCGCCGCCTGACAAATCCACGCCACCTTCGAAGCGGCGTCCCAGCATCTGATCGAGGCCACCCGGAAAACGCGCTAGCAGGCGATCGGCCCGGCTCTTGCGGGCGGCATTCCAAAGAGCGTCATCATGGGTAGCTTGCGTGATCCGTCCTACTCCGATGTTCAGTCGCGCGGTCAGATCGTAACGCACAAAATCCTGGAAAATGACGCCGATCTCCTTGTGGAGCGCCTCCACGCTGTAATCGCGCAGGTCGACGCCATCCAGCAGAATCACACCCCCGGTTGGGTCGTACAGGCGGGCAAGCAGCTTCACCAGCGTCGTCTTGCCTTGTCCATTCTCACCGACTAGCGCAATATGTTCGCCCGGCGACATGCGGAAATTAAGGTTCTTAAGCACCAGGCGATCGGACCCCGGATAGTGAAAGCAGACATCGCGAAACTCGAATCCATCGCGGATTTGACGCGGGGCTAGGACCGCATTGGGCTTCGAGCGGATGCCTGGCTGAACCGAAAGAAACGTCACCAAATCGGACAAGAACAGCGCCTGATCCGAGATACTCGAAAACAGCGAGAAAACACCCTGCAATTGGGTGGCTGCCCCCGCGATAGCGCCGGTAAGGAAGGTAAGTGTCCCTAGATCGATTTTGCCCAGCAGTGCTTGCCACACCAAGTACGCGTAACTGCCGTAGTAGCCAACCGACCCGACAATCGCCAGGGCGGAGCCCCACCACAACCGGCGTCGCGTCAAGTGCCGGTTCTTTTGAATGATTCCGTCGGTGAGAACCGCATAGCGATCGTGAAGATAACCTCCGAGCGCGAACATCTTCACTTCCTTGGCGCTCTCCTTACTGCTGCCGAGGATTCGCAAGTAGTCCAGCTCGCGGCGGATGGGTGTCAGACTGTGAGCCAGAGAGTAGCCTACAAAAGCGAAGTGGCTCTCGCCGGCGAAAGCAGGCACAACACAAAGAACCAGCAGAGCGAACAGCCACGGTGAGTAGACAATCACTCCGATCGACAGCGATACCAACGTAATGGACTGCAACACCAGCCGGCCCATGGAATTGAGCATTCCGATACGATCGGTCGCCTGCAGGCGGGCGCGCTCCAGCTTGTCGTGAAACGCGGGGTCTTCGAAAGATGCAAGGTCGAGCGCCGCGGCATGATTCATCACTCGGAGACTGACCTCGCGCGTAAACTCGTCCGCCAGGCGGGCGTCGGTGTAGTCGATGGCGCGGCCGAGAAGGTTGTTGAGGGCGGCCAGCAGGAATTCGACGGCCAGCAGAATCCATATCTCGTGGGGCAGCGGACCGGGATGCTTTACTTGCGCAACGACAATATTGATAATCCATTTCGAGACTGCGAGCACGGCCAGGGGGATTAGCGCGCTTGCGACACGCAAGGCGAGTCCACCGGCAACTACGCGCGGGGCCGCATCCCAAACGAGTTTTAATACCGGAGGAACATTTCGCAGAGCCGCGAAGCGATCCCGCCAAGCAGCTTGCTGCGACGAAACAGGTAAAGACATCAGGACGCGGTCCTTGTTAAATGAATCCTAGAGCTCGGCTCGGTGAGCTTGGTTCAAGCAAAAGGTAATAGCAAATGGAGTACCGTTGGTAATAAAGGGTGGTTTGTTTAGAGTGGCTTCACAACCTTTTGATAATGCAGTCGTTCCGGGGCCCAAAGAAATGGGTGTCACCTTCGCCGTGAACCGGGTTACATTGCAAATTATTCAGTCCTAGGGCACTTGCTTCCGCTGCGGCCGAACGTTAGAATGAGATGGTTACGCAGTGAAAACTGTGTGTGTCCGCAAGGTTATCTAACCTGCGATCCACTTGGGCTGGATCCATCCCAGCGAAACGCCCGTCATCAACAGTCCGAGAATCAACACTACTGAGGCGGAAGCGATAGGCATCCAGCGAAAGAACAGACTTCCCCCGGTCCTCTTGCTTTCCGGCAGCAAGTTCTTCGCGTAGATTACGAGCACGCCGATTCCCATCAGCACAATCGCGAGACCGAGGCTGAATGAGACCAGTAGCACCAAGCCGAGGCCAACGCGGCGTAACGCGATCGCGCTCAACAATAAGACCAGCGCTGACTCACAGGGCACCAAGCCACCGCTCGCGCCCAAAGCGGCCAGTCCGGACCAGGACACTTCGTCCGGCATATGCGAATGGCCATGCGGCGCGGGCGTGTGCGTGTGAACGTGATCATGATGCGGGTGAGCGCGCGGATGATCATGATCGTGGGGATGATCATGATCGTGCGCATGGCTGTGATGATGATGGTCGTGATGATGATGATCGTGGGAGTGCGCGTGGCTGGTTCGACGCAGACGTTTATACAGCATCCAGGCGCCGATCGCAACAATCGACATACCCGAGATAGCGCCTAGAACGCGAGTGATGTTCTCGGGAACCACATATTGAAAGAGGAACAGCGTCGCCATCCCGAGCAGAAACACGCTCACGGTGTGCGTGAAGGTGACCATGGCGCCCAAGAAGGCGGCGTGCTTGAGCGTTCCGCGCGATCCCACCAGGTAGGCAGCCACAATCGTTTTACCGTGCCCCGGGGTCAGCGCGTGAGCAGCGCCCAAAACGAAAGCGATGCCTATAGCCGTCGCAATCATCCAGGGCGTGATCTCCGGCTGATGCAAAAGTCGCGCCAACGCATCCTGCTGAGGTGCAGATCCAGCTTGCAGCCACGCAAAGAGTTCCGTCATGCTCACTCCGCATTCTACCGCTGAGGCGCGCCATTCGGCGGGGCCGCGGCGTTACGGAAAGATATTTCCGCGGTTGAGAAGCCAGTTTGGATCGAGATGCCGTTTGACTTCCTTCATGGCCTCGATTTGACCCGGCGTGTACTGGAGAGCTAAAAGGTGCGCCTTGCGCTTGCCCAAGCCGTGTTCGGCCGAGACGGTTCCACCCAGCTCAACCGCGTGACGCGCGAATTCCAGCATAAGGTCCTGGCCGGCTTTGAATTCAGCTTCAGACTTCGGCAGGATGTTAACGTGCACGTGCGCGTCCCCGATGTGGCCAAAGATGACGTAATCGAGCGAAAGCTTCTGCAAACAGAGATGGTAATGCGCCAACATTTCGAGGTTGCGATCCAGCGGGACGGCATAATCGGAATTGACTTTTAGATAGCCGCGTCGCCGCACCGTGTCGTTGACGATCTCGGGCAACGCGTGACGAAAGCGCCGGAAGCGTTCGCGATCCTGATCGCTGGCGGCGAACCAACTGTCTTCGGGCACATGCTCGGCCCAGAAATCGACATCGCCGCTTTCCTGTTCGATCAACAGCGCTGCCCCGGCATCCGGCGGGATCTCAGAGTAGCGCTCACGCAAAAGCGCCAGCGAGTTACGGTCGAAGTATTCAATCATCCGCAGGCCGGACAGGCTACGCCAAGCCTCGACTACGGCGAGCGCAGCGTCATCGCTCGCAAAAAACACCACACCCGCCAGTATGTCCGCCGGTTCAGGCAGCAGTTGCAGGTCCGCTTCGGTCACAATACCGAGCGTTCCTTCGCTCCCGGTAAAAAGGTCGATCCAATCCATGTCGGGAGCCAGCGCGTAGCCGGCCGTGTACTTGGTGGTATTCGGTAGCGGGATCTCGGGAACCGGAAAGTCTACTTTATCGCCGCGCGCCACCTGAAGGATGCGGCCATCCGCCAGAATCACTCGCAACCTCAGTACGTGCCGGCGCGTACTTCCATAACGGAAACTGCGCGAGCCGCTAGCATTGGTCGCGATGTTGCCGCCGACGCTGGCCGTACGCTCGGTAGGATCGGGCGCGTAGAACTGCCGGGTCGCACGCGCTGCCGTCTGCACGGCTTCAAGCGAAACTCCCGCCCCAACTATCGCGCGGCCCTTTTCGATTTCCAGCCGCTGAAATTTTTCGAGTGAGACCACCCAGCCACCTTGCGCGACACTCCCGCCCGTCAGCCCGGTTCTCCCGCCGGAAATCGTCACAGGAATCGAGTCGCTGGCGGCGCCGGCAAGAATTCTAATCAACTCCGGCTCATCGGCCGGAACCAACACCTTTTCGGCCTTCCCACGAAAGCCCGAGGCGTCGACTAAATACGAATCCATTCAGACTTCGAGAATCACCGGCATGATCAGCGGCCGGCGAGAGGTCTGCTTATTGAGAAAACGCTTCAAGTCCCCGCGGATTTTTTCCTGCATAACGCCCCAATCAGTGCGCTCTTCTTCGCTCGACGATTCAAGCGTCCGCGCCACCACTTGCCGCGCTTGTTGCAGAAGATCCGAGCCGTCTTCAAACGACATAAATCCGCGGCTGACGATCTCAGGCAGCGTCTCGTTCTTGCCGGAATGCTTGTTGATAGCGATGATTGGGAGCACGAAACCGTCTTCGGATAAATGACGGCGGTCGCGAATAACAATATCCTCCACCACTTCGTCGACGGTGCCCGAGTCAATGCATACTCGGCCCACGGCGACCTTTTCGCCTCTGCGCGCCCCATGACGATCTATCTCCAATGTCTCGCCGGTCTCCATCACGAACGTCTCTTCCAGACCAGCGCCCCTCAGATGCTGGGCGAGCGACGCGTGCTTGGCAAGCTGCCGGTATTCGCCGTGAACCGGAAGGAAGTAGCGAGGCCGCACCAGATTCAATACCAGCTTCAGCTCCTCGGCGCTGCCATGTCCGGAAACATGCACGGGCGGATTCATGGAGCCGTAAATCACGTCAGCGCCGCGTTTAGCGAAGTGGTTAATCATCCGGTAAATGCCTTTCTCATTGCCGGGAATGATGCGAGCGCTCAGTACCACCGTATCCCCGCGCTCCACCGAGATGTTCTTGTGATTATCCACGGCGATGCGCGACAGCGCAGACATTGGCTCGCCCTGGGTGCCCGACGCCACCACCACTAATTTGGCCGGATCGGTCTGCGCGATATCCTGTGGCCGCAGCAGGATGCCATCGGGTAGCTCTAGCAAACCCAAGGTGTGCGCGATCTCGGTGACATTGTTCATGCTTCGTCCGAGAAAGGCCACCTTGCGTCCGTACTCGCCGGCCAGCTCGATGATCAGTTGCAGCCGGTGTATCGAAGAGCTGAAGCACGAGATCACCAGCCGGCGCTCGGCGCGATAAAAGATTTCCTCCATGCGAGGCCGCACCGCTCTTTCGCTCTCCGTGTAGCCGGGGCGATCGACATTCGTGGAATCCGACATCAGCAGCAGAACGCCGCGCTTCCCATATTCAGCTAGAGTGTGAAGGTCGAAGAGCTCGTTGTCGGTGGGCGTGGGATCCACCTTGAAGTCGCCGGTATGGATGATTACGCCCAGTGGCGTCGTGATGGCCAGCGCCATTGCGCTCACAATCGAATGGGTGACATGGATGAATTCGATCACGAACGGCCCTATTTGCACTTTTTCGCCGGGCTTCACCTTGTTGAACTGGACATTCTCGACCGACTCGTGTTCCTCCAGCCGTCGTTCCACTAGCGCCAGCGTGAACGCCGTTCCATACACCGGCACATTCAAATCGCTAAGTAGAAACGGCACCGCTCCAATGTGATCTTCGTGGCCATGCGTCAATATCAGCGCGCGAAAATGCTCGCGATTTTTGTGCAGATACGCGAAATCTGGAGTGACGATGTCCACGCCCAGCAGTTCCGCGTCCGGGAACATCATGCCTGCATCCACTACGATGATGTCGTCGCCATAGCGGATGGCCATTGAGTTCATGCCGAACTCGCCGAGTCCCCCGAGTGGCACTAGTTGAAGCTTGTGATCGGACATTAAGTCTAAGTTTACAGGGTGCGGCTTAACAGGTGGAGTCATGGGACAGGACGGGCAACCGGGAAACCGCAGGCGATGATGGCGCGTCTTTCGTTTGCCCGGCTCGCAGATGATATTCTCGGGAAGTAGGTGGACGAATGACTGGCCGGCAGACCCTGTGCGGAGTCGGATGCGCGCTGACCTTCCTGTGCGCGTTGTACGCGTTCCAGCGGCCGTTCTATCAACTGCAAGGCGTGGAATACCGGGCCTTCGAGCTACCTACCGACTGGCAGCAAAAAGGCGAGTGGGCCTTCGCGCGTCTGATGTTCCCGGGCGGTCCCAACGACGGATACCGGGGGCGTTTCGATGGGGACTTCCGTCTGGGACTGTCATTGTGGACACAAGATTACCCACGTGCCGACCGCCACTTCTCTCTGGCGCTCCGGCGCCTCAGCCGCATTCATGTCCGATCGGTAGAGCAACCTATTAATGTCGAAGAAGGCGACGACGTTTACAACTGGCCCTGGCTGTATGCGGTCCAGGTGGGCGAGTGGGGACTTACGGAGTCCGAAGCGAAAATACTGCGGGACTACCTGCTGCGCGGCGGCTTCTTCATGGCTGACGATTTCCATGGAAACTCCGAGTGGCAAATGTTCGAGAAGCGTATTCGCTTTGTCTTTCCCGACCGGCCCATCGTGGACATCCCTGATAACGATGCGATCTTTCACACTGTCTTCGATCTAAACGATCGTTTCCAAATACCCGGCGCCGAACATTTGGGCGCAGGTTGCAAGGCCTGCTCCAACGGGGGCGTGGGAGCGCACTGGCGCGGAATCTACGACGACAAAGGCCGCATCATGGTCGCGATCTCGTATAACTCGGACGTGGGCGACGCCTGGGAGTTTGCCGACGATCCGGGCTATCCGGAGAAATTTGCCAACCTGGCGATCCGCCTAGGCGTGAACTATGTGGTGTACGCGATGACGCATTGAGCGACCGGCCTAAAGAACGCTACTTCCGGGCGAACCCCTATGGACGGCGTTCCTTCCCAGCCTTGATGAAAGGCTCGGCTTTCGAATTTTTCTCGTTCCAATGCACCGGCTCGTCAGAGTTGGCGACCGTCACCAGCGCCAGCGCGATCATGCGGTCCACTTTGGCCATGTTGTCGTAGTCGATCTTCTGCCATTCGTCACCCAGGCCATGATAATCCGGAAATTCAAACGAAACCGCGAGCGTGTGAGCCGGCACACCGGCCTCCGCCAATGACAGGTTGTCGCTGGCCCGAAAATACGCATCGCTGTTGTGCGGATGTTTATACAGCTTGATCCCGGTTAGCTCACCGGCTTTCGACAAATAACCAGAGAGATCGGAGTAGTCGAATCCCGTTAGTGTGGCATTCGAAATTTGAGGGCCCTCGCTCGAATCGGTCCGCCCCACCTGTTCGAGGTTCAATTGCGCGATAGTCTTGTCCAGCGGCCAAGCCGGATGACGCGCATAGTAATGCGATCCAACCAAGCCCTCTTCTTCGCCGAAAAAGGTCATGAAGACGATGCTGCGCCGCGGATGTGGATGCAACGTCGCCAACGCGCGAGCTACCTCGATCACCGAAACAGTGCCGCTGCCGTCGTCATTGGCGCCATTATAAATGCGATCGCCTGGTCCGTCCGCCAATCGGCCGAGGTGATCGTAGTGCGCCGTCAAAAGTATGCAGGTATTTTTCAGCGCCGGGTCGGAACCTCGCAAAATGCCGATCACGTTGTGCAGCGATACCGGCGTCTGGCGCGGCTGCGCCACATGAATAGATCCGAACGCATCTGTGGGTCCGGCCTTGAGCACAGCATAAAACCGGGCCGCATCTGGTCCGGCCAGCCGGATGCGTGGCGCACGACCCGACGGCATTTCGGGATCAATCAACCGCTTTCCTGGTTGCTGATCATTGCTGGTCCTGCGGTCAATGGTCACAATCGCGGCCGGTTTCGCCTCGCGCAGTTTCCCTAAGGCGGATCGTATGTTGGCCCCTCCGCCGCGCGCGAATTCCGTAACGACCACCTTCCCCTCCACCTGTCCCGCCGTGAAGCCCCCCACCAACGCGCTATCGTTTACGTCGAGCTTGAATACCGGCTCGCGCGAAATATCCAGGGCCGCCGACGCGTCGCTCTGAAGATCTTTCGGATCAGCGGTGAAGCTCGCTTCCGGCCGGGAAAACTTCAATTCGATCCCCTCCGGATTCGGTTCGCTGACCGCCATACGAGCGGACTGGTAGTAGCCATCGTCGCCGCCGGGTTCAAGACCGGCGCTTCGAAACTGAGCAGCGATGTACTCGGCGGCAATATCCAGCCCGCGCGAGGGCGTGTCGCGTCCTTCGAGCAAGTCGGAAGCTAGGAACGAGAGATCTCCGCGCAGCGGGGCAGCTCGAACAAGATCGATGGCAGCTTGCAGTTCGCCGCTAATGCTTGGCTTGGGAGGAGCGGCGATTTGCGACGAGCATAGGCACGTTAGGCAGACTACAATAAGAGCTGAAGTTTTCCGCATGGTTTCGGAACGCGACTGATCTAACGAGTATCGTAGCAAGAGTATGGGAATTTTGAATGATGCCGGGCTCGTCGACCGGGCGATACTCAATCGGGAAATCGAGGCCATCCTCCAAGAGACCACCGGGAATTTTCAGGCCCGCGAGTTAGTACAGGATCATGTAGAGACCGTAATTCGAGCCGGACGAAGTGGCGAGGTGCGACAGGCGGCCGAGCGCGTCATCGAGCTTCTCAGTCTGGACTTGGATGACCTTCGTAAAGGCGCGCTGTTGTCCCTTATGGTCCGTCTGACCGGCAAGCGGAAGTTCGATCCAGTGGCTGGCTATGTCCTTGAAAAGCGCGCAACTTACGTGACTGGCCGGGGTTGACATACGAATAAAAAAAGAGCACGATACAGACAGGAGTTTTTTATGCGCCTTCTCGCTGCGAGCCTTGGGATTGGTGTTTTACTTTCGGGGTCTGCGTTCGCCCAGTACATGATTTCCGCTCATTCCGGCGTCGTTCAGTCGGTGGACGGACGTGCTTATCTGGAGGAGCAGCCCATTCAGCCGAAGTTCGGGCAATTTCCGGACATCAAGGAGAACCAGAAATTCCGTACCGAGGACGGAAGAGCCGAGATTCTGCTAACGCCTGGCGTCTTCCTGCGAATGGCCGAAAACAGCTCCATTCAGATGGTCTCGAACAAGCTGACTGATACGCGCGTAGAGGTTCTCAGCGGCTCGGTTATGGTGGAATGCGATGAAGTCCAGAAGAACGACGCCAAAGACAACGCGGTCATGCTGCTCTACAAGGGCAATACGATGCTGCTTGTAAAGCACGGTCTGTATCGCGTGGATACCGAACCAGCGCTGTTCCAAGTATACGACGGAGAGGCGATCGTAAAGGGCGACTCCGGCCAGGTCACATTGAGATCCGGCAAGGAAACCGCGCTAAATGGCGTCCTGATGGCGGAAAACTTCGATAAGAAAGCCGTGGACGATCTGTATCTCTGGAGTAGCCAGCGATCCAGTTACCTAGCGAAAGCCAACGCTTCGTCGGCGTCGACTTTGCGCAACTCATCATCCGGCGGTTCATACACCCCGTGGCAATATAATCCGATGTTCGGAATGTTCACTTACGTGCCGTACGGCGGGATGGCGTACAGCCCCTTTGGATGGGGTTTCTACAGCCCCTACTCAGTCTTCGGCTCGCCTTACTACTACGGATACGGCGGTTACGGTTACGGCGGCTACGGTGGCTCGATCGGTCGAGCTGTCTCCTTCAGTCCGTATACGGGCAGCCGGTGGGGTTCCGGGAGTCCTGCCACTCGCGGTTATTCGGCTCCTTCGGCCGGAGTGGGTGGAGGTGGATTGAGCGGCGGCGGTAATGCAGCGGTTAGCCGCGGCGGCGGGTCGGTCGGTGGCGGCGGGGGATCGATGGGCGGCGGTGCAATGGGTGGCGGTGGTGCCATGGGCGGGGGCGCCCACATGGGTGGCGGGGGCGGCGGCGGACACCGGTAACACGTTTCGCGCTACTTTAGATTTTTCTCGAAGAAGTCGGTCGTCTTCTCGAGTAGTTGCTTGCGCAATTCTCCTGTGACTCCGTGGGTCTTCTGGGGATAGACCACCATATCGAAAAGCTTGCCGGATCGTTCAAATGCATCCGCCATTTGCATCGAGTTTTGGAAAAGAACATTGTCATCCTCGATGTTATGGACCATCAGCAGCTTGGCTTTGAGTTTGTCGGCATATTCCACCGCTGAGCTGGCCCGATACCCTTCCGCATCCTCGGAGGGAAGTCCCAAATAGCGCTCCGTATAGATGGTGTCATAGTTGCGCCAATTAGTCACCGGAGCCCCAGCGATTCCGGCTCGAAATACATCCGGCGCGTTCAGCAACGAGTAAAGGGTCATGTAGCCCCCGTAGCTCCAGCCATAAATTCCGATGCGCGCCGGATCGACAAACCCCTGCCCCACCAGATAGCGAATTCCTTCCAACTGATCAGTCAGCTCGGTCTTACCCATCCGGTGATAAATGGGCGATTCGAAGGCGTGGCCGCGGCCCGTCGATCCGCGATTGTCCATCTGCCAGATCACAAAACCACGCTGCGCCAGGGCTTGATCCCAGGTTGCGCCTGACCAGGAGTTGCGAACGCTCTGCGCTCCCGGACCGCCGTATACCATCACGATGGCGGGATATTTTTCGCCGGACCGAAAATTGGCGGGCTTGATGAGCCGAGCGTAGAAAAGCGTGCCCTGCGAGCCTTTGAAAGTGACGATCTCGGTAGGCAGGACCTCATACTCATCGGTCAGCCGGCGATCCAT
Organism: Bryobacteraceae bacterium; assembly: GCA_035569875.1. Taxonomy (GTDB): domain Bacteria; phylum Acidobacteriota; class Terriglobia; order Bryobacterales; family Bryobacteraceae; genus Palsa-89. The sequence goes on from DATMMD010000146.1 coordinate 44,677, forward strand.
TTCGCGGTAAACCGACCATTCCGCTCCATCCTTGGTATTCACCGTTCGACGGGACGGCTGCGTAATGTTCGAGAACGTATCCAGGTAATATTCAGTGCTTGGGCTCATGGAAATGCCATGTGTTCCCGCTCCCTGACTGATGCGTTTCCGGTCCTTGCCGTTGAGCTTGATCGAATAAAGCTGCCGCTCCAGAGGACTAGCTTCGCTCGACACGAAGTACAGCATCTGACGCGCCTCGTCGACGCCAGCCAGATTAGTCACCTCCCAGTTGCCTTCCGTTATCCGCTTGTGCTGCTTTCCGTCCAGCCCATAAAGGTAGAGATGCTGGAAGCCATCGCGCTCGCTTCCCCAAATAAATCGCCCATCGTTGAGGAAATGGAATAGATCGTTGTGGTTGATCCAGTAAGGATCGCTCTCGTGCAGAATCGATTTCGCTGCTCCCGTGGAAGCATCCGCAAGAGTAAGATCCAGTTCGTTCTGCACGCGCGTGAAACGTTCGATGGCCAGCTTGGAGGAGTCCGGCGTCCAATACACGCGGGCGATCAGGTAGCCCCGCGTATCGCCTAAGTCCATCCACCGGGTGTTTCCACCTCCGGCAGATATTATGCCGATATGCACATCCGCGTTCGCAGTTCCGGCTTGAGGATAGCGTTCCGGCTCCGCAATCGCACGCACCCCCGTGAGGGCCACTTGCGGATAAATCATTTCGCGCGCGGTGTCGAGTTGAAGATAGGCGATGTGCTTGGAATCAGGCGACCACCAGTACGCAGTGCCCAGGTCCAGCTCCTCCGGATAGACCCAATCCAGCTCTCCGTTCAGCAGCGTCGGATTTCCGTCTTCGGTAAGACGCGTTACCTGCCGCGAGGCAAGGTCCATGTTGTAAAGGTCGTGACTCCTGCGAAAAGCTACGCGCGCTCCATCCGGCGATAGCTTGGGATCGTGCTCCGGCTCGGCGGTAGCGGTCAGTTGGTCCCACTTCCCGGAATCGAGTGTCAATAGAAACAGATCGCCGCGTACGCTAAGCAACAGCTCCTTACCGGACTCCGACCATTGCAAGCTATCTTCACTAACCCGCCGGTTTTGCCAATCGAAACGCTGGGCCTCTGGGATTGGGATCGCGGCTTTCTGGAGCGGCTCGAGCGACAGCAGTTCTTTCTCGCGCTTGGCGGCGACATCGTAAAGCATTACCTGGCTGCCTCGGATATACGCGAAATACTTTCCGTCCGGCGACCAAACCGGCGTACCGCCTCCGGCCCGTCCACCACCCCGGTCAAACTGAGCGATAGTCTCCAGAGTGATCGGCTTTTTTTGAGCGAACAGGCAAAAAGAACAGGCTAAGAACACCAACAGGGAGAGCAACGGCATTTGACTGTGATTTTACGCTAAAGACCGGAGCCGGGGCTCGCCGGTAGCCTGATAGCGCCGTTGACGGGGCCGCGGCCGTTGAAACGATAGATAGCAACGTCGGGATTCACAACGTCGGGGTTTTTGTACAACTGCTCAAACGCGCTGTTCGACTCCACTATTTGCCTTAAACGCCGGGCGCCGCGTTCGTGTAGGTCACGGTAAAAGTCATCCCGCGCTATCACCACATAGTCGAGCTGCTGCTCGGCCGCGAAATCCGGAACTGAGAACAGAAGTTTGTCGAGCCCAGCCTCGTCGTGATGATAAAAGAATTTCGACGGTATCGGAAGGTTGCACGATCTCCTGCCCGAATAAAGGTACAAAAGCGGATCGTCGTAGGCAAACACGTTCGCTTCCGGTGGCGCGTTGCGCGCGATCCATTCATAGGCCGGTCGTCGCGTGACAAAATCTGAGCGATAGGAGGCAAACAAGCCGGGCAGGAATCCGAACAAGCCATAAGTGGTTGTGAATGCCATAAATATCGCCAACGCAGCCAATGCCCCGCCCACTGCTAACGCGGCCGCTCGATCGGCGAACGCCGGTCTTCGCCAGGAGCGGCGGAGGGTCTGGTAGACATTCTCCAGTTCCGTCCACAGTCCGGCCAGCAACAACGGATAAAGCGGAAATACGAAACGCTGATCAGGCGTGTAATGCCAAACTAGCAACGCTAGAGAATATCCCAGTGCGGTTATAGGATACTGCAGCTTGCGGGTTTTCAACGCTAAGCGCACGCAGCCGGCGATGGCAGCGACAGTCACTACCCGCTCCAAATGTTTCGACCCGTAAGGAACGTCGAAGGTCAGCAGTTTGCCTGCCCCCATCATGAACGCGTCTAGGTTGTGCCAAACCACCAGCGGCAGGTCGCGCAGAGGTACGTCGTACATCTGATATCCGAGATAGTTGGTGTAGTAGAGCGTAACCAGATCCCATGATCGCGAAAGATGCCCGGAGACCCACCATTGCCAACCAACCATGGCGGGCAACATTGTTGCGATGTACAGCGCCGCCTTGGTGAACTGCTTTCGCAAAGCGAAGCACAAAGGCACGGTGATCAGAAGCGGAGCGGCGGAGGACTTTGTCAAGTAAGCCAACGCCCCGCCGATACCAGCTAGCGCGGGAAGCCACCACGTCGCGTTGCGGTCTGACGCTCGTTCCGCCAGCATTACAGTTCCCAGCAGGAACGCTGTAAACAGCAGCTCGGGCATCAACGAAAAACTGAATACGGCCGCCACGGGACTCAAACCCGCCGTGAGTAACAGCACACACTGCACTCGCCAGTCGAATTCAAATTGGCGGAGAAAGATCCAGACTGTGAACAGGTAGATGGGGAGTAAGACCCATGCGAACAGCGTGGCCAAGGGCAGATTCGATGGAAAATTGGGATTGACGCGCCAGATTCCTGCCAGCAGCATTGCATAGAGCGGAGGGTACTTCGTTTGATACGGTTGATTTGGCAGACTCGAAATGCGATACCCGTCTCCGGCGGCTAAGCTCTTGGCGGACACCCAGTAGATGGCGTCATCGTGATAGAAACCCAAATGCGGCATGGCTCGCAGCGTCCATGCGAGGTATGCTGACGGCGCCAGCGCCAGCACGAACACACCTATCGCTGTCAGCTTTCTCAGCATCCAACCTGAATCTAACAGTAAGCCCACAAAGGACCAATCGGGTGTTCACCCTAGAACCAGTATTCTTGAAGAGTTGAAACTGATCCAGCAGCGCGGCGTAGTTTCGATCTCTGAAACGGTACCGTCCACGGTGTCGTACTAAGGTGAATGCCTTAGGTACCGGGACTTTGGTAACCTTTCCGTCTCAGGTTTTGTCTAATACCCTAGTTAAGGCGAATGACTGAGGACCACACCGCATTTGGACCCATGAGGCAATCGCATTGAATCAACTTCTCCTGCACTATTCCTACCTGCAAGTCTTGGATCTCTTGACGACCATTGCCTTCCTGGTAAATGGGGTCAAGGAGGCTAATCCGCTGGTCCGGATGGCGTTGAATCTAGGCCACAACCCGATCGGCAGCTTGATCGGAGTTAAGCTGCTGGCAGTAGTGTTGGGTATTTATTGTTGGCGCATGGGACGCCAGCGCTTGCTCTCGCGAATCAACGTCATGTTTGCGCTAGTGATAGCTTGGAACTTGATCGCGCTCATCCTGGGGACGCTTCCCCACTTCTCGGTTTGAATTCCCGGACGATTTGAACGTCCGGGCGGTTTAGAAAGCCGCTGGGATAACCGCCCGTCTACTGCACCGGCAACATCACCGTATTGCTGTTGGCGCTATTGACACTCACAGTCAACTGCACCATTCCGCTGCCCGCCATGGTAGGGGGAACTTGAAAAGTAGTCATCGCAACACCTGTGTATCCGGGAGCGGCGCCGGACCAGGTGGGCGTTGGGTTCTGGTTGCCGAGACTGATGCTCACTGAATCCGTGAGGCCGGGAGGTGGGGCCGGAGGGAAGAACCCGTCGACCACTGGGGCCGAATAAGGTCCGAATCCAGTGCCAAGCAATGAGATCGTTTCTCCGCCTTGCGCCGGACTGTCCGGCGTAATCACGGAGCCATCCGCATGAAGAGCGATGGCGTACGTTTGAGAATTCAGGCTCTGGCCGAACAAGCCGGGCGAGTTTCGCGCGACTGTGAAAGTCGCCGATACATCGGGTTGGCCGGGCGAGTGGACCACTAGTGTGTAATTGCCATCCGATAGTTCAAACGGCACTTGCGCATTGATCTGCTGAGGCGATACGTAGAGCAGCGGCAAAATGTAATCGTTGACGGTTACTGTCACACCATCAATGGCCTGGGCCAGAGGATTTACCGGCCCTACATCCGTCTGGGGCGAAAGACTCTGTCCAGTGATGGAAATGAGCGATCCCGGACTCACCGTCGAACCGGGAGTGGTGCCGGCCGCGTTGCTAACACCCACCGGAGCAATGTAGGGAACCGAGGTCGTCATCGCGATCACATTTCGGGGCGAAGACATTGTCACCATTCCCGAGGGGTACGATCCGTTCAAATCCCCATTCCAACGGCTGAATTTGAAGCCGTTGTTCGGAGTAGCAGTTACCGTGACTTGAGTTCCATTCGCGTAGAACATATCGCTAGACGCCGGCGAGAACTGGAAACTAATGCCATTGGCTGGCTGCGAAGTGGCACTCAACTGGTACGAAGTAGTGTAGCTGGCCGTGAGAACTGCGTAGTCGGCACTCACCGTAAACATGTGGTCAGATGCGCCTCCATCCGACCAGGATCCGAAATCCAGCCGGGCAGCGGGCCCCATTCCAATCTGGGTCTGCGCGGTAACGTGCACTTGTGTGCCGCTGGCCCGGTCGATATTGCAGGGGGTCTGGCAGCTGGTGCCATCCACCTGCACAGTCACTCCCGTGGGTGCGCTCGTAACGACGACTCGGCTTAACTCGCTATACGAAGCGATCATCAAAAGGCCGTTGCTGACTGCCGATTGATCTACCTTGACAGTTTGCGTCGCGGCGCCGGCGTTAGACCAGCTTTGGAACGTGTATTTGCGTCCCTTGGCGTCCGTTTGAGTCGGGGTGGCGGTTACCGTGTGGGTTTCACCCAGACCCCAGATGAAATCGTAATCGGGTGGCCAATTCGGAGTGCCGTCAATGGTTAACTTTAGTCCTGTGGGTTGGGTCAAAAAGCCTACATGCGCGCCCGGCATAAAGGTGCCGGTCAGGGTATCCGGAGTTGCAGTATTGTTATCCACGGTGTAAAGTGCGTTGCGGCCCATGCCATTACTCCATGATTCGAAGACCCAATAGTTTCCATAGTTGTCTATTTGAGGAAAAACGCCGCTGATCACATGAGTGGAGCCCGGCAGAAGATCAACGTCGCCAAAACATAGCGGTGGAATCCCGGCGGGGGTCGAAACGGGTTCCTGTGCGTTGAGTGGACATGGCCCGGTCACATCCGTGCTCGTTCGCGTGGGCAAGGCAGTATGATCAATGAGAACATTCAACCCCAGGGGATTCGTCAGGAAGTGAACGCGCTTGCCTGGGGCAAACTGAGGCGCAATAGTCATTGGAGCCGTCACTGTTAGGCTTGTCAGGTAAATCGCGGGCGCTGTCAAGTTCGTCGCCCAACCTACAAAAACGAACCCAGGATACGGAAACGCATTCAACTTGAGCGCCTCATTGGCAGGAATAAACAGAACTGCCGAATCCCAGTAACATACGCTATTCACGTAGACTACGCCCGGCCGCAACGTACTTGGAGGAATAGCCCCAGGAGCTCCGCAAAGTGCCGGCGCGGCTGCGTCCCAAGGACTAAAAAGATTTAAAAGCACGCGGTAACTTACCTGCACACTCGCTGTGAGTGTGGTGAGCCCTGGATTGGCAGTGACGGTTTGGACAGGATTACCATTGGGTATCAGCAAACCTAAATTGTCCGTCCAATTCTGAAATACGTACTGAGTGCCACCTCCGATCGCCGTCTGAACGCTCGTATTTGTGGTCTGGTCGGGCGCGAGCGGATCGGTGAGAAAGGCCACGATGTGTGTGCTTCCGGTCGGCCAATTGAGGATAGCCGCTTGCGTGTACACCTGCCCGTCCACCATAAACCGAGCTCCACTGGGCAGGGTGGAAATCGTGATCGTACTCGACGTCTGCGCGTTCATGCAGAGTCCGGTCAACATTAAAAGTCCTGGGAGGCAAAACCGATTCATAGACGACACCATGAATTACATCGGCACTAGTACGAGACGGCTTTAGGTTTTAGGCACAAGACCTTCCTCGGCGGCAGGATGTATTGGAAACCTTTGCCGTATAATGCTTTTGGGAGTACATATGTCTCTTCGATTCGGGTTGACCTTTCTCATTTCTCTCGCTGCGCTCGGAGCGGCCGAAAAGAAGCTCCCCATCGAGCAAACCTCCAACGATGTCATAGAGATCACTGCTACCCCCATAATCGACAAAGATGAGATCCGGCAAGAGCTTGGCTCGGATCTGGGTGGCGACATCGTCGTGGTGCGTATCCAGGTCCGCCCGGTTAGCGACAAGCCCGTAAAGGTCAGCCTGGACGACTTTCTCTTGGTTTCAAGCAAAGATGGCCAGCGCTCGCAGCCCTTCGCTCCCAGCCAGATTGCCGGAGACACGGCCCTCGTTCTCACGCCCCAAGGCGCCAAGAACGGAATGGGCGGCAACCGGCCCAAATGGAGCGGCATAGCGGGCCCCTTCGGTATGGGTACTGGCTCGGGGAGTAGCGAGACATCCGGCACAGACACCAAAGTAGAGAGCGTTCATTCTGATAAGCCCAATCCTTTACTTACGGTTCTAAAAGATAAAGTACTGCCAGAAAAAGAGATAACGGAACGTATCTCCGGCCTTCTCTATTTCCAGATGGTCGGCAAGTTCAAGCCCAAGGATCTCGAACTTCATTACAAGGGACCAGCCGGACAGTTGGGCCTCCGATTCCGGCCATGACAGCGCCTGCCGCGGTCCGTGTATCCGACCTGGACACGCCGGCGATCCTCATCGACCTCGATATCATGGAGCGAAATCTCCGCAAGCTTGCCGACTACGGCCGGCAGTACGGCCTGCGCGTCCGGCCGCACACTAAGACCCACAAGATCCCTGCGCTTGCCCGACAACAAATCGACCTCGGCGCCGCTGGTCTTACCGTCGCCAAGGTGGGCGAGGCCGAAGTTATGTTGCTAGCCCAACCGCAGGATCTTCTAATCGCCTACCCAACGGTGGGCGCCCAGAAACTCGACCGCTTGATGAAGATTGTCAAACAAACTGCGGTTACCATGTCGCTCGATAGCCTCTTCGTAGCCCAGCAACTTTCAAGTGCGGCGAGCGCGCACGGCGTCGAAATCGGGGTCTTGGCGGAAGTGGATGTTGGGCTGGGACGAGTGGGCGTGGCGCCTGGCGAGTCGTTGCTCGATTTGATCCGAGGGATCGCGCGATTACCGAACCTACGTTTCGAGGGCATCGCGTTTTATCCCGGGCAGGTCAAGTCGCTGGATGAAGAAGGTCGGCAGGCGTTGAACGAAGTTGCGGAACTCCTGGAACAAACCTTGGGCGATCTGCGGCGCGCCGGGTTCACACCACGGATCGTAAGCGGAGGATCGACGCCCACATTGTTCCTTTCCCACCTGCTGCCGGGCATGAACGAAGTCCGGCCTGGCACGTATATCTTCAACGACCGGAATACGGTGCTTTCAGGGGCGTGCACGCTGGACGAGTGCGCAGCGTCGATTATGGTCACCGTCATATCCACCGCGAAAGCCGGCCAGATGATCGTGGATGGCGGCTCGAAGACTTTTTCTTCCGATCGCCCGACCGCCGGTAGCGAGGTGAGCTTTGGCCATGTGATGGACGCGCCCCAAGCCGTTTTCACCAAGATGAATGAGGAGCACGGCTTCGTCGACCTTCGCAATGCCGGCCGCCGGTTCAACGTGGGCGATCGCGTTCGCATTATCCCCAATCACATTTGCGTGGCCATGAATCTCCACGAATGCGTGTATGGAATCCGAGGCGACGCCGTCGAGCAGACCTGGCGGGTTGAAGCAAGAGGCAAGCTCCAATAGGCCGCGAAGTGAACAACGGACGGCAAAGCCATGCTGATGGGCCGGCCGATCCGGGCGCCGTGGCGGTAGTGCGCCAAAAGTAGGTTGATAAGACTCCTACTTTCCTGCGTGGCGATCATCTCTGCACCCGAAAGCACTGGCAAGTGACGCCAGTCAATCCATCTGATGCGCCCCCCCCGCGAAAGCTGGAGCATGCCAAGGAACACAAAACCCGCCCCGAATCCCGCAGCTTGAAGCCTCAACTTGATGCGAGAAGCTGATCGTGCCATTCTCGGTTTGTGATGGTCTAAATGGAAAGGCACCAACCCCAATCATGCCATCACCCACCTTTTAGCGCACTGCCCGGCGTGGCGGTAGAATCCGAACCAGGGGTAGAATCCAAGCCATGGGTACATCCACTCGCCGTCAACATATCGAAGGCCTAGCCGCCAGCCTGGCGAGCGCCATCATCGCAACCAAGGCTGATGCAGCCAACCAGGGTGTCGCTTATGGCCAGACGACGATTCCCGCCGGGATCCGCTCCCGATTTGTGGACAATAACAACGGTCTTCGAGTGCATGTGCTGGAGGCTGGCTTCGAAGGCAAGGACCGTTCGTGCGTCCTGCTGCTACACGGCTTCCCGGAGCTTGCGTACAGTTGGAGGAAAGTGATGCCACCGCTCGCGTCGGCGGGGTACCACGTGATTGCACCCGACCAGAGGGGCTATGGCCGCACCACAGGATGGGATGGGAACTACGACGGTGACCTCAGTGCCTTCAGCACGCTCAACATGGTCAGAGACGCCTTGGGTCTGGTCTCGGCCCTCGGCTACCGGTCCGTAGCTGCTGTAGTCGGGCACGATGCAGGCTCACCTGTGGCAGCTTGGTGCTCACTCATACGGCCCGACGTGTTTCGGTCGGTGGCGATGATGAGTGCCCCTTTTGCCGGACCGCCAGCACTTCCTTTTAACAGCGCCAACGACGGTCGACACGAGGTTGCGGTCCCCCCGGGTCCGAGTGTTGACGAGCAACTGGCGGCGCTGCCCCGCCCGCGGAAGTACTACCAGCGTTATTACACTACCCGCGACGCTGACAATAACATGCGAAATTGCCCTCAGGGACTCCACGCGTTTTTCCGCGCCTACTACTACTACAAGAGCGCGGACTGGAAGCAGAACAGACCTTTCCCCCTCAAGGCGCGCACCGCCGAGGAAATGGCGAAGATGCCCACTTACTATGTGATGGATCTGGACAAGGGGATGTGCGAGACGGCGGCAGAGCATATGCCTTCCGCGGCAGAGATAGCAGCGTGCAAATGGCTTACCGACGAAGATGTGGAGGTGTACGCGGCGGAGTACGGCAGGACTGGATTCCAAGGAGGCTTGAATGGATATAGGCGTGGTGCGAATGCCAAACTGAACGCTGAGCTCCAAACCTTCTCCGGCCGCAGTATTGATGTGCCGTCCTGCTTTATCTCCGGGAAAAGCGACTGGGGAGTCTACCAGACCGCTGGCGCCGTAGAGAGAATGAGGAACAGTGCCTGTACCAAGATGGAGGGCTTTCATCTGGTGGATGGAGCCGGGCACTGGGTGCAGCAAGAACAGCACGAAGAGGTCGCGAGGCTGCTCTTAGACTTTCTGCGGCGGCACTCGTAGGAGGACTAACTTTCCACAGACGTTGGCCCTGAAGATGCTAACCTCTGGGCGATGCGTGTTGGCGCCGCTATCGTCCTGCTAGCTTCGAGCGGCTGGGCGCAGTTTAAGAGCGCCGTACCGCTAGTTGTCGCACCCACCACCGTCACGGATTCCAAAGGCCGTTACGTGGACGGGCTAACGTCCCAAGACCTGATTCTTTACGACAACAATGTGCCGCAGCGGATACAGATGGATTGGACGAAGTATCCAATAGATCTGGTGATCGTAGTCCAGAGCAGCTCGAATTCGGGAGCCGTTATCGATAAGCTGGGCGGCACTGGCATACTGTTTACCGATTTGCTGGCGGCGGATCGAGGAGAAACCGCGGTGATCTCGTTCAGCGACGAGGTGAAGGTTCATCAGGAGTTCACCAGGAATCCGGATTCGGTGATTCACGCGCTACGCATGCTGCGCAAGGAAGGCGACGACGCCCACATGCTGGATGCCCTGCGCCAGGCTCTTCTGATGCTGGAGCGGCGGCCGCCTGGACGCCGGCCGATCGTGCTCATGATTGCGGAGAGGCGTGATCGCTCGAGCCGAGCCAAGCTCGCCGAAGTGATGGAGCGACTGCAACGGCTGAATGTCGCGGTCTATTGGCTGACCTTTTCGCCATTCCTCGAGCCATTCACAGTGAAGCCCAAGACTGCCGAAGATTTGAAACCCGAAGCAGAGCGCATCAAGGTCCAAGAGTGCGCCCTTTGCCCCGCCCCCGACGACACCGCGGTCCCGCCCGATTTGGGACCGAGCGATCCGATCTATGCCATCGGCGAATTGATGCGATTGCGCAAGCCGGATCTTTCCAGCCTATTCACCAAGGCTACCGGTGGGCGGGCGCGGAATTTTCTGAAGAAGAATGCATTGGAGCAGGTCATTCAACAAGTGAGCGAAGAGGTACTTCGCCAGTACATCCTCAGTTTCGAACCGAGGGCTGGCGAGCCGGGGACGTTTCATACGATCCGGGTAGCGGTCCAGGATAGGCCGGATCTTCAAGCAAAGACACGCGAGGGCTACTGGTCGCTAAGTGGGCTTACGCAGCCATAGAGGAAAAATCTGCCGGTCGAACGCACGCAACCCCGCCAACCCAGGCCGGCCAGCCGTTGCTGCAGCGCGGCAGGCTCATAGAAGATCTTCACGACGTCGAACTCCCGCCCGTCATTGAGCCGCCGGTGAACCACGCCGGACCGGTCGACTGGCCCATGGTCCACGGCGGACGTGGTCGGCTCCAACAGGCTGTCGATGAAGAATGCTTTCCCACCCGGACGGAGCGCCGATCGGACCAATGTCCAGAACGCGTCAAATCGCGCGGGGGGAACGTGCGACAACCAAAATGAAAAGAAAACGGCGTCAAAGGTGGTGGCCGGAGCCCAAGAGAAAATGTCGGCGATTATATATTCGACCTTACCTGTTTGCACCCGCTCCCGATTGATGGCGATGACCTCCGGTGACGCATCCACGGCCACGATTCGGCGATTGTTTTCGGCCAACGGCCGCGTCCAGAGACCGGTTCCGCAGGCCAGCTCCAGCACCTCTTCCCCTTGCACGGTTGAATGCAGAACGGCTTCAATCTCCTCCACTTCGCGAAACCATTGGCGGCGATGCTCGGGCCCTCGATCGTAGCGCTTTTCGCGCAGGAACCACTGGTCATATTCCTCGGCCCGGGCGCGATAGTACGCCATCTGCTGGTCGAGAAGCTGTCGGTCATCGATCAAAATTAATCGCCTTTTAGGCCCAGCCGAGTCAGGATGCGGCGGACTTTCTTCGGCGAAATCGATAGCCTGGTCGCTACGCGCGATACTTTACGGCCCTCGCGTTCCCAGACTTTGGGCACGATCAAGTCGGCGAATTCGTCGGTCATCTGCTGGAAGGTCTGGCCATCGATCAAGCCCTGCGACCATTTTCGTAGCCGCGCGTCCACACTCCCACGCCGCAACAGTTTTGCCTTCAGTGTTTGATACTCGCCCCAGAGGTCATTGTTCCCAGGGCTCAAATATTCGGCCGCCCGATCGCACCAGGACTGCGCAGCGACGGGGTCATTGAAGAAATCCGTGCAAAAGATCTGGCCCAGCCGGATATGGGTTCGTGCCAGCAGTTTGTGATTCTCGGTGTGCTGAGCGCATTCGAACGCGTCCTGGGCGTAATCGTGCGCCCGTTGGGCGTGGCTGGCTGGATCGTCATCGATACCCTCTTCATATTTCGCAGTCTCGATGGTACTTTCGAGCAGGCGCGCGCGCGCCATCAGGATATAGTCTTTCTTGTCGGCGCCCAGTTGATAGGCCTGATCGGCCTCGAACTCCGCGCGCTCTAGATCGCCGTGATCCAGAAACAAGCGCCCCCGCTCGATTCGCACCGTTCCCAGGCCACGATGATGATGCAGCGAGCGGTAGATGTCCTCCGCCTGAGCGAGGTTGGACGAGGCCTCGGCACGAAGCTGCTCGATGCGTTGCCGGGAGATTACGCTGGCAGGACCGGCTTCGATTGCCTCGCGCCCGGCTAGCTTACGGCGGCGCGCGACCTCAGTGTCCAGCCCCCGCTCCATGCGAACGGCGATTAACCGCTTCACATACGCCATGTTCGCCAGCGAGCGCGCCAGGTTTCGGTGACGCGGGTCGCGCTTCCGATACCATTCGATGGCGTTAGCGAAATGTTCCAGCGCGCGATCATAGCGGCCTTCATCCTGGGCGATGCGGCCATAGCCGGAATGGATATTGCCGAGTGTCACCGAATCGTCCGTTTCTCCAACGATGGTTTCGGCTTCCTGCAAAAGCCTAGAGGCCTGCGGCAGCTCCTTCTTTTGGAAGCATAGCCAACTCTCCAAGACCTGCATCACCGCGGCCATGCGGCGGTATCCGAGCTCGAGTGCCAGTTCGCGTCCCTTCACAGTGTGGGTGAGAGCGCTCTGGTACTCGCCCAGTTTCCGCTGGCAGCGTCCCTTCCAAAAGTGCGCCAAGGCCAGCAGTTGCTTATCCGCCACTTCTTCGCCCAGCGAGATGATGAAATCAAAATGACGGACGGCGTCCCCGGTCTCCTCCGCGGCTGAGGCGGCCATGCCCTCGGCGAGACGCAAATGAATGTAGTCGCACAGCGGGAGCGTGGCGCGGGTCTCGTGGGGAAAACGGTCGAGTAAATCGCGGACGATGCCCTCTTCGCAGTAACCAATGTCCACCCACTGCGAAAAATAACCGACGAAAGCGGCCGCATTCTTCTGATTTGGATCAAGGGAAAGGATAGCTTCGCGATGGGTCTGAAACCATTCGATTCCACTTTCAATTCGTCGTAGGACAACGGCTTCACGTAAGCGCGTAAGTAGACCGTCGTCGATCTCGAATGCTGGGGTTATCGAGTTGGACATTCGTTCCCGCACAGACTTACTAGTACTTCAATAGTAGTAAGTTACAGCATACTACTTGGCTATGGATACTGGGTCAAATCGGACCAGTGGCCGTCCTGGACGGCCGGATTTTGAGATTTGGGGATTTCCGGTTTTACTTAATAACACGGTATGGGTGAGAACATCATTGTCTTGATTGGGCCGCCGGGTTGCGGCAAAGGGACGCAGGCGGGGGTCCTGAGTGAACTGTTGAACATTCCGACGATTTCCACGGGGGCCGTTTTGCGAGCCGAGTGTGAATCAGGGACGCCGCTCGGCAATGCCGTTAAGGCAACGCTGGCTCGGGGTGAGCTGGTTTCCGACGATGTGATGAATCAGGTCGTAGCCAATTGGATCGCCCATCCCCATTGCGAAAAAGGGTTCTTGCTGGACGGATACCCGCGCACGGTTCCACAGGCCATGTTTCTGGACGACACCCTTGAAACTTTGGGCATGCCACAACCCACGGTGATCCAGATCGATGTGCCGTCTCAAGTGTTGGTGGAACGGATCATTGGCCGCCGTCAGTGCCCATCCTGCGGAAAGATCTACCATGTGCGGCACAGACCACCCGTTCGCGACGGTCTCTGCGACCAGGACGGGATGGTGCTCGTGCGTCGCGCCGATGATACCAAGGCCGTGATCCAAGAGCGTCTGAGGCGTTACGAAGAGGCTACCGCGCCTCTCATCGAGTACTACCGCGAAATGGACTTCCACAGCGTGGATGGCAGTGATAATCCGGCCATGGTGCTGGAAGCTATCGAAGCGGCACTGGGGCTGCCGGTCTGGTAGACCCGCAAGGGGCCTTTAAGTCGCAACCGATTGGTGACTAGCCTCCTGCTGGCTGAGGAACCACTGGTAAGTCTCATGAATCCCCTCTTCCAGGCGGATGCGGGCTTGCCAGCCCAACGCCCGCAAGCGCGAGACATCTAGCAGCTTTTGGGGCGTGCCATCTGGTTTCGAAGTGTCGAACACCAGCCGGCCATCATAGCCAACCACGCGGCAGACTAGCTGGCCGAGTTCGCGGATCGAGAGGTCCGTGCCGACGCCGACGTTGATGATATCGGGCTCGTCATAGTTCAACATCAAGAACAGCGCGGCATCAGCCAGATCGTCAACATGCATGAACTCGCGCCGCGGCGTGCCGGTGCCCCACACGACCATCTCCGGGGCGCCTTTGACCCGCGCCTCATGGGCCTTGCGCATCAAGGCCGGCAGGACGTGTGAAGCTTTAAGATCGAAATGATCGCCAGGCCCATAGAGGTTGGTAGGCATCAAGCTGATCGCGTGGAATCCGTACTGCTGCCAATAGGCCTGCGCCAGCTTGATACCGGCGATCTTGGCGATGGCATACCATTCGTTGGTCGGCTCGAGGGGGCTGCTAAGCAAATATTCTTCCTTGATAGGCTGAGGCGCCAGCTTAGGATAGATGCACGAAGAACCGAGGGACTGCAATTTCTTGACGCCATGCCTGTAAGCGACCTCCATCACGTTCAGCTCAATGATCAGGTTGTCCCGCAGAAAGTCCACCGGATAGGTGCTATTGGCGAGGATCCCACCCACTTTGGCGGCCGCCAGAAAAACGTAGTCGGGCCTTTGGGCAGCGAAGAAAGCGTCCACGGCGGGCTGGTTGGTCAGATTCAACTGGCTGCGATCGCGAACGATCAGATTAGTATATCCATCTCGCTTTAACCGACGGCAAATTGCCGACCCCACCAGTCCATTATGCCCGGCGACATAGATACGACTCGATTTATCCATGCTGGATTTTAACCATGCTGGATTTACCCATGAGAAGTCCCGCGCATGATGATTTTGTGACCAGCCTGCGCCAGGGTTTGCTCCTGACGAGCCAACTCAAGATCGTGATCCACCATTAAGTGCACTAACTCCTCGAAGCCGACTTTGGGCTCCCAGCCCAGTTTCTGCTTGATCTTCGTAGGATCCCCTAATAGATAGTCAACCTCGGTTGGACGCAAGTAGCGCGGGTCGGTTTCTACGAACTTTTTCCAGTCCAGCCCGCAGTAGCTGGCGGCTTGGTCCAGGAACTCGGCGACGGAATGCGCCTGGCCAGTAGCGACGACATAATCGTCGGGCTGGGGCGCTTGCAGCATCATCCACATTGCTTCCACGTAGTCACCGGCATAACCCCAGTCGCGGCGCGATTCGAGGTTCCCCAGAAACAGCTTCTGCTGGAGGCCCAGCTTGATTCGGCCGAGAGCGCGCGTAATCTTACGCGTCACGAAAGTCTCACCGCGGCGCTCCGATTCGTGATTGAACAGGATGCCATTGCAGATGAATAATCCATAGGCTTCGCGGTAATTGACCGCGTACCAATGCCCGGCCACTTTGCTGACAGCATACGGACTGCGCGGATAAAAAGCCGTGCCTTCGTTTTGAGGCGGATGAGCGGCTCCAAACATTTCCGAAGATCCGGCTTGATACAGACGCACTGGACGCCCTGTGTTGGTCGTATAATCCCGGATTGCGTCCAACAGACGCAATGTTCCAGTGGCCACGACATCGGCCGTGTATTCGGGCTGATCGAAACTAACTCGCACATGCGACTGGGCAGCGAGATTGTAAATCTCGTCCGGTTGCACGGTTTCGATCACATGCCGGAGGCCGGAACCGTCAGTGACGTCGCCATAGTGGAGATAGAGGCGAGCGCCCTGCTCGTGTGGATCGGCGTAAATTGAGTCCAACCGGTCAGTGTTGAACGTGGACGCGCGGCGCACGATGCCGTGGACTTGATACCCCTTGGCCAGGAGGAATTCCGCCAAAAAGGAACCATCCTGGCCGGTGATGCCGGTGATGAGAGCTTTTTTCGTTGCCAACTTGCATGATAACGGTTCCTGATCGCGGGAAGGCACTAGCTTGATGAATACGCCGCAGGCTGCTTTTTCGGAGCGGAGGAATCTGTCAAGAATCGCTTGAGCGAAAGGACGGGAAGCTCCAGAAAATGACGCGACAACAGCGCCAGGATGTACGAAATCGTCAGCACCACCGCTACGCGAAACAAGATGTCCCATACCGTAACCGGGCGCGAGACATACCGCCGGAACAATGCCATATATCCGTCGAAAATAGACAAGTGGATCAAGTACAGGCAATAGCTGAGATCAGCGCTGAATCTTGCGAAACGCGAACGCAGGGGCGCGGTCAGCTTCGTGGACCGGCACGCGATAGCCACCAGCATAACAGCGTTAAAGATCAACATCGCTTGCGTGCCTCGAAGAGCTAATCCAGCCACCGTCTTCGAGAGCACTCCGAAGGGCAACGCAGCAACTGTAATGACAATCATGGTGAGAAGATATGCGCCTGCGAGCTGGAGCGATCGCCGCTTGGATGCTAAGGAGGAACGAAACCAAATCGCCAACAGAGCTCCCGAAGCAAGGGCGTCGAATCGAAACCAGGACAAGGGGTAGATGTCGACTTCACGCGCCGCATAAACGGCCCGCAACACCGGTTCAAAGACCATCAGAGCAGCGCAAACCATCGTCAGTGTGCGCCGGCTGAGTATCCGTACCAGCCAGGGCCAAACAAAATAGAAGTGCTCCTCCACCGCCAGCGACCAGAACACCCCTGGTCCATGCGGAACCGCGATGTGAAACACGGGACCCGCAGTGTTCGCCATGAACAGCAAGCTCAGCCAAAAATACGAGCTGTATCCCGGATAAAAGTACGCCATTACCGCCAAACAAATGAAGTAAACCGGAAGAATTCGCAACGCTCGCCGACTGTAAAAATTGCGGATATAGTGCGGGTCGTTTCGGCCATCGAGCAAGATACCAGTGATTAAAAAACCGGAGAGCACGAAGAACAAATCTACACCCAGCCATCCGTGTCCCAGTATCAACAGCAAAAGCTTCGGCCAGTGCGCCAGTGCCCGCGACGATTCGTCGTCTGGAATAAATGTATGGAGGGCCAGCACCATCCAGATGGCAATTGCTCGAATCCCATCCAGCTCGGAAATGTGGCTTGGAAGTCGACGCCAGGCAGGCTCGACTCCGACATCTGGAACCGTCACAGCCGGCCGGGTCACTGGGGGCATTTTATCAAAATGATCGAACGACTATTTATAAACCCTTTGGATGTAGACGCTGCGACTGTCAACGGCAGAGACCGCGGGCGGGCTAACGATCGGATGATCGCCAGCCGAAGCACAACCCCAGGATCATGCGCAGTCCAACGGCGAGTGCTCGAAAGTCGTTCACATTGCCCCCCTTGCTGACGCCGACTCGAGGATGAAAGGTGATGGGGCACTCTACTATCCTTTCGCCGCTGGCTAGCGCCGTATCGAGAAAATGAGCATTAAACTCGAGGTTCACGGCAGGATTGAGAATTGGCAACAGGCGTTCGAGGCTGCTGCGTCTCAAAAGTTTATAAGTTGTTCCCACGTCCGTGAAGGTGCCACGTCCGAGATGCTTTAGTTCGAGCAACTTTCCAACGAAGAAATTGCCATAGTACATAAAGGTGGAAAGCTGCGTTGAATACTCGCGCAACTGCTCGACGATCCTGGTTCCGTTGACCACGTCGGCATGATCGATGTAGGCCAGCAGCTTTTCAAGGTCCTTGGCGCGAAAGGTCATATCACCTTCACAGAGGACGATCAGATCCACTGTCTTTTCGGCGAGCGCCTCCTGAAAACAGCGATAGACGCAGCGCCCATAACCTGGTTTGGTTTCCGTGACAACCATCGCGCCGGCGCGCTGCGCGGCTCCGAAGGTGTTATCCCGGCTGTTGTTGTCGACGACGATGACGCGCCGAACCAAGGGGTGATTCTTAAAATCAGCAACTGCGGCTGCTATGCTGGGTTCGTCATTGTACGCGGTAAGCGCTACCACCACATCGCGGTTGGGAACAGGTTCAAGTTTTACGCGGCGCAAACGCTGGCGCTTAGCTGGGAGCAGGAATGCGAGGTCGGCGGCTCCCAGTAGCACGCCAAGCGTGGTCGGAATCCCACTCCACCATATAACGTTCTGATTCCAGCTGCGGAATGGTTCACCAAGATGGAAAGTCAGGCGAACGATGGAAAACAGGATGCCAAAAAAATAGATGGTCAAACCCGTTACGCACGACAAAGTGCCGAAGAAGAAGAGAGGGATATTCTTTTGGCGGACCCCAGCGCCTTCGACGCCAGTAACGCTGCCCTTAGACTCTGAGGCTGTTGAATACATGGAAGGAGTTCTATTTCTTCGATACGATATTAAGCAAAGAGCGGAGCATTCACTTACACTGAGATTATCAGACTGCGGTCCAGGTGCTGATCTGGGTCCTGCCGTTTCATAAATCCTCGACGCTTGCGAGCGCATGGAGTCCAAACTTGAGTGACGATGCATATCACCTGACTCGACTGCCTTACGACAGAAGACGCGAGATCCTTTGGCGCGCGCTGTGGAAGTTTCATTTCTCAAAATACATTTCTAGCTCCGATTGCGTTCTCGAACTAGGTTGCGGTTACGGAGAGTTTATCAATAATGTCCAGGCCCGGCGGCGAATTGCCTTGGATAGCTGGCCAGGGTGTTTGAAGCATCTTACGAAAGATGTAGAGGGCCATGTGGGTGATACGGCCGACCTTTCCTTCTTGGAGCATGGGTCTGTGGACTTTGCTTTTGCAAGCAATCTTTTTGAACATTTGACTAAAGAATGTCTTGCCACGGTCCTGGCTCAATTGAGCGAGAAACTCACGCCAGATGGGAAGCTGGCCATGCTGCAACCCAACTATCGCTATGCGTTCAAGGAATATTTCGACGACTATACCCACGTCAGCATTTACTCCGATGAAAGCCTGTGCGATTTCCTCGCCGCTCATGGATACGAGGTCCTCGAGTGTGTGCCACGATTCATGCCCCTCACCATTAAGAATCGAAAGATGATCGTGTCTGAATCTCTCATTCGGTTCTACCTAAGCTCGCCCGTGAAACCACTGGGCAAGCAGATGTTTGTGATGGCCAGGCCGAGACGCGCTCAATAGTGTCTAAGTTAAGCTGTAATCGTGGTGAACCGGACCCATCGCAGCAGCATTCAAACAGTCTACCTTGCGACGCTGTGTGTCTTCCTGCTGGCCGGGGCCATAGCCTTCTCACTGCGCTGCTGGACCAGCATCCATTCTCCCGACGAACTGGATTACGGAGAAGGGATTGTTATGTGGCAAGCCGAGCACGTGGTGCATCTAAGTGCAGCCTACCACCGCATCGAGCAGTATCCTTACATTGTTTTCCACTACACGCCGATTTACCACTTGGTGTCGCATGGCGTAGCTAATATCACGCACGATCTGCTGGCAGCGGGGCGCTGGGTGTCGTTTATTTCCGCGCTGTTGATCGGTGTTGTGATCGGGCTTTTTACGTGGCTGAGCATTCCGAGTTTGTTGGCCCTCCCGCGAGCCGCAGCGGCCGTGGTTTCTGGTTTGCTTTGCTACAACCTGAGCACGATGGAGTGGGCGGAATTTATGCGAGTAGATCTGCTCGCCTTGTTGTTCACCTTTGCGGGATTACTTCTGTTCCTTTTGGCGGACCATCATCCCGGTCTCGACTATGCCGCCTTTCTTCTCTTCGTACTCGCTTTGTTCACCAAACAGACACAGCTGGCGGCTCCAGCAGCGTGTTTCACGATCGCTTTCATCGCTAATCGGTCACGCGCTCTTAAATTGTTGGTTTTTGCATTTTCGTTGGGGTGCACCGGTCTTGCAGTGCTGGCAATACCGACCCGTGGAGCCGCTCTGCTGAACCTATTCGTGTATAACCAAAACCCATTCATCTTGCTGAACATGCTTGGCATCGTTCAAAACAACCTAGCCAATATGGCCCCCTTGGCGGCAATCGCACTGACGCTTCCCATCTTTTCCGGCTTACGAATAGCCCGGCTGTCTCGCCCGTGCGCGCTCCTGGTTACACGCCACTGGATAGCTAAGAATCGGGCACGCCGCGCTATCGGACTGTATTCGCTATACATCTTGCTCGCCCTGGCCGTGTCGCTAACGTGTGGGAAAAGAGGATCGAGCTATAACTATTTCCTCGAGTGGAATCTCGCTTGCTGTTTCCCCGTTGCTTTGGTGCTCGCTTACCTGCTGCGCCGAGCGAGCACTCGCGCGGCTTCGATCCCGTGCGTCAGCCTGCTTTTGCTCCTTTTGCTGTTTGGCTCGAATGGGGTTGCTTCCCTCGCCGAACTGATGCGCCGAATGCCTCCAAATTCCACGCGGGAGGACACCGCCAAGGTCATCGACTTGATCCGGCATCTGGATGGGCCCGTGTATTCCGAGAACATGACTATTCTCATGCAAACCCACAAAGAAATACCGGCGGAACCATCCATCATCACTGTTCTGGCTCAAAACGGTTATTGGAATGAAACCGATTTCTTGAAGAAGATCGACACTGATTCGTTTGCGGCCATCGTGGTTACTACATCGTTAGACAATCGCAATCGGTATACAGAAGGAGCGCAGGCCGCGATCACAGACGCATACCAATTGAAGTACACCTACGGCGCCTTTCGAATCTATGTTCCCAAGTCGAACCGTAAACCCCCAGGAATCCCGCGCGCCTACATCCCCCACTACGAGCCGCCGCCATGCGTTTTCTCTGCTATGGATTTCAAAGCTTGATCGACAAGGAAGGTGGCGTGTACGAAGTTGAGCTTCAAGCCGATATAAGGAACGTGCCTGACCAGCGCTTTTCAGCAACAGATCTAAGAAACATGGCCCTGATCCTGTTCTCGTGTTGTATCTTGGGTTATTTGCGATGGCTCAAACTGGACACGCTGGTCTGGGGTGACCCGGCACTTTGGCTGGTCGAAGGCCAACGTGCGGCGGCCGGTGAAATTCCTTACCGCGATTTTTTATGGTCCTATCCGCCTCTTTCAGTGTTGCTCTTGGGTTGGACCATGAAATTGTTCGGGGTCGCTTTCACGGTGGCGCAGGTCTTCGTCGATCTGGCATCGCTAGCCGTGGTCGTTCTTGGATATGCGTTGATTCGGCCCCTTCTGCCGCGCTTTCTTCATTTGCCCGTCATGATCTGCCTATTGTCTATCGGCGGCACCAGCTTAATGTTCTTCAGCCTGTTCTCGTTTCTTACGTACGTTCCGGCGCTACAAATTGGGGCAGCGGGATTCCTGTTGCTGCTGATCGGTGTCCTGTCGTACGTTCGGACGGGCAAATTGAGTGCGAGAACGTGGCTCAGCATTTCCATAGGATCATTTGTTGCGGCCTACACTAAACCGGAGACGCTGCTCGCAACTTCCTGCACTCTCGGCCTTTTGGCCGCGGTCGACCGCCAGTATTGGTTTCGAGAAAAGACTACAGGAGAGTGGTTCAGCCAATACGCCAAAGTCGCCGCGGCGTGCGTGGCGCCTGTCCTGGTTGCGTATCTTTGGATGGGGACTGTCGCGGGATTCCGGAATATGCAGTTAGGGATTACAGGCTACGGCTTGGCTCGGACGGCTTGCCCTTGGTGGCCTACGGGGGTGGGGATCTTTGGCGCCATAGCTTCCCTGGGCGAAGCTGCATTTATCGCATCGATTCTCTCGCTCACGTGCCGACGTCAGTTCTCCCTGCGGTTTGGCCGAACTTATTACTATGCTTTGGCTGGCGGACTCGCGGGCGCTTGTATCTTTGGCGCGTACGTTTTGTATTCCAATTGGAACCTTTTTACGGGCTCACGGCCGGCTACTGACAAACTCTGGTATTCGGCTCCTAGCATTTTCTGGAGCAATGCCGTCCTGCTTCCCGTGATGTGGTCCAGCGTCTTGCTGTGGCTTTGGCTGCTCGCCAGATTGATCCGATCAAAGGGGCGCATGCCGAACGCTGCATCCCTCTCGCTCTTGATTCTTCTTACCGGGCCGGTGGCGATGTCCTCGCGAGGATGGTTCAACTGGCATCTCGGGTCCACCAGCACCGTGCCCGCCATCTGTTATCCATTCTTCATTTTGCTGGCGCCTTATCTGATCTGGCGTTTTCTTGCCATCGCAGGGCCTGGGTTTGACCTGGACAGCGGCGCTCGGAGCCTCGCCGGCGCGGCCGTGGTTACTTTGTTCATCTTCTATGCTGTCCTTCGAGTGGCGGGCGGTTACTCGAGTCTGCTGTCCGACCGCCCATATCGGGATCTTTCCACTATGGCGGGGAACATTCGCCTGTCGCACTTTGCTGTTGATTCGGAAATCTTTCGCTTTGTGCTGGAAAACAGCAGCCCCACCGATACGGTCCTCGATGTTCCCTATGGAGGCGGCATGAACGTTGCCACCCATCGGCTCAGCCCTCTTTTTACTGGACAATTCGAACAGCTCAAGGTACCGGATGATTTGCTCGAAAAGGATCTGGAGAAGATCCGGGCGCACCCTCCCAAAGTAGTGATTGCTGAAAACCAACCAAACTACGCCGCTTTCTACGGCCTAGAAGGCTGTACGTGTGCTTTTCCGCATCTAGTCTGGATTCCGGAGACCAGCTCAGTGGTGCCAGACAAACATTTTCCGGCCATTGACTATATTCAGCAGAATTACCGGGCGTCGAAAATCATCGGCCCGAAGTTGCTGCTGGTGCCGAAATGATGAGTCTTTTCGGCGGGTCGTTATCTCATAATCGGACGCAATATTACCCACATCCCAATTTTCCTATCCACCATATAGTTGCGTTCAATATAGTCCACTATTGGAAACACATGGTTGGGATCAGACGAAGGCTTGTTGCCCTTCCACACTAACTGCGGGAACACACAGCCGACGCTGCCCTCTACGCCAAAAAGCGTCCCGAGGTGAAGCTCATCGCGAGCGATCACGACCGCCGGCGGCTGGGCGGTCAACCTTCGGAGGTCCTCAGCCTCGATCGCTTCTGATGGCCGAAGCTGAATAAATAGGGTGCTGTACGTGGGTTGTCGACGTCCGGTTGCAAAACTCATGCCCCCGCCAAAAGGAAGTTCAAGAATCGTGTCCGAAGGGGCGCTGTTTGCGAGTACATAATCAAGAATCGGCTTTTCAATCGCACTCATCTTCAGACCAATAGATCCGGCAGGCGTGTTTACGGTCGGGAATGTCGCGTTCGACAACAGCGGAGCATATCCACCAATCAACCTGACAACCGCGTAGCCAATCAGGACTGCCGAAGTAAACCGCAGCGCCGGCCAGTCGACTGACGACTCTCGGGAGTGATGCTGGCTGTTGGATGAAAGCGCCAAATACAACAGGTAGGGACCAGCCAGAAGAAGAAACGGGTACATGATCGCCGGGACCTCCAGCTCGTTCACCAGAATGCTGCCAAATAGGCTCCGTACGCTCATCAAGCCGGGTACGGCAACGAGAAGGAAGGCCGTAAACTCTCCCTTTTGCATACTTCGCTTCCTGAATGCGCGCAGAAGCAGCGTAGCGCCATAAACAAGCCCGGACCACAAAACCGGGCGCAGGAATGAACTGGTCGACAGCAGTTCGGCTGCGTCTTTTTGAAACCGCTGCGCTAGAGTGCCGTTGCCCGTCAGCATATCCGAGAACATCCGCCACTCGAATACGACAACCGCCGCCATGCCTGCCAACATCGCCGCGGCAATCAGTAGGTAGCGACCTGCCAAGCGACTGCGCCAGCGCGGCACAAACATGAAACCCACGAGCACTAGCATCGCTGCCTTCACTAGCGCGATCAACGCACCCACGAGACCATATCCATTCGGCCACCAGGGACAGGATAGAACCGCGAGTCCAAAACCCTGCATACAAGCAAGAAACTTGGACCAGCCGGCGACCTGGCCCCAGGCTATATAGACCAACAGCGACGGAAGAAAGCAACCGACTCCGAGAACAAGATACCTTGACAGCCACGCCCTGGTCGTGCGGGGCGCATACCACTGCCGCAGGTCAAAAAGCGCTAGAGAGACAAATACGAATATTGCCCCAAGAAGCGTCTCCTGCTTTCCCAGGCACGCTGCCAACGCGCCAAACGATATCCACAGAGAACGGCGCCGCCCATCATTCACGTAGGCTATTACAGCCCACATCATCAACAATAGGCCTGCGGCAGCTATATGCGCGGCGGGAGTGTACCCGATCATTGAAAACAAGCTAAAGTAGGTCCGGGCAGTAATTCCAACAGCCACCAGCAACGCCGTAGTAAGTGCAGGAAGTGGCGCGGGCATCAAGCGTGCGGCGATTCTGTACACCAGGAAAACAATGCTGGCTGAAATAAGGTCCAATAAAGTTTGAATAACCGTGAAACGGGCTCCGAACATTCGCATCGCCCACGCGAACAAGTCGGCGCTGAGGGGTCCATAGGACCAATAAAAATCCCGGTAGGGTAATTCCCCTCGCGCGTATCGCCCGTATTCGTTGAGCCACCACGCCGGATCCTGCCACAGTAAGGAGTCCAGCTTGCCCCATTTGACGTAGGCCGCGAGCGCTGTAAGCACTATGAGAAGTACGACTCCCCATCTTTCCGCACGTTGTTCGCGCAGCTCCAGGCTCATGCGACTTGAAAAATTGCCCCGACGACGTCGTTTGCGCGCGCTGGCTCCAGCGTCATATGCGTATAATACCCAATACAATCAGCGTTTCTTTTGTTGAACTCACCCACCAATTGCCGAGGAGCGCTAATCAAGGTATGATCGAGTTCCTGTGCGCAATGCGACCGCCGACCCGCCGCAGCTCACAATTTTGATTCCCGCCTGGAACGAGCGGCCCAATCTCGAGCTCCTTCTCCCGGAACTTAGAGACGTTACTCGCAAGCTCGGCATTGCCGCGGAAGTGATCGTCGTCGACGCAGGGTCGAATGACGGAACAAAGGATGCGGCCGGCAGATTGGGGGCCCGCGTTATTCTCCAAAAGGAACGCGGCTATGGCGGCGCGCTCCTCGCTGGTTTCGATGCGAGCACTGCACCGTATATCGTCACTATGGATGCCGACCTGTCGCATCCCGCCCAATTCGTGGAAGAGCTTTGGAAGCGCAGGGACCAAGCGCAAATGTTAATCGCATCGCGCTATGTCCCCGGAGGGAGGGCCGACATGAGTTGGTCGCGCCGGATTCTGAGTTGGATTCTAAATCGCACTTTTGGTTTGGTGCTCGCCCTTCCCTTCCGCGATCTGTCGAGCGGATTCCGTTTGTACAAGCGCGATACGCTGTTTGCGCTCCGCCCTGCGGCCCGCGATTTCGATGTCCTGGAAGAACTCCTGATCGATCTCTATGTGAAAGGCTGCGCGATCCGCGAGGTACCGTTTCACTACAAGCCTCGCGGCGCTGGCCGCTCTCACGCGCGCCTATTAAAATTTGGATGGAGTTATTTGAAAACGCTGTCCCGCATGTGTGTCCTGCGCTTCCGATCGAGCCGGTAGAAGATCAGCGGCGCCTATGGATGAGAACGTTATGATTCGGCGGTGCGGCCAGCCACTAGCGGTTCAGCAGCCAATCTGAGGGCCAGACTGAATCCCGCCTGCATGGGAAGGCCGCCACTATACGCGATGTGAAAGAAGAACGTACTCACGGCATAGACGAGTGCGCTGGCTAGCAGGCAAAAGCTCAAAGTCGTCACGTCTTTCAAAGCAGGGCTATGCCTGCTTTGCCGGTACATTCGCCAGTTGGATCGAAAACAGAAGATTAATACCGCGCAGTAACAGATGAGTGCGGGAATGCCACATTCACTGGACACTTGAGTGTAGCTGTTGTGAGTTCCTAACCAGGCAGCGCGCACTCCTTTTTTGGCTGCGTCGCCCGCGGCGGCAACAGCGAATTCATCCGGTCCGACGCCGAAAATAGGGTGCCTAATTGTGAGGGCTAAGCTGGTCTTGAACAACTCTCGCCTCTCCAACTGGGAACCGATAGCAGCAAGATCCTCGCTGGTCTGCGCCTCACTTACTCCCGGATCGGTTCCAAACAGCAAAAGCCGACGCATTGTTGTTCCGGGTAGCATCAAAAGCGCGAGACCGATCATCGGCAAAACAAAAATGATAGTCATCACCTTGTTCCGGCTGAAGAAGAAAACCATACCGAACAGTGCGATCGCCGCTAGCAGGCAGCCGCGCGAGCCGGTTTTCAGCGCAAACAGGATGGAGAGCAGAATTCCGCCCATTCCCAGCATCCGTGTTATCACAGCAGGCTTGTAAAGCAAGAACAAAAAGCTTGTGACTGCCAATAGCAAAGCAAGCCCAAGTTCGTTGGCGTTGGCATAGAACAGACTATTCGGAATGACGAATCGACCGTCGTCCGAACCGCTGCCGCTGCCGCCGAACTTCATGCAGGTCAGCAACAGAACAACTGCTCCCACGATATTTACGTACATCAAGGCGCGACAACGCCGTAGCGAGGTCACAAAAGCGGATATGTAGAAGAATGAGAGGTAACTGCGCGGGACGTAGTTCCACAGCATACTCGCACTGCCACCCCGCCATACGCTGAATGGGGTTGCTAATAGCAAGCACACCAGGAATGCAACCCACCATCGCCCCACCGGGCGCTTCAACCCTCTCAGAGCGTTGCCGCTGAGTAGCCAGGCGAACGGCAGTAAAACCAGCGTGATGTTGGAAATATAAACTTTGGTGCCGATTAGTCTTATCGCCCAGTCGTTTGCAAGGCCTGAGAGTAAGTACGCACAGTACAGAACAAAGCCGAAGGATGCCACGATATTGGACGAGCCTGCGTCCGAGACCGGCAAAGTTTTGTTCCCTGTCGCAATCGCTTGACGAAGCGGGGCGGGAGCAAACAAATTAGCACGAGACTCAGCCACGCCGGTCGCGGTTACAGTGCTCGCAGCAGCAGTTCTCGGGCTATTCTTGAAGCGGCTCATTGGCGAGAGAAGTAGTGATCCCCAGTCTCAAATTTAACATTTTGCCTGTTATCTATGAACCCGCCATTGGTACCCGCCATTAGTACTAAGTCCGCCATCCAGGACTGATAATCGAACAGTAGTATCATTTCTGCATGTTCAAATCGTGTGCTGCCATTCTGCTCGGCGCCGTGCTTGGTCTTTCTGCGGCGAATAACGAACATTGGGTCGGTACCTGGGCCACATCCGTCGTAACGCGTCCACAGCCTCCCCGGCCGGCGCCCGGCGATCAACCCGCGACTCCTGCGACTCCCGCGGCCGGAGCCCAACCTGCACTAAGCCTCAACAATCAAACCCTGCGCGAGATCGTGCACGTCAGCATCGGAGGCAGTCGCGTGCGTGTGGTTCTGGGCAATGAATTCGGTACTGCCCCACTGACCATCGGCGCCGCCAGCATCGCACTCCGGGATAAGGATGCGAAGATCGCAGTCAGCTCCAGTCGCGCGCTGGCGTTCGGCGGGGGGCCGTCCGTGACAATCCCGCCCGGCGCAAGCATGCTGAGCGATCCTGTGGACGAAAACGTGCCGCCCATGGCGGACCTCGCGATCGATCTCTATCTCCCGGATGAAATGACGCCGCTCACATCGCCGCTCAGTGCTCACGCCGGTGCATCTCAAACCAACTACGTTTCTTCCACGGGTAATTTCGCAGGCTCGGCGGACCTTCCGGTCTTGACCACCACGCCGTCCTGGTATTTGCTGGAGCGCGTGGAGGTTACCGCGTCCCCCGAAACCGGCGCCATCGTAACGTTCGGCGATTCCATCACTGACGGCGCCCGCTCCACGCCGAACACCAATAACCGCTGGCCCGATCACTTGGCCAAGCGATTGCTGGCTCGGCCCGGGAATGCCCAGCTGGCGATACTCAACGCCGGTATTGGCGGCAATCGCCTGCTAAGCGATAGCATCGCTAATTTCGGCATCAACGCGCTCGCCCGATTCGATCGTGATGTCCTGGCCCAGCCAGGCGCAATGTACGTGGTGGTGTTGGAAGGAATCAATGACATCGGAAACGCGCGCGCCAATCCGATGCCCAGCTCCGCCGATCTCATCGGCGCCCAGCAGCAGATCATCGAGCGGGCGCACTCCCACGGCTTGATAATCTTCGGCGCCACCTTAACGCCATTCCAAGGAGCGGCCTACTTTACGCCCGAGGGCGAAGCCAAGCGACAGGCAATCAACAACTGGATCCGGACCAGCAAGGCTTACGATGGCGTGATCGATTTTGATGCAGCTACGCGCGATCCAGCGAGTCCGGGTAAGTTCCTGCCGCTATATGACTCCGGCGACCATCTGCATCCCAACGACGCCGGCTATGAGGCTATGGGCAAGGCCGTCGACTTGCATCTCTTCACAGCGGGGAAAAAACGGCATTCAGGGAAGTGACCGCGGAGCTTCCAACATTCGATGTCCTGGTGGCGGGAGGCGGCAATGCGGCACTCTGCGCAGCTTTGAGCGCGGCTGAACATGGAGCACGCGTCGCGGTTGTCGAGACCGCGCCTCGGGAATTTCGCGGCGGCAATAGCAGGCATACGCGGAATCTACGGTGCGCCCATGACGCGCCGACCCAGTTTCTTACCGATGCATACCCCGAAGCTGAATACTTCAACGATCTTTTGCGTGTGACCGGCGGAGAGACGAACGAAGAACTCGCCCGCATGACGATCCACGAATCTCGCACCTGCATGCATTGGATGCGCGGTCACGGCGCGCGCTTCCAGCCATCGCTCAGTGGAACGCTGCACCTGGGCCGCACCAATCTCTTCTTTTTGGGAGGCGGAAAAGCGCTCCTGAATAGTTATTACGACGCGGCTGAGCGAAGGGGCATTCGCGTCATTTATGGTGCCGAGGTGACCGGCCTGAAGATCTCCGGCAGTAGGTTCGAGAGAGCTACAGTGTTATGGCGCGGCGAGCCGGTTGAAATCCGGGCCAAAGCATTCGTCGCCGCCACGGGAGGCTTTGAATCGAATCTCGATTGGTTGAAAGAAGTCTGGGGCGAAGGGGCTGAGAATTTTCTGATTCGTGGCACGCCCTATAACAAGGGCACCGTTCTGAGATTGCTATTCGACGACGGCGCTGAACCGGTGGGCGATCCCAAGCAATGTCACGCCGTGGCTATCGACGCGCGAGCGCCCAAATTCGACGGCGGCATCGTTACGCGTTTGGATTGCATCCCGCTAGGCATCGCCGTCAACCGGCAAGGCGAGCGTTTCTACGATGAGGGCGAAGACCTCTGGCCCAAGCGCTATGCCATTTGGGGGCGGCTGGTCGCCCAGCAGCCCGGGCAGATTGCTTATTCGATCATCGACTCCAAAGCGCTCGGCAAATTCATGCCCTCAGTCTTTCCCGCGATTCGTGCAGACACGATTGGGAAGCTAGCCTCGAATCTGGGCTTGCCCGCCGACACACTCGCAAGCACTGTCGACCGGTTTAACCGCGCGATACAGCCGGGAACGTTCGATCACGAATTATTGGACAATTGCCGCACTTGTGGGCTTGCGCCTGAAAAATCGCACTGGGCGCGAGCGATCGACACACCGCCGTTTCTCGGTTATCCCCTGCGCCCCGGCCTCACTTTCACCTACCTCGGCGTCAAAGTGAATGCGAGCGCCCAGGTACTGATGTGCAATGGACACCCGGCGAGCAATATTTTCGCCGCCGGAGAAATCATGGCCGGAAATATTTTGGGTAAAGGCTACCTCGGCGGACTTGGCATGCTCATCGGCACGGTCTTCGGAAGGCTCGCCGGAAAGGAGGCGGCTCGATTTGTCAGCGGATGAATTAACCGGCATCGCGCAAGAAGGCGATCGCATTCTCACCATCTGCAATGCCTGCCGGTATTGCGAAGGTTATTGCGCCGTCTTCCCCGCCCTGCAGCGTCGTTTGAACTTTGCTGCCGCCGACCTCGATTACCTCGCCAATCTCTGCCACAACTGCGCTGAATGTTACTACGCCTGTCAGTATGCCCCGCCGCACGAGTTCGCAGTGAACGTACCAAAGACACTCGCCCAGATTCGCGCTCGTTCCTATCAACATTGCGCGTGGCCTGCGCCGCTGTCGACTGCATTCCGGAGGAACGGGCTAATCGCATCTCTCGCGCTCGTTATCGCACTGCCCATTTGGATCGCAGTGACGAACGGATCCACAGCCGTCTCTGCTCAGTTTTATCAGGTCGTCTCGCATCGGGCCATGGTCGCGGTTTTTGTCTCTGTGTCGCTATTCATCCTGGCCGCGCTGATCTTAGGCGGCCTTCGATTCTGGCGTGAATCGGGCGCGTTGAGCAATGATCCTGCGAATTTCTCCGGTCTGAAACAGGGGCTGATCGACGCCATCCGCCTCACCTACTTGCATGGCGATGGAGAAGGTTGCACTTACCCCCGTGCGCACAGATCGCTGGCCCGTTGGTGGTTCCACCATCTCACGTTCTACGGATTCTTGCTCTGTTTCGCGGCGACAGCGGTTGCAGCGATCTACCATTACGGGTTCCGCTGGCGTGCGCCTTACGGATATTTCAGTTTGCCGGTAGTGCTTGGAACTCTCGGCGGCCTCGGATTGCTGGCCGGACCAGCGGGCCTGTTCTGGTTGAAACAACGCGGTGACGTCGCTACGCGTGACCCCAAGCAGGATGGCATGGATCTCACGTTCATCGCTTTGCTATTTTCGACCAGTGCGACCGGTTTGCTGTTGCTGGCGCTGCGATACACATCCGCCATGCCCCTGCTGCTGGCGATTCATCTGGCAACCGTCTTGGCGCTGTTCGTGACACTGCCCTATGGAAAATTTATGCACGGCATCTACCGTCTGGCGGCATTGATGCGCTACGCTCTAGAACGATCGCAAGTGAGAGGGCGGAACGCAACTGGCCACTAAATCCCAGGGCGAATCGAAAATCTGGCCCGTGATCCGCGTCGCCAGCGGTAATTTTCTGGAAGCCTACGATTTCCAGGTATTCGGCTACTACGCCGCGGCGATCGCCCGAACATTCTTTCCAGGCGAAAGCCAGTTCGCGTCGCTCATGCTGACTTTTGCGACCTTCGGGGCCGGCTTTCTGATGCGGCCTCTGGGTGCGATCGTGCTCGGCGCTTACATCGACCATCACGGACGCCGCAAAGGCCTGCTGTTGACCCTCAGCCTGATGGCAGCCGGTACTTTTTCGATCGCTTGCACCCCTGGCTACGCCACGCTGGGATTGCTCGCGCCGCTGCTGGTATTAGCCGGACGTCTTCTACAAGGCCTATCGGCCGGAGTCGAGCTGGGCGGTGTCTCGGTTTACTTATCCGAGATCGCCACGCCCGGGCACAAAGGATTCTACGTGAGTTGGCAATCGGCCAGCCAGCAGATCGCGGTCATGTTCGCGGCATTGCTCGGCCTGATCCTCAGCGCTAATCTCTCCGCGGGCGACATGACGCGCTGGGGTTGGCGAATCCCGTTGTTGATTGGCTGCCTGATCATTCCCCTGGTTATCATGATCCGGCGATCGCTCGAGGAGACTCCGGAATTTCGCTCACGCACCCATCGGCCCTCTATGACTCAGATCATCCGGACCGTCGCGGCCAATTGGCGGCTCGTCATCCTTGGAACCATGACTGCGACCGTCGTCACGGTGTCGTTCTACATGATCACCGCCTACACCCCGACCTTCGGTACGTCGGTGCTGCATCTCACTAACACCGGTAGCCTGTTGGTGACGCTGCTGATTGGCGCGTCCAATTTTATCTGGGTCCCGGTCATGGGCTCGCTGTCAGACAAAGTCGGCCGCCGGCCCTTGCTGATCGCCTTCACGACGCTGACCATCCTGACCGCTTACCCGGCGTTATCCTGGCTAGTTAGCGCGCCTTCTGTATCCCGATTGTTAATGGTCGAGCTGTGGTTATCCTGCATGTTCGGCAGTTGCAGCGGCGCTATGGTGCCATTCATTACCGAAATCATGCCGCGGGAAGTGCGAGCCTCCGGATTTTCGCTGGCCTTCAGCCTCGCAACCGCCGTCTTTGGTGGATTCACTCCCGCGATTTGTACCTATTTGATCCACGTCACCGGCAACCGCGCGATGCCCGGAGCGTGGTTATCGGCCGCCGCCACATGCAGCCTGATCTCGACGCTGCTTCTATCGCGAGTGAGAATCGCCTCGTGGAACACGGACACGGCGGTAGTAGCGCAGGCTAGGTCGTAATACTGTGCCGGCGAAGTGACTCCTACTTCTCCCGCCCACTCGCCTTCGGATCACTCTGCAAGTACGCCTTCGACTTAGCCTCATCCTTCAGCGGGACCGCTTTGTCCGGATCGATCCGCACCATCAGATAAGTAATGTGGTCGTCGATCTTGGTGAACAAGTGCCCTACTCCAGCCGGCACTACAATGACATCGCCAGGTTTTAGTTGGTAAGTCACGCCGCTTGTAATCGAGCTCCCATTGTTGCCCGGACCGTTGTACTCGCGCACCGTCTGCAGCGTCGATGGCCGGCGCTTCATGCCAACGATGTCGGGACCAGTCTCCAGCGTCGCCGACCCGTCGATCACGTGATACACCTCGCTGATCAGGTCGTGCTCAGCTACCGAATTCGAGGCTGGGCCGTCCAGCTTGCCGCGATAAACCACACCGATACCGATCTGGCTCTTGCCGATGTCCACCGACCGAACCTGCTGATCGATCAGACCATTCGCCATCGCGCGCTTTACGTAGGCCTGAAGCTCGCTGGTCCCGATATAAGTGGCCGAGCAGTGGTTACAAGTCGGCTTCACATCCTGCGCCGAAAGCACGCAGATCAGCGCGGCCACTCCCAGCACGACTCTCTGTACCATCCTTCTCAGACGCATCATGTCTCCTTTCAGAATTGCTGTACCTAGCAGCTTACATCCGAAAATCGAATCGTGTATAGTGGCTTAGACCCCGGAGGGGAGGGTGTCCAGTATGAAGCGTAATTTCTATGTCGGCGTGACCTTCGCCGGAGTGCTCATCGCGCTCGCAATCGGTTCGGCCCTGCTCCAGAAGCACGCCGTCGTGCACGCCGCTGGTGGAACACAAGCGCCGCGATTCGAAGTTGACCCCATGTGGCCCAAGCCTCTGCCGAACCACTGGCTGCTCGGCCAGACCATTGGCGTTTCAGTCGATTCCAATGACCATATCTGGATCATCCATCGAGGCGGGTCGCTCGAACCCGGCGAGCAGCACGCCAGCGCTTCTCCGCAGATTGCGCAATGCTGCGCCGCCGCCCCGCCGGTGCTCGAATTCGATGAGGAAGGCAACCTGATCGGCCACTGGGGCGGTCCCGGCAATGGCTATGATTGGCCGGAGTCGAACCACGGAATCACGGTGGATTACAAGGGCAATGTCTGGATCGGCGGCAACGGACGCGGTCCCGCACCTGGCGCCGGTCGCGGCCGCGGCCGTGGCGCTGCCGAAGACAAAACGGCATACAACGAGACTCAGGTTAGCGGCGTCCAGCCCTTCAACGACAACATGGTCCTGAAATTCACACAGGACGGAAAATTCTTGATGCAGATCGGCAAGCCGGCGCACAGCAAGGGCAGTAATGATCTCGAGAACCTCAGGCTTCCCGCCAAGACATTCGTCGATCCCAAGACTAATGAGCTTTATGTCGCCGACGGCTACGGCAATCACCGCGTGATCGTCTTCGATGCCGAGACAGGCAAATACAAGCGTCACTGGGGCGCTTACGGCCACAAGCCGGACGACACGGACATGGGCAACTATAATCCCAATGGTCCGCCGCCGCAGCAATTCCGCAATCCCGTGCATTGCGCCGAGCTCTCGCACGACAACCTGCTGTACGTGTGTGATCGCGTCAATGATCGCATTCAGGTCTTCAAACCCGACGGCACTTTCGTCAAAGAGGTGTTTATCGAAAAGAACACTCTGGGTTCCGGCTCGGCTTGGGACATCGCCTTCTCGAAGGACGCGCAGCAGAAGTATATCTATTTGGCAGACGGCGAAAACGATCGAATCCACATCATCGACCGTGAATCGCTCGAAATGCTGACCACTTTCGGCGAGGGCGGCCGCCAGCCCGGCGAGTTCTACGGTGTCCACTCCCTCGCCACCGATTCGAAAGGCAACCTCTTTAGCACCGAGACCTACCGCGGCCAGCGCGTTCAGAAGTTCATGTACAAAGGACTCGCACCGGTTACCAAGAAAGACCAGGGCGTGCTGTGGCCAAAGACGGCCAAGAGCCCGTTCTAGGACGATGCCGCGAAGACCATCTCGGACGCTCGCGGCGTTAATGTCGCTATTCGCCGGCCTCGCTTGGCCGCAATCCGGCGTAGGCCGCGGCCAGTGGCCATCCTATGCCGGCGACCTTCGCAATTTCCGCTACTCGCCGCTCGATCAGATCAATGCGGCTAATTTCAACAAGCTCGAAATCGCCTGGCGATTCAAGACCGACAACCTCGGCAATCGGCCGGAGTTCAAGCTGGAAGGAACTCCGCTGATGGTAAACGGCGTCGTCTATGCGACCGCAGGCTCGCGCCGGGCTGTGGTGGCGCTCGATGCCGCCACCGGCGAGCTGTTGTGGGTCCACGGTGAGCGCGAAGGCGCACGTGGCGCCGCAGCCCCCCGCCAGCTTTCAGGACGCGGCGTGTCGTACTGGTCCGACGGCGTACAAGAGCGTATCCTCTACGTCACGCCCGGCTATCGCCTCGTCTGCCTGGATGCCAAAACTGGCGCGCGAGCACCGTCATTCGGCGAGAACGGCGCCGTCGACATGAAACAATTCGCGGTCTATGGCACCGGCCAGCCCATCGATTTGGTCAACGGCGAAATCGGCCTGCATGCCACGCCGGCCGTGACCAAGAGCGGCGTTGTTCTAGTCGGTTCTGCATTCCGCGAAGGTGGCACTCCCAAGACTCACAACAACACCAAGGGCATGGTCCTGGCGTTCGATGTCAAGACTGGAAGGAAACTTTGGCAGTTTAATACCATTCCCAGACCTGGTGAATTTGGCAATGACACCTGGCTCAACGAATCCTGGGCCGTCAATGGCAACACCGGAGTCTGGACCCAGAT
The DNA here is from genome assembly GCA_035569875.1 of Bryobacteraceae bacterium. Lineage (GTDB taxonomy): Bacteria > Acidobacteriota > Terriglobia > Bryobacterales > Bryobacteraceae > Palsa-89. The sequence continues at coordinate 79,485 of DATMMD010000146.1, forward strand.
GGCCGTCGATGAAGAGCTCGGTTTGGCGTACCTGCCGGTCGAGACGCCCTCGTCCGATTTCTACGGCGGCCACCGTCCGGGCAACAACCTCTTCGCCGATAGCCTGGTCTGTGTTGATCTGAAGACCGGTCAGCGAAAGTGGCATTACCAATTGGTGCATCACTCCATCTGGAACATGGACATCGCCGCCGCACCCATCCTCGCCGACATCACCGTCAACGGCCGCCCCGTCAAAGCAGTGCTCGAATCGAGCAAGCAGGCGTTCCTCTACGCCTTCGATCGCGTGACCGGCCAACCCATCTGGCCCATCGAAGAACGGCCGGTGGAAAAAGGCGACGTGCCGGGCGAGTGGTATTCTCCGACGCAGCCTTTCCCAACCAAGCCACCGGCTTTCGATTACCAGGGCGTCACCGTCGACGGTTTGATCGATTTCACTCCCGAGCTTCACGCCGAAGCCCTGAAAATCGTCTCGCAATATAAACTCGGGCCGGTCTTCACTCCCACCATAATCAGCAAACCCGGCGGACCCATCGCGTCCTTTCGATCCTCGGGCGGCATGAATTGGCCGGGCTTCTCATACGATCCTGAAACTCACATCGCCTACATCCCTTCATTTATTTCACTGCCTCCGCTCGCGCTGCTTCCTTCGCCCGGCAAGGACTTCTCGGACATCGATTACGTTGAAGGCTTCGCACCCACCGGCATTCATTATGTGTCCGGCCCCGGTGAGAACGTCGGCGCCGATGCGCCCCGGCCCCCCGCACGCGGGCCAAGCCGTCCAGTGGCTGGTGATTCCGCGCTTGCTACTGGCGCTAACGCTACCACCGCCGGTGTCGGCCGCGGCCTCAACCTCAGCCCGCAAGGCTTGCCGCTGCTCAAGCCGCCCTATGGCCGCATCACGGCTATCAACATGGACACGGGCGATTTCGTCTGGCAGATCGCCCACGGCGAAACGCCTGACTACATCCGCAATCATCCCGCGCTCAAGGGCCTGAACATCCCGCGCACCGGGCAGCCCGGTTACGTCGGAGTGCTGGTTACCAAGACGTTGGTGATTGCAGCCGATCCGCAGGCGACCACTACAGCCGAACATCCTCGCGGCGCTATGCTGCGCGCCTACGACAAAGCCAACGGCCAAGAAGTCGGCGCGATCTGGATGCCCGCTCCGCAGAGTGGATCGCCGATGACCTACATGCTGAATGGCAAGCAGTACATCGTGATCGCGGTCAGCGGCGGCTCTTATTCAGGCGAGTATCTTGCATTCAGCCTGCCGGCCGGCGAATGATGCCGCGCTTGTCCGTGCGTACATAGTCAGTGCTTGCCAGTCCACTCCTTCAGCAATGCGAGGATGCGTCTTCCCTCGTCATCGTCCCGCTGCTCCGCTTTGTCAAACGCCGTGATTCCCATCCATCCGGGAATGTGCGGACTGGCACCGGCTTTGAGCAGAAGCTCCACGGCCGCGCAAGTCCCTGAGAAGACCGCACAGTGCAAGGCGGTATTCCCGATTTTTTCCTCATCGTGGGCGTTCACGTCTGCTCCCGCCGAGAGCAACACTTGTGCCGCAGCCAACTGGCCGGCCTCAATCGCGCAGATCAGCGGCGTACGCGAAATCTCGTCGAACCGATTTAATGTTTGCCCTCCATCGGCTTCGAGAAGTCGATGCAAGACTTCGAGAAAACCCTCTTCGGCGGGGGCATGAACGCTGGTCAGTTCATGATCAGGCTCGACCGCAACAGACGCGCCGGCCGCCAGCAAAAGCTCGGCCAGGTCGACACGGCCTTTTCGCGCTGCCCAAAACAATGGGGTGTTTCCGTCCCAGCGTCGTACATTGGCGCGGGCTCCCGCATCAAGCAGCATCCGTACGATCTGCGTGTGACCAGCGATAACAGCAGCGCCCAGCACGTCATCGCCTTGGCCGAACGTCGCGTTCGGGTCGGCTCCGCGTTCCAGACTAACCCTAACCAATTCTGGATCCCCATCCTGGACCGCGCGGAGCAGGGAGTCATTCACATCTACATTTGAACATGCAAATGCCTACAAACCGCACTTCCCTGTAAAGTGGATTATGATGTCGAAGGCACCCCAATGACCACCGCTGTACACCCATCCCCGTCCGATTCCTCTACCGGCACCGAGCTCCTGCTGCGCATGTACCGCCGCATGCTGATGATCCGATTGTTTGAGGAACAGGTCAATGATCTTTACACCCGCGCCCTCATGCCCGGCCTCGCTCATCTATACATAGGTGAGGAAGCGGTCGCCGTCGGAATCTGCGAGGCGCTCCGGCCCGACGACTACATCACCAGCACCCATCGCGGCCACGGCCATTGCCTGGCAAAAGGCGCATCGATCGATCGGATGTTCGCCGAGCTTCTCGGCAAGGAAGCTGGCTATTGCAAAGGCAAGGGCGGATCGATGCACATTGCCGATCCCGACACCGGTAATTTGGGCGCGAACGCCATCGTCGGAGGCAGCACCGGCATCGCCACTGGAGCGGCGTTTTCGGCCAAGCGATTGGGCACTGGCCAGGTCGCTGTCTGCTTTTTCGGCGAAGGCGCACTCGGCCAAGGCCTGCTCTACGAAGTCATGAATCTCGCGGCGCTGTGGAAACTACCGGTCATCTACGTTTGCGAAAACAATCTGTACAACGAGTACACGCATTATCTCGAAACCACCGCCGGTGATATCCTCCTGCGCGGCCCGGCTTTCGGCGTGCCCTCTGAAAGCGTCGATGGACAGGACGTCCGCGCGGTCCACGCCACTGCATCCAGGCTCGTCGAGCGCGCGCGTAGAGGTGAAGGTCCCGCGCTCCTGGTCGTCAACACCTATCGCTACATGGGCCATCACGTCGGCGATGTAAGCCGCGAATACTACCGATCGAAGCAGGAAGAACAGCAGTGGAAGACCGATCGTGACCCCATAAAGCTGCTGGCCGATCATCTCACTGGCCACAATCTCGATCAGATTTTCACCGAAGTGAAGGCCGAGATCGACAGAGGCGTGCAATTCGCCTTGGCCGCTCCTTACCCGAGCGTCGACAAAGTGGCGCAGGACGTCTATGCCTGAAACCGCCGTTGCCGTTCGCGAATTAACTCTTGGCGAAGCCATCCGCGAGGCCCTGGCCGAAGAACTGCGCCGCGATTCCCGCGTGTTCATTCTCGGCGAGGACATCGCCGAAGCTGGCCATCCCTTCAAGGTCCTCACAGGATTGGTAAGCGAATTCGGCCCTGAACGAATACTCGATACACCGATCTCTGAAGCCGGTTTTACCGCGGTAGCCGTCGGGGCGGCCATGACTGGGATGCGTCCAGTGGTCGACATCATGTTCGGCGATTTCGTCACGCTGACCATGGACCAGATGGTAAATCAGGCCGCCAAGATCCACTACATGTCGGGCGGCAAGTGGAAAGTGCCCATGGTTATGCGCACAACATTGGGCGCCACCCGCCGGTCCGCCGCGCAACACTCGCAGTCGCTGCACGCCTGGTTCTGTCACATCCCGGGACTAAAGGTTGTCATGCCGTCCACGCCTTACGACGCCAAGGGGCTTCTCAAAACCGCGATCCGCGATGAGAACCCCGTTGTGTTTTTCGAAGATAAGATGATGTACCGGCTCAAAGGCCCCGTCCCGACGGAGGAGTACACTATCCCGCTCGGTGTTGCGGACATTAAACGCATCGGCAACGACGTCACCATTGTCGCCACCAGCAGCATGGTGCAAGTGGCGCTGGGCGCAGCCAGCCTACTCGAGGAGTCAGGCATCTCAGCCGAGGTCATCGATCCGCGCACCCTCTGGCCGCTCGACGAAAAAACCATCATCGATTCGGTCAAGAAAACCTCGCGCGCCATGGTGATCGACGAGGGCTACGAACGGTACGGAGTGACCGCCGAGATCGCTTCCGTGATCGCCCAAGGCGCATTCTTCGACCTGGAAGCGCCCGTGAAGCGCATGGGAGCCATGCATGTTCCCATTCCTTTCTCGCCGCCGCTCGAAGACGTCACCGTCGCCACCGAAAAGTCGGTGTTCGAGGCTGCCCGCGCGCTCTGCGGCGAAAAATAATCGACAACTGGAGAACGAATCGTGGCACTGAAAACTTTCGGAACCATGGCGGTGGATTGGGAGCAGCGTGTCGATATGGACCGTCTGCGCCGCGAACGCCTGGCGCGCGCTAAAGCCCTGCTGGCGAAATCCGAGATGGGCGCACTGCTTTGCTTCGACATGAACAACGTGCGCTACATCACCTCCACGCACATCGGAACCTGGGCGCAGGACAAGATCAGCCGCTTCACCCTGCTGCCGCAAAATGACGAGCCCATCCTCTGGGACTTCGGCTCAGCCGCCCGCCACCATCAGATTTATTGCCCTTGGCTGGGCGAGCGTTCACGCCCCGGCATCGCTCTCATGCGTGGCGCGATGTCGCCGGAAATGGGGCGCGCCGAAGATGTCGCCCGCAAGATCAAGATCGAGCTTGAACAGCGCGGCTTGCACAAACAGCCGGTCGGGATTGACGTGGTCGAGCCGCCGATATTATTCGCTCTGCAGCGTGAAGGCATCACCGTGGTCGACGGCCAGCAGCTCATGTCCGACGCTCGCGTCATCAAGACCCAGGACGAGATCTCGCTGCTCAATACCTCCGCGATGATGGTGGACGCGGCTTACGACGAGCTCTATCGCGCCATGAAACCGGGTCTCCGCGAGAACGAAGCGGTGGGACTGGTCAATAAAATTCTCTACGACATGGGCTCGGAATACGTCGAAGGTGTCAACGCCATTTCAGGCGAGCGCTGCAATCCGCACCCGCACGTTTTTTCCGATCGCGTGCTGCGCCCCGGCGACCCGGTCTACTACGACATCCTGCACTCCTTCATGGGCTATCGCACCTGCTACTACCGATGTTTCACCATCGGCTATGGGTCGCACGCGCTCGTGGATGCCTACCAACGTTGCCGTGAATATCTGGACGCCTCGATCTCACTCATCCGTCCAGGCCGCACCACCGCCGAGATTGCCGCCGTCTGGCCCAAGGCGCAAGAGTTTGGATTCGCCAACGAGGAAGCCGCATTCGCGCTGCAGTTCGGCCATGGCATCGGGCTCGCCATCTGGGAAAAGCCCGTCATCAGCCGCCTGGTTTCGCTCGAACATTCCCATGAAATCAAACCCGGCATGGTCTTCGCTCTCGAAACCTTCTGGCCGTCGAAAGACGGCTGGAGCGCCGCGCGCATTGAGGAAGAGATCGTAGTCACCGAAACCGGCCACGAGGTTATCACTCGTTTTCCAGCCGAAAAGTTGATGGTCGCCGGCGCCCATTACCACACCGTCGAGGGCCCGCTCCCGACTGAACGCGAGCACGATCCGCCGCCCAGCCGAAAAGTAGTCGAGATGGTCGAGGCCAGCGCGCAAATGGAGAAGGCCGGAGTCTCCCGCTAAGATGGCCGTCAGCGTCGTAATGCCCGCGCTCGAAATGGCGCAGGAAACCGGCAAACTCCTCGCCTGGCGCAAGAAGGAAGGCGACGCCGTCACCAAAGGCGAGCCGCTGCTCGAAATCGAAACCGACAAAGTTGTGCTCGAGGTTGAGGCTCCCGCCGACGGTATTCTAGCCGCCGTGACATCCTTCGCAGGCGCCGATGTTCCCGTCGGACAGACCATCGCCTGGATCGTCGCTCCCGGAGAGCATCCGCCCGCTAGGCCAACTACCGCCGCCCCCGCCGCGCGCGCCATCACCGAAGCACCGCGCTCCTCCGCGGCGCCATCGGCAGACGGCCCGAAGATCTCGCCCAAAGCCCGGCGTCTTGCGAAAGAACTCGGCGTTGATGTCAGCAGTGTCCACGGCACGGGACCCGACAGCGTTATTACTGGCGACGATGTACAGCGTGCGGCCAAATCAGAGCAGCCCGGGCTCAGTACTATCGCGCGCCTCATGGCTGAGCGAACCACCCAAAGCTGGACCACTACACCGCACTTTTTCTTGGTTCGCGAAATCAATGCCATTGGCTTGGTTGCGGCACGTGCGCAATTCGGCGCCGGAGGAGTCACTTACACCGATCTACTTATTGCGCTGGTGGCGCGGGTACTTGCAAAACATCCCAAGATGAACGCGAGCTGGACTGGCGACGCGATCCGCCTCAATCCGGACGTTAACATCAGCATCGCGATCGCGGTCAAAGACGGCGTCATCGGCGCGGTGATCCAGAATGCCGGTGCCTCGGGCCTCGGTGAGATAGCCCAACGCCGGCGCGACTTGACCGATCGTGCCCGCGCGGGCCGCCTGCATCCGCCCGACGTCTCGGGCGCCACTTTCACCATTAGTAACCTCGGAATGTTCAATATCGATGCGTTCAGCGCCATCATTACGGCGCCGCAAGCCGCAGTGCTCGCGGTAGGCCGCATTGCCGATCGCGTCGTGCCCGTCGATGGCCAGCCTGGCATTCGTCCCATGATGACCATCACCCTGTCGAGCGACCATCGCGTCGTAGACGGCGCACAGGCTGCCGCGTTCCTCAACGACCTCGCCGGGGCGCTCGAAGCCCCGCAAACGTGGCTCGGGTAAGGCCTAGGAAATTCCCCAGCGCCGCTGTACCCTTCTGTGCTATTGTCGGCGTCTAAAGGCTCCATGAACGTGAAGTACCTTACCGTAATTTTCTTTGTCTTTGTTACGTGGGCCCAGCCGCAAGCCGCCGAAAATGAGCCACAGCAAAGCATCCCGCTGACCGTTCCCGCCAGCGTTCCGCTTCGAGTCTACTTGACCAAGCGTATTCCGAAAAAAGTTGGGGCGCCCGTTGAGGCCAAACTCCTCGAAGGCGTCTATGCATTCGATCGCGAGGTGATCCCAGCCGGCTCGCAGGTAACCGGCCACGTTAGCCGCCTCGAACCAGTTTCAAAATTCGAGCGGACCAAAGCCGTGTTGGGCGGCGATTTCACGCCTCTGCATCGCGCGGAAGTTGAGTTCACTTCCCTGCGGATGCCGAATGGCCGGGAGATCGCGATCCAGACCCAAGAGAACATCGGTCTGAACTCCATCTTTTCACCGAAGGCGCGGCCCAGGAAGAATCCAAATCCTCAGAACAGCACGGGCGTGATGGGCGCCGGCAAGCAGCTAGTTCGGGATCAGATCAATACCCAGATCGATCGTGTGAGAAGCATTCCGGACATAGTGCGATCGCCGAATAAGATGGAGCAGCTTTCCGATTATCTGATGGCCAAGCTACCCTATCATCCACAGTTCGTGCGCAATGGGACACGTTTCGATGCCGAACTCAAGACTCCGCTTGATTTCGGATCGGAGTCTGTAACCCGAAGCTCGATGCTTCTGTTGGGAACACAGCCCGCCGCGGAAAGCCTCGTTCACGCCAGACTGATCACACCTCTCGATTCGAGCATTTCCAAACAGGGCCAGCAGGTGGATGCCGTACTCTCGTCGCCCCTGTTTTCAGCCGATCACAAACTGATTCTGCCCGAGGGCACGCGACTCACTGGATCCGTAGTGATGGCCCAGAAAGCACGCTGGTTCCATCGAACCGGTAAACTCCGGTTCAATTTTCAGGACGTTGACCTTCCGCAAGAAGCCGCCCAGTTGAAATTCCCCGAGCCCGAGCCCCAGCCTGAAACCGCACCTATCCAAACGCAAAAAATCCTCCGCTTCCGAAGCCAAGCCATCCTGAAAGCCGCGGAAAGCGACCAGGCGCCCGTCAAAGTCGATTCAGAAGGTGGCGTGAAGACGACGGAATCGAAAGCCCGTTTCATTCAGACCGCTATCGCTGTATTGATCGCCAGCAAGTCGGGCGATAACGATGCGGGCCACCTCCACGGCGGCGGAATCGGCAGCGTGGGCGGACAGAATTCCAATGTTTCAGGCCGAACTCTGGGCGGCGGACTCGGCTTTGGGTTAGTGGGCTCGGCCCTCTCTCAGAGCTCTAAATACGTTGGCACGGCATTCGGCTACTACGGCCTGGGTTGGGCGGTATTTTCGACGGTCATCGCTCGCGGTCAGGAAGTGCAATTCGACAAAAATGCCGTGATCGACATCGGCTTCAACCCCCGCACGGCCGCCACCGCAACGAAGTAAGCTCGCGAAACCGCGCGGGCGCGGATTGATATACTTGAACGGTTCAAGCCGAGGCGAAATACAATGAGCTCCCGTTCAGATCCGAAGAAAAAGAAGCCGTTCTACACGGGTCTTTCGTTTCAAGTGCTGGTGGGAGTCGCGCTCGCCATCGTCTTCGGATATCTCAGCCCCACCAAAGCCGAAGCTATGAAGCCGCTCGGCGATGGATTCATCCGTCTGATCACCATGATCATCGCCTTCGTCATCTTCTGTACCGTCGTCACCGGCATCGCCGGCATGCAGGACATGAAAAAGGTCGGGCGCGTCGGCGGCAAGGCGCTCTTGTATTTCGAAGTGGTGTCGACTTTGGCGCTCATTATCGGCTTGGTCGTCGCCAACACAACTCACCCCGGCAGTGGTCTGAATATTAACCCCGCCACTCTCGATGCCAAAGCCGTAGCCGGTTATGCCGGCCAAGCCAAAGCGCAAAGCGTCGGCGATTTCATCCTGCACATCATTCCCACCACCATCGTCGATGCCTTCGCCAAGGGCGATATCCTGCAAGTTCTCCTGGTCGCCATCCTGTTCGGCTTCGCTCTTTCGATTGCCGGCCCGCGTTGCCAGCCTTTGGTCGACCTATTCGGCACGCTCACTCAAGCCATCTTCGGAGTGGTGAATATCGTGATGCGTCTCGCGCCCATCGGCGCGTTCGGCGCCATGGCATTCACCATTGGCCGTTACGGAATCGCCTCGCTTGGCCCCTTGGCAAAGCTGATCGTCATCTTCTATCTCACCTGCATTCTCTTCATCGTGGTCATTTTGGGCTCCATCGCGTACTTCGCCGGATTCAACATCTTCAAGTTCCTGCTCTATATCAAGGAAGAGATCATTCTCGTGTTGGCGGTAAGCTCGTCTGAGCCGGCGCTGCCTACCCTGATGGAAAAGCTCGAGAGGCTGGGCTGCTCGCAGGCGCTGGTCGGACTGGTCGTACCCACCGGCTACACCTTCAACACCGACGGCAGCAGCATCTACATGACGCTGGCCGCGCTTTTCGTGGCTCAGGCGACCAATACCCCTCTGACCCTATCGCAGCAGCTCACTATTCTCGCCGTCGCAGTTCTTACATCGAAAGGCGCGAGCGGAGTGCAAGGCGCGGCCTTCATCGCCCTGGTCGGAACGTTAATGGTGATTCCAACTATTCCGGTGGCTGGCATGGCCTTGATCCTGGGCATCGATCGCTTTATGAGCATGTTCCGCGCCATGGTCAACATGCTCGGCAACGGAGTCGCCACTCTGGTTGTCGCGCGCTGGGAGCATGAGCTTGATCCGGCGTCGCTGCGCAAGGCTTTATCCCAGCAAAGCGAGGTTCAGGTGGCCGTCGGCGCCTGATCTACGAGCTGAGCTTCCTTCGCAACCATGCTTGCGCCAGGCGCAGATCGTGCCGCACAACGTGGACCGACTGGCCGAGCGCCTCGGCTGTTTCCTCTGCGGTCATCCCGCCAAAGTAGCGCATTTCAACAAGCTGGGCCAGCGACTGGTCTTCTTGCGCGAGCGCATCAAGAGCGCGGTCCAAATCCAGAAGCTCGATTTGTTCGACGCCCGAACCTCCCTCCACGTCTGCGCCGGTGTTCAGTAGGAACGTTGCATTCCCATCGCGCTTCCTGGTGGCTCGGGCTCGGGCGTAGTCCACTAATACCTGTCGCATCACTCGCGATGCAACCGCCAGGAAATGGATCCGGTCCGTAAATCCCCGCTGCTTATCGCCAACGAGTTTGAGGTATGCCTCGTGAACCAGCGCCGTCGTCTGCAAGGTGTGCCCGGGACGTTCCCCCCGTAATTGCCGCGCAGCGATCCGATGCAATTCGTCATATAACGTCTTCACCAGTTCGTTCAGCACCGATTCGTCACCTGCGCGCAGCCGTTCGAGCAGTTGAGGCACTCCCAGCATCACGCCAACAGGGTACTTCTTTTAACACCAAGGTTGCACTATAATTCGGTTCTGGACGCGTAATGAAGCAAGAGTTGCGGGTACTATTTCACGAACTCTCCGACCTCTCGCCGGCTGACCGCGAACGGGTCTTTCGTGATCGGCGGATCGGATCGGAACTTCGCGCGGAAGTCGAGTCCCTGTTGGGCTTTGATGAGACCAGCCAGGAGGACCTGACAGGTCGCGTGTCTCATGCCGCCGAAGAGCTGCTTGGTAGCGCCGATGGACGGGAATCGGGGCGTTGCGGACCATACCGGCTAGTACGACTGCTCGGCTCTGGTGGCATGGGCGCAGTTTATCTGGCCGAGCGAACCGATGGCGAGATTAAACAACAGGTAGCCGTCAAGCTCCTCCGCGTCGACGAACATCGCCCCGCATGGCGCGACCGTTTTCTCAGGGAACGTCAACTCCTCGCAAACCTAAATCACCCTTCCGTTGTCCACGTGATCGATGCCGGCCACACCGAGGGCAGCCGGCCTTATCTGGTCATGGAATATGTGGAAGGAACGCCCATTGATGCCTACGCTGCAAAGATCGATTTGCGCGAGCGGCTCCAGCTGTTCCTGCGCGTCTGCCAGGGAGTCTCACACGCCCACCATCATCTGATCATCCATCGCGACTTGAAGCCGTCGAACATACTTGTAGACGTTTCCGGCCAGCCCAAGCTGCTGGACTTTGGCATCGCCAAGCTTCTGGATGAAACCGGAGATGCTACGCAAACCGTAGAGCGGCTGCTTACGCCAAATTACGCCAGCCCGGAACAATTGATCGGAGCGCCCCAAACTACCGCGACGGACATCTACTCGTTGGGTGCGGTGCTCTACAAACTGCTCACGGGCGCTGTGCCGTCGAACAGCATACCGCCGAGTCGTATGAATCCGGATGTTCCGAAGGATCTGGACTTCATTATCTTAAAGGCGCTTCGCAAGGAACCTCAAGAACGCTATGCGTCCGTCGAGACCTTCGCCGCCGACATCCAGGCCTTTCTGGAATCGAAGCCAGTGGAGGCGCGCTCCGGCAACGCGTGGTATCGCACGCGAAAGTTCCTTCGGCGCTACTGGATACCAGTGGCCGCGGCCGCTCTTGTGATCGCTAGCCTCGTGGGTGGTTTGTATGTCGCTAATCGTCAACGCGTGATTGCAGAACGGCGGTTCTGGCAGTTGCGGCAACTCTCCAACAAGGTCTTTGAACTTGATAAGGCGATCCGGAATCTACCCGGCTCGACCGAAGCCAGGCAACGACTCGTGTCCGCGTCACTGGAATACCTGGAGGGCCTTACCGCCGACGCCCATGGAGACATTGATCTGGCCCAAGAGATCGGAGACGCTTACGAGCGTGTGGCCGAAATCCAAGGTGTCCCCACCGGCCTGAATTTGGGCGAGTTCGGCAAAGCCGAAGCCAGTCTGGCGAGGGCCGACGCTTTCATCGACATGGTTCTTGCCGCGCACGCAGAGTTCCCGAGAGCGCTATACCGGTCGGCCAGCATCGCGTCGGACCGCATGATCCTGGCCCAATCGGAACACCGGCGCGCGGACGCGCTGTACTACGCGCGAAAGTCGTCCGAGCGCCTCGATGCATTCCTCAACAAGCGAGGCGCTCAGGAATCGGATCGTGCCAACGCCGTCCCAACCTACGCAAACATTGCTCTGGCCCACCTAAACATGCATTTGTATGCCGAGGGTGCTCGATATGCCCAGCGGACTGTCGATCTGGCGCGATCGCTCCATCGGACTGAGCGGGCTGGAATCCTTCTTAGCAACGGTCTCAGCTTACTGGCGAATGCGTATCGCTACCAGGGTGATTTAGAAGCGGCGCTGCGCGCCATCGACGAAGCGCGGAAACTCGCGGAAGAGACCGTCTATCCCAACCAGACCGAGCGAATGCTCGGTCTGTACGGCATCCTGCTGCGTCAAGGTCTCATCCTGGGCGAGGACGGCGGTGTCAATTTGGATCGGCCCGCGGAAGCGGTTAAATCCCTTCAGAAGGCGTTCGACATCACCGAAGAGGCGGCCCGACAGAATCCCAACGATTTTACAAGCCGCAGCCATGTCGGAACCTGTGCGCTTATGTTGGCCGACATCCTACGCCACAGCGATCCAGAGCGAGCGCTCGCAGCATACGATGCGGCTATAAGCCGGCTTGGGGAGATCCGGAACAATCTGTCGGCGCGCCGCAATCAGGCATCTGCGCTGGCTAATTCCTCTTATGCCCTGCGTCGTCTCCACCGGACCTCGGAGGCCAAACAACGGATTGAAGCTGCCTTTGCAATCCTCAAAGAAACGAAGGACTATCCCGCCGAACGGATCCCCTTCGACCGCATGGAACTCTATAACGCCTTTGCCGCTCGGGCCGACCATGAAGCCGAGGTTGGCGATCCACACCGTGCCGTAGCAGACTACGAGGAACTACTCGACAAAGTGATCGCCGCTAAACCTGAGACTCTTACGGATCTGCGTGACGTACCCAGAATCTCGAGTCTCTATGAATCCCTCTCCCGCCTCTATCGCCGGACCGGTAAGATCACCAAAGCCAACGATGTGGAGTCGCAGCGGTTGGAGCTTTGGCGCCACTGGGATACCAAGCTTTCGAATAACCTCTTTGTTCGCCGCCAACTCGACGCCGCGCGCCTGCCTTAACCTTTCTCTGCTAATTTTTTCTTCCAATCTCGCTTCATCAATTGGAGGACGAGATGAAAATCAAAACAAGCCAGGCTCTGGTGGTTGTGGTCGGAAGTCTGTTGAGCGTCGCGGCAAGCGGCCAAACTCTGCCCAATCTTTACCCCTTTCCCAATGCTGCCGGCGTGCTCGAAACCTACAACGTCGGTGGTCAGCCCATTGATCTGACAGGGCCGTTCTTTCAGTCTCTCGGTACCAACGGGCGCAGTTGCGAGTCCTGTCACCGGCCCGCGCAGGGCTGGGGAATCTCCGCCGACGAGGTGAAAGCCCGTTTCGAGTCAACCCAGGGACTGGATCCGATTTTCAGCCCCAACGACGGTTCCAACTGCGACCACAACATCGACACATCTACGGTCGGCGGGCGCCGGCAAGCTTATAGCCTTCTGATCAATAAGGGCTTGATTCGCATTGCAATCCAAATGCCGTCCACTACCGAGTTCAATGTCGTCAGTGTCGTGAACCCTTACGGTTGCGGCGACCCATCCACGTTATCCATGTACCGGCGTCCCTTACCCTCCACAAACTTGCGATTCTTGAGCACGCTTATGTGGGATGGGCGCGAGTCCGCGACACAGACCGGGACTCAGAAGATCACATTTCCCACCAATCCCGGCGATTTGCGGGCAGACCTGGCGCATCAAGCTGTGGATGCTACCAACATTCACGCCCAGGCAACAACCACGCTGACATCCCAACAGCAGCAGGCGATCGTCGATTTCGAGATGGCCCTGATCACCGCTCAAGCAATCGATTCTCGTGCCGGCGCTTTGAACGCGGCCGGCGCGACCGGTGGGCCTGCCATGATCGACGCTCTCACGATGCCATCGTTCTTCATCGGCATCAATGATCCTCTCGGCGGCAATCCATACGGGATACCTTTCACACCCGTGATCTTCAGTCTGTTTGACGCCTGGGTGAATCTACAGTTCCAGCCCGGAGCCCAAGATCAGAACAATACGCGCGCCAGTATTCTCCGTGGACAGGCCCTGTTCAACTCGAAGCCAATCAACATCACCGGTGTCGCAGGACTCAACGACGACTTGAATCTCGCCACCATTCCCGGAACCTGCGGGACTTGTCACGATTCCCCTAACGTGGGCAACCACTCCGTCTCCGCGCCGCTAAACATCGGGGTGGGCGATGTGACAAGCACTTTGGACGTGAGCTATCTCCCGGTCTTTACGCTGCAAAACAAGACCACCCTTGAAATCAAAACCACAACGGATCCGGGGCGCGCTCTGATCACCGGCCTGTGGAGAGACGTGGGGCGGTTGAAGGGACCGATCCTGCGTGGCCTTCCCAGCCGAGCACCTTATTTTCACAATGGCTCGGCGGATTCCCTTGCCGATGTCCTCGATTTCTACAACAAACGCTTCAACATCGGCTTCACTCCTCAGGAGAAGAAGGACCTGATCACGTTCTTGAATACTCTATAGGTCTGCCGGAAATAGTAAAACGCGATATCGCCCGGCGACGGGATCTTCTGCCGCAGCAGGTACACCATCACGTCGCCCCAGGTGTGCGCCGGGCCGCTCAACATCAGCTCCACTGGCATGTTGCCGAAATAATAGGTGAGCTTGTCGTTGAAGGTCGTCGACGGCGGTACGATTTTCCGCGGCTCTCCGCCGTCCGCCGCGCTTTTCCCACGGCGGACTTAGAATCGGTGTCGCCAGCATCGCCTCGCGGCAATAGAGGTGCAATAAGATCTCTGCCGTCGGGAAAATGGAAGTCCCCAGAGAATGGTCGCCGTGATGATGCGTGATCAGTACCGGCGTGTCGGCTTGCCCCGCGAAGTCTCTTGGATGGCCGCCAGGAACGCTTTCGATTCGAGCGGCGCGCCCAGCGAATCGATCGCCATTACATGATCGTCCCCCACGATCATGCCCGCATTAGATACACCCTGATTGAGCATGCCTGGCGCCCAGGCTCGCACTCGCGGAGCGTCCAATCAGTTCTCTACGGCTGAATTGGTGGATCATAGTGTTCAATTACTCTAACATGCAGGTGGTATCTCTTCTGATTTGCTATGATGCGTATCCATATGAAATACCTTCTCGCTCTCGCGGTTTCCTGTGTGCCTCTCGCAGCGCAGCCCGGAATCGGGCGCGACTACGGCCGGTCCATGACCATCTCACAACAGGGCATCGCAGCCACCAGTCAGATCCTCGCCTCCCAAGCTGGCGCGCAAATTCTGGCGCAGGGCGGTTCGGCGGCTGACGCGGCTATCGCGGCCAATGCCGTACTCGGCGTGGTTGAGCCGATGATGAACGGCCTGGGTGGCGACTGTTTTGTCATCTATTGGGACGCGAAAACCAGCAAGCTAACCGGCTTGAATGCTTCTGGTCCTGCGCCGCGCGGTCTATCACCGGCGCTCCTTGCTAGCCTCGGCGTCAAGACCATGCCGTTCTCTGGAATCCATAGCGTCACGGTGCCCGGAGCCGTGGAAGGGTGGGCCAAGATGCATCAGCGTTTCGGCAAACTGCCTTGGAAAGATCTCTTTCAGCCCGCCATCGCTTATGCCGAGCGGGGATTTCCCGTCACGGAAGTAATTCACGAGGCTTGGTCGTCGTCGGGCGTTGTAACGAAACTGAAGTCGCAGCAGGAATCGGCGCGGGTATTCCTGCCGGGCGGTCAACCTCCCGCGGAGGGCCAGTTGTTCCGCAATCCCGATATGGCGCGCGCCCTGCGGCTGCTCGCGGATCAAGGTCGCGACGCCTTTTACAAGGGCGATATCGCGGCGGCTCTCCTTCAGACATCCGAGAAACTCAAGGGCACGATGACCGCCACGGACCTGGCGTCGTTTTCGGCTGAGTGGGTTGAGCCGATTTCGATCGACTATAGAGGATGGCGAGTTTACGAGCTGCCTCCCAACGGTCAAGGCATGGCCGCGCTCGAAATGCTGAACATCATGGAAACCGTCGCGCCCTCGCCGCTGGGTGCATTCTCGTCCGCCGAGATGCACGAGCGCATCGAAGCCATGAAGCTGGCGTATTCCGATCTGCATCGCTACGACGCCGACCCCCACACCTACGATGTACCCGTCGCCGCCCTGCTCTCCAAGGACTATGCCCGGAAGCGTGCGGCCTTGATCGATCCGATGAAAGCCAACTGCGCGGTGGCCGCGGGGCAGCCGTTGGCGAGCGATACTACGTACCTCACAGTGGTGGACAAGGATGGCAACGTGGCGAGCTGGATTCAGAGTCTGTCCGGCGCCTTCGGGTCTGGAGTGACGGTGGAAGGGATGGGATTCGCGCTGCACAACCGCGGAGCGGGTTTCACTCTCGATCCCAAGAGTCCCAATGTCCTGGCTGGCGGCAAACGGCCCTTCCATACCATCATTCCCGCGTTCATGGAGCGCGGCGATCAGCACATCGGATTCGGAATCATGGGCGGCCCCAATCAACCGCTGGCGCATGCCCAGTTCGTTTCCAACATCGTCGATTACAGCATGAACCTGCAGCAGGCCCTGGAATCGCCGCGCTTCACCAAACGAAATGCAAACGGCTGCGATGTTTCCATCGAATCGCGTGTCCCGGTAAATACTTTCCAGCAGCTTTCCGAGCGTGGACACCAGATCGCCGTCCGCCGCCCTTACACGCAGGAGATGGGCCGTGGGCAGGCGATTTTGCATGATTCGAAGACGAGCACTAATTACGCTGCCTCCGACCCCCGCACCGACGGCGCCGCGGTTCCCGAGCCAATTGTCGTGAAATAACGGATGTATTGCAGCTACTTCATCGGCGAATAGTCGGTAGCTTCGGCGAAGACCGAATCTACCTTCGTTACTAGCTTTCCGTTCGCCTCCGACTCTTTCTGCACTTTCTGCCACTCGGGGTCCATCCTGAACGCGTCCCACGATTTCTTCGCGGCGTCGCGGCTCGGGAACGACAAGATGTAAACCAAGGTATTCTTCGAGAGCGGTTCATCCGTCGGGGCAAAGTAGCCCACGCTGTGCATCCCGTGTTTCTTGAAGATTTCAAGCGTGTGATCGCGGAAGCGGCTGTGCAGCGCGTCTAGCTTGCCCGGTTCCGCAGTGTAGGTGCGGATCTCAAAAACTTTGCCGTTAGTCCCGGCCGCGGCCGCCGTCGTCGTCCGTCCAAACCAGTAGCCGACCGCTAGGGCGGCTCCAATTGCTAACAACACTAAAGAAATGTTTCTCGACATGGCTCTTGTTCTCCTTGAGTAAGCGTGTCCTCGTCAGTCCTCAGACTGCTGAAAAGTATAACATCAGAGCCATACCCCAGACTGGCGGATTTGATAGCATTATCAACACGAGGTGCTGCATGAGACGCATCGGCCTTGCCGCTCTGTTCACGGCTGTAGTTGCAGTTGCCGCCCCCGCGCCAACAGGTTCCGGCGCTAGTGTCACTTTCAATAAAGACGTTCTCCCTATCTTGCAGAAGAACTGTCAGAACTGCCATCGCCCCGGCGAAGTGGCGCCCATGTCGCTGGTCACTTATCAGGATGCGCGGCCCTGGGCCAAAGCCATGAAGGCGGCCGTTGTTACTCAGAAGATGCCGCCCTGGTTCATGGACCCCAAGTACGACAGTCACTTCTCGGACGTCCGCCGCCTCAGCGAAGCTGATACCAAGACTTTCGCAGCCTGGGCCGACAACGGCGCGCCCGAGGGCGACGCGAAAGACAAACCGGCGCCCCTCACGTTCCAGGATGGCTGGAATCTAAGGCCCGACCTCGTGATCGAAATGCCCAATGTATTCCACGTCCCGGCCACCGGCACGATCGAATACCAGTACATGCTCGTCAACTATACGTTCACCGAGGACACTTGGATCGCCGCCGCCGAAATGCGTCCAGGAAACTCGCAGGTCGTGCATCACGGTGAAGTTTGGGTCCGGCCGCCTGGCTCCAAATGGATGGCCGGCGCAAAGCCCGGGGTTTCCTACCCCCTGCCCGAGATGCCCAAACAGGCCGCCGATTACATCGATGTCATCGGCAAGTTCAATCCCGGCCTCGGCGCGCAGACCTTCGTTTTTGGCGACTCCGCTAAGTTCATTCCCAAAGGTTCCGACGTGGTCTTCGAGATCCACTACACCGCCATCGGCAAAGCCGTCGACGACAAAACCAAGGTCGGCTTAGTTCTCGCCAAAGGCCCGCACACTACCCGTTACTACATGTCCTATGGTCCGCAAGCCATGAATCTCGTAATCCCAGCCGCCAACGGCAATGCGGAAGTCGTCAGCGAAGTCACCGTCGGTGAAGAAGCCAAGCTGGTCTACGCTCAACCTCACATGCATCTGCGAGGAAAGGACTTTGAAGTGCGCGCCATCTACCCGACCGGCGAATCGGAGACCTTGCTCAAAGCGAAATGGGATTTCAACTGGCAGCTTGGCTACAATTTCGCCCAGCCCGTCGTACTTCCCAGGGGAACTCGCGTGATCGCCATCTCCCACTTTGACAACTCGCCTAACAATCCGTTCAATCCCGATCCCACCAAAGAGATTCGCTGGGGCCTTCAGAATTGGGACGAGATGAGCAACTGTTTCATGGGCCTGATTATCGACGCCAAGACCGATCCGAAAAAGGTCTTCCTCCGCTCCGGCCCGAGTCTGTTGCCGCCCAGCGCGCCCGGTCCGACGCTCGCGGCGATAGAGTCGCGGAGCTCGAAGTAGCGCAGCGCTCCGGTATTTGGCTTCGTTTTTTCAGTTACACTCCACGCTCGCCGCGAAACGATCGCCCTTCCGCCGATCACCTACAGTCGATCGCTGAAATCCTCGCTTAATCAGCGGATTACAATATGCCGAAGCCTCCTCGACTTTCCCCGGCGTGTATTCTTTGATTGACCGGTTCAGCACGATCCTGGAGGATCATCGATGCCATCCACAACCCGCGCCACCATCACAAACGTCAGCCGCCGGTACTTTTCCAAACCGTGGCCCGTGGCGCCGGACTCGCACTTGGCTTCGTTTTTTCGAATCGCCCCCAACCCGCCCGCCCCCCGTTCCCGCCGATGGGCCCTCATCCTCGGGCTGCGATATGATCAGCATATTAAGGAGGGGCTAGATGGACGCAACTCGACGCGGTTTCTTGATGGCTGCCGGTGGTACGGCCGCGAATGAACTGGCCCAATCGCAAGAACACGATCACGGCCATCAGGACGTTCCTTCCGACCCCACGCTGCGCGTCAAAGCTCTCGAATCACTACTTGTCGAGAAAGGGCTGGTCGATCCGGCGGCGCTCGACGCACTGATCGACACCTACCAACATAAGGTCGGCCCCCGCAATGGCGCACAGGTGGTAGCGCGCGCTTGGGTGGATCCCGTCTACAAAAAGCGCCTGTTGGCCGATGCCACCAACGCGATTGCCGAACTGGGCTATGGCGGACGTCAGGGCGAGCACATGGTGGCGGTCGAAAATACGCCTCAGGTGCACAATCTGGTGGTCTGCACACTGTGCTCCTGCTATCCGTGGTCCGTGCTCGGCTTGCCCCCGGTCTGGTATAAGTCGGCGCCCTATCGGTCCCGCGCCGTGATCGACCCGCGTGGAGTCCTGCGCGAATTTGGTCTCGATCTTCCCCCGGAAACCGAAGTCCGCGTTTGGGACAGCACCGCCGAGCTTCGTTACCTAGTGTTGCCCGAGCGCCCAGCCGGTACCGCGAATCTGAGCGAAGAGCAACTCGCCGCGCTGGTGACCCGCGATTCCATGGTCGGCGTGGGAAAGGTCAAGCTATGAACGGCATACATGACATGGGCGGAATGCAGGGCATGGGACCCATCCGCTACGAGCCGAACGAGCCCGTCTTTCACGCGCCCTGGGAGGGCCGGTCCTTGGCCCTGAATCTCGCGGCAGCAGCGTGGAGAAAATGGAACATCGACGCGGGCCGTCACCAGATCGAGCTCATCGCTCCAGCCGATTATCTGCGCATGAGCTACTACGAGAAATGGACCCAGAGATTGGAAGATCTGCTGGTCAAGACTGGACTGGTCACGCAGGCCGAGATCGAAAGCGGTAAGCCGGCGCCGGGTTCGACGAAAGCTACTCCGCCGCTCACAGCAGATAAGGTGCCGTCCATGCTTCGCAGCGGTGGTCCCGCCAGCCGGAACGTACCCGGACCTTCGCGGTTCAAAGTCGGCCAGCGCGTACGCGCTCGCAATATCAATCCAACTGGGCACACGCGGCTTCCGCGCTATGCACGCGGCAAGACCGGCACCATTCATTTGGACCACGGCGCCTATGTATTTCCCGATACCAACGCGCATTTCCTTGGCGAGAAGCCGCAGCATGTTTATTCGGTTCGATTCACCGCGCAGGAGCTTTGGGGTGAGCAGGCGTCGCCTCGCGACGCCGTCTATGTTGACATGTGGGACGACTACCTTGAACACGCCTGATCCGATCTCGACAGAGCCGGTGTTTGCGGAGCCGTGGGAGGCGCAAGCGTTCGCTCTCGCCGTACGGCTTTCCGAGCAAGGTTATTTTACGTGGAAAGAATGGGCCGCGGCGCTCGCTGCCGAGCTCAAGGCCGCCAAAGATCGTGGCGAGCCCGACGACGGCTCCCACTACTATCTCCATTGGCTCGCCGCGCTCGAGCGGCTGGTAACGGCCAAGGGCCTGACCGATCCTGAGGCGATGCTAACTCGCAAAGAAGCCTGGGCCGACGCTTACCGGCACACACCTCACGGAAAACCGGTCGAGCTGTCGGCCTCTCATCTTCCCAAGGACGTCAAAAATCTTGCTGGTTTCGGCCCCTCACCAGAACAACAATGAGCGCAAGGATGGTGATCAGACTAACCAGCGCTCCGATTCGCAGACCGGAAGAACGAAACCGAAAGGCCAGCCGATGTTCACCCGGCGGCACCTGAACTGCCTGGAAGGCTTCGCTCCAGCGCTCAATAGGTACGGGGCTTCCATCGATAGTGGCGCGCCAACCGGGGTAGAACTGCTCAGTGAGCTCAAAGCGGCCTCCGGTTTCCGAACGAACGATGAACTCGCGAGCTTCCGGATCCCACCGAGTACGGCGCACGTCAGAATAGCCGCCATCCGAAACCCAACCGTAAGGCGGCCGGGCCTTGGTGAATTCGAAGACCTTGTAGAAGCTGGTGGCAGGTTGGAGCAGCCGGAAAGCGGGATCGTTCGAAATGTGAGCATACAGCGGCCCTCCCTCGCTTGTCAGCAAATAACGAACAGCTAGCAGGCTAAGCGCCGTCTTGTTTGCTGGATCAATGTCGATTTCCGAGGGCGATTGGATGTGCTCAGTCGCCGTCATGAGTCTCTGGTAGTTCGTGGTCACCAGTGGATCGAAACCTTGCGGACTTCTGAGCCCATAATGCCGGAGCTCGAGTGGATGTGGTCCAGTCTCATCTAAAGCGATACGATATTGGTCGTCCTCGCGCAGTTGCTGGAAGATGATGTCATCCAAGCCCCGCAACGAGCTGTAATTCGTTCGCCCGTCACCTTCAGCTGCATCGAACCATTTACCGGTGCCGAATACTTTGTAATCGACTCCAACAATCAAGAGCAGTGCGGCCACTAACACTGCCCGAAGCGTCCCTCGTTGTGCCGGCAAAATGAAAATAGCAAATGAAAACAGGGCCAGAGATATGCCGGGTGCCACGGCAGACCTCCAGCCCGTTGGGAAGTCCGAACCCAGCGGGAACCAAACCAGCATCTGGCGAACAGACCAGACCGCCAGAAGGCTGATAATCGTCAGCACAATCCAGCGAGGAACGGCCCGGCGCTTTTGCCTCAGAAGATGATCGAGACCGAAGGCCGTAAGCGGCGCTGCTGCCAAAGTCAGACCCGCGAGGTAATACCAGTCGCGGCAGATTTGGACGAGAAGATCGGAATGCCGGACGGTATTCCAGACAAGGTTAAATGGATTCGTTGCCATCACGAAACACGCAGCGAGCATGGTCAATGCGGGTATGATTTCGCGGCGCCACGGTCGCCAGGCCAGAGCGAGCAATCCCAGGAAAGCGGGCGCGCCAAGATATAGATAGTCGCCGCCCCAATGCCCAACGGGTACGTGATGCAATCCGAAATCAAAATAATTCGGTACGAAATAGGCGACATACGCCTCCGGATTCCGCCACCCCGTGCCGTATCTTGCATCGAAGGCTTTCATGGTTGTGGCTTGGGAGGCGGGCAGAAGCTGGATCGCCGCCAACAATAGGGACGCGCCCAGGGTGGCAATCACGCCTAGCGCGGCTTTCCACTTCCAGGCCGCGTAACTCACGGTCGATATCGCGAAGACAACCCACAGCGGCGGATACCCCGCGAGAAAACAGAGCGCCGACGCCGCCGCGACCTTCCAGAGAGGACGCCAGTGCTGTTGCTCGACGGCCTGATCGATTCCCCACAAAGCTAATGGAATCCAAGCCCAGCCTGTGATCAGCCCCAAGTGCTGCAATTGATTTAGCATGTAGCCGCTGTAGGCGAACACGCCGGCGCCCAGGACGCTTGCGAGCTTCGCCAGACGTTTGTGACTTAGCCACACGTAGCACAGCAGAAAGGCCAGCCAGACGTGTAAAAAATCGAAATCCTGCAGGCTCTGATACGAGAGTGTCTGCCGGCCAAAATTCATCGCGAACAACAGCCAGGTGGGCGGATAGAATAACGCGGCTGAAACGTTACCGACGAAGCTGAGGCCGCAATAAATGGTGGGGTCCCATTCGGGGAAGCGTCCGTGGCGGAGGGCCTGAAACGCATAATCGGCCAGCGGATAGTGGAACCCTTGGAGATCGTAGGGAATGTGGACGCGTCTGAAGGGCGGAAGGTAATCGAGGAAAAATAGATATGTGAAAACGAAAGAGAGCGCCGCAACCGCTCGCAGTCGAATAGGTTTAGGGCTGCTCATAAATGACAAAGGCTGGCTTGTGGCCGACCCGGCTTGGAGCTGACAAAAAACGCATTAGGATATCTGTACCTAAGATCCATTTAACGGCAGAAACACTACAGCATGACGGAATGCGGGTTTATCGGTTCGTGGGCGCCGGGTCTTCGTCGGCGGAATTCAAGGCGATGGTTCCGAGGACGGTCCGGCCAGCAGAATTCACGATTTTCTGGACCAGACCGACGTGCGCATCCATCCCGGCGCGAGAGGGCCAGAGCGTGATGGTAATCGCGGTTCCAGGCGCGAGCGCCGCCTCGGAACGCTTACGACCCCAGCCTGCCTGGATCAATTGTGCGGGATTGGGTGCGATTTCGCCGCTCCAATGTGCACAATTGCCCTGTTCGTCCTTGATATCGAAATAGATCTGGGGGTGCGGATTAGCGTAACGAAATCCGGTGACCGTGGCCCGCGTGGTGAATGCCTTAGTAGTGTCATAGGAGTTGGCGATCCCGTGGTGCGCTAGCATCACCGCGCAAAAAGTCAGAGAGCAGACGCCGAGACGCAAGACGGTTGTCAGGTTAATCTTCACCGTTAATCCTCACTAACGAAGTTCTATCAGTACATTTCAGTTGAGTCAAGGGTGCAGCTTGGTTGCTAGCCATCTCGCGGCTTACTCTGGTGCGGCGGGGAGCGAAAAGTAAAAAGTGGAACCCTGGCCCGGGGCGGCTTCCACCCAGATCCGGCCTCCATAGCGTTCGACGATCCGGCTGCAGATGGCGAGGCCGATACCGGAGCCGGGGTACTGGTCGCCATGAGCCCGTTTAAAGATATGGAAGATCAACTCCTGGTCGTGCGGATCGATCCCGATGCCGTTGTCGGCGACTGAAAATTTCCAATAGGCCTGGTCACGTTCGGCCGAGATTTGAATTAGGGGATGATCTTTCGAGTATTTGATCGCATTACTGATGAGATTTTGGAACAATTGCACGACCGCAATCTCGTGGGCTTTGACAGTGGGGAGGTCCAGCGTCTGGATGGAAGCGCCGGTGCTGTGGATTGCCGTGTTCAGGTTGTCGAGAGCGATGCGCAAGGCAGCGCCGGAGTCGACGGGCTGGATGGGATCGGCGCCGGATGCGGTAGCGCGCGAGTACTCGAGTAAAGCGCGAATGAGGTTCTGCATGCGGATCGTGCCGGCGTTAATAAACTCGATAAACTCGTCGGCCTGGTCGTCGAGCTTGCCTTTGTATCTCCGGCGCAACAGTTCGCTAAAGCCGGCCACTGACCGGAGCGGCTCCTGCAGATCGTGAGACGCCACGTGCGCGAACTCGCGCAGGTTGTCGTTGGCGTGCTGGATGGCCTGGTTGGCGGCTTGCAGCTCGGCGTGAGCCTTTTCGATAGCGGCGCGATCGCTTCGCAATTTGCGCATAGCGCGATTGAACGCGCGGGTGAGCACACCGACCTCGTTGGAACTTACGAGAGGGACGGGCTGGTCGAAATTATCGTGCGCCATGCGATCCGCTCCTTCGAGCAATAAGCGCAACTGGCGAGTGAGGCTGGCGGCCAGAAGTAGCGCGAACAACATTCCAGCGGCTACAGCCAGGCAGGCATTCAAGATGCCGGCGCGAGTGACGGCGGCGACTTGTTGATTGTTCTCGCGCAGGTCGGCGGCGACCCAGGCCCAACCCAGCACAGTGTTCTCGATGGACACCGGCGCCACGCTCTCGACCATGTCACGGCCCTGATACACTATGCTGCTTCTAGCCGGCTGGCTGAGTTGCCTCCTGCTGATCTCGTCGCGAAGATACTCACCCGAGTGCTTTGGATCAGTGTGGCCGAGAATCAGGCCACGCACGTCGGTTAACATTGCGAAGCGAACGGTGGGATCGCGCGAAAGCGAATCGACTACCTCGGAGAGGCCGGCCAGATCTTTGCTGATGATTTGAGGCGCCGCGCTGGCCGCAAGAAGCTCAGCTTGGTGCAACGTCCGTTCACGGGCACGCTCAAGCAAAAAGGAATGCTGCCTCGTGACCAATCCAACGATGAAGATTAGCATCAGTACCGCATGAACGGATGTAACCCCGAAGATGAGCTCTTTCCGGATGGTAGGTCTCAACAAGCTTCCGGATAGTTTCAGCTTCATCGGGCAACCATCCGGTCTGGTAGCGGCCCGAGCACTCGGCGGTAGCGCTGCAGGAAATCCCAGACATCGTCGTAGGAGACGCTGTCACCGGGCTCGAATCGGGAAATGCCAGCGCGATGGAGCGCTTCGCGGCCACTGGTTTGAGCGTCAAGCTGCACCAGAGCGGTCTGTACACTGCGAGCGTGAGGAAGCGGAAGGGAGCTGGAGGCCATCACGGCCGGCCCGGAAAGATCGTCGCTGCGCCACAGGACAGTGAGCTGGCCGGCGGAGGCGGGATGATCGCGCTGGAATCCTTCCCAATCGGACAGCGACACGGCGGCGGCGTCCATAAGCTTTATCGACACGTTCAGCAGCGACGTTTCCGGCGAGTGGGTATAAAGTACGAGGGCGTCCTTGTGAACATCCAAGCCGCTTTCGAGCAAGCCGTACTCATTGAGCAGGGTGGCAGCCAGGGCCGTCGTATTCGTAAAAGCGATATTACGGCTTCGAAGGTCGCTCAAGCGATGGATGTCACCCTGGCGGGCAATGACGACCACACCGCTGACGCGGTCCGATTTTCCGGTGCGTGCAATGACCCCGTATCCGAGATTTTCGGCGATGAGCACCTGATAGGGGTCGACAATGGCGAAATCGAAGACGGCAGCGCGCAGTTTGGCGTCATAGGTATCAGGAGTTTGAGCCGATTCCAGCTTCAAAGTAAATCCAGCGCTGGATCGATTCAACGCGTCGATGAGCCTTGCATAGCGACCCCAGAGAGATCGCACGGGGCGGATGGCCGGGACTCCAAACGAATATTGCGGCGTGGTGTTCGACACGACAGGGTACGGGCCGTAGAGCGGCGTGTACTCAGCCGATTCACGGGCGCATCCTGCGAGCAAGACTACGCCCACTGCCAGGGCTGCAATGGAAGTGCGAACGTTCAAGCGACATCTCTAGAGAGGCCTACGGGTCTTGATAAACTGACGAGCAAGTTTGATTGTGAATCACAACGCGGGCGAATGAGAATCGGATTGATAGGGTACTAAGTGGAGCGCGAAGCTACAAGGTTGGTCGAGGGCCACCTTACACCTCACTAGTGCATCTTCAGTATGCTCTACCCACGGAGGGTTTCTCTGCCTAGATGATCTTTGGCACTCGAAGTCTAACGAATTTGCATCTGTTTCGTATATGAAGTGTGGTTGACAGGTAGACTATCTAGTGGAGTAAAATGGGCCGTATGCCAAGACGTGAATCGCCCCTCCAGAGCGAGCTGCTCCAAGGAACTCTCGATATGTTGATCCTTCAGACTCTGGTGCTAGGCCCAGCTCACGGGCATACCATTGCGCATGCGATCGAGCTGGGCTCGGAGGATGTCTTGCAGATCGAACATGGGTCGCTGTATCCGGCTCTGCATCGGTTAGAGGATCGAGGCTGGATTGCGTCATTCTGGGGCACGTCGGAGAACAATCGCAAAGCGAAATACTATCGGCTGACGCCGGCCGGGCGCAAGCAATTGGTGGCCCAGACCAATCGCTGGGAGCAGGTGGTGAGGGCAATCGGCCGCATCTTGAAGCCGGCGGTGGAGTAGCCAATGGGTTGGAAGCGTTTTTTGCAACGAGCGAAATGGGATCGAGAGCGGCTGCAAGAGATCGAGTCGCATGTCGAGATCGAAACAGATGAAAACATGGATCGTGGGATGCCATATGCGGAGGCTCGCGCGGCGGCGCGACGGAAGTTCGGGAACACCACGATGATCCGGGAAGAGATTTACGGGATGGACACGATCGCTTTCTTCGACACGCTCGGCCGCGATGTGCGCTACGGCTTGCGAGCGTTACGCCATAATCCCGTGTTCACGGCGGTAGCGCTACTGACGCTGGGGATTGGGATCGGCGCGAATACCGCCGTCTTCAGTGTCGTCAATGGAGTGCTCCTCAAACCGCTGCCCTATCCGAACGCGGAACGCTTGGTGGCGGTCTGGCACGCGGCTCCGGGCGCGGCCGGGTTGGCGAGCGTTTCCGGCGATCTCCGGCTCTCGCCCTCGATGTCTTTCACCTATGCCGAGGGAAACTGGACATTCGAAAACTTTGGCGTGTGGACTGCCGGCGCGACTACGGTAACTGGGCTCGCGGAACCGGAACAAGTGCGAACGGTATTCGTCAGCGACGGGGCGCTTCAGGCGCTGGGTGTACAGCCCGTCCTGGGGCGTTGGCTCACCGGAGGCGGCCAGAAGCCCGGAAGTCCGGAGACCGTGATGCTAGGCTACGGCTACTGGCAGCGACGCTTTGGAGGAGACAAATCTGTGATTGGGCGCGGGATTCGAGTAGAGTCGACGCCGCGTGAAATCGTGGGCGTGATGCCAAAGGGGTTCATGTTCGTTGACGCGGACGCCGAATTGATCCTGCCGATCCGGTTCGATCGCAATAAACTTATCCTGGCCGGTTTCGGTTATCAGGGCATCGCCAGGCTTAGGCCGGGAGTGACGATCGCACAGGCGAATGCAGATATCGCGCGACTGGTGCCAGTCTGGATGAACTCCTGGTCGAACGGGCCAGGCACCAACCCGCACGTTTATGAGACGTGGCGAATCACCCCAGCGCTGCGTCCGCTGAAAGAGGATGTGGTTGAGGATGTTGGCAACGTGCTGTGGCTGGTGATGGGGACGATCGGTATTGTGATGCTAATCGCGTGCGCCAACGTGGCGAATCTGTTGCTGGTGAGAGCGGAGGCCCGGCAGCAAGAGCTCGCGATTCGGGCGGCCCTCGGCGCGGCTTGGAGTCGAATCGTCAGGGAACTGCTGGTGGAAAGCGTGCTGCTCGGCCTGATGGGCGGCGTCCTCGGTCTGGGGCTCGCTTCTGGCGGGCTGCGCTTCCTTATCGCCAGCGGTCCACCGAGTTTGCCACGCCTGAGCGAAATCTCCATCGATCCGCGGGCGCTGGCTTTCACTCTGATTGTTTCGCTACTTTCGGGCCTGGTGTTCGGGTTGATACCGGCCTTCAAATACGCGGGAGGGCGAATATCGGGGACCCTCCGGGGTGGAGGACGAACCTTGAGTCAGAGCTTGGAGCGGCATCGGGCTCGCAATGTACTGGTGGTAGGCCAAGTGGCGCTTGCGCTGGTGCTGCTGGTTAGCTCCGGGTTGATGATTCGCACCTTCCAAGCGCTGCGAAACGTGGAGCCTGGCTTCACTCATCCGGAGCAGATCCAAACTATGCGGATTTCAATTCCGTTCTCCCTGGTGCGGGAACCGGAACGAGTGACCCGATTGCAGAATGACATTCTGGATAAGCTGGCAGCGATCCCAAGGCGTGACCTCGGTTGGGTTCGCAAGCGCATTGCCGATGGAAGGGACGCCAGCCAACTGGGACGCTATCCTGGCTGAGGACAAGACGTACACTGCTATCGAGATTCCTCCGCTTCGGCTGTTCAAGAACGTCTCGCCTGGTTTCTTCAAAACCTTGGGCACAAGATTGGCCGCCGGCCGCGACTACACCTGGACCGATCTTTACAGTCGCAGGCCGGTGGCGATTATTTCAGAGAATCTGGCGCGCGAGCTGTGGGGCAGTGCGCCGGCCGCGCTGGGCAAGCGAGTTGGCACTGGTCTAAGCTCAGGTCACTGGCGAGAAGTGATCGGTGTCGTGCAGGACGTGCGCGATAACGGTGTCCGCGAGGCCGCGCCGGCGACCGTGTACTGGGCCTCCTTTGGGGATAGCCTCTACTCGCCTCGACAGTTGGAGGTTGCGCGCACAGTGACGTTTACGATCCGGACTGGAAGGGCGGGTACGGAATCTTTCCTAACGCTTGCATCGCAAGCGGTATGGTCGGTGAATGCGAGTTTGTCGCTGGCTTCCGTGCGGACCATGCAGGACATCTACAATCGATCACTCGGGCGAACTTCTTTCACGCTGGTGATGCTAGGGCTTGCGGGTGCGATGGCACTGGTGTTGGGGTTGGTCGGAATCTATGGCGTGATCTCGTACGCAGTGTCGCAGCGCAGGCGCGAGATCGGTATCAGGTTGGCATTGGGAGCCCAGCCCAGCGAGCTCAGGCGGATGTTTGTGCGGCACGGCCTTGTATTGGCCGCTACGGGCGTGGCGATCGGGATGGGTGCGGCAGTGGCGCTCACGGGTCTGATGTCGTCGCTGCTGTTCGGCATCAGCCCATTGGATCCTATGACCTACGCCGCAGTGCCGATTGTTTTGATCGTCGCCGCGATGCTAGCCAGTTATCTGCCGGCGCGGCGCGTGTCCGCGGTAGATCCCGTGGAAGCTCTGAAGGCGGAATAACGCCAGCGTGTGATAAAGTGCGTGGACGTGAACTTGTTGCGGATCGGATTGCGCCTGCTGGGGCTTCTGTGGACGTGCTTGCTGTTGGGGATGGGCGCCAACGCCGCGGTCTCCGGTGAAGCGGTCTACGGAAAACGGTGCGCGGTTTGCCACGAGCAGGTCAATCCACGGATCCCGCCGCGGGAGATGCTAAAGGCGATGACGGCGGCGCGCATCCTTCGGTCACTCGATTTCGGAGCGATGATGAGCATCGCCTACCCGCTGAACCGGGAAGAGCGCGAGGCCGTGGCGGGTTATCTGGGAACTGCGGCGAAGGACGCGCCTCCGCGGCCGGAAGCCTTCTGCATCGACCGCAAGGTGAAAGTCGGGGATCGATCGGAATTCACCTGGAACGGTTGGAGCCCGGGGCTGGCGAACACGCGTTATCAATCCGCCGACGCGGCCGGGCTGACGATCGACCAGGTTCGGCGCCTCAAGCTGAAATGGGCGTTTGGATTTGAAGGCGATGTCACGGCCTTCGGGCAGCCGACTGTTTTGGACGGACAGGTTTTCGTCGGGAGCGCGGGAGGCATGGTGCATGCGCTGCGCGCGGAGACAGGCTGTCTGCAGTGGGTGTTTCAGGCGCGTGGGCCGGTGCGTTCAGCCATCCTGGCGGTTCCGCTCGGCCGGCGGCACACCCTGCTGTTCGGCGATCAAACGGGCTGGTTCTATTCGTTAGAGGCGGAGACCGGGCGGCTGCGATGGGAGAAGAAAGTTGAGGAGCACGACACGGCTCGGTTGACGGGAGCTGCCGTCGCGCACAATGGGACGGTGTATGTTCCAGTGGCATCCTGGGAGGAGACGCGCTCGTCGAATCCTGACTATCAATGCTGCACATTTCGCGGCAGTTTAGTCGCGCTGCGCATTCGGGACGGCAAGCTGGTCTGGAAGACCTACACAGTTCCCGAACCAAGCGAGAACGGAAAGAATCGGAACGGCATTGCGGGGATGGGACCGTCGGGAGCAAGCATCTGGTCGGCGCCGACGCTGGATTTGAAGCGCAATCGGATGTATGTCACGACCGGCGATAATTTCTCCGCGCCGGCCACGTTGACTAGCGATGCAGTGCTCGCTCTGGATCTGGGCACAGGACGAATCGTATGGTCAAAGCAAGTGACTGCGGGCGATGTGTCTCCGAGCGAACGCGGCCCGGACTTTGATTTTGGATCGTCGGCGATGCTGGTGAAGACCGGCGAGGGGCGGGAGCTTTTACTGGCGGGGCAGAAGTCGGGGATGGTATACGCATTCGATCCGGATAAGCTGGGCGAGATCGTCTGGCAAGCGCGGGTCGGCAAGGGCGGCACAACAGGCGGCGTGCAATGGGGCATGGCGAGTGACGGGCAGAACGTTTATGCCGCGGTCTCGGACATTGTTGCCACGCGCAGGCCGGCCGCCGATGGCGTCCCGGCAGGTCGACAGTTGGATCCGACGAAGGGTGGTGGACTGACGGCGCTGCACGTCGCTGATGGCAGTAAAGCTTGGGGCTACGTGCCAGAAGCTTGCGCGACGCCTGGATGCAGCCCCGCGCAGTCGGGCGCGGTAACCGCGATTCCGGGTGTTGTATTTTCCGGCTCGATGGACGGGCACATTCGCGGCTTTTCGGCGGAAGACGGGAAGATTCTCTGGGATTTCGACACGGTCCGCGAATACCAAACGGTGAATGGCGTGGCGGGGAAGGGCGGCGCGCTGGATGGTCCAGGGGCGGTGGTGGTGAAGGGGATGGTGTTCGTAAATTCCGGCTATTCACGGTTCGGTGGGTTATCGGGCAACGTGCTGCTGGCGTTTGGGGCGGAGGAGCGGTAGGGATGGTGCAGAACTAGCGGCCGGGCCCGGTCATTCCGTTACCATTCGACGGCTTATTGGCCCGACTACGATAGCGCAGGGGCGTCCACCAGATGTGGATGCCGCCAAATAAGGCGACCAAACTAACGATTAGAACGAAAATGGTTGTGAGTACTGCCATCTAGCAATTCCTGGGGAGCATAACACATCGCTATCCCGGTCATTGGGTTCAGCGAAGAGCGTCCCAGAGGGGCGTCGTATCGAATTCGACGATATCTCCGACGATTTTGACCTTGCCGACCCAGGCGCCTTTGGGTGATTTCCACGACTTCTTCTTCATGGGCTGCAGGATAGCTACAGGTCGGCCACGCTTGGTAACTGTAGTTGCGCTAACGACCCGGTTCTTCACAGGTTCATGATAGCGTAGCGCGCAACTGGTCCTCTGACCAGTAAGCACAAATTAAGAAATGCCCGGACCAAAGAGTGCGTATGCCACAAACCGCTAGTCTTTATCCGGCAGGCGGAAGGCGACTAACTCGCCAGAGTAAGATGCGCCGCTGATGGCGACCACCAGATACTGCTTGCCATTGAGCGAGTAAGTCATCGGCGAACCGCTCTGCGGCGCAGGCATGTAAACCGCACCCACTTCCTTTCCGGTGGCTTTGTCGTAAGCGCGCAGCATCGCGCCGCGCGCGCCGGATGGCGTCGTAAAGAAGCCCGATTCGCCGGCGATCACGAGCGTCTTGGTCGTAAGCACGCCGATAACGCCGGGGCGGCCAGTGCGCGGAATGTTAAGACCTTTGAGCGCCGGATGATTGCGGATGTTGTCCGGCGTCTCGCCGTGCGCGATCTGCCAAGCGATTTCGCCTTTATCGAGATTGATGGCCGTGATACGGCCATACGGCGGCTTAAGTAGCGGCAGGCCCTGGATCGACAATGGAGGCGCGCCGCCACCTTCGCCGGATGGATTCCGGGACGGAGGAGGTGCATCAGCTCCTGCAGTGGAACCAGAACCACCGCCACGGCGGAATCCGCCAATAGCGCTGCCTTGGATAAAGTTCATGTCCGAAATTTTCGGGTCCGGTGGCGGGACGAGTCCGAAGTTGCCGATGATGCTTTGCGAGTAGACATAGACCATATGAGTATCCGGATCATATGATCCGCCGGCCCAGTTGGCGCCGCCGGTGGCGCCCGGGGCTCCCAGGGTTGCGAGCGGGCCTTCCGCCTTGCTGACTGATGGCGGCGTGAAGAGCGGACCGATCTTGTATCTCGAAACGAACTTGACGGCTTCGGCGCGCAGCTCGGGCGTGAAATCGATCAGATCATCGATGGAGATGCCCTGCCGGTCGAAGGCAGGAGGCTTAGTTGGAAACGGCTGGGTGGGGGAATACCATTCGCCGGGGACGTCACCTTTCGCGACAGGACGCTCTTCAATAGGCCAAATCGGCTTGCCGGTCACGCGATCGAAGACGTAGAGGAAGGACTGTTTGGTTGGCTGCGCCAGCGCCTTGATGGTTCGACCGTTGATGGTGACGTCTACGAGGATCGGCGCACAGGGGATGTCCATATCCCAGAGCCCGTGATGCACCAGTTGGTAATACCATTTGCGCTGTCCGGTTTGAAGATCCACCGCGACGACGCTTTCGCCAAACAGGCCGTTGCCGGGACGATGGCCGCCATAGTAATCGCCGGTGGGCAATTCAACAGGCAAGTAGGCCATGCCGAGTTCTTCATCCACTGTCATCTGGGCCCAGACGCCGGCGTTGCCGGTATAGGATGCGGAGTTGTTCAACCAGGTATCTTCGCCGAACTCGCCGGGTTTGGGGATGGTATGGAAGATCCAGAGGCGCTTGCCGCTATGGATATCGAATCCGCGGACGTAGCCTTTGACGTTATTCCGGCTGTGGGGAACGCCGCCGGATCGGTGAGCCGCTCCAACGATCACGACATTCTTGGCCACGATCGGCGTGGCATGCAACCCCACTTCGCCGGTGATGGGATCGATGTCCTGATCGTCCTCCTGCTTCAGATCGACGACGCCGTTGTCTCCGAAGGTGGTTGCGGGCGCACCGTTCTTGGCATTGAGGGCAATGAGCCGGTAACCGGGCGTTACGTAGAA
This sequence comes from Bryobacteraceae bacterium, assembly GCA_035569875.1. Lineage (GTDB taxonomy): Bacteria > Acidobacteriota > Terriglobia > Bryobacterales > Bryobacteraceae > Palsa-89. Next base: position 112,321 of record DATMMD010000146.1, read on the forward strand.
GATTCGTTCTTCCTTGCCATCGGTCCAGTAGGCCAGTCCACGGCCAGAGAGTTGCCTGGGAGCGGCCGCGCCACGCGGGCCTTCGTGCTCGCCGTGCGTCCAGAGCAGCTCACCAGTGGCGGCATCGAGCGCCACTACCGAACGCCGCGTTCCACCGGTCGCATAGATCACGCCTTTGATCATCAGCGGTGTTCCTTCGAGCTGAAATTCGGGCCGCGGGCCGAGATTGTCGGTCTTGAAGCGCCAGGCGACCTCCAGCTGATTGAAGTTTTCCGCGTTGATTTGATCGAGCGGCGAGTAGCGCCGGTTGCCGAGGTCGCCGCCGTAGGTCGGCCATTCGACGTTCTTGAGGGATTGTGCCGCGATAGGCAGAGTGGCCGACACGAGCAGGCAAGCGATTGGTATGAGCCGCGCAAAACTACGAACCGGCATCATGGAAACCTCCACTTTTGCTGATATTTCTTGTAAAGCGAAATTATATCCCTATTTCGGCGGCAGCAGTTTGTCAGGATCGACACGCACCACGGAATATCGAATGGCTCCTTCAATGGAGCTGAACCAGTGTGGAACTCCAGGGGGAACGATAATCATGTCGCCAGGACCGACCTTGCGGCTCTCACCGCTCTCGATCGGTCCGCCGCGCATACTGGGGCCGACTAGCACCTTAACGGTGGGGTCGTCGGGCTTTAACCGCTCGGGATTGGTCATCTTGCCGCCGGTTACCATCGTTCCGGTGCCTTCGATAATGGTATAAATTTCGGTGACCTGATCGTGCTCAATGGAGGTGTTGTTGGCTTTGGCGGAGCGATAGACGGCGGCAATGGCCACGTTCACTTTGCCGACGCTGACGGAGCGAATCTGTTTATCCGACACGCCATTTTCAGGCGCTTGTTTAAAGATGGTCTGGATATCGGAGTTGGGCACATAGGTGGCGAGAGTTGGTTTGGTGTCTGCCGCGAAGAGGGCGAACAGCACAACCAGCAGGCCTGGCGTGAGTTTCTGCATGGAATCTCCTTTAAGAAAAATCAATCAATGGCTTCCAGCGCGAATCCGCTGAGCCGAAAACGAAACCCGGGCGAGCGTTCGAGCTGGCGGGTGCACCAATCCAATCCACGATCCAGCGAACTCAATTCTTGATCCCACCAGGGTCCGCTGAGGCCAGCTTGATAAAACTGCCGACAGGCTTCGAGGTGCCGTTTGAAGCCAGCCAAGAGCCGGGTCCGGTAGTGTGCGATCAAAGCGCTGACGTCCGCGCCATCGATCGCGGCACGCACAACGGCAGATGCGAGGATGGCTTCACGGATCGCGTGCCCGGTACCGTCGCCACAGAGCGGATCGAAGCCGAGCGCCGCAGTCCCGCATGCCAGCCAACCAGGGTCGCACAAGGGCTGGAGGATACGCGGGTGAGATGGAAAAGTTCCGCGCGGCGCGCTGGTCTCGGCGATCTGCTCTGCGATTAATCGGCTCTGCGAGAGCAATGTTGCCGCCGTATCTCCTACTGATAGGAGCCAGGCGCGGCCGGCGCCGGGTAGTAGAAATAACCATCCATGAGCGAGCGATTCGATCCAACACGCGCCGGGATCACATCCGTTCTTGAGTTGTACGGCCGAGGCGGTAGCCAGGCGGGAGCCGAAATGGTGCTCCTCGGATGAACTCGGCAGCGGGCGGGAGGCGAAAATCGTCCAGGCGGCTTCACGGTCGGAAGATGGATTGGGCCGGAGAATGCCAGACTGGATTCGGTCCAATAGGCTCTCTTCGGAAACGACGACGGCGGAATGGGGAAGCGCGATCGGGCTGGAGTTCTTACCCCAGCCTACAATGCGCTTATTGATCCTGGGCAGCCTGTCAAACAAGTCTCGCCTTTCAAAGACGTCGGCCAGCAGTTTTTGAGTTGCTTCGCCCAGCATGATGGCGGGGACCCGTGGCCGATCGGCTGTTTCGACAATGAGCGGAACACTAGCACGGTTGAGTAAGTGCGCGCAGCAGCAAGCCGCAACGCCCTCGCCGCGGATCAACACGCTCGGAGCCACGGCATCCTCATGAGCCCGTATTGTAACGTAGTGGGCTGGGAGGAACACATGGACACGACTCGTCGCGGGTGCCTCAAAACTGCGGCTGCGCTAGCGCTGGCGCGCCCGGCTATATCGCAACCTGAGCCGCGCGAGCCAACAGATTCCTCGTTCGATCCTTGGGTGGAGGTGCATGCGGAAAACCTGCGCCATAATGTGCGGGAAGTGAGCCGGCGGGCGGGTGCGCGACCGATTCTGGCGGTTATCAAGAACAACGGATATGGTTTGGGAGTTGCGAATGTCGGTCGAATCTTCGATCCCATGGCGGAAGTGGCGGGTTTCGCGGTGGTGAAACTGGACGAAGCGGTGCGGCTGCGCGAGGGCGGCATCCGCAAACCCGTCTTGCTGATGGGTCCTTTCGACGAGAAAAATCTCGACGATGTTGTGGCCCAAAATATTCTTCCGATGGTTTATGCGCCTATTGGCCCGGCCCTGGATCGCGTGGCGGGAAAGCTTCAGAAGCCCGTGGAGCTGCACGTCTGCGTGGATACGGGGCTCGGGCGCGAAGGCGTTCCGTATCGCGCAGCCGGCACACTGATCAAAGATCTGGCCGGGCGTAAGAGCGCGAAGATCGTGGGTACGATGATGACGTTCGCCGAGGACCCGGAGTTCGATGGCGAGCAGTTGCGGCGCTTCAACACGCTTTGCAGCTCGCTCGAAGCCGAAGGACTGCGGTTGGGCCGGAAGCATGCCGCCTCCAGCTTTACTCTCTTTCAGCATCCCGACGCCTTTCTCGACATGGTGCGGCCTGGAATGGCGTTGTTTGGCATTTATTCCGAGAATCAGTTTCGAAGCCAGCATGTCATGGACTTGCGGCCCGGTGTCGCACTGCGAACGCGAGTTGCTTATGTCAAGCAGCTTCCGAAGGACGAGAGCGCGGGATACGAGCGGGTTTATCGGGCGAAGCAAGATACCTGGGTGGCTACGCTGCCGGTGGGACATGCGGATGGAGTGCCGCGCAGTGCCGACAAGGGCGCGCGCGTTCGGATCGGGAACGGGCTGTTCCGAGTGGTGGCGATCTCGGCCAGTCACCTGATTGTCGAGATCGGGGACAAGCCTATAGTCAAGATCGGTGACGTGGCGACCGTATTCGACTGGACGGAAGGGTCGCGACCGGAAGATGTTGGGGCGGCGTGCAACGCGTCAGTCTATGACCTGACGATGCATCTGAATCCGCTGCTGCGGCGGCGACCGGTTGGGGTATAAGATGGGCTGTTATGAAGCGAACTTTCTTGGCTTGCATTTGCGCCAGCCTAGCGGCGATGGCTCAGCCGCCCCAGGCGCTCCCGCCGGTGGATTCACCCCAAGTCCATTCCGACAAAACCGTTACGTTCCGTTTTAGGGACCCGAACGCCAAAGAAGTCCTTCTGGCGCGCGAGGGCTCTCAGCGAGTGCCGATGCAGAGGGATGAGCAAGGCATCTGGACGGTGACCACCGATCCGCTGGAACCAGACCTTTATGGCTACTCTTTCATCGCCGACGGAGTGGGGCTGATCGATCCCTCGAATCCAGGGATGAAGCCGAACCTGCTCAATACGACCAGCGTAGTGCACGTTCCGGGTCCACTTTCGCTTCCTTGGGAAATCAACGACGTGCCGCGCGGCGAAGTTCATCATCACTTCTATCGATCGGGCGTCGTTGGCGACGACCGGGATTACTACGTCTACACGCCACCTGGCTATGAATCCAGCGCCAAGAAGCTCTACCCGGTGCTATATCTGCTGCACGGGTTTAGCGACGATGCCAGCGGCTGGACGGCAGTTGGACGGGCAAATGTAATCCTCGACAATCTGATCGCGGAGAACAAGGCAAAGCCGATGCTAATCGTCATGCCTCTGGGATACGGGGCGCCCGAGATCGTGACCCGGGCCGGACCATCTCTTCGTGACCCGAGTGCACGCACCCGCAACTACGATAAATTCCGTGACTCGCTGTTCACCGAGGTAATCCCGCAAGTGGAGAAGGCGTACAAGGTGGTGAAGGACCGGAACTCGCGCGCGATTGTGGGCCTGTCGATGGGCGGGGCGGAGTCGTTATACATCGGTCTCAACGCACTGGATCGCTTTGGATGGGTGGGGTCGTTCAGCGCGGGCGGATCGTCGGAGGACTTCAACGCAACCTTCCCGGCGCTCAACTCAAGTGCGGCGTCCCAACTCCACCTATTGTGGATCGCCTGTGGCACAGACGATCGCCTGATCACTCCCAATCGGCAGTTCCGCGAGTGGCTGACCTCGAAGGACGTCAAGCATATCGATGTGGAGACGCCGGGAGCGCACACCTGGCTGGTGTGGCGTCGCAACCTGGCCGCGTTCGCACCGCTGCTGTTCCAGGAAAAACACCGGTCCCAATCTGAGAAGACGACCGATTAGCGAGCAGCTTCAGCCGTTTCGGGGCGCTGCAGGTCTTTGAGATCGACGGCGTTGACATCGTTGATAATT
>DATMMD010000147.1:0-71545 GCA_035569875.1 Bryobacteraceae bacterium
CGCACGTGCAAGGCTGTATCAATGGCTACGGAGAGCGCTGCGGCAACGCGAATCTGGTTTCGATCATCGCCAACCTCGAGCTGAAGCTTGGTCACAACACCATCGGACGCGAGAATCTACAGAACCTGACTACCGTGGCGCGCTATATCGCCGAGATCGCCAATCTTCCGGTCCGTAACGATCAGCCGTACGTCGGACATAGCGCTTTCGCCCACAAGGGCGGCGTGCACGTGAGCGCGGTTCTGAAAGATTCGGCCACCTATGAACACGTGAAGCCGGAGGGCGTCGGTAACCGGCAGCGGGTCCTGTTGAGCGATCTGTCCGGGCGCGGCAATGTCCTTTACAAGCTCAAGCAGCATGGCCTGGCCGAACGGCTCGATTCCGATGCGCGCCGGCAATTGCTCGAGCGCATCAAGCAATTGGAACATCAGGGCTATGAGCTGGAAGCCGCGGAGGGCACCTTCGAGCTATTGGTCCGCCAGGCGCTGCATCCCGGCTTCAGTCTGTTTGAAGTCGTGAACTACGACGTCACCACGCGGTTGATTGGGGGCACCACCGCTACGGTCACGCTACGCATCCAGGACAGCGTCCATACCGCCACCGCGACCGGCCAGGGGCCGATGAACGCCCTCGACCTGTGCCTGCGGCAATGCCTGTCGTCGGTCTATCCAAACATCAAGGATGTTCGGCTGACGGACTACAAAGTCCGCGTGCTCGATTCGAAGAAAGGCACCGCCGCCAAGGTGCGCGTGTTGGTGGAGTGGTCCGATCACCGCAAGAGCTGGGCGACGGTTGGCGTGTCCGACAACGTGATCGAAGCCAGTTGGCACGCCCTCGTCGACGCCATCAGCCTGGAACTGATGCGGCTGACCGAGCAGGACGAAAACATCGACAAGGTGGTGGAAGACTACTGCTGGGGTGTCTAGTTACAATAGAGAAATGCCCGCCACGGCGCTCCTGACCTCCGAGCAGTACCTCGCTCTGCCGGACGAGTTCGACAAAAACGGAAATCACGTTAAGGACGAACTCATCGGGGGGGAGATTGTCCGGATGCCACCTCCTTCGCTTGTACACGACCTTATCAAGAACAGAATCAACGAACTCCTATTCGTATATCTTCTCGGCAATCAGCAACTCGCGCTGCAGTGCTTCGTCGAAATGGGTGCCGAGGTCAGTAAACACGATACATTTGTTCCCGATGTTAGCGTCGTAAGCCGGAAACGACTGTCCGCCAAAGATAGAATCTTGCGCGGGGGCCCGGAAATTGCTGTCGAAGTTGTGTCCCCTACCGACAAAGCCACACACCTTAAAAGCAAGGTTGACACCTACCTTGCCGGCGGCACACGAACAGTCTGGGTCGTCTACCCCGAAGCTCGCTCCGTCATGGTCCACACGCCGGACTCCGTGCGCGAATTGAAGGCTGATCAGAAAATCGAAGACCCTCTGCTTCCCGGCTTCTCCACCCCGGTCTCCGCCTTCTTCGAGTTGACCTAAGCGCCGCCACGCGATGCGCTATTTCCTTTCGAAATCCGTCCCGCCCTTCTCCCGCGTTCTGCTAGTGGAAAGCGGCAGCCGAGATTTGTTCGAAGAGCTGCTCAGCGGCCTCTACAATCACCATCCGCAAATGAAGGCCGATCTAGTCACCTGCTACGCCGGCGTCCCGAAAACTTTTCGAACCGAACTCGGAAACGTTTACCGCGTCACTGAATATCCGGATGGCCGCTCGCGCCAGCGGCTCTATAAAAAACTGGCCGCCAACCGGTACGTCATCGTCGGCATCATTTGCTCGGCCGAGCCCATCATGACCAAATGGAAATGGATGCTGGCCGCGCGTCTTTCGGGAAAAGTCTTCGTGCTGAACGAGAACGGCGACTATTTCTGGCTGGATCGCGGGCACCTCGGCGCGATCCGGCATTTCGTCCTGTTTCGCGCCGGGCTTACCGGCACCGGCGCCGTCCGCGCACTCGCGCGACTGGTGCTCTTTCCTTTCACATTACTGTACTTGATCTTGTACGCAGCAACGATCCATCTCCGGAGAAAACTACGAACACTATGAAAGCCATTTATGTTGAAAAGATCGGTGGCCCTGAGAACCTGATATATGGCGACACTCCGAAGCCCGCGCCAGGTCCCGGCCAAGCACTGGTCAAAATCGCCGCGGCCGGCGTCAACTTCATCGATGTGTATTTCCGCATCGGACTCTATCCCGCGACTCCGCCGGTTGTGCTTGGCAGCGAGGGCGCGGGAACTGTAGAAGCGGTCGGACCGGACGTCACCAATGTACGCCCAGGCGATCGCGTCGCCTATGCGATGGCGCGCGGCTCCGACGCCGAATACGCGGTAGTGCCTGCGTGGCAATTGGTGAAGATTCCGGATTCGCTCGATTTCCAGAAGGCGGCCGCGGTGATGCTGCAAGGCCTGACGGCGCACTATCTGACGCACTCCACCTACCCCCTGAAATCCGGCGAGTCGTGCCTGATTCATGCGGCGGCCGGCGGTACTGGACGACTTCTGGTGCAGATGGCTAAGATGCGTGGAGCACATGTAGTCGCAACCGTCGGCACCGAAGAAAAGGCCCGACAAGCTAAAGAAACCGGGGCCGACGAAGTGATCATCTATACCCAGGAGGATTTCGCAGCCAAAGCCAAAGGCAAAATGAATGTGGTCTATGATTCCGTCGGCAAAGCGACCTTCCTTCAGAGCCTCGACTGCCTGCGCCCGCGAGGCATGATGGTGACCTTCGGGAATGCCAGCGGTCCTGCCCCGGATTTCTCACCGCTCCTTTTGACTCAAAAAGGCTCGCTGTTCCTGACTCGTCCATCGCTCGCGAGCTATTCTTCCACTCCGGAAGAGTTAGCCTGGCGGGCCGGCGATGTATTAAAGTGGGTCACCGAAGGCAAGCTGAAGATCCATATTCACAAGGTCTACCCGCTCGCTGAAACCGCGCAGGCGCATCGCGACTTGGAAGGCCGCCACACTAGCGGAAAGTTGCTGTTGGTTCCGTGATTCCTTTCGCGGAGCTGAAGATCGATGCATTGCTGGTATCTGCTTTGCCGAATATCCGCTACCTCAGCGGGTTTACTGGCGACAACGGCCTGCTGCTGGTCACTCCCGAATCCCAAACGCTGTTCACAGATCCGAGATTCGCGATTCAGGCGTCGGAGGAATGCACCTGCGCCGTCAAGATCGCACCGCGCGGACCGGTCGATCCCTACGCCGTCGAAGCCATTCAACGCCGGAAACTGAAGCGCATCGGGTTCGAGGCCACGCGCATGATTTACGACGTACACCGCCGGTTGAAGGAAGCGCTGCCGCTCGGGACCATGCTTAAGCCGGTCGGTCCGGTGATCGAGAACTTGCGAATGGTCAAGACCAAAGAGGAGATCGAGCGAATCCGGCGCAGTGTCCAGACTAATTCACAAGCGTTCGAGAAGACCGTACAATCGATTCGGCCGGGCGTTTCGGAATCACACATTGCCGCTGAACTCGAGTTCCAGATGCGTCGGCTGGGCGCTGAGAAACCGGCTTTTGAAACGATCGTGGCGGCGGGTCCGCGTAGCGCTTTGCCGCACGCCCGTCCTGGGAACCAGAAGACCGGGGTTAATGAAGTATTATTAATAGATATGGGCTCGTGTCAAGAGGGCTACATGAGTGACATGACTCGTGTACTGTTCTTCGGCAAGGTGCCTAGCCGGATTCGAAGTATGTACAATGCGGTGTTAAGGGCTCAGCTGGCCGCAATAGCCGCTGTTCGCGAAGGCATTACCGCCGGCCAAGTGGACCAGAAAGCCCGGCAAGTGCTGGAATCCGAAGGGCTTGGAAAAGCGTTCGTGCACTCCACCGGCCATGGTTTGGGCCTGGAGATCCATGAGCCGCCGCGAGTCGGTCGACGCGACAAGACGCGACTTCAGGCTGGAATGGTGATTACAATTGAACCTGGCGCCTACATTAAGGACTTCGGCGGTATCCGTATCGAAGACACCGTGCTGGTGACCAAGAATGGGTGCGAAATCCTCACACCCACCTCCAAGGAGTTGATAGTTCTCTAGATGTCGAATGATGAGATCAAAGAGCTGATCCAGTTGGTAATAGACAGCGGGATCGCCGAACTGGAGCTGCAGCGGGGCGACAACCGCGTTCGAATTCGCCGGTCCATGGGCATGATGCAAGACATTACGATTCCCGCGACGATGACCGGGCATTCGCCCAATTCCACGGACTCGACGGGGCAGGCTATGCCGGCTCCGAATTCAACCGGCATAACCGCCGCTCCATCTCCGGCCGCCAACGAAATGATCGTGAAGAGCCCGATCGTCGGGACTTTCTATGAAGGTCCGAAACCGGGCGATCCACCATTCGTCAAGGTTGGTGATTCCGTAGAGCCGGGCCAGGTGCTGTGCATCATCGAATCGATGAAACTGATGAACGAGATCGAGTCGGAAGTATCCGGCACCATCGTGGCCAAGCTGATGGAGAACGGCCGCGCTGTAGAGTACGGCGAAGCCCTGTTCGCGATTCGTCCGCGCTGACATGTTCGAGAAAATCCTGATCGCCAATCGCGGCGAAATCGCCGTACGCGTAATCTGTGCCTGCAAAGACCTGGGCATCAAGACCGTCGCCGTTTATTCGGAAGCGGACCGCCACAGCCTGCACGTGCGCTTTGCCGACGAAGCCATCTGCATCGGGCCGGCTAAGAGCGCGCGCAGCTATCTGGACATTCCGTCGGTAATCAGCGCGGCCGAGATTACAAACGTCGATGCGATCCATCCCGGCTATGGTTTTCTGAGCGAGAATGCGGATTTCGCTGAAGTTTGTGAAACGTCCGAGATCAAGTTTATCGGGCCTAAGCCCTCGGTGACGCGCGCCATGGGCTTGAAGCAACACGCTCGCGCGGCGATGGCCAAGTGCGGCGTCCCGATTCTTCCCGGATCGGAAGGTATCCTCAAGAGCGCGGAAGAGGCACAGGCAATCGCGGAGCAGATCGGTTACCCGGTAATGCTAAAAGCGTCGGCTGGAGGCGGCGGGCGCGGGATGCGGGTGGTTCGAGAAGAGCTGGATCTGCCAGGACTGCTAACGCAGGCGCAGCAGGAGGCGCAGGCCGCCTTCGCCTGCCCCGACGTCTACATGGAGAAGCTAATCGAAGCGCCGCGCCATATCGAATTTCAAGTGCTGGCCGATGAACACGGCGAGGTCGAAATTCTGGGGGAGCGCGAGTGTTCAATCCAGCGCCGGCATCAGAAGCTGCTCGAAGAGGCGCCGTCTACGGCCGTCAGTCCCGCGCTGCGCGAAAAAATGACCGCCGGATTGCGCGAAGCCATGCGGAGCATCGGCTACACCAACGCGGGTACCATCGAATTCCTGATGGACGAGGACGGCAAGCTTTACTTCATCGAGGTCAACGCGCGCATTCAGGTTGAGCATCCGGTGACGGAAGCAATCAGCGGGTTAGACCTGGTGAAGAGCCAGATCCTAATCGCCGCTGGACATCGCCTGGGCGAGATCGTGCCCCGGCCGGTGGCGCTGCGCGGGCACGCCATCGAATGCCGTATCAACGCCGAGAATCCGGACACCTTCGCGCCGTCGCCCGGCCGCATTACAGGATTCAACTTGCCCGGCGACATCGGCATCCGCGTGGATACGGCCGCTTATACTGACTACGTGATTCCGCCCTATTACGATTCCCTCGTCGCCAAACTGATCAGCTATGGAAAGGACCGAACTGAGGCCATCGCGCGCATGCGCCGGGCGCTCGACATGTTCGTGATCGAGGGAATTTACACGACCATTCCGCTGCACCAGCGCATCCTGGCGGATCCCGATTTCGTGGCCGGCAAGACTAATACTACTTTTCTTCAGCGCTGGACGACTAAAACCTTGCCTGGGGCGCCGGATTCCAGAGCCCGGTAGGCATCGGCGATGCGGTCGAGCGAGAAGCGGCCGGCGACGTCGCTAATGACGGCGCGACGCTTCACCGCTAGCGCCAACCCTGCCGAGATCAGCGCGGAAAACTCCTGAAGACCCTCGACCCAGCGCATGCCGTTGTACTTGGTCACGAATACAGAATTAGAAAACAGTTGATTCAAGTAGAGGGCCGGCACAGGACCCGATAGCTCACCGTAGTTGATCAGGCAGCCGCGCGGCGCGAGCATTTGCAAACTAGTCTCGAAGGTTTCAGTTCCGATGGGATCGAACACAACCGCTGCTCCGCGGCCGGCCGTGTGCGCCCGCACGGCTGCGAGGACATCTTCGCTGGCGCGATCAATCACGTGGGCTGCCCCTGCATCACTTACTGCTTCCACACGTCGGCCGGTCGCAATGCCGATGACATGCGCCCCGCGATCGGCCAAGAATGCCACGAGCATACGACCAACCGCGCCGGCTGCGCCCCACACTACGGCGGCGCGGTTTTCAACCGGCCAAACGCGTGCGAGACCTCCCGCGGTGAGACCAGCTACTGCCAGGCATGCGCCATGGTCGAAGGTGAGGGCATCGGGGATCGGCGCCAACAGAAACGCGGGGGCGATGACGTGGGTAGCGCAAGATCCGAGAACCGTGCCCCAGCAGACCCGGGTCCCCAATGAAAGGCTTACGTCGGGCCCGGTCGCTATTACAGTGCCGGCTCCCTCGCCGCCGACCGCGTGCGGGAACGGCAAGCGGACAGCATAGGCGCCGGACCGGATCAGGGTTTCAGCGTGGTTGAGTCCGGCGGCCGCGACTTCAACGAGCGCCTCTCCGGCCTTCAGCGGAACAATGTCCTCAACGGCAACTTCAATGACGTCCGGCCCGCCCGGCCGCAGCGCGCGAGCAACACGTCGCTGGGTAGGTGTGCTCATCGAGGCACAACCATGTTACCGCAGGGTCGGGATTTTTCCTTCTTCCATCAAGTCCTCGGCGGGGAGTTTTTCCAGAGTTGCGGTAAACCACGCCGTCGTGCCGCCCCCGGGCCTGTCGTCTAATCCAAGTTCTCCACCCTGCAATTCGACCAGTTTTTTCGAGAGGGTGAGACCGATACCGGTACCGCCATATCTGCGAGTCAGAGAGCCATCGCCTTGAACGAACGGCTCGAACAGGCGGCTACGTTGTTCCTCAGTGATCCCTATTCCTGTGTCGTCTACGGCGAATCTGACTGTTAATGCATCGCATGTCTCGTGCAAGAGCTCCGCACTGAGACTAACTCGACCGCTCTCGGTAAACTTGACGGCGTTGCCGAGCAACTGATCTAACACCTGACGCACTTTTCCAGGATCCCCGCTCACGCGCCGGGGAACGGCCGGGGTCACAGTGCTATAAAACTTAAGACCTTTGGCGTGAGCGCGGCTCCGGTAAACCGTGGACAGCTCCTCCATCAAGATTCTCGGGTCGAACATGCGGCGCTCAATTCTCGCTTTACCTGAACCTAGTTGGGATACATCCAGAATGTCGTTCATTACTTTCACCAACCAATCCGAGGACGACCTCAACATGTCGATGCACTCCTGTTGCTCGGCATTGAGTTCTGAATCGGTCAGCAAGTTCACCATGCCCAGGATGCCGTTGATCGGCGTGCGGATCTCATGGTTAATGTTTGCCAAGAATTGGCTCTTCAGCTCCGCAACTTCCGACGCTTTCGCGAGAGCTAAGGATAGTTCCTCGTTCTTGCGCACCAACGCGTCCTGAGCCGCCTCAAGGGCGCTGGTGCGCGCCCGAACTGTTTCCTCGAGTAGGCTATTTTGATTCTGAACTTGCAAATAAAGGAAGCGAGTCTCGAGTAAATTCCGAACTCGCAAAAGAACTTCTGTCACGTCGAAAGGTTTGCTCAGGAAATCGCTTGCTCCGGATTGCAGAGCCTGTCGCTTGGCTTCCGGAGTAATATCTGCCGTCAAGACCAGAATCGGCACATAAAGATCCGAAGGGAGACATCGAAGTTGTTCAATTACCTCTAAGCCGCCGAGGTGAGGCATGTGGAGATCGAGGAGAATCAGGTCTGGATTCAGTTCGCTGCAGATGGTTGCTACCTGACGCGAATCAGTAGTGCTGGCGACCTTCCGATATCCCTGCATCCCCAAGATTTGTTCCAGGAGTTCGACATTGGGCTGTTGATCATCGACGATGAGGATACTGGAAGAAGAGAGGTCAACCTCTCGCATCAAGACCCTCCAACCGGTATCTGGTCAAAGTTTTCTGAAGTGCGTCGAAGATGCTCATCGAGTATGTGTAACAGCTTCTCGACGTCCAACGGCTTGGTCAAATAGTCGGTCGCTCCAGCGTCCCGCAAGCGCCGTATCTCGCCGGGCGTCGCATCAGCGCTGATCATGATGGTCGGGATACCTCGGGTTCGAGAGTCTGCCTGGAGTTCACGGAGAACCGCATCCCCTCTGATATCCGGCAGGTGGAGGTCCAGCAGGATCAGGTCGGGACGATTTTCGATGGCAAACTCCAGCCCAAGCCGCCCCTGCATCGCCGTCAGCAGTTTAACCTGTGAACGGAAAGAGAGCACGTGCTCGATCAATTGCACGTTGGCCACGTTGTCTTCGATGTAGAGTACTTTGAGAGACTGCGGAACGGGGTCGGCTGGCTGGGCAGTAAGCACTTCTTGGCGGCGCACTCGCTCCACAGGCGCCTCTGCCACCGGCAGCTCTATCCAGAATGTGCTGCCCTTTCCCACTTGACTAAGGAGACCTATACCTCCACCCATGGCTTGAATCAGGTGCTTCGAGAGCGCCAGCCCGAGGCCGGTTCCCTCGACATCGGTCTGAGCGGCGGCTAGACGCTCGAAAGGCGCGAACAGGCGAGCCTGATCTTCTGTCGCTATGCCGTGGCCCGTATCTTCCACTTTGATCCGTACCGCATTCTTGTTGTCCGCCTGACAGCTGATCCGGACAGATCCATTGGTTTGGTTGTACTTGATCGCGTTGGACAGGAGATTGAGCAGCACTTGATGAAGTCTTTGGCGGTCTGCCATGACGTGCTGCTGGCAATGCCGTGACATGTCGCTGGCCAGCTGGATGCCGCGGGATTCAGCAATTGGCCGGACCATCTCGAGCGTTTGAGAGACCGCGTCACTGACCAATACCGGTTCAACCGAGAGGGGCAGCCGGCCCGATTCAATTCGTGCGATGTCCAGGACTTCATCAATCAGGCGGAGAAGATGGCGCCCGCCCTTGAGAATATGCTGGACACATTCGAGAGCACGGGTAGGGAGCCCGCCGCCCATCTGGAGAACTTGTGCGAAGCCCAGGATGGAATTCAAGGGCGTTCGTAGTTCGTGGCTCATTCGGGACAGGAACTCGCTTTTGGCCCGGTCGGCCCTCTCCGACTGCTCCTTGGCCTCCTGCAGCCGGGCGTTTTTCTCGGCGATTAACGCACTAGATTGAAACAGTACTCTAGCGACCCGCCCAATTTCATCGTTGGAGTGATCCTCATCCGGCAGAGCAAGACCATCGCGCAACCGATACGCGTTCTGCTCCAATGCTTGAACTCGATTACTAATGCCCTTGGTGAAGAGCATGATTCCGAGGATGCTGGCGAAGCAACCAATTCCGAGGCTGCCATACAGACCGTAAAGCACAATTACGCCGAAGCGTACAAGCTGAATTCTGCGTTTGTCCAGCAGTTGTTGTTCGGCCTCCTGCATCGCACCGAGCTGCCGCCGAATGCCGTCCCCGGCCTTTTTTTCGGACGTCAGGAATTGCTGCATGGATGCTCCAGGCCCTTGCGCCTGTCGAATGCCGTCCAGCGAGGTTAACTGGTCCGAAAGGAGCGCGGTCACCCTATTCATTCGCTCCGTTTGTTCTGGATTGTCCTTCACCAAAGCTGTGAGATTCGCTGCCTTACTGAGCAGTGTCTTTCGGGTCTGTTGAGAGGTACTCGACCAGTCCCGCCCGTCGCTGAGGCCATAGCCTCGAGCATAATCTTCGGCTCCCAGGATCAACTCTCGAAAATCCCTGATCTCCAGACGAACTTCTTGGCTGTGTCTAACCCAGGCTGTAGCGTCCGCCTGCATTTTTCTGGTGCCAAGAATCAACAATGTCGAAGCGACAAAAGCAAGTAGAGGCAGGGCTATCACAATCAGCCCCTTAGTACGAACAGGAAGATCGCCCCAGTAGCGTGCCAGACCACGGACCAGCGTTTTCATAGGAAGGCTCGCTATGATATCGGCACTTTGTCTCTATATCCTTAGAGAATTAAAGGTGATAGTCCTGAGGTATTAAAGCCGGCTTGAGACCGAGTATTTGTTCTGTTTTCCGAACAGGGTATGCATAACCAATGCCTTAAAGGCCAGAGCACGCTGCGAATCTGCGTATTATGTTCGGAAATCAGAACAACGACTGCCGATTACGTGACCTGGCTTTCGTTTCTGCGTACCGGTTCGTTCTTTCTACCGAGAATACGGTAAAGGGTCGCTCGGCTAATCCCCAATATCTCGGCCGCCCGCGCACGGTTCCCTCCCACACGATCGAGAACTTGTAAAGTATGCTTGAGTTCGAGCTCTTCGAGAGATATCAGCAGTTCGTCTTCACCGGTCGCCGAAGACAGCGTACTTTGCATGGCATCAGGAAAATCCCGAACATCAATGACCTCGCGCTCAGTCATCATAGCTGCATAGCTGAGCACATTTTCCAACTCCCGGACATTTCCCGGCCAGGAGTAACGCGCCAGAAGGCTTTGAGCCCTTCGGGTGAGGCACAAGCCCGGCTTAGCGTATCGCGCGGCGAACATCTGCAAGAAATGGCGTTCCAGCAATGGCAGATCTTCTTTCCGTTCGGCCAGTCGCGGCAATTTAATCTCGACCACAGAAAGACGATAATAAAGGTCTTCGCGGAACTTTTTCTCGGTGACCATTTCGCGCAGATTTCGGTGCGTCGCGGCTACCACCCGCACGTCGGCATGTCGAACGGCGGTGGCTCCGACTCGCTGAACCTCGCGGTTCTGCAGAACTCGCAAGAGCTTAGCCTGGGTAGAAAGGGGTAACTCTCCAATTTCGTCTAAAAACAGCGTTCCTCCATTGGCAGCTTCAACCATGCCTTGTTTGTCCTGGGTAGCGCCCGTAAAGGCTCCTCGTACGTGACCGAATAACTCACTCTCGAACAAGGTCTCGACGATGCCACCGCAGTTACAAACCACGAATGGGCCGGATGCGCGCGGGCTCAACTGGTGGAGAGTCCTGGCCGCCAATTCCTTACCTGTTCCGGTCTCCCCCAGGACCATCGCGGTTTGAAAGTGCGGAGCGATCCGCTGGAGTTTCGAGAACACCTCAAACATCAGAGGGCTGTGTCCGACGATGCCTTCGAACTGACAGACTCGCAGTAATTCGGTATCCAGATTCAGCGTGTTCTGTCGTCGTTCGGCAGCGCTCAACCAAGTTTCGGTCTTTTGGCGAAGTCGATCGATTGGAATCGGCTTCGTCAGGTAGTCATAGGCACCTTTCTGAACAGCCTCCACCGCTGAGTCTGTAGAATAGTGACCCGTCATTAAGATGACATCTACGCCTGGGTCGATCTCCAAAATACGTTCGAGCAACTCCATACCGTGCACGTCAGGCATAACAAGATCGAGCAGCACCAGATGTGGCCGGTGCTGGGTGACCATTTCCAGACCCGCTTTTGCCTCAGTAGTACTGTAGATTTCCAGGTTGTCGAACGTGAGTACTTCTTTGACCAGCTCTATTGCCAGAGCGTCATCGTCGATCACCAGAACTCGATAGATCGGATTGGAAACCTGGTCCGCTGCGCTCGACTGGGACGGAAGCACGGAGGCCATACAAGTGGTCAGTTCTGCCTGGCTTCGTCGAGCGACTCGGACGAATCCGAGCTTGTTTCCGAAGCGGTTCCGTTTTCTTCCGAGCTGAGAAGGCTTATCATCCGGCGGCTTCCGGCTCGGATATTGTTCACATAAAGCCGTTGCTTTTCGTTAAGCGTACCGGTGGATTCGACCAAGAGCAGGTCAGCGAAACCCATGACCACGTTGAGTGAATTCCGCAGATCGTGGCGAACGCGGCTGCCGAAAGATTTGCTCTCATCAGGCTCGGTATTCACTCGTGTTCCCTCTCTCTGGGGGCCGAGGAGAGCGACCGCTTGCTCAGAACGTCCAGGCCGAATGAATCCGTAATGATCAGGTCGAATGAGTGATTGAATATGCGCAGCGCGGCCGTGCTTTCAACCATTCTTCGGAGTCTGGGCGCTGTGTTGATGATAATTCGCCTTTTCAGACCATAATCGGACAATTATAAAAAGCACATTAGGAAAATTAGTCTCAATTTGAGGTTGGCGCCTCTAGAATTGAGCCGACACCTAGTACCGGGTGTGTCGACTGCCTATGTGCCCGTCTCACTTCTAACGCCAATTCTCAGATCTATACAGCCCTCGCTGACGCAGTCAAGGGTTCCTTTCTCTAGCCTTATGAAAACACTGGTACATGTTCAAATCAGCTGCGCTCAGCTTTTTGGCAAGTAGGATGCCTTAGAGTTTGTATGCAGGTTTCACGGATGGTCAAAGCAGCGGCCCTATCAATTGTTATCTTTTCTATACCGATGCATGCCCAGAGAGCAGCAACCTCCGTACTTGCGCTCACGGTTGGTTCCCAGTGCGGTGTTTCAGTGCTGAGTTCGAACCACTCCGAAGCAAGCGGCGCACAATCCGACCAATACACTGGGACGATCACTTTCCAGTACTACCTGCGAACTAGCGGCGGCGCTGGTGGCGGAGACATCGAACTTGAACTCGTGGATGATTCCGGGCGCGCCGTAAATTCATCTGGCGCCACGTTAAGTTACACCACGGATTTGTCCGGTGTTGGAAGCGCCAATTCAGGACGTCAAACAGTATCATCCGCTTCCGCGAACATCACGGTGGCAAGCTTTGGCGCCGATCAGCATTCGCCTAGACAAGGCAGTAGTGGCGCGATTAACTGGACGTTCACTCGCGACGCGATGTCTTCCAATAGCTATTTGCCTCCGACGCTGCGTCTCAACATGGCTTGCCGATAAAAAGACGGTTTACTACAGGGTTTCGAGCGCCAAGTGTTGGCGATGCTGCGAGGCGCACGCGACTTCGAGGGCAAAGCTGAGCACGCGGCGGGTCTCCAAAGGATCGATGATGGCGTCCATATGACCGCGCGCGGCGGCGAAGCGGGCATCCAGCCAACGCTCGTAATCGGAGCGTGTTTTTTCGATCCGCTGCTTAAGTTCCTCAGGAACTGGCTGGCCCGCGGATTTTAGCTTCTCAAGTTCTGGGCCATGTACAGCCTGGACAGCCGAATCGCCTTCCATCACGCCGATGCGAGCCGTTGGCCATCCGAAAGTGAAGTTGGGATCGAAGCCTTGGCCCGCCATGGCGTAGTAACCAGCGCCGCTAGCGTGATTGATGGTGAGGATGATCTTTGGCACGGTGGCACACGCCATTGTCTCGACCATCTCGGCTCCCGCTCGAATAATACCGGCGCGCTCCGCTTCGACGCCAACCATGAACCCGGAGACGTCCTGAAGGTAGATCAGCGGCACATTATTGCGCTCGGCGTTTTCGACGAAATATGCGACCTTGCGCGATGACTCGGCGTAGATGATGCCGCCGATCCGCGCACCGCTTTCGGTTTTCAGAAAACCGCGCCGATTGGCGATCAGCGCGACCGTCCGGCCGGAGAGCTTGGCTTCTGCGCACAACATTTCAGGCGCATGCTCCGGTTGAAATTCCAGGTAGTCGTCGCCGTCGAAGATCCGTTCGATGGCCTCCTCGACGTTGTATGGCAGGCGGTGATCGGAGGGCATGAGATCATATAGGCCTTCCGCCGGTTTGGGTGGTTGCGAACCTTTAAGCGTCGGCGGAGCTTGAGGCATGGCGCGAAATTTTTGGCGGATCATCTCGAGACAGGCTGAATCGTCCTTGGCCATGAAGTGAGCCACGCCGCTGGACGCGGTATGCATACGCGCGCCGCCCAACGACTCTGCATCGACCACCTGGCCGACTGCGCCCTTCACCAGGTTCGGTCCACCGAGTCCCATGAAGCTGGTGCCGTCTACCATGATGATTACATCGCTCAGCGCGGGCAGATAGGCGCCTCCGGCGATGCAGGGTCCCATCACGGCGGCGATCTGGGGCACATGCAACTTGCGGCGCATGAGCGAGTTGTAATAGAAGATTCGGCCTGCTCCGTACTGGCCCGGGAAGATTCCATCCTGGAAGGGGAGATTCACCCCGGCGGAGTCGACCAGATAGACGATCGGCACGCGGTTGCGCATGGCGATCTCTTGAGCGCGCAGGATTTTGGTGATGGTTTCGGGCCACCAAGCCCCAGCCTTGACGGTGGCGTCATTGGCAACAATCACAGCTGGCCGGCCCTCAATCTTACCGAGCCCGGTGACGACGCCGGCGGCGGGCGCCTGGCCATCATAGCGGTCATGCGCGACCAGCAGTCCAATCTCGAGAAACATCGAGCCGCGATCGAGCAGTTGGGAGATGCGCTCGCGCGCCGTAAGCTTGCCGTCGCGATGCTGTTTTTCTACCTTCTTCGGTCCCCCACCTTGGCGCAGCCGGTCTTCAAACTCGAGGAGGCTCTCCACCAGTTGTTTCATGTGGCTGGCGCTAATGGTCTGCACGATTTCAGAATACCGGAGACGGGAGTCAGGATGGGGAGAAGAAACATTCGTTAGCCGGTCGCCCGCTTTCCCTGTTACAGCACCGTACATACGGGTACGTATACGGGCTTAAAATACTAACGTTATAATCTCAAGGAGACAAAGAGGTTCCTGACGACTGCTCAGGCCGGGAATGAGTTTGAAGTCGATGACTCCGGAACGCCACCAGAAGATTCAGCAGATCTTTGAGGCCGTTTTCGATCTCCCACCCGCGCGCCGCGCCGCATATCTGGATGAAGTCTGCGGGACGGACTCGGACCTGCATTCCCACGTTGCGCGATTAATCGCAGCTGCGGGCGATATCGAGACGGAGACGGAGGCCTTACGGGAATCCCGGCGACCTTCGTCAAGCAGCCCAGAAGAAGGCCGGTTCCCCGCGGGCACGGTGCTGGCGGGGCGCTACCGCATCCTCGGTTTGCTGGGACACGGCGGCATGGGCGAGGTGTACCGCGCCTACGACCTGATCTTGAATCAAGCCGTAGCGCTAAAGTTTCTCGCGGGCGGCCGCATGAGCGAAAGCGCTTTGGCGCGATTCCGCAACGAAGTACGCATCGCGCGCCAGGTCTCACATCCCAACGTTTGCCGCGTTTATGATATCGGATTCATTGAGGGTCTTCATTTCCTTTCGATGGAGTATCTGGACGGAGAGGACCTCGATTTTCTCCTGCGCCGTATCGGAAGACTGCCGCAGGATAAAGCCATCGAGTTTGCGCGCAAGATCTGCGCCGGACTCGCTGCGGCGCACGAACGCGGCGTGTTGCACCGAGACCTAAAGCCGTCCAACATCATGATTGACGGGCGAGGGCAGGTGCGAATCACCGATTTTGGCTTGGCAGTCGTGGCGACAGAACTGTCGCTACGAGATGTCCGCAGTGGCACGCCGGCCTACATGTCGCCGGAGCAGAAAGCGGGCAAGGACGTCACCACACGCAGCGATCTATATTCGCTAGGCCTGGTCTTGTATGAAATGTTTACCGGTAAGCGCCGGACCAGCCCCACAAGCAACCCGTCCGATCTGGTGAAGGACCTGGATCCTACGATTGAGCGCGTCATTCTACGGTGCCTGGAAGAAGAGCCCAAGCGGCGGCCGTCGTCTGCCCTGGCCGTCGCGATGGCGCTTCCGGGCGGCGATCCGATTGCAGCCGCGCTGGCAGCGGGCGAGATACCGTCGCCGGAGATGGTCGCGGCGTCGGAAGAGAAGGACGGCTTCAGCACGCGAACGGCAATGCTGTGTTTTCTTGCCGGCGTTGTTTTGCTCTTGGCCACCAATACTCTGATGTATCCGAAACTAAGCGTGTTCGGGCCGGACAGAGCTGAAATCGTCATCCCACCCGAGGCCTTGGCATTCCGTGCCAATGACATTCTGAGGCAGTTGGGCTACACTGAGCAGCCTCAGAGCACCGCGTATGGATTCGACTGCTGCGATGCACCCAACTTGCGCTTCGTCGAAAAGCAGGGAGCACGGCGCGACGCTCTTCTGGCCAGCCATCAACCTCCCGTGATTCGCTTTTGGTACCGCCAGCATCAGAGCCAGTTTCTGGCCGACCCTTCATTTAGCGCGATCACTTATGACCTGCCGGCCAATGTGGAACCTGAGATGGTTCGGCTGGCGCTGGATGCCAAGGGAAGACTGATCGCGTTGGAGGCCCGGCCAAGATCGGCCCGAGCTGCGGTACAGGGAACGGAGGCTGAACACGCATTTGATTGGGGTGCGCTGTTTGCGGTGGCTGATCTCAATCCCGCGCGGTTCACGCCCGTGCCGCCCGTGGCGACGCCGCCGATGGCCTTCGATGCGCGCGCGGCGTGGATCGGCACCTACGCGGCGGACCGACCCGAGCAGGTTCGCATTGAAGCTGCCGCTTGGCTTGGCCGTCCAGTTTATTTCGACATCGCGGGAGACTGGCATCGGCAGAGCGAGTTAACAGGTCCCCCTCGACCAGTACTGACGGTCTTAGCCTTCCTCGGTGTGTGTGCGGTCGGGGGCGCGGCGCTGCTGGCCTGGCGAAACCTGCGGCTCGGGCGTGGCGACCGGAAGGGGGCGCAAAGAATCGCAGTGTTTGTGTTCCTGTGCTTCACATGTGTTTGGGTTCTCGGCACCGCACACGTGGCCAGCTTGTGGGAGATCCGGCTATTGTTCGTCGGAATTAGTGAAGCCGGATTCGCCTCCGGGCTCGTATGGCTGGCCTATCTGGCAATCGAGCCTTACGCGCGGCGGCACTGGCCGGATTCCCTCATTTCCTGGAATCGCCTCCTGGCGGGCCGCCTTCGCGATCCTCTAGTTGCATCGCATGTGTTGGTTGGGTTCTGCGCTTTTTGGGCCGCGGCTCAAATCGTCTTCTGGGTCTACGCTGCCGTATCTGCGCCCCCGATTGTACCGTTTCCCACGGCGATTACGGCGCTCGACAGCACGACCCATTTCGCGGCTGGCCTGCTAGCTCATGCGGGAGGTGTCCCTGCCCTCGGAATGGCAATCCTTGTGCTCGTGATTCTGCTACGGCTATTGCTGCGGCGGGTAGAGATCGCGGATCCGCTGACCGCTGCTCTGCTGGCGCTGTCCGCAATGGCATTAGACTTCAGCAATCCATACCGCTTTGTGGCCACCTGGGCGGCGTGCATACTCTTTTTTTACGCGTTCCTGTGGGTGCTTCGCCGCTTCGGGCTCTTAGCCGTCATGACTATGTGCTTGATGAATAATCTGGCGCTGGCCACTCCGTTCACCCCATACACATCTTGGTACGCAGCCCGTGTGCTGGTATCAACCGGAATTATGGTCGCAATCGCCGCGTGGGCGCTGTGGGTGATTCTCTCGGCCAAGCGCGGCCCTGGCTCGGCGACGGCAGAATCATAAAACGGCAGAAAATGCCAGAGGCTGTCGAAAATCAGTTCCGAAATCATGGCACGCGATTGAACCCGTATTGCAATGAACAATAGGCAGGCGGTCGTCCGCTTTCCCTGTTACCACCGTACGTACAGGTCCATCTATCAGCCGCCAGTCAATCTCGGAATCCCGAGTCGGTGCAAGCATTGGGCAGAGCAAAACTGAGAGCCGGACTGCTTGCCTGCCTCCACGGGCCATTAGCACTGCCCGCCGTCTGGGCGGCTCGCACGTTTGCTTCCACGCTTCAGACCTCCGTCGCGGGGTTGAGGAAAGGACTTGCACCTCACAGCTGTCGAAGCTGCTCGGCACACACAAAAAGAGCACGGAGCGCCTCCGGACGCTCCGTGCTTAGCGATTTGCAAAAATCAGTCTTAGCGGCGGTGAAACCGCCTGCGCATCAGTCCAATGCCCAGCAAGCCGGTTCCCAGCAGCACGAACGGCAGCGGCTCAGGTGAGGAGAACGTATTAGAGAAGCCGTTGATACTCGCAGTCCCATTGGTGCTGGAGGTCACATGCACCACGCTGGAAACACCTATGGTTTGGACACCACTAAAGAAGGCTTTATCGGTAAAACCAGCGCCGGGATTGGTCACAGAAACGGAGCCCTGGTTCACTTGCGGGCAACTACTGACCGGGCCTCCAAGGCAGAACTGTTCCGTTACGCCAGCGGTAGCAGATCCACTAACCATACTGCTGAAGGACAGAGTCAAGCTATCAATCAAACCGCCAGCATGTTCGACCGTATAGATGATCTGGGCATCCTGTGAATTAGAAATGCCGTTTTGGTTCTGAGCGTTCCAGCTCGCCGCGAATTGAAACCCCTCAGCATCCATAGCGTTGAGCGGTGTCACGGAGATTAGGCTGGCGTCTTGCCCTGTCCCCCGGTAGTCAAAATCACTAAAGATCAGACTACCGGTTTGACAGGCGAAACTCGACACCAGATAGGAACTCAGCGACCCGCTCTGACAAGTGCTCGTCGTTGCGCGGGCTGTGGAGGCGAGCAAGAGGCTCGCACACAATAACAGCGTCTTCATCGTACCACCGAATAAGTTCGACGCTTCTAGCGGCTTCTATTGAAACGCCGCATTCCTACCTTGCCCAGAAGAAGGAGAAATCCGCCGAGCACTAGAGCAGTGGTGGCCGGTTCGGGAACCTGATTGAAAGTAATAGTGAAGTCACCGTGCTCGCCGCTGGTTACCACCCCGCCAGATCCAATGGTAGCTAGGAGAGCCTGATAGCTGGTGTTCGAAAAGTCGGCGCTGAATGTTCCAACACCAGTCGAGATCTCGCCGGTGGCCGTATTCTTAGCGTTGACATCCACATTAAACTGGGCGTGAGCGTTCAAGCCCCCGTTTCCATTCGAGGAATTGGAGAACTCAATTGCAGAACCCCCTGGAATGACCGGTGTGCAAGTTTGGCCCGCCGCCGCCGGGGCACCGCATTGTGCTGAACCGAAGGAGCCAGGAACCAGCTCGGTCATGATGATGTCAATGTTTGGAGCCGCTGCAAACGTTATGAAGTCGTCGAAGTTGACCGGCGCTCCCACCGGGATAGCCGAGCGTGTGAAGCTTTTGACGCCTCCGTCTGTGCCTACCAAGGTGGCAAACGTTAGAGTGCTTCCGAATCCGACGCCAAACGTGCCGACCGAATTGGGATTCGTCGGCCCGGAGCCGGAGTAATTGAAGTCGACAGTGTTTAGATCGACTCCTGTAAGAGACGTCCCATTGATTATGAGGCGTCCCGTAATTGGGGTGGCCTGGAGAGCGCTAACGCCCATCAGACCAGTCACCCCCAAGACCAATGCGATCCGCATAGTGGTCTTGCCAAAGTACCTAATGTCCATGATTGACCTCCGAAAACTCATCTAAAACCCTCCGAAATTCTTAACCGTCAGCACCTAAGCTTACCTCCAGCCAGGTTCAAAACGAAGCCGACAAGAAAAGTGTACTGCTTGTGGCGCAGATTCGGGAACTGGAAACAATTCCAGGACGAGCACTTGTTAAGCCTTTCGCGTGAGAATTCGCCGCACATGCAGCCACTAGTTATCTTAGTGCTTTAGTCACATGTTGTCACGTCAAATCGCCTTAGAATCTAAATAACGGTACTAATGGTACGGGAACGGCTAAAGTACCCCTATTTATCTACCGATCACTAGATCGGAGCCTGGAAGGGGTCGCGGATTTGAAACATGAAAGATTCTTCTTGCAAGTACTGAGCGACCGATGGTACTATCGACCTTTAATAATTTGAAGCGGTACTTGCTACCCGGGTTCAGCATACGCTGATTGGGCCCGGTGAACTTGGGCTTAGAGCTTAGAAATCCGCGGTTCTCGTAGTACTGTAATCTCAACTGGCGGTTGGGCTTATGCTCGCTCAACCTGACTCACGTTCACTCAGTACGCTCCCCGGAGGGCTCATAGATTTCCGCAAGGAGGTACGTCAGCGTGAGATTGATTCCCGGCAAGGCCGGTCGTTTGCGCCGTAAATTGGTAGTCTTGGCGCCCGATCGTCGCCATACGACTTGTTTTCCTCAGAGCACGGCGGATGTCTCATTGCACCAACGGCTTCTGGCTGACGCGCAAAGGCTGCGAGGGCGGATCTATCTTGAAGACGGTGCGATTCAGCCGTCGCAGTTATCCGCGGACGGACGGCATGTGCAAGCAGCCGACGAAAAGGGCTGGCATCTTTTGACGCTGGATGAGCGCGGCCGGGTGGCCGCGTGCACCCGCTATATGCCGCATTGTAACAATGTTACATTTTCGGAGTTGATGGTTTCCAGTTCTCCTCTAGCCCAATCGGAGACCTGGGGGGCATCTTTCCGGGGCGCGATCGAAGCCGAACTGGCGTTGGCCAGGAAGCGCCGCTGTTCGTTTGCGGAGGTAGGCGGTTGGGTAACCTCCGAAGCGCTGCGTGGCACGACGGAAGCAATTCGAATGATTTTGTCGGCCTACGGCCTGGCTCGATCTTTGGGCGGGACGCTGGGTGTTAGCACGGTGACAACGCGGCACAATTCCTCCTCCATGCTCCGTCGAATCGGTCTCGGTTCGCTGTTGTCGCGAGGGGCCGAGCTGCCGCCTTATTTCGATCCCCACTATAACTGCGAGATGGAGATTCTGCGTTTTGATTCGGAACGGCCAAATCCGCGCTACCAGTCGTGGATCGACGAGTGCCAGACCTACCTCGCTACAGCGCCGGTCATTTGCGCGAAAGCCGGGGAGCGGTCACTGGAACAAATTCGGGTGGCAATCCGGGAGCGATTCCAGCATACTGGCCAAACTTCAAATGTAGAATCATCCTCCATTGAACCGGTTTGGGAACGATCGACCGGGGTAGCCTGATGGCCGGCAGCCTGTTTTTCTGCCGGAAAAAAGAGGAAATTTAGGAAAATGGCATTATCCGGTTGGCAATGGCTCTCAGCCATCCTGCTATTGTGTTGTCTGTCCAGCTTCGCTTGGGGCATGCGAAATTTTTTCGTGCAGCCACAAGGAAGCACCGCTGGCATGAAAGTAATCAGCGCCTGTGGATTGGCATTTGCGGCACTTCACTTTTTTGCGATCTTCTCGCCGAATAACATAACCTCGGAACGAGGGTGGCTAGCGGCCCTTTTTTACTTATGGTCGCTGGGATTATACTGGTGGGCCATCCGGACCAACTCCGCCGCTCGGCTTTCAGCGGCCTTTTCTTCAGATCTTCCGGGCCATCTGGTGCAAGACGGCCCCTACCGGTTTATACGGCACCCGTTTTATTGCTCCTATGTCTTGGCTTGGTCGGCTGGAACAATTGCTACGGCGCGGTGGTGGCTGCTTCCCACGGTAGCGGTAATGATAATCATCTATTGGAAGGCCGCGATCATCGAGGAAGAGAAGTTCTCACGCAGCTCGTTAGCAGCCGATTACCAAAGATATCGAGAGCGTACCGCCCGGCTGGTTCCAAACCCAATGAAACTCTTGCTGGCTCGGCGATCACAATGAGGATCTAGAGGGGATGCGACTCGCTTGGTATAACATCGCGCACGACCGTACTCGATTCCTGGTGACGGTGCTGGGCATTACATGCGCGGTATTTTTGATGATTTTTCAAGGCAGCATTCTACTGGGATTCCTGCAGGCTGCCTCAAAGATTATCGATTCGACGGACGCCGATCTTTGGATTACGGGCAGAGGCGTGCAATGCTTCGAATTTCCAGTCTCGGTCGAAAGACGTCTGGGGCCGATCGCCCACAGCGTCCACGGTGTCGATCATACCAGCCGGATCTGTACCAGGCTGGTCCAGTTCAGAAAGACGGACGGGAGCCACCAACTCGTGGACCTGGTGGGGGCTGATTCCGACGTAGGCCGGCAGTTTCCGCTCCCGCATGTGTCGGGTGATTCGGACGCTATCGAGCCCGAGGCCCTGGTGGTCGATAAGAGCAATGTCGAGCTTTTGAATGTCGCCGCGCATCTGCCTCTGGATGTAGAGGTAAACGAGCAGCGAGCCCACGTAGCCAGCCAGACCTCGGGCTTCAGCTCTTTCTTGGGTAGCCCCTACGTGTTCACCTCCTACGCCGATGGATCGCGCTACATCAACCTTCGCCCGGAGGAGACCATGTTCATCCTGGTGACGCTGCAAGCGGGAGCTTCGATCGAGAGTGTCAGGCGAGGGCTACGGGCTCGGATGCCCAACGTGGATGTGTGGACGCGTGAGGAATTTTCCAGGAAAGCTCGTTTCTATTGGATCACGCAGACTGGCGCAGGTGGGGCGATCCTAACGGCAGCGCTGTTGGGATTTTTCATCGGCTTGGCGGTGGTTTCCCAATCGATCTACGCTACCACGATGGAAAATATCGAGGAGTTCGCCACGCTGAAGGCGCTAGGCGCTTCCAACGGTTTCGTCCGGCGCGTCATAGTAAGCCAAGCGCTGGTATGCGGGATTGGAGGGTACCTGCTGGGCCTCCTAGTAACCAGCCCGATGATACGCGCGGCCCAAACCAGCATACCCTGGGTTTCGGCCCCGGGCTGGCTGCCGCTGGCGATTGCGATTCCCACCGTGGCCATGTGTGTATCCGCATCCATTATTTCAGTGAGAGCCGCGCTCGCGGTGGAACCGGCGAAGGTGTTCCGTGCCTGACGCCATCTTGACGGCCAAGAACGTGGGTATGTCCTATGGATCGAACGGCACTCGCGTGCGTGCGCTGGACAACGTCTCGCTATCCTTTGACACCGGTACGCTAACTTTGATCATGGGGCCGTCCGGCAGCGGAAAGACCACGCTTTTATCGTTGCTCGGTTGTTTATTGACGCCCGACACCGGGTCGGTGTTTGTGGATGGCACCGAAGTTACCTCGCTCAATGAAGGCGAAAGGACCGAGCTGCGCAGGGGGCAGATCGGTTTTATATTTCAGGCGTTCCGGCTTTTCCATTCTTTGTCGGCCTTCGAGAATGTCATGATTGCCGCGGAAATTGGCGGGACCCGCGATCCGGAAAGCTCCGACGCCTCCCGGCAGTCGCTCGATAAATTGGGGCTTGGGGACAAGCTTCATTTGAAACCGAATGCACTCAGCGGAGGCGAAAAGCAAAGGGTTGCCATCGCGCGCGCTTTGCTCCCAAATCCGAAAATCTTGCTCGCCGACGAGCCCACTGCGGCGCTGGATGCCCGCGCGGGGCGGCAGATCGGCGAAATCCTGCGAGATCTCGCCGAGCAACAGAGACGAACCATCGTGGTTGTTTCGCACGACCATCGTTGGGCCAATTTTTGTCACCGAACGGTTGTGCTGGAAGACGGCCGCCTGGTGGACGATAGGAGAAATTAATGACAATTCGCGTAAAGCCAAGGGGAGTTCGACTCAGCCGGGTCGTGGTCGCCGTATTCAGCCTCTGTTTGGCGATCTTGATCGTATATTCGTTCGTCACCAAGACCAGGACCTCGGCGCATATCGGCACAGAACTGCTGCATCCGGTGCGGCCGGAGCCGGTGGTGCTAGCATCTCCGGGGCGCGTGGAAGGTCTTTCGGACCTGGTAGGCGTGGGGGCGGCTATTGATGGAGTGATCCAGACCATCCATGTCAAAGAAGGCCAGCAGGTGCAGCAAGGCGACATATTGGCCGAGCTGGAGTGTAACGATTTGCAAGCTGCCTTGCAGGTGGCGAGTTCCGAATTAGAGAGCCTGCAGCAGACGCGCGTGCGTTTGTTGCGGGGCAGCCGCGATGAAGAACGCCAGGCGGCGGCTCAGAAGTCGGCTGCTGCCAAAGCGGTGGTGGACCAGGCGGCGGTCCAACTGGACCGGATGGAGAAACTGCGCGAGGCCACAGCGGTATCCAAGCAAGCTTATGACGAGGCGCGGCGCGACGCCGACGTAGCCAAGGCAAATTTCGAACAGGCCAAGCGTACCGAGGAACTGGTAAATGCCGGACCGCTCGACGAAGAGATTGCGCGCGCTGATGCGGACGTCCATACGGCGGAAAATCGGATTAAGATGGCCGAAAACAAGCTGGGCAAATGCGTGGTGCGCGCGCCGATCAGCGGTTCCATTTTACGCGTCCATCTGCGCGAAGGCGAGTCGTTCACAACCTTCGCCCCACGTCCTCTGTTCAGCGTCGCGGATATTTCCGGACGCAAGGTGCGGGCCGAGGTGGACGAGCGCGATGTCGGCAGCGTGCATGTTGGGCAGAAAGTGACAGTGACCTCCGATTCGTACCCCAACAAGAGTTTTTCGGGTACGGTGACGAAGCTGGCATCCATTATGGGACGCAAGACCGTGTTGACCGGCAATCCGGCCGAAAAGGAAGATCGTGACGTTTTAGAGGTCACGGCGCGATTGGAGCAGGCCGCTAACGTATTTCCTGTCGGTTTGCGCGTGACGGTTCAGTTCAAGCCCTAAACGAAGCACCCGATTGGCCACCGGCCGAATTTATAGTCGATAGTCGGATCGCACTGCTATTCTGGGTCCATGCTCGGCATCGACCCGCGGGCTGCCCGCGCCGCGTGGACTGTGCTGCTGCTGGCTCTCGTGGTCGCAGCCGCCTACACCATACGCACGACGCTTGCGGTCTTCATGATCGCCGTTTTCTTCGCATATCTCTTAATACCGCTGGTTGACGCCGTCGATCACTACACGCCTCGGCGTGTTTCGGGAACACTCTCGCTGGCGATCGTGTATCTGATGCTGGTGGGTCTCATCGTCGCACTTGCTTTGACGGTGGGCTCCCGTATCGTCGACGAGTCCAACAGTCTGGCGGTCCGCCTGCCGGATCTATTAAAGAACCGCGAATGGATCGACAAAATTCCGCTGCCCTATTGGCTGGAGCCGATGCGCACGCGCATGGTTCAGTGGCTCCAGGAAGAGATTGAAACTGGGGGCAAAGACATTCTTCCGTATGTCAAAAGCTTTGGCGGCCAGTTGATAACAGGCGCGCGGTATATTCTTTACATTATATTGGTGCCGATCCTGGCCTTCTTTTTTTTGAAGGATGGGCGAAAGATCCGAAGCGACGTCATCAACAGCCTGGATGAGGCCAATCAGCTTGTGGTGGAGGAGATTCTCGATGATATAAACCGGCTGCTGGGCCAATATATTCGCGCGTTGGTCTTGCTTTCGGTTTCCGGTTTCATCGCCTACAGTGTTTTTCTCGGCCTGACGGGGGCGCCATACGCGATCTTGCTGGCCGTTATTTCAGCACTTGGAGAATTTCTGCCCGTGGTCGGGCCCGCCGCCGGCGCAGTCATCATTGTGGCGGTCACAGGACTGAGCGGTTACACACATTTGATCGCCTTTATCATCTTTTGGATTTGCTTCCGCATGTTTCAGGATTACGTAGTGAATCCCTATGTCATGGGTAAGGGCGTGGAACTGAATCCTCTATTGGTTTTGTTCGGCGTGCTAGCGGGCGAGCAAATTGGCGGAGTGACGGGCATGTTCTTCTCGGTGCCGGCCATCGCGACGCTGCGCGTGGTCTTCGTGCGGCTGCAACGGGCCCGGACCCGTGAGATCGTTACAGCGAAGGTCCAGGGATGAAAAGGCTGTGCTGGCTAGTGTGGTGTCTGCCGCTCGGCGCGCACATGGTGAGCATGAGTACGGGCGAGCTGAAAGTGACGGGAAATCGCGCGCACTATGAATTGTTCATGCCGACGTACGAAGTTGTACATGTGAACGATCCCGCGAAAACACTTCTGCAACACGTCCGATTCAAGAGCGGCGGAGCGTGGGGAAAGCCATCGAATGAATCGTGCCATCAGGACCAAGGCACTTACGTCTGCGCAGCCGATTACGACTTTCCTGCCCCGGTGAAAGAGTTGGAGGCGGAATGTACTCTCGCATCGGTAACCGTTCCTAATCATGTCCATTTGTTGCACGCCTATCTCGGCGACAAAGTTGACCAGGCAGTCTTCGACCTGTCGTTTACAAGCGCCCAAATTCGGTTTCGTCCGCCGACTGCGTTCGAGATCGCGTTCCAGGAACTGGCCGCGGGCTTCATGCGAGCCATTGGTGGACTGGCGCCGCTGTTGTTCCTGGTGGCCCTGGTGCTGGCCGCGCGAGACTGGGGCGAACTGGCGGCGCTGACAGGCGCGTTCTTAATCGCCGAAACTCTGGCCTGTTTACTCGCTCCTCGCATTACTTTTCCACTCTCGCCGCGTTTCATCGAAGCCGCCGCGGCGCTTACTATCGCTTATCTCGCCTTCGAGATCGTCCTGCTGCCGCAATCTACTTTCCGCTGGCTGGTGGTTGGAGTGCTGGGGCTGTTTCACGGCGCCTATTTCTCGATGTTCTTGGCGCAAAGCGGATATAACACCGCGACCTTCCTGGCCGGGGTCGCCATGGCTGAACTGATTCTAATCGGAATATTGGCGGTAATGGTAAACCGATTGGCGCGATTCGCATGGATGCGGCGCGTGGTTCCAGTGGCGGCGTCGCTATTGCTCACGGTCGGCGTAGTCTGGTTCTTCCTCCGATTGCGCGCCTGAAACGCGGGGCCTGCGCTCCCGGCATACTGGAAATATGCGGAGCTTCGACAGCCTGACGGAACGCGAGATCCTGGCCCTGGCGATCTCGCTCGAAGAAGAAGACGAGCGCGTTTATGCCGAATACGGCGAGGGCCTGCGCCAGACTTTTCCCGCTTCAGCCGCCGTTTTCGATGGCATGCGAGAAGAGGAATCGGGCCATCGGCGCCGCCTGATCGAGCTTTTCCGGCAGAAGTTCGGGGAACACATCCCGCTGATCCGGCGTCAGGACGTGCGCGGCTTCGTGCATCGAACGCCGGTATGGCTGGTGCAGCCTCTGGGGCTCGATACGGTCCGCAATCAAGCCTCGGCGATGGAGGTGGAGAGCCGCCGGTTCTATGAGAAAGCCGCCGCACGCGCGAAAGACGCCGGCGTGCGCCAGTTGCTGGACGACCTGGCGCAGGAAGAACGCACGCACGAGGATCGTGCCGAGGAGCTCGAAAAAACCGAGCTGCGTCCCGACGTGAAAGGCAAAGAAGACGAGGCCAACCGGCGGCTGTTCGTGCTGCAGATCGTTCAGCCGGGATTGGCTGGCCTGATGGATGGTTCCGTATCGACGCTCGCGCCGGTGTTTGCGGCGGCGTTTGCGACGCACAATACCCATGCTGCGTTTGCGGTCGGCTTGGCGGCATCGCTCGGCGCCGGCATCAGCATGGGTTTTGCGGAGGCGTTATCGGATGACGGAAGTCTGACGGGACGGGGCCATCCCTGGGCGCGCGGCGGAATCTGCGGACTGATGACGGCGCTGGGCGGAATCGGGCACACGCTGCCCTTCCTGATTTCGGATTTTCGGGCGGCGATGATCGCAGCTATGATCGTAGTCCTAGTGGAGTTGGGCACGATCACATGGATCCGCCATCGCTACATGGAGACGCCGGCTTGGTCCGCCGCGCTGCAAGTGGGGCTGGGCGGGATTCTGGTATTCGCGACTGGAGTGCTGATCGGAAGCTCGTAGTGGCGCAATTTACTTCTTCGGCACGGAAATGGTGATGTTCCGGTACTTCATCCCGCCCGTGTGGTCGCCCTGTATGTAGAGTGGTCCGGGCTCGGCCTCGCGGCTGTCGATCGCGCCACCGGTGATTCCCGGAATTTCCTGATTGTCGATGGTCGTTACTCCATCGCGGACCACCGTCACCGTGCGGCCGACCAGCGTTATGTCGTAGTTTTCCCATTGCCCGGGGCGCGGCGGCAGGTCCATGGAAGGTGGGAGAAATCCATAGATCGACCCCATGCCATGGTACTTGTCGTTCTTGTCCGCCGGTTCGTACTCAACCTGGACTTCATAGCGCCCCCGCAAGTACACTCCGCTATTGCCATCTTGCGGGCAGTTGTATTCGATATGTAGCTTGAGATCATCAAACTTGCGTGTGCTCCGAATGTTCGCGCCCTTGGTCTCGTTCACCAGCTCGCCATTTTTAGCTACCCAGTGATTGGTGGAAGGATTGTCCGGCTCCCAGCCGTTCAGATCTTTGCCGTCGAACAGCGGCTCGGGATTGGTCCAGGCGGCCGGAGTCTTGCGCTTAAGAGCTGGGGAGCGCACTCCGGCCAGTTCGTAGTCCACACCATCCGCGCGATGCTGTTTACCAGTCAGTTTGTCTCCTTGCACGCTTATCGTCCAGGTGACCTTGACCGGTTTGCCGCCGTACGACTCGGTGGTAGTGAAAGACAAAAAGGATTCCATCTGAGCTCCAGCGGCCATGCCTAGCCGCCTCACATCTTGGACTGAGCGCGCGCTGCCGGTGCGCCCTACGATCCGCACCGCCGGATTACCGCCCTCGTCCACAAGTTCCATCCACGAAGGATAGGAGGTGTTTCCCGCCGTGATGGTCAAATCCCAGCGGCCGGCGAATGGGTCGCTTGCGTGCTTCTGGGAAAGAGCGGGCACGAGCATCGCCGCGCCAAATATCAGCACGAACCAGAATTGCTTCATCACAGCCCCAGTCTACCCGAGTTGGCTCGCGGTGCCATACTGCAGGACCTTGACCTTTTCGATGGTCACCAGGCCGCTGCCCATCATTCCATCCAGAACGGGCAGGAATTGATTGATTTTCTCTTCGCTATCGACGATCTCGATCACGAAGGGGAGATCTTCGGAGAGGCGCAGAATCTTGGTGGTGTGAAGGCGGCTGGAATGGCCGAAACCCATGGGCCCGCGCAAGACGGTGGCCCCGCCGAGGTGCATTTCACGCGCCTTGAGAACTATTGCTTCATAAAGAGGTGCGTGTTCGAAACGATCGTTTTCGCCGATGAAGATTCGCAGCAGAACCGCGTCGTGTGGAATTTGCATTGGTCTATCGCTCGTTCAAGATGGTCGCCAGCAGGTGGCCCAGCCACACGCCCACCAGACAAAACAGCATCGAGCCGATTACGTTAGCACCGGCTTTGAACCATTGGCCGTCGCGGGCGAGATTAAGCGTTTCAAGGCCGAAAGTCGAAAAGGTTGTGTAGCCGCCGCAGATCCCCGTCATGACGAACATTCTCAACGCAGACGGCGCCAACCAACGGCCTTCGGGACCTGTCAGCGACGCGAAGAGTCCAATAAACCAGCAGCCAACTACGTTCACGGCCAGCGTACCCCACGGGAATGTTTCACCGGCCAGCCGAGCCATGAAACCGTAACACCAGTAACGGGCGGCGCCGCCGATGGCGCTCCCCAATCCGATCCAAAGATAAATCATCTCGATGTCGTCATTGTAAGACGGAGGCGGCGATCACCGCGATTTTGCGAGAATGAGCTTGGGCCTGCTGGTACGGGCGGTCGCTTGGCGTGGTAGGTTTCGGCCTGCTAGCCAGGAGGAAAGTCCGGTCTCCACAGGGCAGCATGCCGGCTAACGGCCGGGGGGGCTCGCTCAAAGCGGGCTTTACGGAAAGTGCCACAGAAAAAATACCGCCTTGGGTTCGGGTTCTGCCTGGGCTCGGGGTAAGGGTGAAAAGGTGTGGTAAGAGCGCACCGCGGACGGAGTAATCCGCGCCGGCAGGGTAAACCCCATGCGGAGCAAGACCAAATAGGGGAGGAGGAGCGGCCCGCTCCGTTCGACTTCCGGGTAGGTTGCTTGAGCCGGGCAGAGATGCTCGGCCCAGAGGAATGACCGCCGCCCTTCGGGGTACAGAAACCGGCTTACAGTTCCAGCAGGCCCTGAATATTTAACGCCTTCGCCCGGCGTCTGCACGGAGTGCGTGCGCTACGCAGTGTCACAATAAGATCAGTGCGTAAATCTTGGTCCCGGATCCACTCTTCGGTCGACTTCGGCATGCGCAAGCAGGTCACCCGGCTGGGCCTGCTGTTTACGATGAGCTGCCTGCTGGTAGCGCTGGCGGCCTTCGCTTCCGCCAATAATCTCTTGTTCCTGATCCTGGCGGCGATGATCGCAACGCTGATGGTCTCGGAATTTATCAGCCGCCTTTCGCTGGCCGGCCTGGAACTGGATTTCTTGCTACCCGAGCATTTGTGCGCGGGCCGAAAACTCATGGGCCGCATCGTGATTCGCAATACCAAGGCCTGGATGCCATCGTTTTCTATCCACGTCGCGGCTTCGAGCGACAGCGGTCTCTCGCTGCCGCTCTATTTTCCGGTTCTGCCCCGAAGCACCCGCATCGAGGAATCGGTGCAACTCTTCTTTGCGCGGCGTGGCTCGTATAAACAGAACAGTTTTCGCTTTTCCACGCGCTTTCCTTTCGGATTTACAGAGCGCCGCATCAGCGTCCCCATCCGCGGCGAGGTGTTGATCTATCCCTCCATTGATCCGCAGCCGGGCTTCGAGGAGCTGCTCATTTCCCTCCAAGGCGAAATCGCATCCTTCTATAGGGGCCTGGGACACGATTTCTATCGCATACGGCCTTATGAAGCGCTGGAGAGCGCGCGGCACGTCGATTGGAAAGCTACCGCGCACACCGGCGATCTGCAAGTTCGCGAATTCGCGCGGGAAAGGGAGCAGTCGGTCGCCTTTTTTCTCGATCTGAATGTTCCCGACGACCAGGTCGCTTGGTTCGAAACCACAGTGGACCGCTGCGCCTTCCTCACCTGGAACATCTCGCAGAGTGGCTCCCGCGTGCGCTTCTGTACCCAGGAAGCGGATTGGCAACTTCCGGAAGAGGCCGATATCTATACGATTCTCAGATATCTGGCGATCGTTTCGCCCCGGCGAGGAAAGCCGCTCGCACCTTCCACTGAACGCAACGTGTTTCAGATCGTCTTCAGCGCATCGCCTCAGAGTTTAGCGGAGGCTGGATGGGAGTTGACCGGAAATAATATTCGGTTGTTGGCTCCGGCCAATTCGATGCCGGGCGTTCCAGCCTGATCTATTTCAAACGCAGAACGCGGATACGATCGGCTTCGCTATCGGCTACGTACAAGTCTTGCTTGACGAACAAGATTGCATGCGGGCGCGAAAGTTTGCAAGCCATCGGATTCGTTTCCGGGCCATCTCCCCGCTCCCCGGTTCCGAGTACCGTTGAAATGATCCCCGTCGAAAGATTGATTCGCCGAATGGCGTTACTCTCGGTGTCCACCACGTATAGATTGCCGTCGGGACCATAGGCAAGTCCCTTCGGACCGGCGGCGCGCGCAGCGGCCGGAGTAGCGGCAACCCCTCCGAATTTTGCATGCAAGGCCAGCCCGCCATCACCGCTGTAGCCGGGATCTCCCGTGCCGGCAACGCGATGGAGCGTCTGATCTTGCCGGGCGATTTTATAAATTGCGTTGCCTTCCCGGAGCGCAACGTACAGATCCCCGTTGGGGGCGAGCACCATAGTGCGCGGGCCGTTGAGCGGCGATCCGGCAACTGGCGCGCCTTCCGGAGGCGTCGCCGCTTCGCCTGTGCCCGCATATGTTTCGATCATTCCAGTGTCGAGATGCAAACGCCGGATGCGACGATTGCCGATATCGCAAATCAGCAGAGAGCCATCGCGATCCAGTAGGACGCAGTGTGGCTGGCGAAGCTGAGCTTTAGTTGCGGGTCCTCCATCACCAGCGAATCCGGGACCGCCGGTGCCGACGACCGTAGAGATTACGCCCGTCTTCATATCCACTTTTCGGATTACGTGATTATCCCGCTCAGCGAAATACAGGTCGCCATTTTTGTCGAAAACTAATTCATGCGGCGCCTTTAGCGACGCATCCACGGCAGGCCCGCCATCTCCCGCATAGCCGGCCTTGCCATTTCCGGCGACAGTGGACATGCGTTTCGTTTTCAAATCCAGCCGCCGGACACGCTGATTACCGAGATCGCAAAAGTACAGCGCTCCATCCGGGCCGAGCGTCATGCCATAAGGTTCGCTGACTTGGGTATCTGAATAGCCGGCAACGCCGGTGCCGACGATCGTGGTCACCGATGCAGCCGACGCGGATCCAATGCAGAGCGGCAACACCCAGAACGCAGCAAGTTTCACGGGAGCCATCAAAAGATGAGTTTCAAGCCGAATTGAATCTGCCGCGACGTTGTCGCCGTCGTTGTGATTACCCCGGCCGACGAGCTGATGGCGCCGCTGGAAAAGACGGTCGCGTTCGGAGTTCCGAAATTCGCGTGATTGAGCGCGTTGAAGAACTCCGCTCGGAACTGCAACCCAACCCGCTCGGTAATGGCCGTGTTCTTGAAAAGGGAGAGATCCAGCTCCGCTAGCCCGGGGCCGTTGAACGTCCCACGGCCCAGAGTCCCGTACGTACCCACGGGCGGCAAAATGAATGCGTTAGGGTTATACCACTGATTCGGCTGTCCAAGAATGACAGGTCCTGAAAACGACGGGTTCAAGGAGGGCCGATCGGGATTTCTCGTGTCCCCATCTCCGGATCTGTTGGTCCCGATCACAGGCGTGAATGGAAAACCGCTCAGCAACGCCGTGATAGCGTTCAGTTGCCATCCACCAACCAGCTTTTCTTCAAGACCATTCGCGGCCCCTAGCCAATGCTTGCCATGACCGAAAGGCAACTCGTAGCTACCAGAAAAGCTGGCTTGATGTTGTACGTTCAACGCGGACGGCCCCCAGTCGCGGGGAAGATCATTACGATCCAGAATCATCTGCGACTGGTTGTTAGCTTGCGCGCCAGTTAAACCCGAGTTCATATCCAGGTTCTTCGACCAGGTGTAGTTGCCACGAAATAGCAGCCCGGCGCTTAGGCGCTTGCTCAAATCCAACTGAAGGGCGTTGTAGCTGCTGTTACCCTCGGTGAACCAGAAGAATCCTGCGCCCAAATATGGGTTCGGCCGCGTTCCCACTGGAATGTACTGCGCGCCCTGAGGCACGTGGCTTTGATTCGCGGCTGTCGCCGGCACGCCACTGGCTGCAACACCGCCAGCCTGGCAACCGGCTGCGTTGGAGCAAACCTGCGCGGGAATGGTGTTGGGATCGATGCTGAGTAAACTGTGGTAACCATGCGATCCGACATAAGCGACGCGCAGCGCCGTGTTGTTGCTGAGTTGCTGCTGGATTGAAAAACTCCATTCCTCAACCGTAGGAGTCTTCGCGTTCGCCTGGACTCCCTGAGGCGCATAGGTCGTGCAGGGTGTTGGAACGCCAGGGCCGCATGTCGGCGGCGGGATCACGTTGGCGTGGATCGGTGTAAATGACGACAACGGTCCTGAAAACGTTAGCGACCCATTGTAAGGTGGCAGCGAATTCAGTAAAAAGCTGAGGGCGTCGATCAAGGTGTAGTAGGTTCCAAAGCCGGCGCGAATGGCCGTTTTTCCATTGCGGAATGGATCCCACGCCAAGCCGACCCGGGGAGACAAAAGCAGCTTCGCATTGTTCTGCGTGAACGCCGACCCACCCACGATCGGATTTGTCACCAACAGTCCATTGCTATCGGTGATGTAATTGGCAGCCCGGCCGGACTCCTCGTTCCAGCCCGTAGTGAACTCATGGCGGATCCCCGCCTCGATCGTCAAATTGGGCAGGATCTTCATCGTGTCGCTGACATACCAGGCCCCGAACAGGCTTCTCCAACCTAATTCATTGGCGCTGGGCACAACCTGGAAGCTGCTCACTGTCCCCTGCAGGAATGTCGTCAGGCTGGTGAAGGTTGCTTGTCCCAGCTGACGCGAGGCTGTGTCCTCGTTGTCCTGGACCCGCTGAAACCAGACGCCGGCGCTAATCTGATGTTTCCCTTTGTTGATCTGAACGCTGTCCGTGTAAGTGAACAGATTTCTACGATTCCAGACGTTAGCGGCATTGTTGGGACCCGCCGATGTGATGGTGCCTCCTCCAGTTGTCGTAACACCGCCGCCGACGACGATCCCCCCAGGCTGAGCGCCGCTCACAAACGAGAGGTTCGACGGAATGGAGCCCGGCGCAAGCGGATTAAAATTGAACGCCGCGCGGGAAAACCCGGCACTGAATGTGTTCAGTATGCTCGGCGAAAAAATGTGCGTTTCCTGCAAACTGGCCACCTGGCTGCGTAGCATGAGAAGCGCCCCGAATAGCGGATCGGCTTGCGGAATCTGACTGTTGCCGTCGTCTATCGAGTAAGCCGCCGAAAGAGTGTCCTGATCCCTAATCACATAATCCGATCGCAACGTCCCGAAGTCTTCGCGAATCGGATACCTGGGATTGTTATAGGAAAACGCCGCACCGGGTTGGCCGCTCACGGGTGTCAATTCCGGACCATTGGGCTGGGGCCAGAACGACATGTATGGCAATATCGACCGGTTCAAGTTCGCGACCGGCGAGCCGTTCGGAAGTAGACCCTGTCGCGCCAATGGGTCCGGGACAATGCTCACGCTGGTCTCCGCCAGGCTCTGTCTGTATCCTTCATAGTTGCCGAACAGGAACAACCGATCTTTTTTCAATGGCCCCCCCAACGCGCCGCCGAATTGGTTACGCCGGAAAGGAGGAACGAACCCCTGGTCGAAGAAGTTGCGGGCATCCAGCGCGCTATTTCTCAAGAATTCGAAGAGTGTCCCATGCAGCGCGTTGGTTCCAGATTGCGTGACAACGTTGACTTGCGCCCCCGCCCGCTTTCCATATTCTGCGCCGTAGGTGTCGGTCTCCACATTGAATTCACGCACTGCATCGATTCCGAGCAGAAATCCGCTCACGCCGCCCGGGGTATCCGCTAGTTGGCTCGATCCCGTGTATTCGATTCCGTTCAACAGGAACAGGTTCTCCAGAGGGCGTCGCCCTGCTACGGAAAACGTGTTCCCGTCGCTCGTACTCGTTTGAGGGCTTTTCAATGCGTAATTGATCGCCCCCGGATTGAGCGCTATCAGGTTGTCGAAACTTCGGCCGTTGAGCGGCAGGTCCTTCACTTCGCGCTCGCCCACCACTCCCGACACCGACGCCGTGGTGGTGTTGACCACCGGCGCTTCTGCGGAAACGATCACTTGCTGGGCGAACTCGCCCACTTGGAGCTGAAGGTTTACCACCGCTTCCTGCCCGACCTCCAGATTGATGCCGGTTCGCACCGCTTCTTTGAAGCCGGCCTTTTCGACCTTCACTTCTTGCCGGCCAACGGGCAGAGAGAGCACCCGGAAGTTGCCCGATTCGCTGGTGGTGACGACCCTGGTCGCACCAGTCTCCAGATTCTTCACTGTGACGGTTGCGCCCCCGATACCAGCGCCGGTTGCATCTTCCACCCGGCCGGAAATCGAGGCGGTCACTTGCGCCCAAAGCACAAGTGTACATAGAGGGAGAAGGAGCCCCAGTGACCTCATGTGTTTCTCTATTGTGCCACGGCCGGGGGCGGCCCGCATGACGCTGGGGCTACTCGGCTTGAATTTATTGTGCGATGCGGAAGGTCGTCCATGGATGTGAATCCAAGTCGCGCAACACATCCTTCTGCCAGTCGAACTCCGGATGCTGCTGCAGATGCTCGGCCGCCTTGAAATCGATCCCGCAGGAATGACCCATGGCCGCGCTGAACTCCATCCGCGCCGCCATCGTGCCATCGGTGACTTTGTTCTGAACGGTTCCCGCGGGGCCGTAATTGGCCTGCCAGGGCTTTGAACCGCGATGCGATAAATCGACGTGGCCGCACAGCGTCCTCTCGCTGGGAGCGATCTCTCTATCCACCGTGTCGTAATGATCGGCCAGGAATCGTTTGGCAGAATCGGCGGTAATAGTGCCCTTGTTTTCGGCCATCAACTGTTCCCAGCGAACGTGCCGGGCGTTAGCGCTGATGCTCTTGTCTTTGACTGGAAATTCGGGTGCCTCGTCGCGAATCAGCTCTTCGTTCTCCGGGAAATTAGAGCCGACGAAATAGCCATCTTGGGTGCGATGCAGCGTCACGTGCTTCAGCCCCAGCTCGAGGCTCCCGATTTCGTTGTTCTTGCTGTCCGCCACCAGCCAGGTGTTGGCGTAGCCGCCGTTGTTGCCGTCCTTCATGATACGCGCGAAATCATCGATCGAGGCGGAGTACTGCATGGCCTTCCGCGCCCGGACGAATTCGGGAATCGCATCGGGATCGAAGCCCGCGAAATAACCGATGGTGGTCTCGCTGATCGTCATGCCGGCGCTGTTCACGCCAAAGTCGTCGCCGCTGTGGATCAGCCCGGGCATACCGTCCATCAGTATCCGATAGCCGTTCGCGGGTGCGATATCAAAGATGATGTTCCAGCGGGAGCCTTCTTTGTATTCGCTCCAATTGTTGTGCGCGATGACGATCTTGCCGTCTTTGGTATAGCTGCCAGTAGCCACGAACGCGCTGCAGTGCTCCGGCACGGGACGCTTCGCGGAAGCAGCCTTGTGCGCCTGGTCATACCAATCCGTGTAATATGGCGTCAGTTCGAGCCACGCGTTGAGCGCCACGACGTCCCAAAGATCCAGCGGCACATTCTTGGCTTTTAGCCCCTCGACCATGCCCTTCAGTTCTTCGCGATATTGCGCTTCGATGTGCGGCCAGAGCACTTTTTCAGCGGCAGTCCGGAAAAACGCATAGTCTTTCTTGGAATCGTGAGTCAGACCGAGTGCGACCACCTTCTGCGCATCCTCGATCTCGGGCGCCAGCAGATAACCGTGCTGGAACCCGATTTCGGCGGGCGACCCTTCCAGATGCACGAAGATCCAACCGCTTTGATCCGGCCGCCGAAACGACTTCTTCAGCCGTGGATCGCTCTGAGGTTCGCGCGCGGGAGCCGCACTGAGTCCAAAGGCGGCTACCAGCAACAACGCAACTGTTCTGGCCATGTTTTTTGAGCATACCATTCGCCGGCTGCGGGATTCTCAGAAGTGCGTCGAATCTAAGGTTGCGCTAACATTCCGTTATGGCAAAAGGCAAACGTGAGCTGGTTCAGGTGCGCTGCCCCTGTTGCGAAGCGACTCTTCAAATCGATCCCGAGCTGAAAGCCGTCATCAGCTATGAGGAGCATCGGAAGCCAGCGGTCATAGAGGACATCAGCGTGGCAGTCCAGAAACTCAAGGGCGAAGAGGCGCGCCGGGCCGAGGCGTTCGACAAGTCCTTTGAGGATCACAAGAGCCATCACAAGGTGCTGGAGCGCAAGTTCGATGAACTGCTAAAACAGGCCAAAGAGAATCCCGACGCACCGAAGCCCAAAAGACCTTTTGATTTCGACTAGTCCTAACGGACTGAACCTCCAAATCAGGCTGTACTAAGAAAGGACGCCACACATTACTTAGGGGCACTTAAGTCCCATCTAGAGTGAGAGCCCTATCGACAGTAGTGTCTCGGCAGTCGAAAATATAGGTGTGATGCGAGAATGAGGTGATTTGTGAGAAAACGCTTATTAGTATCCTTTGTCTTCGGCGCGCTGGGCCTTGCTACCGCGCTCCCCCTGGGTGACCGGGTCGGACTCACCACGATTCAAGCGATGATTGCGTTCAGCGCCGCTGGGCTGTTCCTCGGCTACGTCCTCACAATCTTCCTCGACGTCTTTACCACTACCTCCTCTACGGAACCCGAAAACTAAAGCTCGGTCTTCCGCCGGCGCGTCATCGACCTGCATCAGTTACGTTCACCGTAGGGCTGCTAAAATCAGACTTATGAGTGACTTAGTGCTAACCAGCAGAGATGGCGACGTCGGAATCCTGACCGTAAATAATCCTCCCGTGAACGCCTTAAGTCCGGGAGTGCCGGAAGGAATCGCCGGCGGTGTAGAGCGGTTCGAAAAAGAAGATGCAGTGAAAGCGATCGTGCTGATTGGTGGTGGCCGTACCTTCATCGCTGGAGCTGACATCCGCGAGTTCGGGAAAATGACCAGCAGCGGCGAGGGCCGGCGCGGGCCTGGATTCAACGCCATCCTGGACCGTATTGAAAAATCTTCCAAGCCCGTCGTCGCGGCCATCCATGGCACAGCACTCGGGGGCGGCCTCGAAACAGCGATGGCCTGCCATTATCGTGTGGCGGTTCCCACTGCGTTGGTGGGGCAGCCGGAAGTGAAGTTGGGAATCATTCCCGGCGCCGCGGGCACGCAACGGTTGCCGCGCCTCGCGGGCGTCGCCAGAGCCGTCGAGAT
Organism: Bryobacteraceae bacterium; assembly: GCA_035569875.1. Classification (GTDB taxonomy): domain Bacteria; phylum Acidobacteriota; class Terriglobia; order Bryobacterales; family Bryobacteraceae; genus Palsa-89. The sequence goes on from DATMMD010000147.1 coordinate 37,861, forward strand.
GTGCTCTGGAGGCGACCCGATCAGCGCTACCGATGCCTACCAGGCCGGCATCGTCGATCAGATTATCCAGGGCGATCTGCTCGAAGGCGCCATCGCATTCGCTCGCACCAAGATTGGGGCACTGCCGCGGCGAACCCGCGACCTCAACAGTAAGCTGGGGAATGAACAGACCAACGCTCCGATCATTACCGCGGGTCGTGAGGCCGCACGCAAGAAGCAGCGCAATCTGATCGCGCCACTGGCCGCCATCGATGCGGTCGAGGCCGCCACCAAGCTCCCCTTTGACGAAGGCGTCAAACGCGAAGCCGAGCTCTTCCAACAATGTCTGTTCTCAGATCAGTCCAAGGCGCTCATTCACGTTTTCTTCGGCGAACGCGAGGTTGCCAAGATTCCCGGTATTCCCAAGGACATCGCGCAGATTCCGGTTAACAAAGCGGCGGTCGTTGGCGCGGGCACCATGGGCGGCGGCATCGCAATGGTCTTTGCCAACGCCGGCATTCCGGTGCTGCTCAAGGAGACCGATCAGGCAGCGCTCGATCGCGGGCTCGCCACTATCAAAAAGAACTACGCGAATTCCGTCAAGAAAGGCCGCTTCTCTCAGGAACAGATGGATCAGCGTCTCGGCCGCATCACGCCGACGCTGACCTTTGACGGCTTCGACGGCGTGGACATGGTTATAGAGGCCGTCTTCGAAGGGATGGCGCTGAAGAAGCAAATCTTCGGAGAGTTGGACAAGATCGTCAAACAGGGCGCAATTCTTGCCTCCAACACCTCCACGCTGAACATCGACGAGATCGCCTCGGCCACTTCCCGTCCCCAGTGGGTCATCGGCACGCACTTTTTCAGTCCCGCGAATGTGATGCGGCTGCTTGAAATCGTACGCGGCAAGGCCACTTCCAAAGAGGTGATCGCCACTTGCATGGCACTCTCGAAGAAGCTGGGCAAGGTCGGAGTGCTGGTCGGCAATTGCCGTGGATTCGTCGGCAATAGGATGTTCCATCCTTATCGGCGCGAGGCCCAGTTCCTGGTAGAAGAAGGCGCGACGGTTGAAGCGGTCGATGAGGCACTTTACAACTTTGGCATGGCTATGGGACCGCTGGCCACCGGCGACCTGGCGGGTCTCGACGTCGGCTGGCGCATCCGAAAGGAGTTCGGAGACATTCGCGACACCAGCACCCGCCAGCCGCTGCTCGAAGATCGTCTTTGCGAAAAGGGAATGTTCGGGCAGAAGACTGGCGCCGGGTGGTATAAATACGACGCCGACCGCAAGCCCATGCACAATCCGGATGTCGACGACCTGATCAGGCAGGCGCGTAAGGACGCAGGGATATCGCCTCGCACCGTTTCCGAGGAAGACATCGTGGACCGCATCATCTACGCGCTAGTGAATGAAGGCGCGCGGATTTTAGAGGAAAGCTACGCGCTGCGCGCCGTCGACATCGACATCATCTATATCAACGGCTACGGATTCCCGGCCTATCGTGGCGGACCAATGTGGTACGCCGACACGGTCGGCTTAAAGAAAGTCTATGCGCGGATTCAGGAATTCGAGAAACAGCACGGTAAGCTTTGGGCTCCGGCGCCTTTGCTGAAACGGCTGGCCGAAGAGGGTAAGACTTTTGCGGATTTTGATAAAGGCGTCGGCGAAACCGCCGCCACCGCGGCCGAGGCGAGGAGGTAGTCGTATGAGAGAAGCCGTTGTTGTCGCCAGTTCTCGGACCGCGCTCGCGAAATCTTATCGCGGTTCATTCAACATGACGCGCCCCGACAATCTGGCCGCGCACTGCATCCGGGATGTCCTGCGCAAGACTCCGGCGCTCGATCCGGCCGAGATCGGCGACGTTATTCTCGGCTGCGCTCAGCCGCATGGCGCGCAAGGCAGCAATGTCGCGCGAGTCGCCGCATTGATCGCAGGTTTGCCTCCAAGCGTCGCGGCTACCACGGTGAATCGTTTTTGCTCGTCCGGCCTGCAGGCAATCGCGATGGCCGCGCATCAGATCGTACAGGAAGGCGTGGACGCAGCGATCGGCGGCGGCGCCGAGAGCATCTCCATGACCGAACGCAGCACCAATCCCAATCCGTGGATTCAAGAGCACTACCCCGGGATCTACATGGTGATGGGCGAGACCGCGGAAGTGGTCGCCAAGCGCTACAAGATCAGCCGGCAGGCGCAAGATGAGTACTCGCTTCTCAGCCAACAGCGCACCGCTCGTGGGCAGAATGACGGATTTTTCGAGGGTGAAATCGCGCCCATGAAAGTGACACGCGCGATTCTCGACAAGAAAACCGGCCAGGCGGCGGGTACTGAAGACGTCTGCGCCAACAAGGACGAATGCAATCGGCCGGACACGACGCTCGAAGGTTTACTGTCTTTAAAACCTCACTTTGATCCGAATAGCGGGCAAGGAAGCGTCACAGCCGGCAATGCGTCACAGCTTTCCGATGGCGCTTCCGCCACGCTACTGATGTCGCGCGAACGCGCCGACGCGCTCGGCATTCCGTATAAACTGATTTTTCGCGGCTTCTCCGTGGCCGGCTGCGAGCCCGACGAAATGGGCATCGGGCCGGTGTTCGCCGTTCCAAAGCTTCTCAAGCGCCAGGGATTGAAGGTCGACGACATCGATCTTTGGGAATTGAACGAGGCCTTTGCGGTGCAAGTCATCTATTGCCGCGATCGTCTGGGCCTTGATCCCGACAAGTTGAACGTCAACGGCGGATCGATATCGATCGGCCATCCCTTTGGTATGACAGGCTCGCGCATGGTGGGCACCATCGCCAACGAGATGGCGCGTCGCAAAGCCAAGCTCGGCGTGGTGACGATGTGCATCGGCGGTGGTCAAGGCGCGGCCGGACTATTCGAGCGAGCGAATTAGCTCTAACTTAAGCGTTCGACCGACGTCCATTTCACATGCATCGCTACTTGATTCTGGCGCTGGCAGTCGCGCTGCTGACCGGATTCCAAAAGGCTCCGGACGGCGAATGGCCAGCCTATGGACGAGATCCGGGCGGCCAACGCTTCTCACCACTGGCCGTCATCAATCGAGAGAATGTTCAATCGCTAAAGATTGCATGGACCTTTCGCACCGGCGATACATATCAGCCGAAATTCGGAAGACCGACCGCTTTTGAGGCGACGCCGCTATATGTCGATGGCGTCCTTTACATCGGTACTCCGCTCGGCCGCGTGATCGCGCTCGATCCAGCGAACGGCCGCGAGATTTGGTCCTACGACGGCAAAGTGCCAAAAGACAAAGGCTACGGCGATTACGCGAATCGAGGCGTCTCGTACTGGAAGCCGCCATCCGGGAAGCCACGCGTCTTCATGGCAACCATCGATGCACGCCTGATTGCTCTTGATGCTCCCACCGGCAAGCCCGCGGCGGATTTCGGAGACAACGGAATTGTCGATCTGCGGAGCGGGCTGCGCATCGCCGCGCGCGACTTCTCGGATTACGAGGAAACATCGCCGCCCGCGGTCGTCGGTAATACCGTAATCGTCGGCTCGGGAATCGCGGACAACCGTTCCGTGAGCCAACCGAGCGGCGAGGTTCGAGGATTCGACGCGGTCACCGGCAAGCTCAAATGGGCTTGGGATCCGATCCCGCAAGATCCGAAAGCTCTTGGCGCCGACACTTGGAAGAATGGCAGCGCACTGCGCACCGGCGCGGCCAACGCATGGTCTATCATCGCCAGCGATCCTGAGCGCGATCTCGTTTTCGTCCCGACCGGAAGCGCTAGTCCGGATTTTTACGGCGGGGAACGGCTGGGGAACAATCTCTTCGCCAATTCCATCGTCGCGCTCCGCGCCGGTACCGGCGAGCGCGTCTGGCATTTTCAAACCGTCCATCACGATCTTTGGGATTACGATGTCGCGTCACCGCCTGTGTTGTTCGATGTTCATCGCAACGGCCGCACCGTCCCTGCGCTTGGCGTTGGGTCGAAGGACGGAAACTACTTCATCCTGAATCGCGAGACGGGACAACCAATCTTTGGCGTCGAAGAGCGGCCGGTTCCCAAAACCGACGTGGCCGGGGAAACCAGCTCGCCCACTCAGCCGTTTCCCCTTGCTCCCCATCCGCTCGCGCCGCAGTCGCTGTCGGCGGAGAATGCCTGGGGATTTAGTGAGACGGACCGCAAATGGTGCCGGGAGGAAATCGCCAAGATGCGCTCTGAAGGTGTCTTCACACCCCCGAGCATCCGCGGATCTGTACTGATGCCTGGAAACATCGGTGGGATGGCCTGGGGCGGCGCCGCCTATGATCCATCGCATCATTTGTTGATTCTTCCCACCAACAATCTGGCCACGGAGATGCGTCTGATTCCCCGCGCCGACTTCGACTCGACGCGCCAATCCGCGGGGAGAGAGCTAAACGGGGACTGGGAATTCGCGCGGCAGGAAGGAACACCTTTCGGAATGATGCGCCGCTTCCTTCGCAGCCCCGGCGGATCGCCGTGCAATCCTCCACCGTGGGGCATGTTGAATGCTGTTGATGCCGACACTGGCGACATCAAGTGGACCGTGCCACTTGGCCAATTTCCACCGATCGGGAAAGCGCCCGCCGCTCCCAGCGAGTACGGATCAATTGTTTTGGGTGGACCGATCGCCACTGCCGGCGGCCTGGTCTTCATCGCCGGAACCCTCGATCCCGCGATCCGCGCCTTCGACGTCACCACGGGAAAAGAGTTGTGGAAGGGCACTCTTCCCACCAGCGCGCGATCCACTCCCATGACATATCGCGGGCCGAATGGAAAGCAGTACGTGCTGATTTCGGCCGGAGGTCACGGCATCGACGGAGGACCGCCGCTCGGTGATTATGTGGTCGCGTTCACGCTGCCCGATTGAGCCGGACACCGCTCCGGTTAGTTCCCGGTTGTCAGCACGATACGAAACCGCGCCTTGCCGCTCATCATGCGCTCGTACGCCTCGGACGCGCGCTCTAAAGGAAAAACTTCATTCATGGACCGTACGCCGGAGAGGACAGAGAACGATAGCGTGTCTTGGGAATCGATGGACGTCCCTGAATACCAGCCTTTAATCGACTGGCATCCTCCAATGAGCTGCATGGGGGACGCGGGAATTGGCCCACCGACGCCAATGATCATTAGCGTGCCATTCACACCGAGGCCGCCCAAAACCGCCGACATGGCTTCCGCGCTCGGCGCCGTTGCCAGAATTACCTTGGCGCCCCCAAGCTTGTGGAGTTCGGCTGCCGGATCTTGCGCTTGATTATTAATGTAATACTGCGCGCCCAGTTTCCTGGCGAGCGGTTCTTCATCGGCTCCTCGCGCGATCGCAACCGTCCGGAAGCCCATCTTCGCGGCATACTGAACACCCAGATGCCCGAGTCCGCCCAAGCCGAGCACGGCAACAACATCACCAGGTCTTGCGGCGCTATTTCGTAAGCAATTGAAGGTGGTGACTCCGGCACACATCAAAGGCGCTCCTTCGGCGGGCGACAAGCCTTCGGGAACGAGAGCCACCGCAGACGCGTCAGCAATCATGTAGTCGGCATAGCCGCCGTCGGATGTAATACCGGTTATCAGCGTGGCTGTCTGGCAGGCGAAGAAGTCGCCCCGGCGGCAAGCATCGCAGTATCCACAGTACCCTCCATTCCACCCGACGCCGACGCGTTGACCAGGGGTCCATCGATGTACGTTGGGACCAACAGCATCTACGAGCCCCAGGACCTCGTGTCCCGGAACTCGCGGGTATTGAATCCAGGGGAAGGCTCCCTCTTTGGTCAACGAATCGCTATGACAGACTCCACAGGCCTGGACCTTGATCCGTAGCGATCCCGGCCCGGGCTGTGGTATTTCACGTTCCACAATTTCAAAGGGTCCATTCGGACAAGAGACTTGAACCGCGCGCATCTTGGACATATGCGTATAGACTCCCGATCCCTGAAGTTGGATGCAGTTTTTGATCAGTCCAGCGCGTCAGCGTTGATCTCAATCACATGCCGGTCGGGATCGATGATGTAGATTTGCGGATAACCGGCGGTCGGCCTGGGTTTGACTTCCATCTTGTGGAAATCGTGGTCGTCGGAATTTTCCCGGTAGCCCTTGCCGCGCAGAAATTCGAGCGCGCCCGTGTAACTCGGCACTCGCACTGCAAAATGAACATCGCGCGTGTCAATCCCTTTGCCAGGAGCGCGGAAAGTGGCGTCGTCATGCACGATGAGATGCAAATGCTGAGCTTCGCCGACCTGGAACCACGCGCCCGGAAAAGGAAACGCCGGCCTGGGGATTTCTTTTAAGCCGAGGATCTCGCGATAGAACTGCCTTGACCGGTCCAGGTCAGTAACCGTGAGGGTGACGTGGTGCAGGAGTCCGATTTCCATGGCGCGAATTAGAGCGCTACACCTTCACCAGCATCTTCCCCGTATTTTCGCCTTGCAGCATCCCGATGAACGCCTTGGCCGTATTCTCAAAACCCTCCACCACTTCCTCGCGATGCTTCAGCTTCCCTTCGCGCAGCCACTGCGCCATCTGCGTGATTCCTTCGACCCAGCGATTCTGGAATCGCGTCACGATGAAGCCTTCCACCTTCAATTGCTTAACCAAAACCTGGGTGAGTATCCTTGGTCCCGGCTCCGGCTTGTCGAGGTTATACTGCGAGATCTGCCCGCAGATCGACATTCGTCCAAAAAGGTTCATCAGTGGAAATACAGCGTCGGTGATTGCGCCACCCACGTTGTCAAAATAACAGTCGATGCCTTTCGGGCAAAGCTCTTTCAGCTTCGCGGAATAATCTTGCGTCGTCTTGTAATTAAATGCGCTGTCACAACCTAACTCGTTCGTGAGCCAGCCGATCTTCGAATCGGCGCCGGCGATTCCGACCACGTGGCAACCTTTGATCTTCGCGATCTGTCCCACCAGCGATCCGACCGCACCTGCCGCTCCCGACACAACCACCGTCTCGCCTGGTTTCGGTTGGCATATGTCGAGAAACCCGAAGTAAGCCGTAATCCCCGGCATGCCGAGTACGCCCAGGGCAGTCGAGACCGGAGCGAGCTTCGGGTCGAGCTTGCGCACGCTCGCGGCGTCCAGGGCTGCGTACTCTTGCCAGCCCCATTGCCCAATCACGAAATCGCCGGGAGCGAATCCGGCGGCATGCGATTCGACGACCTGCCCCACGGCTCCTCCAGGCATCCCGTCGCCGATGTTCACCGGATCGACATACGTCCTTACGCCGGTGATGCGCCCGCGCATGTAAGGATCGACGGAAAGATAAGCCGTCTTGATCAACACCTGCCCTTCCCCGGCGATTGGCATCTTCGCATCGACGAGCGAAAAATCCGATTCCTTCGGCAGCCCGCTGGGCCGCGCTGCGAGCTTGAATTGCCGATTGACACTCGGCGATGATCCAACGCTGGTTGCTGACATAGTGGTTCCATTATGTCAGTTTGATATGTGGGGCAGATCGCCGACCTGCCAATATTAAGTCTTCATGTCCCGCCTCTGTAGCGTGCTCGTTTCGTTTGCCTGCTTGTGCACTTGGGGCGCACCGCCCGATTTCCTCCTATCGGACGGCGTCGTTCCAACTAAGCACACCATTGAACTCACCATCGATCCCGCTCGTGGCACTTTTCGAGGCTGGGCGCGGATCGCAGTCGATCTCAAGAAGCCCCAGTTGGAGATCTGGCTCGATGGCAAGGATCTGATCGTCGAACAAGCATCCATCGAGTTCCGAGGGAAATTGCACAGGACACGCGCCCGGGCGATTGCTGGCGAGTTCATCCGTCTGATACCGGACCGGCCCATAGGACCCGGTCCCGCGTTGCTTTCGATTCGTTATCGCGCGGCTTTGAGCGATAAAGCCGTATCAGGACCCTTTCGCAGACAAGTCGAAGGCCGCTGGTACGCCTTCACGGTATTCACACCCATCGACGCGCGGCGCGCGTTTCCTTGCTTTGACGAGCCGCGCTTCAAGACGCCGTGGGAGATGTCCATCCGCGTGAGGCGCGTTTACCAGGCATTCGCGAATACTCCTCAATTGGGCGAAACAGCGCAGCCCGGTGGAATGAAGCTGGTCCGCTTCGGCCTCACTCAGCCTTTAGCCGCTGAGGTGGTCGCGTTCGCGGTCGGACCGTTCGATGTCTTGGATGGCGGCGTAGCGGGCGCCAAGCATACGCCCGTAAGTGTGATCACGCCCCAGGGTCATCGCGAGGAAGGCAAAGAGGCCGCGCTTGCGACCCGGGAAATTCTTCCGCGCCTCGAAAAATATACGGGACTCCCTTACCCTTGGGAAAAGCTGGACCATATCGCGCTGCCGGCCGGCGCGTTCGGCGCCACCGAAAACCCCGGGCTCATCACGTACCGTTCGCGCGGGCTGCTAATCGCTCCGGGAAGTGAAGATCCCGAACGGCTATGGTCTCTGCGTTCGGTGCAGGCCCATGAGATCGGCCACCAATGGTTCGGTAATCTGGTCACGCAGGCAACCTGGGAAGACGTTTGGCTCAGCGAGGGATTCGCGACCTGGCTGGCGGCCAAAATAATGGATCAAGATCAGCCCGAATCACGCCGGCATCTGAATGCGGTAGCCGCTCGGGAGCGCATCCTGGGCGTCGATGCGGGACCCAAGACCCGTCCAGTGCGCCTTACAATGAAGACCCGCGCCGACATGAAGTCCGTGTACGGCCCGATCGTTTATCAGAAGGGCGCGGCGGTCCTGCTAATGCTCGAAAACTGGCTCGGAGAGGATCACTTTCAGAAGGGACTTCAGGCATATCTGAGAGCCCATGCGCTCGGGAACGGGACCACCGGTGACTTCATCGCGGCTCTGGGCAGCGCCACCAACACGGATCTGGCGCCGGTCGTTCACTCGTTTCTCGATCAGACCGGCGTCCCCAACCTGCGCGCTACCATCGAGTGCAGTCCCGGAAAAAATCCCGATGTCGTCCTTGAACAGATCGACTCGCCAACTCAGTGGACTATTCCGGTGTGCTGGAGAGCAGATGGCGTCGATGGGACTTGCACTTTATTGAATAGCGCACGCCAGCAGGTAGCGTTGCCTAAAAATTCGGCCTGCCCTGCTTGGATTCTAGTGAACGCGGGCGGCGCCGGCTACTATCGAACGGCCTGGACCGCCGCGCAAGTGGCCGCGATCTCGAACGTCCTCGATCACCTGAGCGCTGCTGAACGGCTCACTCTGCTGTACGATCTGGCAGCCCTTCCTTCCAAAGATTTCGCTCAGTCGATTTTCAGAAAGCTCCTGTCCGACCCTGAGCCAGAGATCGTCCACGCCGCGCGGATCGCCCTGGGCCTCGAAGTGGAGCCTGAGTCAGTACGACGGCGGTGAGCGCTACTTGCCGTCTACCGAGAACGCGAGCAATACATTGCCCGGTAGGCCTTGCCACATCCCGTAGCCGGAGTTGGTGAAGACCATCCCACCGGCGATGGTCGGCCCCGCGGAATCGAGCGAACCGCCCTTGCCTGGCACTCCGTTCACGGTTTGATAATCCTGGACCGTATTGAAATCCCAAATAATTTCGCCGGTCTTGGCCGAAAACGCTCGGAAGTGACCGTCGACGGACCCGGAAAACACCACGCCCGGCATCGAAGAAATAGCCGCCGATTGAGCCCCCGTACAACCCCTTGTACCAGGTGTACAGGTGAGCGCTGGCGCAGGCGTGCTCCAGATCTTCTCACCAGTATCGAGCTTCACGGCGTGAATGCCGCCCGGCTTGGCGCCATTCTTGAGACCGAAGAGATCGGAAACCGCAGCGTAGGCGTTCTCGCTGTCAGCCGTAGTGCCCCACTCGATTCCGCCCAGTGCACTGCCCTGCCCCAGCCGCGTCTGCCATAGTATTTTGCCGCGATTGTCCGGATCCAGGCCCCAGAGAACCGCCGATTTCTGTCCGCAAATCAGCACGCGCTTACCATTGGGAAGCTCCCGCAAGACCGGCGAAGTGCCAAAGTCAAAGTCAGGACCTCGATCTTCCGGACAATTCACTCCCCGCCCACAGCCCATCGTGAAATTGTCTTTCGGAAGAACCTGGCTCGACCATTTGAGGCTGCCGGTGTCCAGATCGAAAGCCAGAATTGCATTGCTGGTGTTAATGGAAACGTTCGTATAAGAATTGCCGGTGGCCGCGTAAATCACCTTGTTCTTGGCGTCGATCGTTGGCGCGGACCAGATCGCCGCACCCGCCGGACCCCATTGCTGTGAACCCGCGTGCTGTTCACCTGCTGGTTGTGCACCCGTCGCGCTCGGCTTCAGCGCCTGCGGTGGATCCGGAACACTGTAGCTCTTCCAGATCTGTTTGCCGGTTGCGCCATCGAGCGCTACGACGCTCCCGCGAAACTTGCAGCACTCGTAACTCGGCAGCATCGCCGACGCTTCCTCGATCGACGACACCGGAACATAAAGCCGTCCGTTATAGAAAGTAGGCGCTCCCGTCACCCGCGATGCCGGATGATCTTCCACCTTGACCTTCCACAGAGGCTTTCCAGTCGCGGCATCCACGGCATGCACAAAGGAACGGGTATCGCCAAAATAGGCGACATAATTATCGCTGCCCGCGGGCTTGCCGACGCTAACCGCCGTTCGCACCGTTGCACCGGCGTCATAATTCCAGTAAATGCAGCCCGTGGAAGCGTCCAGCGAATAGATCGCCCCGCTTGAACTGCCGACGAAAACCCGCCCGCCAACGATCGTAGGCTGGGCCGACCGCACCGTCTCACTAGCAAAACCGAATGCCCATTTTACTTTCAGCTGGGGGACATCGGCGGCGGTCAAACCCGGCTTCGGTTGATAACGCGTGTTAGCGACATCGTCGCCCCAGCCGTTCCAGCCTGCGTCTGTGATTCGAATCGGAGGCGGATTGCCGGAGCATCGGCCCACGTTCGAGACAACGCCGGTGCTAAACTCCTTGCCGGTGAGGTAGCGCGCGATGGCGCGGCCTTCTTCGACGCTCAACCCGGCGGATTGCGTCACCATGGCGCCTTCAAACATCGCCTTGTAGACGAATTCCGGAGTGCGGCTGCTGATCTCGTCGCGAGTCGGTGTGCGTCCTTGCACTTTACCGTCGTGACAGATACCACAGCGCTGCTTGTACAACGCCTCTCCATCGGGAGCCGCGGCAAATGCCGTACTCAGCGAGACGAAGGTGAGTAAAATTTGTGTGTTTTTCATTCTAACGACAAATACGCCATGCGCTTAAACTGGTCACCGGCAGGAATGTTGGTCGGAGGTAGCACCTGGATCAGGAAAACCCCGATCATGTGCTCCTGCGGATCGATCCAGAAGCCTGTTCCCGCCGCGCCGCCCCAATAATACTCGCCCGCCGTACCTACAGTGGCCGTCTTACCAGGACCCGGATTCACCGCGAACGTCAAACCGAAGCCGTAGCCATCGGCCAGCACACCGGCGCGGGGCAGATTGCCGAGATGATCGCTCCGCATCAACTCCACTGATTTCCGGCTAAGAATCCGCGCGCCATCCAATTGCCCGTCATTCACTAGCATCTGGCAGAAGCGGGCGTAATCATCCAACGTCGATACCAGACCAGCTCCGCCGAGCAACAGCGCCGGCTTCTTTTTGTAGCTATCCTGAGCCGATCCCGTGAAACGCTCGATGCCACCGCCCTTCTTAGGCCCGTACAAGACCGCCAGACGATTCCACTTGTCTTCCGGCACAAAGAAAGCCGTGTCTTTCATCTCGAGCGGCCGGAAAATCCGCTCTTCGAAGAACTTGTCCAGCGTTTCGCCGGAGAGCACTTCCACCAGACGGCCCAGAACGTCGATCGAGTAGCCATAACGGAACTTGGTGCCCGGCTCATCGTTCAACGGCGCCGTCGCCAATCGCTTCACTGCCTCGGCCAGATCGAATGGGACCTGCGGAGCTCCACCCATCATTTCAAGCTTCTTATAGGCAGGCTCGCCATTTTCGTCCTTCGGTCCGGCGTAATCAAGCCCCGTGGTGTGGCGGAACAGATCCCGTACCGTGATCGGATGGTCAACCGGGACCGTGTAGACGATCCGCTTGCCGGCAGCATCGGTGCCTTCGTGCCCGACCCTCATATTGGAAAATTCCGGCAGATATTTCGACAGCGGATCGGTGAGCGAAAACCGGCCTTCCTCGTACAGCATCATCGCGGCGACCCCAGTGACCGCCTTGGTCATCGAGTACATCCGCACGATGGTCTCAGGCTTATAGTCGCCCCAGGTCTCCTTGAAGACGATCTTGCCGTTCCGGGCGATAAGACCGGAAGCGCCGGCCAGATGTCCCTTCTCGATATGCTCGCGCATCACGACGTTGATCCGGTTTAGCCGCTCGCGCGATATTCCGGCCTGCTCCGGCGCGCCGGTTGGCAGACTGGCGCCAAAAACTAGCGACAAGGGTAGTGCGAAGGCGATAAGTGTCCGCATGACAGCTAATCTACCAGAATTAGGGACAGCGCACTCGTTTCTGTTGCATCCCGGCGGACCGCGTCGTATCATGCGGACGGAATGCTGGATCGGATCGCGGACTTCATCGCGCGCCACAACATGTTTCCGCCCGGTGCCCGCGTCGGGGTCGCTGTTTCAGGCGGCGCGGATTCGGTCTTCTTGCTCCACGCCTTGCGTGAACTGGCGCCTCGCTGGAACCTGCAATTGAGCGTTGTCCACGTCGACCACGGCATTCGCGGAGACCAGTCCCGCGCGGACGCCGCATTCGTCGCTGACCTCTCTGCCCGGCTCCATCTCGACTTCCATCTGCGCCAAGCCGACGTTCCTGCCATCGACGATAACCTTGAGCAGGCCGCCCGCCGCGTCCGTCAAGCGTTCTTTGCCGAGTTGCTCTCAACCGGCGCCATTGATCGCATCGCAACCGGCCATACCCGCTCCGACCAAGCCGAAACTGTGCTGTACCGGATCCTGCGAGGCTCGGGCTTGGCTGGACTCTCCGGTATTTTGCCCGTAACCAACGAGCATGTCGTGCGCCCGCTCCTCGAGCTCGACCGCAGCGAGATCGAATGCTGGCTCCGCAAGCGGAATATCACTTGGCGAGACGACGAAACCAACCAAGACCCCTCCTACGCCCGTAATCGCCTGCGTCACGAAATTCTGCCTCTCCTGCGCGACAACTTCAACCTCCGACTCGACGAATCGCTTGCGAGCATGGCAACCCTGGCCCAGGATGAAGAACTCTACTGGACATCCGAACTGGCCCGCTGCTCGTCACCGTCTTGTAACGCCCCACAAATCCTTTCCACTGTCGAACTGGCTGCCCTGCCCACGGCGCTCGTCCGGCGCGTCATCCGCCAAGCCATCAAGGACGTCAAGGGCGATCTTCGCCAGATCGACTTCGCCCACGTTGAGCGAATCCTAAAAATGATTCGTTCCCACGACGGCCACGACCATGTCCAGCTCCCTGGACTGGATGTCCGGCGGTCCTTTGAGTGGGTCCGCTTGGCCCGCGCCGGGTCCGCCGGAGGGCCTGGCTTCGATTTTTCATTTGCCATCCAGCCCCCCGGATCGGTGGAACTTCCCGACGGCTCCGCCCGTATTACATTGCAGATACTGGAGAAAAAGGAACGGACCCAGGGCTGTGGTACAGTGGTGAGTGAACTGGACTGGGGCCGCTTCTCATCCCCGGATGGCGCTCCCTTCGGTCTGGAAGTCCGTAACTGGAGACCCGGTGACCAGTACCAACCCGTGCGACAATCCCATAAACAAAAGATTAAGATGCTGTTTCAAAAAGCCCGTATCCCCTTGTGGGAACGCCCCAATTGGCCGATTGTTACCTATAATGGGACTATTATTTGGGCAAGGCAATTCGGGGCTGCGGCTGAATTCGCGGCTGATCCAGCCTCGCCAATCGTCCTCGCAGTGGGAGAAAGCCGGAATCAATCGGACGCCGCTTCACGTCTAATATCTGGGCGTCGTTCGGTCGCCAACGTTAGGGAGAAGGCATGAATAATTCGAATATCAAGACCGCGGTTTTCTGGGTGGTCATCATCATGGTGGTGGTGCTGTTCTGGACCGTGGTTCACAACACCAAGTCGCGCCAGGACGTACAGCTCTCCTACACGGCTTTAATGAACGACGTCAACGCCGGCAAAATCAAGACCGTCAAGATTACCGGCAACGACCTCCAGGGAACCTACAAAGAGGACAACCAGGAGTTGCGCGCCGTCATTCCTACCAACCATCAGAATCTCGACGACGCCATGCTGCAAAAAGGCGTGGACATCCACTACAACAAAGAGACCGGCAGCGGCTGGGTGAACATCCTGGTCAACGCCATTCCCTTCGTGCTGGTGTTGGCGTTCTGGATCTTCATGATGCGTCAGATGCAGAGTGGCGGCAATAAAGCGCTGAGCTTTGGAAAGAGCCGCGCCCGGCTCCATTCTTCCCAGCAGAAGAAAGTTACTTTCAAGGACGTCGCTGGAGTCGAAGAAGCCAAGGAAGAGCTCCAAGAAATCATCGAATTCCTGCGTGAGCCGCAAAAATTCCAGAAATTAGGCGGCCGGATTCCGAAAGGCGTCTTACTGATCGGACCTCCCGGTACCGGCAAGACCCTTCTGGCTCGTGCCATAGCGGGCGAAGCAAATGTTCCCTTCTTCTCTATCTCCGGTTCGGATTTTGTGGAGATGTTCGTCGGCGTAGGCGCCAGCCGCGTGCGCGATCTGTTTGAAAACGGCAAGAAAAACGCTCCCTGTATTATATTCATCGATGAAATCGACGCTGTCGGACGTCACCGCGGCGCTGGACTCGGCGGTGGACACGACGAGCGTGAGCAAACGCTCAACCAGTTGCTGGTGGAAATGGACGGCTTCGAATCCAACGAAGGCGTGATCCTCGTAGCCGCCACTAACCGGCCCGACGTGCTCGATCCCGCGCTCCTTCGCCCCGGGCGTTTCGATCGCCGCGTGGTGGTTGGACGTCCCGACGTAAAGGGCCGCGAAATGATCCTGCGCGTTCATACCAAGAAAACACCGCTGGCTGACGACGTTGAACTTTCGGTCGTCGCTCGCGGCACTCCTGGATTCGCAGGCGCGGATTTGGCCAATCTGGTGAACGAGGCTGCCCTGGTGGCTGCCCGCCAGAACCGCAAGGTTGTCACGCAGTTCGATTTCGAGCTGGCCAAGGACAAAGTGATGATGGGCGTCGAACGTAAATCGCTCATTATCAGCGAAGACGAAAAACGCAACACCGCTTATCACGAAGCCGGACATGCCCTGGTCGCCGCGGTGATCCCGGGAGCCGATCCGCTTCACAAAGTCACCATCATCCCGCGAGGCATGGCGCTCGGCGTCACCATGCAACTGCCGCTCGACGACAAGCACTCCTACAACAAGGATTATCTCGAAGCGCAGCTCGCCATCATGATGGCCGGCCGGATCGCCGAAGAGATTTTCATGCACCACATCACTACCGGCGCCGGCAATGACATCGAGCGCGCCACCGAGATGGCTCGCAAAATGGTTTGCGAATGGGGCATGAGCGAGCTTGGTCCTATGAGCTTCGGCAAAAAGGAAGAGCAGATTTTCCTGGGCCGCGAGATCGCGCAGCATCGAGACTACAGCGAAGCCACTGCCATTAAGATTGACGAGCAGGTTCGCAAGCTGGTGGATTCGGGCTACAGTCGCGCTCGCCAGATCATCGAGGGAAGATCGGAAGCCCTGGCTCGCATCGCCGAAGCGCTGCTGGTCCGCGAGGTTCTGGACGGCGCCGAAGTGAAGATGCTGATCGATGGTGAGACCTTGCCGGCCGTTACCACTGGTCCGAAATCGACCACTCCAGACGGCGGCGATAAGCAGCAGGTCATCCGGCCCGAGGGCGGCGGCAAGCCTCTGCCTGGCTTGCTCGGCGGCGAGCGTCCACAGCCGGCGTAACAAGACACAGACGCTGATGTCTGTGCCCCAGTTCTCGGCGTACCTTTTTGACGTTGACGGTACCTTGGTCGACTCCGCAACTGACATTTGCGGCGCCATCCAGGCCGTCCTTGCGACCACGCGTCAGAGTAGCGTACCGGACGATCTCCTGCGCCGCTACATCGGCCGTCATTTGTACGACCTCTTCGGCGACCTGCTCCCCGAATGCACCCGCGAGCAAATGGACCAGATGCTCGCCGATTATCGACGCATCTACCTCGCCCGAAACCACACTCTCACCCGCGCCTACGCCGGCATCGCAAACACGCTCTCCGCGCTACCAGGCAAGAAATCGACCGCGACCACCAAAGGCACACCCACGACCCGATCGGTGCTGGAACTGTTCGGCTTGCTGTCGTATTTCGATCACGTCCAGGGGACCGACGGATTCCCGGCCAAGCCCGAGCCGGATGTGATCTTCGCCTCGCTCAAGGTACTCCGCGTAGCCGCCGAAGATTGCCTGCTCGTCGGCGATTCCCCCGCCGACATGGAAGCCGGACGTCGCGCCCATGTCAAGACCTGCGCCGTATTGTGGGGCTACGGCCGCCGCGAGGATCTGGCTAAGTGGGAGCCTGACTATTGGATCAGCGACCCGCGAGAACTACTGAGTGGCGCAGGTCTCTGATGTCCGCGCGATTCCCGTTCGGACAAAAGCAGCTTCCAGCCCTCGGGGCTCTGCGTGCTTCCGTCAACCAGATAGAAAAGGCTCAATCCGCGCCCCTACTCACCGCGAGCGCAGCTTCTTCTTCGGCGCCACCAGGCTCCACGCTTCGCGTAAATGCGAAGCCAGCTCTTCATCGTCGACGTTCGGAAGCTCAATACCCACCCAGCCCCGAACTCCCACATACGGCGGGCGGAAGAACTTATCCGGCCAGGTGCTGATCAGCATGGCCTGAAGACCCGGAGCCGCGGGGATCCAGACCGCGATATGCCCGTCGTTGTGATGATTGTTGGAAAACATCGCATACACCTTCTTGCGGACGAAGAAGGTCGGTTCCCCGTGCGAGAGCTTTTCCGTAGTCTCCGGCAAGCTTGCACAGATTCGCCGCACCCGCCGCAAATGTTCTTCGCTGTCGATCGCTTTTCGTTCGCGCGCCATTTCTTTCAACGTAACGTACTTTAGCTACAATCATCATGGATCATGCGAACAATTCGTCGTGTAGCTGTGCTCGGCGCCGGCACAATGGGATCGCGCATAGCCGCGCACTTTGCCAATGCCAGTGTGCCCTCTTTGCTTCTGGATATGGTTCTGCCGCGCGAGCCCAATCGCAATGCCGCCGCGCAAAAAGGCATCCAGAATGCCCTCAAGCAGCGCCCCGGAGGATTCTTCACCGAAGATAAAGTCTCTCTCATCCGTCCTGGCAACTTCGAGGACGACCTCGGCGCGTTGGCCGAATGCGATTGGATCATCGAGGCCATCGTCGAGAGCCTTGAGCCAAAGCGCGAGCTGTGGCGCAAAGTCGAGACCATTCGCAAGCCGGATGCGATCGTCTCCACCAACACCAGCGGCATACCGCTGGCTAATATTTCCGCGGGCTTCTCGTCCGAGTTTCGACGCCACTTCCTGGGCACGCATTTTTTCAATCCGCCGCGCTACCTGCACTTGATGGAGCTGATTCCCGGTCAGGACACCGATCCCGAGATCCTCACCGCGGTTGAGGACTTCGCCGACCGGCGTCTCGGCAAAGGCGTGGTCCGCACCAAGGATACTCCCAACTTCATCGCCAACAGAATCGGAAGCTTCTTCGGCGGCACCATCGCCAAGACGATGCTCGAAGAAGATTTCACCATCGAAGAAGTCGACGCCCTTACCGGACCGCTTATCGGCCTGCCCAATAGCGCCAGCTTCCGGCTGCTCGATATCGTCGGTCTGGATGTCTGGGCCTTCGTCGGGAGCAATCTCTATAATCTGGTTCCCAACGATCCTTGGCGCGATCGGTTCCTTCCACTCGATTTCGAAAAAAAGATGATCGAGCGCAACTGGCTGGGCGAAAAAACGGGCCAGGGTTTTTACAAACGCGTCGGCAAAGGCGATAGCCGCGAAATCCAGGTGCTCGATTGGAAGACGCTCGAATACCATCCGGCCCAGAAGCCGCGCTTTCCGTCCGTCGAAGTCGCGCGCAACATCGAGGACCTCGGCGAACGACTCCGCACGCTGCTTGGGTCCAACGATCGAGCCGGCAACTTCCTGTGGAAGGTTTTCAGCGATCTTTTTTTGTACTCGGCCGAGATGATCCCCGAAATCTCCGACCGCATTGTCGAGATCGATCGCGCCATGCGCTGGGGCTATGCCAATAAGCTCGGGCCCTTCGAGCTGTGGGATACGCTCGGGTTCGTTGACGTCGTCACCCGGCTCGAAACGGAACGCCGCATGCTTCCACCCGCGGTGAAAGACGCTCTCGCGCGCGGCGTGATCTCGCTGTATCGCCACGAAGAACGCAACGACCAGCCGCGGACCGTTTACTTCGATTTTCATAAGAAAGACTACCGCCCCATCGAGCCGCGCCCCGGCATCATCGTGCTCTCCGATCTCAAGCGCGTTCACGGTGTCATGCAAGAGAACGCCGGCGCGTCGCTGATCGATCTGGGCGATGGCGTGCTTTGCGTCGAGTTCCATAGCAAGATGAACTCGCTGGGCGAAGACAATATCGGCATGCTATACGCCGGCCTGGACGAAACAAATCGCCATTTCGACGCCATGGTAATCGCCAACGAGGGCGAAAACTTCAGCGTTGGCGCGAACCTGATGATGGTGCTGCTGGCCGCGCAGGAAGGCGATTGGGACGAGTTAAATCGCGCCATCAATCGCTTCCAGCAGGTCAACATGGCGCTGAAATATGCTGCTAAACCGGTGGTCTCGGCGCCGTTTGCCCGCTCGCTCGGAGGTGGCTGCGAAATCGTTCTGCATTCCCGGCGCGCGCAAGCCTCGGCCGAGACCTACATTGGCCTGGTCGAAATCGGCGTCGGTCTGATCCCAGGAGGCGGCGGATGCAAAGAGCTGCTGCTCCGTCTCAAAGATCCGCGCAAAGTCTTCGAGCTGATCGGCTACGCGAAGGTCTCCTCCAGCGCCGAAGACGCCAAGAAATTGGGACTGCTCGACCGCAACGATTGCATATCGATGAACCCCGAGCGCCTGATCGGCGATGCCAAGGCATTGGCGCTTTCTCTGGTGCCCGGCTACGCGCCTGGAATTCCCCGCACGGATATTAAGGTCGCCGGCGAAAGCGGGTTCGCGTTGCTGAAGCTGGGCGTCTGGTCGGCGCGTCAGGGCCATTTCATCAGCGATCATGATGTCACCATCGCCGAAAAGTTGGGAAACGTGCTGACTGGCGGCCGGCTCACGGGCGAGCAAATGGTCTCGGAACAATACCTGCTCGATCTGGAGCGCGAGGCATTTCTCAGCCTATGCGGTCTGCCCAAAACGCAGGAGCGCATTCAGTATATGCTAAAGACAGGTAAACCCCTGCGGAACTAACCGTAGCGTACGCACTCGTGCGTGCCGCGCCGGAACTGATGCCGGTGCTCGGGTAAGGACATCATCCATGAACCAAGCCGTCATCATCGATTGCCTTCGCACGCCCGTCGGTAAAGCCCCCAAGGGCACCTTGCGCACCACCCGTCCCGACGATCTGGCCGCAATCGTAATCCGCCGCCTCCTCGAGAAATATCCGTCCGTCGCCCGCGACGAAATAGAGGACGTCATCTTAGGCTGCGCCAATCCGGAAGGCGAATCCGGAATGAACATGGCGCGTATCGCCGCTCTGCGCGCAGGCCTCCCCGACGCCGTTCCCGGTGTCACAATCAATCGTTTCTGCTCCTCCGGCCTGCAGGCCATAGCGATGGCGGCTGATCGCATTCGCTCCGGAAGCGCCCAGATCATCATCGCCGGCGGCTCTGAGTCGATGAGCATGATCCCCATGGCCGGCTACAAATTCGCACCGAATCCCTGGATGGTCGATCACCTCCCGCAGATTTACATGGGCATGGGACTGACCGCCGAAGAGGTCCAGCGCAAGTACGGTATCAGCCGCGAAGATGCCGACCAGTTCGCTTATCGCAGCCACCAGAACGCTCTGAAGGCGCAGGCTGAAGGCAAGTTCGACGAAGAATTAGTGCCGGTAGAGATCGAATCCACGGTGCTCGACAACGGCGCGCCCAAGACCCGCAAAGCTGTATTCCAAAAAGACGAGGGGCCGCGCGCCGATACTTCGATTGAAGCGCTGGCCAAACTTAAACCCGTGTTCCAAACCGACGGAGCCGTTACCGCTGGCAATTCTTCGCAGACCAGCGATGGAGCAGCCGCGGCTCTGGTGATGTCGGAGCGCAAAGCCAAGGAACTCGGGCTTAAGCCAATGGCCCGCTTTGTCAGTTTCGCCGTGGCCGGCGTGCCGCCCGAGATCATGGGTATCGGTCCGGTGGTGGCGATTCCGAAAGCGCTAGCACTCGCGGGCCTAAAGAAAGAAGATATTGGCGTCGTCGAGTTGAATGAAGCGTTTGGCGCCCAGGCGCTGGCCGTAATTCGAAGAACCGGACTGGACCCGGCGCGCGTAAACCCCAACGGCGGAGCCATTGCCCTCGGTCATCCCCTGGGATGCACCGGCGCGAAATTAACCGCAACCATCCTGCGCGAGATGAAGCGCGGCGGCTCGCGCTATGGAATGGTGACGATGTGCGTCGGCGGTGGCCAGGGCGCCGCCGGAATTTTCGAAAACATGAACTAACGAGTAACCAGAAACTAGAAACGAGAAACTGTTTATGGCATCTTCCACTCTCTCCCCCACCAAGCACCAAGGCGGCTCATTTCTCCTAGCGGCATCTACTCCCGAAGAGATCTTTTCACCCGAAGATTTCACCGATGAGCATCGAGCCATCGCGCGAACCACCGAGGACTTCTGGAACAAAGAAGTCGCGCCTAACGTCGACGCAATCCAGCATCAGGAACCCGGCCTGGCCATTTCCATCCTCCGCAAATCCGGCCAGCTTGGTCTGACCGGCGTGATCCTGCCTGAGAAATTCGGCGGTATGGAAATGGATCTGACGTCCGCAATGATCGTCGCCGAGGGCGTCTCCAAAGATGGCTCGTACTCTGGATGGCACGGCGCGCACACCGGCATTGGCACGCTGCCGCTATTGCTTTTCGGAACCGAAGAGCAGAAGCAGCGCTACCTGCCGAAACTCGCCACCGCCGAGATGGTCGCGGCCTATTGCCTCAGTGAACCGCAGGCGGGCTCGGACGCCCTGGCTGCCAAAACACGCGCCGATCTCAGCCCCGACGGCAAGCACTACATCCTTAACGGCCAAAAGATGTGGATCACCAACGGGGGCGGCGCTGACCTGTACACCATTTTCGCGAAAATCGGCGGCGAGAAATTCACGGCCTTTCTCGTAGAGCGCAAATATCCCGGCGTCCAACCCGGCGCTGAAGAAAAGAAGATGGGCATCAAGGGCAGCTCCACCACAGCGATCTATCTGGATAATGTCCAGGTGCCGGTAGAGAACGTGTTGGGCGAGATCGGCCGCGGTCACATCATCGCATTCAATATTCTCAACCTCGGCCGCCTGAAGCTCGGGCCGTTCGCGATCGGCGGCTCCAAGGAAGTGCTGCGCGCGTCGTTGAAGTACGCCAAAGAGCGCAAGGCCTTTGGAAAGTCGATCGCCGAGTTCGGCATGATCCAACACAAGCTGGCCGAGATGGCGATTCGCATTTATGCCGCCGAGAGCACCAGCTATCGCGTGGTCGGTCTCATCGAAGGCCAGTTGGAAGGCTTCTCGTGGAGCGAGCCCAATGCCAGCCAGACCATGCTCAAAGCGGTCGAAGAATTCGCGGCCGAATGCTCTTACATCAAGATCTTCGCGTCGGAGATGCTGGACTATGTAGTGGACGAAGGCGTGCAGATCCATGGCGGGTACGGCTATTCTCAGGAGTACGCCGTGGAGCGCGCCTACCGCGACTCGCGCATCAATCGCATTTTCGAAGGCACCAATGAGATTAATCGTCTGCTCGCTACCGGCATGCTGCTGAAGCGCGCGCAGCGAGGCCAACTGCCGTTGGTAGAGGCCGTGAAGAAGCTGCAGGCTGAGATTCTCGCCGGGCCGTCGCTGGCCGAGGGCGATGAAGACTCCCGGCTCGTGGCCAATGCCAAGAAGGTAACGCTATTCGCACTGGGCGTGGCCTTTCAGAAATATATGGCGGCGCTCGAAGAGCAGCAGGAAGTCCTGGCGGGCATCACCGACATCGCCATGAATGCCTTCGCCATGGAATCTACGTGGCTGCGCACCCAAAAGCTGGCCAAGCTTCACAAAGGGGATGTCGCCGCCGAGATGTGCCCGGTGTTTCTGCGCGAAGCGATGGAGACTATCGAGAGCGCTGCACGCAACGTACTGGCGGCCTCTTCCGAGGGCGACGCCCTGCGCACCAATCTTGCGGTGCTCAAGCGGTTTACGAAATTCGAGCCGGTGAACGCCATCGCTGCCCGTCGCCGGATAGCAGCGCGCCTGCTCGCAGCCGACCGCTACGCCGTCTAAAGTCATCATCACCGTCGGCTTACCCGGCTCCGGCAAGTCGACCTATCTCGCCCGCTTGGGCGTCAACGCGATTTCGTCTGACGAAATCCGCCGCCTCATCGCCGACGATCCGCGCGACCAATCCATGCACTCCCGCATTTTCGCCACCATCCGCTATCTAGTCCGGCAGCGCATCGCCGCCGGCCGTCCAGAAACCTACGTCGACGCCACCCACCTCGCCCGCTGGGAGCGGCTGCCATACATCCGCCTCGCCCAGCGTCAAGGCTGCGAAATCGAAGCCCTGTTCTTCGACGTGCCCGTCGAAGTGTGCATCCAGCGTAACCGGGGCCGCGACCGCATCGTCCCCGACCAAGCCATCATCGACATGGCCCGCAATCTTCAGCCGCCCACGGAAGCCGAAGGCTTTTCTCGGGTCGAGCGAGTCTGCAACGCTTCGTTAACATAAAGGTATGGATGTAGTGAACATGCACGACGCCAAGAACAAGTCTGTCCAAGCTCGTAAAACGTGCAGCAGCCGGCGAAGACATTCTGATCGCCAATAATGGCAAGCCCGTGGCCATGCTCACTCGTTTGCCCCCCAAACACCGCCAAATGCCATGGGGCATCTTTGAGGGTAAAATCCACATGACCGGCGATTTCGATGAACCGCTGGAGGAGTTTAAGGACTATATGTGAGTGTAGATCGGCCGCCTCACTCCCGCCCCACCTGCTACGATCAGCTTCCCCGTGTTCGTTCCGTCAAATAACTTCTTCAGCGCACGTCTTCCACGCGAACCAGCTTCATGATGAGCATCGGCAGAGGCGAAGCTCGTGGCCCCCTGTCTTTTTGCCCGACAGCAAATCTTTCGGAGACAATTTGTCTCTCCGAGACTGAAATACGGCGAATGCGCAGCGTTAAGGTCGGCCCGATGACGCGGCCCGTGTGGATCGGTCGAGCTCGGTACGGTTCAATTGTTCAATTGAGGGATGGCGTTCACGCCATTCCCCAGGTCGTTGATTGGACCACATTCCGCATAGCCGAACCGAACGCCCTGTTGTCCAGGTAAATACTGCGGCGTCAGGCGGGGGCTATCCCAACTATGATGGGTTTTCTCGTGCGTTTGTCGCAGGAACAACACGCAGATCGGAATCCCAGTGCTCGTTAAGAATCCATTCTAGGTGGGCTTCGAATTCAATGCCTAGATGTGGTCCACCGCGAAACTCCTTGGGACACGGGCCACCTCGGGTAAAGAAATATCCGAAATACGGTGAGTCGCTAACCGAGATCTGGTCACCGGCGGTGACCATCTCGCCGACAAAGAAGAACCAACCTGCATAGTGATGCAATCCATTCTTCAATGGCCCGTCCGCAACAGCCTCTCCCTCTTTGTTGGGATCGATACCAAGTCGATCGAGCAACTCTCTGAACGCAGATGGATAGACTACATCTCGCTGAACAATTAGATTCCTGCAGCCGACGCACAAGCAATCTTCCGCCCAGCCGCCCTTCAAACTTGCGTAAATGGCGGCCGTCGCTTCGCGATCATAGCGGACGGTTTGGTCGCCCAGGCTCATTTCGGTCATCGGCATCTTTCCATTGTCATCGAGATCGATGTGCACCGGACGCGTGGGCACCGTTTCGGGTCACGCTTACTCAACCCTCGCGCAAAGTCGCCAAGGGTCGAGCTATCCTTCAGGTGTTACTCGCGAGTCATCTCCGGCAATGTGGATAGTTTCGGATGGTGCGTGATCGAGGAGCTGGACGAAGATGCTTCTCATGGGCGCCCGCCGGAAACGATGAGCACATCGCCGTGCCCCCTCGAGGGGGCGTACCAGCGCCTGATAAGTCAGAGTTTCCCGGCTCTGAACTCGCCCGGCGGATCGGGCGAGAGCCTCAAACGCCATAAGCGCGGCGGAGGTCAGCCGCACGCGCACTCCCTCCAGCGTGGCTGACATAGCCCAAGGGTCCATCACCAGCGTGGCCGCGCGGCGACTAACTTGTCGACGGGTCATGTATGTGGATTTGTTGGGCGGGCGAACGCGAGAGTTCTGTCCTGGAAGTAGTCTGAGTCGGCCGAGCGATCTTTTGCAGCCGCCCGAAAACCTGTGGCGCTGGATGACCGAGGAGATGCCGACTGCACGCTTGAGTCCGAGAAATCGTCCATCTTTCAAGCGAGCATAAACTCGCCAGAGGAGGCTTGTGCGCGTCAATGTTTTTGGTTCTTTGATCCTTACAACCTGCGCGACTGCCGTCACGGGACAAACCTCCGCCGAGCAAGGGGTGGATCGAGTAATTTATCTGACAAGTATTGAGAAGGCTCAAGAAATTCAGGAAGTCGCCACCGTCATCCGCTCGGTTTCAGAGATCAAATCGCTATCCGCCGATGTGTCACAGCGAAGTCTCTCGGTCCGTGGCACCGCCGAGCAGATTGCACTGGCTGAATCGCTGGCTAAGGAATTGATGGCGGGCCAGGGTTCGAGCACGTACCAATACAGGATGTCTGGCGGCGACTTGGTCCACGTGTATTACTTGCCTCATAGCGCGAGCATCCGTGACTTTCAGTGGGCCGTCAGCACGATCCGCTCGATAACCGACCTCCGCTGGGAATTCACCTATAATGCCCGGCGAGCTTTCGTGGTGCGAGGTTCACCAGGAAAAATGGAGATGACCGGATGGCTGGTGCAACAACTCGGTCAACCTGCCGATGGACGCGTCGGCTCAAGTGAATACCGGGTTCGAGATGCTGCCGATGATCTCGTGCGCGTCTACTTCGTGAAGCACGTCGAGAGTGAGGAAACTCTTCAAGAACTCGCGACGTTCGTACGTTCTGTGGGAAACATTCGCAGGCTATTCACAATCGGTCCAATGATCGCGGTCGCGATGCGTGGAACAGCCGAAGAGGTTGGTTTGGCGGATTGGCTTCTTCAGAAACTGGATCAGCCGGCGTCCGGCCCGGCGGGCGCGGAGCAAAATCAAGGTGGTGCCGCACGTCAATTCCAGATGTCGAGCGGCGGAGATGCGGTACGACTGTTCTACCTGAGAAACGCGACGATCCAGGCGTTTCAGAACGTTGCCTCCGAGGTCCGGACGGCGGCGAGAGCTCCGAAGGTGTTCACCTATAACGCACTAGGCGCCATGGCCGTACGTGGGACAGCCGATCAGATTGCGGCAGCCCAGGATCTGATCGACGAGCGCTTTAAGAACCCCCGATGATTCTGGCGGCTGGTCATCGGCTCGGGATTGGAAACTCGCCGGTTTCTGTATAAATATCGGCGCTAGGGATTCGTCCGACCATCCGTATATCTTTTTTTAAACTGCCTTGAGTTGGACCGGTCGAAACTCTGAACGAAACCGTCGAGAAGGAAAGTTGGCGCTGAGAACACGCCGCGCCACGTAATCGACCTGGCGCTGTCCCGCGCGAAACTGATCAAAGCGACGGAGAAGTAACCGATGGCGCGTATTACCGAACTGCACAAGAAATGGATGAAGGAGCCGAAGTACCGCAAGGCCTACGAGGCACTGGAGGAGGAGTTCGTCCTTGAGTCGGCCGTGATCGACGTTCGCAATCGCGCGGGATTGACGCAGGAAGAGTTGGCACGGAAGATGGGCACCACGCAGCCTGTCGTGGCCCGGCTGAAGAGCGGGCGTTCCCGACCGTCGATGCGCACGCTGGAAAGGCTCGCGGATGCAACGGGCTCGCGCTTACTCGTCAGCTTCGCGCCGCGCACCGCGAAACGGTCGGTTAGGCGATTTCGCTGAGTTTTGCTAAGCGTCAGCCCGCGCCGCCCCGTCTATTCCGAGAAGTATACTGTGCCTTGGCCATGTCATCCAACCGGCAGCTCCCCATCGTCCTTCTGCTCGCCGCCCTTTCGCTCGCGTCCTGCCAGCACCGCATCAAAAAGCTAATCGCCGTGGTGCCCAAAGCAACGTCGCATCTGTTCTTCGTGTCGATCCATGCCGGAGTTCTCGCCGCCGAGCGTGATTTCGGCGTCGAAGTATTGTGGAACGGCCCCCAGGATGAGACGGATTACTCGCGCCAGATCGAGATTGTCGATTCCATGATCACCCGCCGCGTAGACGCCTTGGCCATCTCCGCCACCGACCGCACGGCCTTAGTCGCACCCGTCAAGCGCGCCATGCAAGCCGGAATTCCAGTCACCGTTTTCGATTCCGGCCTGGACGTGAAAGGCTACGTGACCTTTGTCGCCACTGACAATTATGGCGCGGGCCAGACCGCCGCGCGAAAGCTGGCCGAGCTGATCCACGGCAAAGGAAAAGTCGCCGAGCTGATGCAAAAGCCGGGCGGCAGCTCCACGGGCGATCGCGAGCGCGGCTTTGACGACGCTATGGCGAAGGAATTTCCGGCCATCAGCATCGTCGCGCGCCAGTATGGAATGGGCGACCCGGCAAAATCACGCAACGCGGCCGAGGACATTCTTACCGCCCATCAGGACCTGGATGGAATATTCGCTTCAGCCGAAGCCAACTCCCTCGGCGCCATTCAAGCCATCAAGGCGCGCGGCCTCGCAGGCAAAATCAAGCTGATTACCTTCGATTCCAGCGATATTCACGTTGCGGCTCTAAAGGACGGGGCCATCGACGTGATGCTGGTTCAAGACGCGTATCGCATCGGCTACGAAGCGGTCCACAGCCTGGTGATGAAGCTGAACGGGCAGACTCCACCCCCACAAATGGACCTGAAAGTTCATGTGATTCGCAAACAGGATCTCGACCAGCCGGACGTGCAGGCGCTTCTTTTCCCTAAGTGGATCGGCGCCCCCAAGTAAATCACCGACGACTAAGGCTATTCGATAAACTCGACTTGATATTCCTCGATCACGGGATTCGCCAGCACATCGTGCGCGATCTGATTAATTTCCGCGCCGGCCTTTTCGCGATCCGTTCCCGGCGCGAGGGTGATTTCGAAGAACTTGCCCTGCCGAACTGCAGCGATGGAGGAATGTCCGAGGCCAACTAGGGCCGACCGTATGGTCTGACCCTGCGGATCGAGAACACTAGGTTTCATAGACACATAGACACGGGCTCGCATGGAATTCATTGTAACCAGTGTTACGATTGCCGCGAAAAGCGTCTAACCACTGGTATGACTCCTAGGTTGCCTCTCGCGTCGTTATTGACTTTTGGACTGCTGGCGTTTCCGCAGTCGCCGACCATTGATCCCCCGGCCGTATCGAACCCATATGCCCGCGTCGCATGGCTCACTCTGAACCAGGGCGTCGATGATAAGGACACTACGCATCGCAAAGAGGCCATCGAAGCGACCGGTAGCGTGGGCGCGACGCCGGAAGCGGTGAAGCTGGCCGCCAAGGGTCTGCAAGACAAAGAAGTTCTCAATCGTCAAGCGGCCGCGGCCACGCTGGGGCAAATGGGATCACAAGATGCCATTCCTTATCTCAAGAACGCGCTCGAGGATAAGCCGGAAGTCGCTTTTACCGCTGCCAAGGCATTGTGGAACCTCGGAGACACTACCGGTCGCACTATCTTTCAAGAGGTGTTGGAAGGGGAGCGTCCAGATGGGCCGACGAAGATGCAGAAGGCCATGAAAGATGCCAAGAAGAGATTGAAACCCGACCAGCTAGCGTTGATGGGCGTCTCCGAGGTCTCGGGCATGCTTGGCCCGGCTGGCATCGGGGTAGAAGCCGTTACCCAGGCGATGAAAGAGCTCAAAGGCGTGGGCGGTGGCATTCCTGGCCGCGCTGTAGCGGCAGAGGTGCTTGGAAAAGACACCGATCCTTACGCGCTAACGTTGCTCGAATGGGCGCTCGGCGATAACAACTGGGCCGTCCGCGTGGCTGTCTGCAAGGCGCTCGGCGATCGCGGCAATGACGCCACTATCGCGAAATTGCAGCCCCTCCTGAGCGATGATCACCATGCGGTGCGCTATATGGCCGCGGCTTCCATAGTAAAGCTGAGCCTCAAAACTCAGTCCACCGCCTCTCGCTAGACTACACTTGCGGTACCCTACAACTTAAAGGGAGGGAGCGCGGTATCGTCAAAGTTTGTGTGCTCGCAAGCAGCAGTTCGGGAAACTCTACCTTCATCCGCACTGAGCGGACGCGCATCCTGATCGACGCGGGCTTGAGCCGGCGTGATCTCCTGGCTCGCCTTGCAGCTATCGACGAGCAGCCTGAATGCCTGGATGCCATTCTGATTACCCACGAGCACTCCGATCACGTGAGCGGCCTGGTTGCGCTGGCCCGGCTTCTCGATGTCCCCATTTTCATCACGCGCCTCACCGCTCCCGCCATTCCATGGGAGGAGTACGCGCCAAAGCTCGATTGCTTCCAGGCGGGCGCAACTTTTTCGGTCGGTGATATCGAGGTCGATAGCTTCACTGTTCCGCATGACGCCATCGATCCGGTGGGTTTCTGCTTTCGCGCGCAAGGCATCAAGATCGGAGTGGTTACCGACCTCGGTTATGTGCCCCAATCCGTTAAGTTCCATCTGAGGGGCGCCGATCTGCTGGTGCTTGAGTCGAATCACGATCTTGAGATGCTGAAAGTCGGTCCCTATCCCTGGTCGGTGAAACAGAGAGTGATGGGACGCAAAGGTCATCTATCGAACGACGTCGTTTCGGATTTCATCCGCTTCGATCTTGATTCTTCGATCAGTACACTGGTGCTGGGGCATTTGAGCGAGCACAACAATCATCCGCAGATCGTGCGTACCACCGCCGGTCGTGCGCTCGACGGCAGCGGCCGCGCGCTTTTCACGCGTCTGGTAGTGGCCGAGCCGAAACAACAGACCGAGGTCTTCGCTTACTAATGATCGACCGCTATACCCGGGCCGAAATGGGCCGCATCTGGAGCGAAGAAAACAAGTATCGCCAGTGGCTGGAAGTCGAACTGGCCACCGCCGAAGCATTGGCCGAAACTGGCGAAGTTCCAAAAGATGCGGCCAGTTTGTTGCGGAAGCACGCCGGCTTCACCGTCGCCCGGATTCAGGAGGTTGAACGGGAAGTTCGGCACGATGTTATTGCTTTCACTACGGTTGTGGCCGAAAGCATGGCGGCCGCCGGGCACGCGGAGGCCTCCAGATGGCTGCACTACGGGCTGACTTCTAATGATGTAGTAGATACGGCGCAAGCGCTGATGCTGCGGAGCGCTTCCGAGACTATATCTAAAGGAATCAATAGCTTATCTGAAACTCTCAAGGCCCGGGCGCTGGAATTTAAGCACACCATCCAGATTGGAAGGACCCACGGAATCCACGCAGAACCCATCACTTTTGGGCTCAAATTGGCTCTTTTCTATGACGAAATCCGTCGAAATCTGACGCGTTTCTGCGCCGCTGCCGAAGATTTGCGCGTCGGCAAGATCTCGGGCGCGGTCGGAACCTTCGGGCATATCGGACCGGAAGCGGAAGAGCGGATCTGCCGGCGGCTGGGGTTGAAGCCCGCTCCTATCGCTTCGCAGGTAATCTCGCGCGACCGGCATGCCAACTATGTCTCTGCACTGGCACTGATCGCGGCTGCGCTCGAAAAGATCGCGCTCGAAATCCGGCATCTGCAGCGCACCGAGGTCCGCGAGGCCGAAGAGCCATTTTCCGCCGGCCAGAAGGGCTCTTCCGCCATGCCGCACAAGCGGAATCCCATAGTCTCGGAGCAGATCTGCGGACTCGCCCGTGTGGTTCGCTCCAACGCGCAGGCGGCGTTCGAAGACGTCGCGCTATGGCACGAGCGGGACATTTCGCATTCGTCGGTGGAGCGAATCATCCTGCCGGACTCGACCATTCTGGTAGATTACATGCTTTCTAAGACGGAATGGCTGATCGCGGGCCTTCGTGTTAACCCGGCCCGCATGCAGAAGAATCTGGAGCTTACGAAGGGTCTGGTATTTTCGGGCCAGCTCCTTCTAGACCTGACGGCTGCGGGGATGCTTCGTGAGGACGCCTACAGATTTGTACAGGCTCATGCTATGCGAGCGTGGGATCAGGACGGTGACTTCCGCGCCGCGATAGAGGCCGACTCGCAGGTCGCCAAATATGTCACAAAGCAACAGCTTGCAGAGAGCTTCTCTGTTTCCAGACAGTTAGCTAACGTGGATCAAATCTTCGATCGTGTATTCCGGGCTGCCTAGTCACAAACTACTGTGGTAGTTTTCGACTCCGATGAAATCTCCACTTCCATTTCCTGACTATTCGTTTAAACTATACCTAGGAGACGGGTGGCTCCGGATGAAAAACATGAGCTCCTCAGATCGTTTTATGGACATCGAGCTCGCTCGAGTCCTACTGGTGGACGACGATCCAACCTCCCGTTTAACGTTACAAACTGTATTAGAAGCTGGTGGTTACAGGGTGGACGCGGCTGCTTCGGCCGCCGAAGCTGTCGGGAAGCTGGAAGATCATGAGTACGAACTAGTACTAAGTGATCTCCAGATGGAATCCCCCAGAGCAGGCCTGCAAGTCCTGGCGCATGCCCGGATGATGGATTACAAGCCGGCGACGGCTATTGTGACCACTTACCAGAACGCCAAGCCGCAGACTGCCAAGCCTCCTAAGACCCAATCCCGGATGCTGATTAAGCCTGAGGATGTGCCGGGGCTGCTATCGAAGGTCGCCAATCTGATCAGCGAACGCGCAGCGCGACGCCTGCAGCGCGAACTGCGCCACGCCACTTAACTCCGCGGCACGGTAATACTG
This sequence comes from Bryobacteraceae bacterium, assembly GCA_035569875.1. Classification (GTDB taxonomy): domain Bacteria; phylum Acidobacteriota; class Terriglobia; order Bryobacterales; family Bryobacteraceae; genus Palsa-89. Next base: position 68,893 of record DATMMD010000147.1, read on the forward strand.
GATCCCACGCTGTAGACTGCTGTCTCGAACTCGTCTAAAGCGCCAACGAAAAAGTGGTCGCGTGCTTCAATCCAGATCAGCTCTTTGGGGCCCGGCAAGCCGGCAAAGTAGGCTTCCATCGCGGGCACCGGGCAGAACTCGTCGTTGGTGCTGAGGATGAAGACCCGCGGCGTATCGCAGCGGCCGAGCTCCTTGCTGTCCTGATAGCTGGCGGGAAAACCCACGGCGATAAGGCGTGAAACTTCAGCAATCTCGCAGCCTAACTTCAGAATGATCCGCGAACCGAACGAGAAGCCCGCCAGCGAGAAGGGCAATTGCGGGTAGCGGGAACGAAGCAGCTGGAGGGCCGCGCGCGCATCTTCGATCTCGCCCAGGCCCTCGTCGTACTTGCCTTCGCTCCGATTGACACCCCGATAGTTGAACCGCAGCACTACTGCTCCGGACCGCCGCAGGCCGCGGGCGATCCGGTAAACAACCTTGTTGTGCATCGTGCCGCCGTGCAATGGGTGCGGATGACAAACCAACACGGCCGCGTTGGGCGCCTGGTCCTCAGGTTCTTCCAGCAAGGCTTCGAGCTTTCCAGCCGGGCCGTCGATCAAAAGCGATTCTATCCGGCGAGGCATCAGTTGGTGCGGTAATTGGTGAACTGCATGTCGATGCCGAAGTCATGACCGCGCAGCAGGGCGATCACATCCTGCAGCGAATCGCGATCGCGCCCGGAGACCCGCACCAGGTCGCCCTGGATGGAAGCTTGCACCTTCTTCTTGCTGTCTTTGATCGTTTTCACGATCTCGCGCGCCTTTTCGATGGGAATGCCTTGCTGTAGTGAGATTTCCTGGCGCACGGTAGAACCTGCGGATTCGATGAGCGGCCCGAAGGTCATCCCTTTCAGCGGCACTTTGCGCTTCACCAGCTTCTGCTCGAGCACGTCGGTGACGGCTTTCAACTTATACTCGTCCTGGCTGACGAGCAGGATTTTGTGGTCCTTCTCGTTGAGTTGAATCTCAGACTTGGAGTCCTTCAGATCGTAACGGGTGATGACCTCTTTGAGAGCTTGCTGGATGGCGTTATTCACCTCGGCCAGATCTATCTTGGATACGATGTCGAAAGTATTGTCAGGCATGGGTCAATGACCCAATGCTATCAAGACGCGCTCGATAATTTCTCGCGGACCCGTTGCAGTTATTCCCTCCCGCTTTCGTTTAGCCCGGTGAAAGCAGGAGGGATTGATGCAGTGGTGCAAGCTGATCGCGTTTGTGGTGTTGGCTGCAGGCAGCGTTGGCGCCGCGCAACCAAAGGAAAGAGTGACCGTATATGTAGAGAACGACGCGAATGTTCCATCTCCCGTGCTGTCTCGGGCCAGAACGCTCGCGGCTGAAATGTTCGGTGGTGTGGGCGTGCGCATTGAGTGGCGTGCAGGCCAGCGCCCAGACTCTCAATTGTTACAGGAGCGGGCGATCGCGGTCCGCTTGACTCTCGACACTCCCGACCAATTCAAATCCAGCGTGGGAGCTTATGCCGTGCCCAGCGAGGGAGTCCATGTCACTGTGTTGTACCAGCACTTGGCCTGGTCGCTGGCGAAACCCAGCTTGGCTCCGGCGCTGTTAGCTCACGTGTTGGTGCATGAGATTGCACACATCCTCGAAGGAATCGCCCGGCATTCGGTAACTGGTGTCATGAAGGCCAATTGGACATCGAGTGATTACTACGAAATGCAGACTAAAGCGCTTCCGTTCACCTCCGAAGACATCGATCTGATTCACAGCGGCCTGGCGCAAAGGAGGGTGCAAGGGGGAAACGGCCCCGCGGGTGATATACTTCGGACTCACCATCACAGGCGGGGTCATGGCGCCTTCGACTCAACGGGTCACGCAACTGCTCATCGAGTGGGGAAATGGGAGTCATGCCGCGCTCGAAGAGCTAATGCCACTGGTTTACGCGGAGTTGCATAAGATGGCGAGGCGGTACATGAACCAGCAGAATCCACTGCACACCCTGCAAACCACCGCGCTGATTCATGAAGCCTATCTGCGGCTGGCGGGCGAGGGGGCCAAGCAATGGCAGAATCGCGCTCACTTTTTCGGTGTCGCCGCTAAGGCAATGCGGCATGTGCTGGTGGATCATGCGCGCACAACCAATGCGGCCAAGCGGGGCGGCGCGGTTCGCGCCTTACGGCTGGATGAGGAGATCGACTCTTCCGGTGAGCGAATGGCTCAGCTGATTGCGCTCGACGATGCGCTCACCGATCTGGCCAAGCTCCATCAGCGGCAGAGCGAAGTAATCGAGCTGCGCTTTTTCGGCGGATTGAGTGTGCAGGAGACGGCGGAACTGCTCAAGGTGTCGCCCGAAACCGTGGCGCGCGACTGGCGTATTGCCAAAGCGTGGCTGCACGGGGAGCTCAATCACTCACATGACTCCTGAACGTTATCAGCGTGTAATCGAATTGTTTCAGGCGGTCTCAGATTGCGGCCCTGATGCTCGTCCAGCACTTCTCGCCGAAGCGTGCGCCGGGGATGACGACCTACGGCGGGAAGTAGAAGCGATGCTTGCGGCTGACGCGCGGCCTGGTGGATTTCTGGACCGGCCGGCGGATGATTTCGCGGCCGCGGCATTGACTACTCCTAAGTCGGGATCGCTGATCGGCCAACGGGTC
>DATMMD010000148.1:0-40701 GCA_035569875.1 Bryobacteraceae bacterium
GAGAGCCCAATGAAAAAGGACTCCATCTTTCGAATCGCTTCCATGTCCAAGCCGATCACTACGGTGGCCGCGATGATTTTGGCCGAAGAAAACAAGCTCGACGTCGGCGCACCCGTCGCGCAGTACCTGCCGGAATTCAAAGACGTCAAAGTTGGCACGGAGGGAGCCTTGCCGAAGCGCCCGATGACCGTTCAGGATCTCATGCGTCACACGTCGGGCTTGACCTACGGTTTGTTCGGGAACTCGCCGATCGACCAGATGTACCGAAAGGCCAACATCTTCAGCGCCAAATCTCTAAACGAGATGGTGAAGCTCATCGCCGGCATGCCGTTGCTACACCAGCCCGGCGAATTCTGGGAATACAGTGTTTCGACCGACGTCTTGGGCCGTTTGGTGGAAGTGGCGAGTGGGATGGACCTCGATAGCTTTGTCCGAGAACGCATCACCGGTCCGCTGAGGATGAACGACACCGGTTTCTGGGTTAAGCCTGAGGCGGTTTCCCGCCTTGCAAAGCCCGATGGTCAAGCGAACGCCGCCTTCGAAAACCCAACGCAGAAGCCCAATATATTTTCCGGCGGAGGTGGCATGTTATCGACGGCGGGCGACTATGCCCGCTTTTCTCAGATGTTGCTCAATGGCGGGGAACTCGATGGCGTACGCATTCTGGCGCCGAAAACTATCGCGCTGATGACGTCCGACCAACTGCCGGCCACCGTGGAACGGCACACACCCGTCGCCATCGCGATCGGGTCGTTCGGTCCGGTTCCGGAAATGGGCACGAGCTTCGGCTTGGGCTTCGCCGTTCGTGTGGATGCTGGCCGCAATCCCATGCCCGGGTCAGTAGGCGACTACTCCTGGGGCGGAATTACCGGCACGCTGTTCTGGGTTGATCCACAGACCAAGCTCGTGGCTGTGCTGATGGCGCAGTCTCCGCAAACCATGCTCAATGTGATCTGGCGACAAACACGAACGATGGTCTATCAGGCAATGACCAATTGAGGAATAACTTCAATGTGGCCTCCGAACGACTTTTTCCCGTTGAGAAATACCCAGGGCTACATACTCGATGTAAACGGTCGGTTAACTTTGAGCGGGTACCGGGTGTGAATGGATCACGATTTCGCACATGACCGCCACGAGAACGAACCACAAGAACATTACCGGAATGTGGTTACGCATATTACGGGGACGTGCCTTGACCTTAAAATGGGGGCCCGGCCGGCATCCTGAGATGCAGTACCATAACGTTGATGCAGATCGACCTCGCTTTCGGGACGACTGGTATAAAGGCGAACCTGCCGGCCGGATTCCGATATCGCGTTTTAGAAGCCCGCTCCGCCCAGCCTTTGCCGGACTGGCAATCCACGCTCGAATCGGCGCTCGACCGCCCTATTGATGCTCCGCCACTTACCGATGTAGCGCGTGGCAAGCGGAGCGCCGCGATTTCAGTTTGCGATATCACCAGGCCGGCGCCGAATCGCAAAACGCTTCCGCACGTTTTACGCCGCCTGGAGCAAGCCGGAATCCCACGAGAAAACATCACGATCCTGATTGCCACCGGGCTGCACCGGCAGGCGACCGAGGCCGAAATGCGAGAGATCTGCGGAGACGAGATCGCCTCGGCTTACCGAGTCGAGAACCACGATGCGCGGAATCTGGCATCGCATCGTCATCTCGGCTCCACTGCCTCGGGCACGCGAGTCTACATTGACGAAAGATTCATCGCTGCTGACCTTCACGTCACGCTCGGCTTCATTGAGCCTCACCTCATGCTCGGATTTTCAGGCGGCCGGAAGTTGGTCGCGCCTGGGCTAGCGGCTCAGGAAACCATAAAGGTGCTCCACAGTTCCAAGTTTATGCGAGACGCCAGGGCGGTGGAGGGCTCGGTCGAGGATAACCCGCTCCATCGGGAATTATTGGAAATTGCCCGCATGGCGCGGCACGATTTCATTGTGGACGTTACGTTGGCGCGCGATCGCTCGATTGCAGGTGTATTCGCCGGACATCCAGAGAAGGCGCACCGGCGCGGAGTCGAGTTTGTCTCCGAAGTTTTGCTCGAGACCATCGATGAACCGGTTGACGCCGTGATCACCACTTCTGCCGGCTACCCGCTCGATCTCACGTTCTACCAGGCGATCAAAGGCGTCACAGCGGCTGCCCACATCGTCAAGCCGGGAGGGCCGATCTTGTTGGTCGCTGCCTGTCCGGAGGGCGCCGGTGCGCCTGAGTTTATGCGAATGCTGCTTGAAAATAGCTCGGATGCCGGATTTCTGAAACGAATCGAAGGCCAACCGGTTACAGTCGATCAGTGGCAACTCGAAAAGCTGGCTCTCGTAACAACGCGACAGAGGCTCTTGTGTTATGTGCCGGGTCTTCCCACGGAATACCACCAGAATCTTTGGGGCCGCGCGTATCCCACGCTGGACCTCGCGATAACGGCGCTAACCGATGGCCTGCCCGCCAATGCCAACATCGCGGTAATCCCGGAAGGTCCTTACGTGCTCGCCAAGGCGCACGCACGCGAGTTGGTCTCAGGGTGACGAATGTGCGTGGAGGCTTTCCACGCGCATACCGCTTTGACGCACGATCGCTTCGAAACATGCCACCGTCATCTTGTTGAGCCCGCCATCGATGTCTTCAGTGCGATCCGGACGGTCGGTCCGAAAACGGCTCGCAAGGTTAGGATGCTGGTCCGAAAAATTCACGAATAACCGCATCAAGCCGAGCAAGCTTCCGGATCTGGGAACTGCTCAAACCCGGACACGAAACTGGCACTGTTTTTAGCGAACTCATGGCAGAAATTATTGTTTCAATCCCTCTTCGCCGTTGATACACATCAGGCGCCAATCCGTGGATCTGGCACCGGATAACCGATCGCGAAATGATACACCACCTGTCTTTGCCCGGAGGTGAGACTAAGATAGCGGTGCACCTCGTCATCGTAGAACGCTCCGATGCCAGTCGCTCCCAACCCCAGCGCTTCGGCCGCGAGATACAAGTGCTGGCCGATCGCTCCTGCTTCGAAATGCACGTATCGATAACCGCGGTCGCCGTGTAAGCGGGTCGCGCGCTCCAAGTCGCCTATCATCGAGAACGCCACGCAGGCATTGCCCGCGAGATCCTGTCCCAGACTGAGGCCCGCGGCGGCAACGCGCTGATCTCCGGACCGGATCTGCTCCAATTGTGCTTGCCGTGGCCAGTAGCGGTACACGCCAGACGGTAAGTCGTCGACGCGGTGGACATATAAATAAAGCTGGACGAATTCTGAAACGGCGAAGTCCGCCGAAAGCGGCTGGCTCGCGGAGTTGAGGATAGCCGAAAGCTGTGCCAGCGATATCGATCCGGTTCCGCCCCGAAAGTCCAGCGCCGAACGTCGCAGTCGCACAACCTCGCCGAATGCTAGCTTCGATGAGGCCGGGGCAGGCAAGGTGATCTCTCCGGAACCCTCGTCCGAGCGACTGGCTGCCGCCTCGGCGGCCAAGTTGGATTTCGTCGCGGCGTGCATAGCATCTATCAATGGATAGCTGACCTGGTGATCCGAAAGCCGGTTCGCGCGTCCGCCGTACCATACGGGCTCTCGGGCGCCCCCTTGGGCCGTTGGAATTGAGCCGCCGCTTATCTCAACCATTAGCATCGGCCATTCGTCTTCACTCAACCGGCACGCTTGCGCAATTTCATCGTCCTGAAACTGGCCCAGCGCCAAACTATCGCATCCCGCGGCTCGTGCCGCCAACGCCACTGCTTGCCACGCGTGTCCCATGTCGTGCAGACAGTATCGATAAGCCCGGTCGCGATACTTCCATGCCTCGCGCCAGGCAATGCTGGTCACGATAAATGTGAGGGGAGCAGAGTCGCCCGTCAGCTTCATTTCGAAATCGCCGGTCGCGCGCTGTTCCACCATGTGTGACGACGGACGGTAATGATACAAACCGTCCGGCCATCCCTTTAGACCCCGCGTCACAAAATGAAATTCCGTCGGATGCAGATTGCCGGAAGACGGATTTACACGCAGCGCGTACCGGTCTCCAGTGGACGGAACCAGCTTTGAGGCGCTTATGGCGGCCGAATGAAATAGCAGCCCCGACAAGAAGCTGGGCCCATCAACGGCGCGCGCCGCGCCATACGCTCCTTGAAGTAATTCGAGCGTGGGGATTTCAGGGCTGGGCGGGTCGGCTGGAAGGTCGAGCAGTGGCGCGCCTTCGTAATGCCGGAACGGATCGGGCATATTTTTCCAATCTAGAAAATGCTGTGATCGTCGGAGGGATTGAACGCTGTGCTTAGTCGACTCGTGATATTCGCGCCAGGTCATCGCGCGTGGATGCCGAGGGCGCTCCGAGCTTAAGCGGTCCCGCCGATGGGAGCTTGCCATCGAAACAGGAAAAAGTGGCGGCCGCACAGAGCGCATCTGTAAGGCAACAGAATCCAATGAATGGCCTTCTCGATGGCGTTCCGGACGCCTACTCCTCTAAACTCGATCGATCGGCAATGCGGACATTTTGTAGAGAACATGCTTATTCCGATCCGGCCGGCCTCAATACTGCTGCGGACCGCGCCAGGCCGCCCCCGGATTCTCGACAACAGGCCGGCGCGGCGCCTTTCTCTTGTGAGCGGCTCCTTCTTTAGCGGCGGCGCGCTCATCCGCGCAAGTGCGCATAAGCTCCTCGCTAAAGACTATTGCGCGAGTCTCCTCGATGACGTCACCGCGTTCCAGCAGTCCCCGGCACATTAACGGCAGCTCTTGCAGCCGGATGCCGTATCTTCGACTCAGAGCAAGGTCGGCGCTGACGGTCCATCTGGTTCGTACCCGGTCCTCACCCATCCGTTCGAATGCAAAGACCCGGAATCCCAGCTCTTGCGTGAACCCGGTCAGGATGAACTGCATCTTTACGCCTCTTATGGGACTATCCATGATTTCCTCTCCGGCGCGGGCCGCCGTCATGTACGCACCGTCGAAGAGCGGTTACAAACGGGCTCGTATTCGAGCACCAGGCGATCCTGCCGGGCCGCCCGACGCGCTTCATCACAAATCTCGAACACAAATCCGGTCGGCAGCCGTTTCATGAGCGACGCACCGAGATCCTGCAGATGATGAAAGAGCGCGCCTTGTATATTGTCGGTCTCGCCGATATAAATCCATTCTCGCGCATTCGAGATTCCATAAACACCCGATGCAACCGGCGCGTGCGATTGGATGGCTCTGGCGATAAAAGGCGCCGGAACGAACTTGTCAAACGGCATCCTGCATCCTTCCCGCAGCGGCCGTTAATGAGATCTTAAGCAGTCGCACCATTTCTCCTTGGAAACGAGGATTTCTTGGCGGGGTCAGCTTTCAGCCGCAATCGTTCCACCAGTTTTTTTCCAAGGCTTACGTCCTCTGGGTTTGATCTGTAGCCCGGCATTTTCGGATCGATAAACTCCCTGCGGAATAGCTGATCGGACGCCAAAGACGTCAACAGCGCAAGTTCTCTAGTACTGAGTTTTACCGTAATGAGTGTCATTCTGCTGTCCCTGCTTGGCTGCCAAAAAGCGAGCCATTTTGAATATGACGCGAATGGGCCGAGAGGCTTATGTAGGGCAGCCCTAAGAACGAGCGCGTGCGGATCGCATCGATCTCCAGGCAATTGCACTTCTGCAGCTTCACGATCGCGATCAGGCGTTTCAGCGCCGCTTGGATCATCTGGGGCCGCCCAAATCCGAAGGCCGTCGTCTTAATCGTGCCGGCCATCAGAAAGAATGTCCATCCCGAGGTCGCGAGCTCCGTTTCGAGTTGATGGCGATCCGGATTATTCGTCACCCGCCCCCACCCGCTGCGGGTCATAGCGCTTTCGAGTCCTAACGGCGCCGGGAGAAACGTGTTCCGTTCTACCAATATGGAGCCGGGACTGATAGTCTGATAAATTTCTGATTGTGAGTTCATTCGCGATCTGTTCTAAGCACGAATTTAAGGTCGAAAGTTCGGCTTGTTCGCGGTTCGCGCCTTCTCCAGCGCCAGCCGGTCGTCGTCCTCGCGCTTCTTCTGTTTATCGATTTCTCGCTGCGGCGCTTGCTGCGTCTCCAGCCGGACCGCCTCGACGATTGCCGCCTGAGCCGCGGCGTCCGCCCGTTTGGAATACAAAATCATGGCAAAGCTGGACCGGTTTCCCGTCTGAACAAGGTTGTACGAGTATTCCGGGTCTTCCCACCGCGCTATCACCTGTGCGGCTTCGCCATACGTGGAGTGGTATTCGACCTCCGCCGCGGGCTTGGTGGCAGTCCCATAGGTCTGCGAGATAACGTCGATCACGTCTTCCGTGGTCATTCCTTCCATCCGGTAGCGGTCATAGCTGACCACGATTCGAAAGAGCTCTCCATTGTAAAAGGAAAGCAGTCCGTCTTCTACCGGATCCGCCTGCGCCTGCTTCGCCTGTATCGGCCAACGCGGCCGCCAGTCCAATTGTTGGATTAACGCTGGCTGCTGGTGCAGTACCGTCGCCTCCGACGGATTCATCCCGGCCTGCTTGGCCGCCGCGGAAAGGTTCATGCCGAATTGGAAGCCGCGGTAACTGGAGAAGTCACCGGCTCGGAGCACCGGCGTCCCCAGAACGCCACATAGAAGCCCGCCGAAGAGAACCCCGACGCCGATTGCGCGCGCGCGGTTCATTTCGCTCTCCCGTCCTGAATCGCGATGGAAGGGATAGAGAGTTGCGACGAGCTTTTCCAATTCATCCAAGCCAACCCGACGCACAGCGCCGTACCGACGATGGCCAAAGAAACAGAAACATATCCATAGTGACCATAGAACATCAATGCTGCGGGAATGAAGATGAAGGCTACAACCAGGAAGGCGACCGCCGTCGTGTACCCGGTCCCCGTAGACTTCTGCTGTGTGTCGAACATGGCACTCCTTCGTTTGTCGCGGATGGCCTAAGAAGAAGTGAATCAGATCGCCTGACTTAGTTCAGATGACCTGTGAGTGGGCAGAAGTGCTCAGACATTTACTATTATCAGTTAATTTATATTGCTTGTCAATCTATGCACGTGGCAGAATTGCATATAGATTGACTTCATCTGGTTAAAGATGGACGTTTCCCTTGTAATCAAAGAGCGCTTGGGTGCACTCGGCTTCGATCAACGGGATCTCGCAGCCGCGGTCCAGGTCACCGACTCTTACATTTCCCAGCTTCTGACTCGCAAGAAAGCTCCTCCCGCTCCTGGACGCACGGACATTTACGACCGCATTGGCGAATTCTTGAAACTACCCGCCGGGGAACTTTCGAAGCTGGCGGAAGCCCAGCGTCAGGAGGAGTTGAAGAAACGTGTGGCAGCGCCGCCCCGGCCGCTGTTCCAAGAGTTCCGCGAGTTGGTTCTCCGCAAATGCGATCCGGAGACTCAGAAAGAAGTCCGCAGGATTTTTGAGAAGGAGCCTTTCGGTGAACTCGAACGCCTGGTGACGCAGAAGCTCCTCGACGTCACCCAAGGGGTCGCCAAGGAGGAACTGCGGAGCGAGGAATGGCTGCGTTTGATGGCCCAACTCAGCGGCCGGAGCTACGAACAAATGCGCGTAGCCATGCTGGACTTCCTGGATACCGATGTCTTCAATGTGTCGATTGAAAATTGCGTATCGTTCCTCGATCCCATGCTTGACTCCTGGGATATCGACCTAAAGAGTTTTGGAATGGAAGTTGCCCTGAACCCCCGCTGGGCGCCCGGAAGTCTTAAGCGATTTGAGTTTGTAGAAGTGGAGTCGCACTTGCCCTTCACGCTGGAACCAGGCTTCGAGCAGTTCCTCAACGACCAAGTCTTGAGCGGCGATGCCAGCGAGGAAGAGATCGAATTCCTGAAGACCCTGAGTTTCAAGGATAGGCACCCGTCCGCCATGTATTATTATCGGGAGTTGCAAAGCCTCCGGGATCCTCTACATTTCCCCACCACGTTGTAAGCTATACAAATGGCGGATGACCTTAGTATCAAAACTACAGACGGGATGAACCGGCGCGATTTCGTGAAGACAACAGCCGCTGCGTGTGCCGTGTATTCCGCAGCGAATGGGCCGTCGGCGCTTGCGGCCTCCACCGACGATTTGGCGAAGTTAACCATCAGCCAAGCGTCCCGGAGGCTGCGAGCTCGCGAAATCAGCGCAACCGAGCTCACCCAAGCCTGCCTGGAACGGATCAAAACCTACAATCCTAAGGTCAATGCCTACATCACCGTCATGCAGGAAGAAGCTTTGGCACAGGCCGGTCAATTGGACATCGAAGCCAAAGCCGGAAAATTTCGAGGCGCCCTGCACGGTATCCCGATCGCGCTCAAAGACAATATCGACACCGGCGGAACTCGCACCACTGGCGGCAGCGCGGTTTTCGACGACCGTTTTCCCGACGCAGATGCTGAGGTCGTTCGACGCCTCAAAGAAGCTGGAGCCGTGATCATCGGAAAGACGAATCTCCAGGAGTTCGCCATGGGCAGTACCTCGGTGTCCACCTATTTCCAGCCGGTGCGAAACCCATGGGCGCTGGATCGCATCTCAGCTGGTTCATCGGGAGGCTCGGCGGCGGCCGTGATCGCCGACCTCGCCGTCGGAGCGCTCGGCACCGACACCGGCGGTTCCGTCCGCATGCCCGCCGCCTATTGCAGCATCGTCGGCCTCAAACCGACCTATGGCCTGGTGTCTATCCGTGGAATCATCCCCCGCACTTACTCGCTCGATCATTGCGGGCCCATGACCAAAACCGCCGAGGATGCGGCCATCCTGCTCAATGCCATGGTTGGCTACGACAAGCTGGATGTCGCCAGCGTAGAACATCCCCAAGAAGATTACGTCGCCGCACTCAAGCAGCCGGTCTCGAGTCTCCGGCTGGGAATCCCGCGAGCGCCTTTTTTCGACCGTCTGGATGACGAAACATCCAAGGCGGTCGAAGACGCAATTGCGGTACTCGGCAAACTCACCAAAAGCACCAAGGACATGCATCTGCCGAGCCCCGGCACTTACTCCCGAGCGTTCCTGGATGGCGAGGTCGAGGCCTTCCATTGGGAGTGGATGAAACGCAGCGCCGGCCGATATTCGCTGAATCAGCGCCGCGCGCTCGAGGCCATCCATCGGAGAATGAACGACACCGCGAGCGAGACCTGCTCAGCCAGAGTCGTCGACTATGTTCTGGCGAATTGGGAATTGATCCGATTGCGCAAGACCATCGACGACGCATTCACGGATTTCGATTTGGTTTTGTTGCCCACCATGCGCGTCGTGCCAACTACCATCAACGATGAGCTGAACCGCGAAGAAGAACCCAAACCCCATGAACCGGAAGAGACTTCGAACTGTCCCGCGTTCAATACGTTTGGAATTCCCGCCGTCTCCATTCCCTGTGGATTCTCCACCAGCGGCCTACCGATCGGGTTGATGATCGCCGGCCCGCGTTTCTCAGAAGGCCGCGTGCTGGCGCTCGCTCAGGCCTACGAAAAAGTCACGCAGTGGCACACCATGCGGCCGAAACTCAGTCCCGATATGCGCGTCCCGCCGGTGAAGCGCAAGTCCTAAGGCAGGTCCCCGACCCGCCTATAAACTGGTATTCTGAGCCGAGCTATGTCGATGTCTTTTCGTATTGCCGCACTTCTTTCCGTCGCACTCCTCTCGCTCTATGCGCAAGGCCCGGGCGTCGGTCGAAACTACGGCCGGTCGATGGTAATCAGCCAGCAGGGCATCGTCGCTACCAGCCAGGTTCTGGCTTCGCAGGCCGGCGCGCAGATTCTCGCCCGAGGCGGATCGGCCGTCGACGCAGCCATCGCTGCCAATGCAGTTCTCGCCGTAATGGAACCGCTGATGGACGGCCTCGGCGGCGACATGTTCGCGATTTATTGGGATGCCAAGACCGGACAATTGACCGGCTTAAACGGCTCTGGCAACGCGCCGCACGGTCTGTCGCCGGCCTTCCTGGCCAAGCATGACATTAAGAAGATGCCCGCCGAAGGTATCCACAGCGTGACCATTCCTGGCGCCGTCGATGGCTGGTTCAAAATGCACCAACGTTTCGGCAAGCTCCCGTGGAAAGAATTATTCGGCGCGGCAATCGGATATGCCGAACAAGGCTTCCCGGTTCCCGAGGGCATGTACGAGATCTGGGGCGCGCAGCAGACCATCAAGGAATTGAAGACCAATGACGAGTCGGCGCGTGTCTTTCTGCCCGGTGGCAAGCCTCCGCAACTCGGCGAGGTATTCCGCAATCCGGATATGGGCCGCGCTTTTCGTTTGATCGCAGAAAAAGGACCCGAGACTTACTACCAGGGCGAGATCGCGGCTGCTATTCTCAAGACCTCGCAAAAACTCGGCGGAACGATGACGGCGCAAGATCTTGCGACTTTCTCTTCGGAATGGGTGACGCCAATCTCCATCGATTACCGCGGCTGGCACGTTTATGAACTTCCTCCCAACGGCGACGGAATGGCCGCGCTCGAAATGCTGAACATCATGGAGACGGCGCCGCCGGCTGCGGAAGGCGCGTATAGCGCTCCTGAATGGCACGAACGCATCGAGGCTATGAAGTTGGCTTACTCCGACCTTCGCCGCTACGATGCCGACCCTCGCACCTATGACGTGCCGCTGGGCCGATTGCTCTCGAAGGACTACGCTCGCTCACGCGCGGCTTTGATTAATCCCAATAAAGCTAACTGCATGGTTGAACCGGGTGAAGCGCCGGCAGGCAGCACAACGTATCTGACTGTCGTTGACAAAGACGGCAACGTCGTTAGTTGGATTCAGAGCATCTTCGCTCACTGGGGTTCCAAAGTCACCGTGGACGGCATGGGATTCATCCTGCAAAATCGCGGCGCCGGCTTCTCGCTCGATCCCAAACAGCCTAATGTTCTGGCCCCTGGCAAGCGCCCGGTTCACACCATTATTCCGGCATTCATGGAACGCGGCGATATGCACATCGGCTTCGGAATTATGGGCGGCGCGGTCCAGCCGCTGGCGCATGCGCAGTTCGTGTCCAATATGGTCGACTTCGGCATGAATGTTCAGGCCGCCATGGAAGCACCGCGCTTCGCCAAGCAAAACGCCGACGGCTGCAACGTTGCTTTCGAGTTCCGTTTACCGCCGGCTACGCTGCAGCAACTTTCGGAACTGGGCCATGAGCTGCAACTCCGAAAAGAATACAACCAGAACATGGGCCGCGGGCAGGCGATTCTGCACAATTCGAAAACCGGAACGAACTATGCCGCGTCCGACCCGCGAGCGGACGGTGCGGCAGTACCGGAGCCCATCCGCCCCTAGAGCTCGAACGCAACGCTATAAATCAACACCGCTAGAAACAATCAAGGCGGCTGCACAATCGGGACGTCGAAGCCTCGCCGCGCGCCACTTGTTGCTTGGTTCCACCGCCGGAGCCGAAGGTAGCCTTGACCTTGTATCCGGTTTTGCTCTCAAAGCCAGTCCCGTAACTGTAAAGTTAGAGGATGAGAATTTATCTGCTGGTGCTCATGGCAGCGGGCATTGCCCAGGCTCAGACCGCCAATGTGGTCAAGTATCACGCCACCATAAACGATGTGAAGTATCTCTACGGCTCGGCCGCGCCTGTCGCGCGCGTAAAACCGGGCGACATCATCGAGACCAATACGCTCGACGCGTTCGGCAATGTACTGAAGAAGCCCGGCGACAAGCAGAGCATGGTCAAGGGAGACAACCCGCTAACCGGGCCATTTTATGTGGAGAGCGCGCAACCGGGCGACACGTTGGCTGTGAAGATTCTCGATTTGCAGGTAGATGGCAATCAAGGCGTCGGGGCATTCGCGCCGGGGTTCGGGGCATTGAACCAAACGACCTATACCCCCATGCTGCATCAGCCGCTGCCGGAAAAGATCTGGTTCTATCCCATCGACAAGGCCAGCAACACGGCCACGTTCCATGCGCTGGACTCGAAATTTTCGGTCAAGATTCCGCTACACCCCTTCTTCGGCTGCATCGGCGTGGCGCCCGCTGGTGGCGAAGCGCGCAGTTCGATCGTGCCCGCAGAATTCGGCGGCAATATGGACGCGCCCGAGGCCAGCGTGGGAAATACCTTATATCTCCCGGTCAACGCGCCCGGCGCGCTGCTATACGTGGGCGACGGCCATGCCGCGATGGGCGATGGCGAGGTGGCTGGCACGGCGATCGAAGTTGCACTTCTGGCGCGTATACAGGTCAACGTGATCAAGGGCAAGAAGATCAGTTGGCCGCGCTTTGAAAACGACGATTCCATCATGGCCGTGGGCGCCTACCGGCCGCTCGACGACGCGCTGCGAATCGCCTTCACCGAACTAGTCGATTGGATCCATAAGGATTACGGGCTTTCGAGCCTGGATGCCTACGAGCTGCTATCGAAGGTGGCGAAGATCCACCTGGATGAGATGGTAGATCCCAATTATGTCGTGGTCGCGTCCATCGACAAAAAGTTTTTGCCGAAAAAGAAGTGAGCTTCTATGCTTTCTTCAACGCGCTGGCCATGTTATTGAGTGCCATCTCCAGAGTCTTTCGCGACGTCGCGACGTTCATCCGCATATGGTTTGCCCCACCTAAGCCATACGTATTTCCAGCGTTCAAGGCGACGCCCGCGTTCTTAGCAAGCCAGCGTTCGACCACCATCTCGGCGGTGACGGGTTTGCCGCCAGCTTTGGTGGCTTCCGCCGCCTTTTGCTGTGCTCCGATTTTTTCGATCAGCCCACCGACCTCCACCCAAGTCAAATACGTCCCTTCAGGTTTGGCGCCGACCTTCATCAGGTTAGGCATCTTGGTCTTAAAGAACGACTGCACGAAATCATGGTTAGCGTCGATATACGACACACATTGCTCCAGCCACTCCTCACCTCCGGAATAAGCGGCCTTGCTGGCAATCATGCCCAGAGTCGTCAGATCCGCTCTGTTATTGGTTTTCACCCCGGCGAAATACTCCGGATTGGTCGTAAAGTACCAGGCGCACTTCATGGCCGCCAGGCCGAACGACTTGCTGGCAGCTTTGAAGGTGATGCTGTTGTTCACGATGTCCCTGTTCTCAAGAGTGCAGAATGGGGTGTATTTTTGCCCCTTGCTGGCGAAGTCGCAATGAATTTCGTCGGCCAGGACCACAACGCGGCGCCGGAGGCAAATCTCACCCATCCGCGTGAGTTCTTCGCGGGTCCAGACATTCCCGGTCGGATTCTGCGGATTGCAGAGAATAAAGGTATTGGTGTCCTGTCCTATGCGCCGTTCGAAATCTTCGAAGTCGACCGAAAAGCGGCCGTTGGAGTATTTCATCAAACTCTCATTCGGCTTCAGATTGCAATAGGTGAGGTCGCTATAAAAGCCGTTATAGACAGGAGTGGTCAGAAGCACCGAGCTACCGGGGGGTGAAAATGTCTTCAGCGCGGCGATGATGCCCGGATGGACACCGGTGGTGATCCCCATCAAATCAGGATTGATGTCGATACCGTAGTGCCGTTTGTTCCATTTGAGAATTCCATCGGAAAAGCTACGCGGCATATCCAGGTAGCCCCAGTTTTCGTGCTGGAGTCGATCCTGCAAAGCCTTAGTGATCACGGGCGCACATCGGAAGTCCATGTCCGCAATCCCCATGCCCGCCACGATGTGGTCGATTCCATTGTTCCGAAGCGCGGCATCCCATTTGATTGAATCCGTGCCGATCCGGTTGTAAGGTGTGTCGAAATCATACTTGCCGCCCATCGTGGCATCCGCCGCGAAAGCAGCCGCGGTCCCCAGTGAGCTCGTTCCTACCGCGCCCACTAGCGCCGTCATTCTGGCGTTCCTGAGGAACGACCTGCGATCCAGCCCATCGTTGCGAAACATGCGTTCTGCTCCTGTTCGGCCAGCTTGTCTTATTCCATCCTCATTAGCATACACCCACGCAAGGCCGAAAGCTCGAGAGGACCTAACTGATATACTGGCTTTCCGGAGGACCTGTAACAATAACATTATGTGGATAGTATGGCTTGCTCTGCGGCGGCCTTATACATTCGTCGTGATGGCTATCCTCATCGCCATCCTCGGTGTCACCGCTATCATCAACATGCCGGTCGACATTTTCCCCTATATCGACATCCCCATCGTGGCCGTCTTGTGGCAGTACTCCGGGCTTTCCCCCGAGGAAATGGAGAAGCGCGTCGTCACCAACTTCGAGCGCGGCCTCACCTCCAATGTCAACGACATTGAGCACATTGAATCGCAGTCTTACAACAACATCGCCGTAGTCCGGATTTACTTCCATCCCAACGTCTTAATCGACATGGCAGTCGCTCAGGTGAATGCGCAAATGCAAAGCGCTATCCGCCAAATGCCGCCGGGCATGTTCCCCGCCAACATTCTGAAGTACGACGCGGCCAGCGTTCCTGTTCTGCAGCTCGGACTCTCCAGCAAGACCATGCGTGAGCAGGAGATTTTCGACTGGGGCCAAAACTTCATCCGCACTCCGCTCGGCACCGTGCAAGGCGCTGCTGTTTCATACCCTTTCGGCGGAAAGAACCGCGCGGTGATGGTTGACCTGAATCTGGATGAGCTTTACGCCAAGCAGCTTTCGCCGATCGACGTATCGAACGCGCTGACCCTGCAGAATCTCATTCTCCCGGCCGGCACCGCTAAGCTGGCCGAGACCGAATATCAGGTTAAAGTCAACGGCAGCCCGCTGGTCCTCAACGAGCTGAATAACCTGCCCATCAAAACTGTGAACGGCGCAACCGTATACATAAAGGATGTTGCGCAGGTCCGCGACGGTTTTTCCGTACAGACCAACATCGTTCGCATGAATGGCGCGCGCGGCGTACTCATGACCATTACCCGCACCGGCAAGGCCTCGACGCTCGCCATCGTGGACTCCATCAAAAAGGTCCTCCCCAGAATTCTTGCCACCATTCCGAAAGAGCTTAATGTCACCGCGCTGGCGGACCAGTCGTTGTTCGTTCGAGCGTCCATTCAAGGTGTAGTACGCGAAGCCCTGATTGCGGCCGGCCTCACTGGCATGATGATCCTTCTCTTCCTGGGAAGCTGGCGTAGCACTCTGATCGTCTGCATCTCGATTCCTCTCTCGATTCTCTCCTCCATCTGCATCCTCAGCCTGATGGGACAAACCATCAACGTGATGACACTCGGAGGCTTGGCCCTGGCCGTCGGCATCTTGGTGGACGACGCGACGGTCGAGATCGAGAACACGCACCGGAACCTGGGCATGAGCAAGCCGCTGGTCCGCGCAGTGCTGGATGGCGCTTCGCAGATTGCCGTCCCCACCTTTGTCTCCACGCTCTCCATATGCATCGTCTTCGTGCCCGTGTTGCTGCTTACTGGCACTGCCCGGTATCTGTTCACCCCTCTGGCGATGGCCGTGGTCTTCGCCATGCTCGCGTCTTATCTGTTGTCCCGCACCCTAGTCCCGACTATGGTGAACCATCTTCTAAAGTCGGAAGCCCACTTGTACCGGCAGGGAGGTCACGGGGAAGCGGCCGCTGGTCGCGGATTGTTCTGGCGCCTGCACTACATATTCAACCGGCTTTTCGAGCGCCTTCGCTACCGTTACATCGGCCTGCTCGATTGGTCGCTGCGGCATCGCGTGCGCGTTCTCACGGCTTTCATGGCGGTTTCGATCGCTTCGCTCGGCTTGGCCTGGCTAGTCGGCAAAGACTTTTTCCCCAATGTGGACTCCGGCCAGATGAAGCTGCATGCCCGCGCGCCCGCCGGCACCCGCATTGAACAAACCGAAGTCCGGTTCTCCGCCATCGAGCACGAAATCCGCAGCATGATACCCGCGGACGAGATGGACACCATCATCGACAACATCGGTGTTCCAAATAGTTGGGGCAGCCTGGCCCAAGGCGACATTTCCACTATTTCCAGCTCCGACGGCGACATCCTCGTTTCGCTGAAGAAAGAGCATCATCCCACGCGTGACTACGAAGTTCAGCTCCGCAAGATCTTGCAGGAAAAATTTCCGGACACCGTCTTTTTCTTCCAGCCGGCCAACATCACCACGCAGATCTTGAACTTCGGTCTGCCCGCGCCCATCGATGTGCAGGTGGTCGGACGCGACGCCGTCGCAAACTATAAGATTGCTCAGAAGTTAGCCCAACGAATTTCCCGCATTCCCGGAGCCGCCGACGTGCATGTGCACCAGGTGGTCAACCAACCAGAAATCGAACTGAACGTGGATCGAGCCAAAGCCTCGCAAATGGGTTTGACGGAGCGCGACGTCAGCACCAATATGCTGATCTCCCTAAGCGGAAATGGGGCCCTCGCGCCGGCCTTCTGGTTGAACTGGTCGAACGGCGTCAACTACAACATTGGAGTGCAGACTCCGCAATACAAAGTGAACTCCCTCGATGCCCTGCTTCGCACGCCGGTATCGGTGGCCACTAATGCCGTGAACACTACTACACCCGGGTCCCAAGCCGGCGTATCCGCGGCTGGAAATGCGTTCGTCAGCGCGTCACCGAACGGGTCTTCGCAAGCTTACGGAAATCCCGGCGCCATGCCCGGCAGCACGCAGTTGCTCTCTAATTTGGTCACCGTTCGACGCGACTACGCGCCGGTGATCGTGAATCACTACAATGTCTGGCCGGTTTTTGACATCTACGCCAACGTCGACCGTCGAGATCTCGGCGGCGTCGGTTCGGAAGTGGAAAAGATCATGCAGCAGGAGAGCGCGCATTTGCCGCGCGGCACCACGCTCGATCAACGCGGTCAGTATCAGACCATGCAATCGTCGTTCTTCCGCCTCGGTGTGGGCCTCGTCTTCGCCGTGGTCCTGGTCTATCTGCTCATGTCCGTGAACTTTCAATCCTGGCTCGATCCGTTTATCATCCTCACCGCTTTGCCTGGCGCGTTGGCAGGTATTTTGTGGATGCTGTTCGTTACCGGAACTACCCTGAGCGTCCCTTCGCTGATGGGCTCAATCATGTGCATCGGCGTCGCCACCGCGAACAGCATTCTGATGGTCACCTTCGCCAATGACGAGCGATCCGTTGTGGCCTCCGCCCGCGAAGCCATGCTGTCGGCCGGCCATGCGCGTATCCGCCCAGTGCTGATGACCGCATCCGCCATGATCCTCGGGATGCTGCCTATGTCGCTCGGCTGGGGCGAAGGCGGCGAGCAGAACGCGCCCCTGGCACGCGCCGTTATAGGTGGTCTGATGTTCGCCACCGTCACTACGCTTTTCGTGGTTCCGATCATTTATAGTTACCTCCGGACGAAACCTCCGGTCGATCACGAACGCCAACTAGAAGCCCAGAGGCGGGAGGGCCTTGCAGAATCCGAGTGGAATTTTGAACGTATCTAGAACATTGAATGCGCCATACCGAACCTGATCAACCCGAGTTCCAGGCCCTCGACGAGACCACCGAAGAGCGGCTCCGCCGGGAAAATGAAGAGCTTAAACGCCAGCTTCAGGAACACCAGCGCTTGGCCCACGGCTCTCCGCACGCGTTTGGGGCTGGGAAAGTGTGGCATCCATCGGCCATCACGATTTGGTCCATCACGCTGGTGGTCACTCTACTGATTGCGGCGGCTTTCCTGGGCGGTTACATTCCGCTAAAGAAGCGCCAGGGCGTCATTCTCAACCAGGCTCGGGAACAAGAGGAGGCGTTGCCGCGCGTGGACGTGATCGAGGTGGGCCGATCCTCCGCACGAAGCGAACTGGAGCTGCCCGGCAGTATCCAGGCGGTCACCGAAGCGCCTATTCTGGCTCGCGCCGACGGTTATGTCAAAACCCGAATGGTGGATATTGGCGATCGCGTCCGGTCCGGCCAACCCTTAGCCGAAATCGAAGCGCCGGAGCTCGATCAGCAGGTTCTGCAAGCCCAAGCGAACTTGCAGCAGAACAACGCGGCGCTCGATCAGGCGCTCGCGAATCAGCGCCAGGGCAAAGCCAATACGGAGCTCGCGCGCGTCACAGCCGATCGCTGGAAAAATCTGGCCGGCAAAGGCGTCGTTTCGCGCCAGGAAAACGATCAGTATCAGGCCCAGTACCAGGCCCAGGTTGCCAATCTCGATTCACTCGATAAAGCTGTGGCCGCTGCTCGAAGCAACGTTGTGGCCGCCCAGGCCAATGTATCTCGTCTTAACGAAGTGCAGGGCTACCGGGTAGTCAAAGCGCCGTTCGATGGCATCGTCACGTTGCGCAACGTGGATGTTGGAACGCTGGTAAACGCCGGCAACACGCTGCTTTATCGCATCGCACAGATGGGTGTGCTGCGCACTTATGTCAACGTCCCGCAGAGCAACTCCGATTCCATACACGTCGGCCAAGTCGCGCAGTTGACCGTTTCCAACCTGCCCGGCCGCAAGTTTTCCGGCACAGTGGCTCGGACCGCGAATTCGCTCGACCCCAACAGCCGCACCATGCTGGTCGAAGTGCAGGTGCAGAATAAGGATGGCGTTCTGCTGCCCGGCATGTATGCGCTGGTTGATTTGTCGAGCCCGCGCGCCAACCCCCCGGTGTTGCTACCGGGCGATGCGCTGATCGTCCGTGCCGATGGCACCGAGGTTGCGGTGGTTCGCGCGGATCATACCATCCATCTGCAGCGCATCCAAGTCGGCCGCGATTACGGCGACAAGCTCGAGATCATCAACGGTCTACAGCCGGGCGACCTGGTGATTGCCAACCCGAGCGACACCATCCACGAAGGCGTGAAGGTCGACCCCGTCGCTCAGTCGCGGTAGGGCCGGACACTCGTGCCGACGCCGCTGGCGTATAGTCGTACTGGAGCGAGGGCAATGGCCACAAAACTGGGAACGCCATCAGATGGCTCCGGAGGAAGCCGTAGAGACTATTTCCCATGAGCCATTGGTGCTGCGCAGTGATCTTCGGCATTCAAAGGGTGAGAAGCGATACTACGCCCTCGGGCAGACAAGTGTTGGCTGGCACCTATTTATCGCGTTCACTGTCCGCCGGAAGCTCATGCGAGTGATTTCCGCCAGGGACATGAAGCGGAACGAAACGGAGACTTACGAGAGATATGAAGAAGAAACTTCCTGAATTCAAAAACGAAGACGATGAGCGCCGATTCTGGGCTACTGCCGATTCGACGCAGTTCGTGCCTTGGCAATCGGGAAAACGGACAAAACTCGTGCAACTCAAACCGACCCTAAAGACGATATCGCTGCGCCTGCCGGTTTCGATGATCGAGGATCTCAAAGTACTCGCGAATCGGCGCGACGTTCCGTATCAGTCTCTCCTTAAGGTGTTCCTGGCCGAGCGCCTGGCGCGCGAGCAAAAGCCGCGGCAAGAGTAGCGCTTGACCGCTCGAACGCAACTCACTAGACATCAATCCACCCGATCTCGCCAATATCCCGGTCGCCGCCGGCCATGGGCTACCGCAATAATCTCTAAGCCAGCACCTGGTTCTCGAAAAATGATGAGGTATGGAAATCTGCGAATTGTGGTCCTACGAGTTCCGAATTCATGTAGAGGAAACTGTTCTGGGTTTCGCACCAATGCCCACGATCTCGCTGCCAAGCTCTTCGAGGAACATTTCCGCGGCCTTTGCGCTGCGTTGACCGTACCACGCTGTTGCCACCTCAGCTTCCTCCAAAGCCGCAGGATGAATTCGAACGGACTTGTTTGTCATCTGGTGACGTGAGTGCGAAGCCGGCGGCGCGCGTCCTCCCATTGGATGAGCTGAATAGCTCCACTGTCAATCTGCTGAAGACGGCGATAGATCTCCTCGCGCCAAGCTTCTTCAACGCCTTCGTCGATAATCTGATCGAGGCTCTCAATTAACGAATCGACCAGCGCGGCGCGGGCCTCAAGAGGAAGCTCTAATGCGTCGCGTAGAACCTCGGCTAGATCTCTCACCATGGCACAATTCTACTCTTTACTTGATACACTACCGATCTGTTACCGATCCATGCTCGCCTAGGGAATGCGCCGCCGCGTACCGCAACAATCTCTGCGCCGTCGCATTTCCCGGTTCCAACGCCACTGCCTTACGCGCGAACTCTTCCCCGTCCTTGTATTGTTTCAACGTGAGAAGTGCCAGTGCCAGGTTGGAATAGATCAGCGCATCCGGTGGACCGATTTCGAGTGCCGCGTCGAATTGCCCCACCGCTTCATCCAACCGGCCCGCGCGAGCGTATTGAACTCCCAGGTTGGCGTGAGCCTCCCGGAATGCCGGCGCGATCCGGATCGCCTGCTCCAGTTTGGCGATCGCTTTCTCGGTGTCGTGAGCCTCCGAATACCGCTGGCTCTCCATCACCGCCCGGATGGCCTGCTTCGGAATCGGATGTTGAAGTTGATGAAGTGAAACGCTTCCTGCCGGGGGCTGGGTGGTCTTCTGGTCCGGCAAATGCAACACCAGAGAATTGCCGATGCCGATTGGGCGCGGCTCTTCCACCAAAGGAGTTTCTCCCGGAGCGGTCACAACGCGAATCGTGTAGGACGAATCTGCACTGCCATGGCCAAGACGGAAACTGCCGTCGCTCGAAACCGCGGTACGCTCAACCACAACATGATTTCGCGGGTCATATAGTTCCACCCAAAGCGTGTTGAGCGGCGTAGAGCCATTAGACTGAATCTCTCCGCTGAAGCTCAGCTCACCGGTCGCGGGCCCCATCTGCGCGAATAGAGCCCCGCAAAAGAATAACAACGGAATGAATTTGTTGAAGGACACACTTCCTCCGGAATAATGGTTCGGAAAAAGACGGTCAAGAACAATGACCGGATCAGACTGGACTACGAGGAGATGAACGGGCCCACAAGGCTCGTCAGGATTATATTAAGGGAAGCCGGCGAGAACCGCCAATCGAAAGTTTCTATCTGCTCAATGGGAGCCCAAGAACGATCGCCGGTAGGCGCGTGACTTTTTCGCCCTTCGCCAGTTTATATAGTCAGAGGAACGGTGGCCGTCCAAAGACCGGCAGCACAAGTAGTCGCCGAGAAGCCAGACGAGCGTCTGCTGGTGGAAGCTGCCCAACGCGACCCCGGGAAGTTCGGAGATCTGTATGAGCTTCATTTCGAACGGATCTATGCCTTCATATCCCGTCGCGTAGACGACCGGCAAACGGCGGAAGATCTGACGTCGGATGTTTTTCACAAAGCGCTGGCCAACTTGCCGAACTATGTCGATCGAGGCGCGCCTTTCGCCGCGTGGTTGTTCCGGATTGCCGCCAATGCATTGGCGGACCAATTCAAGCGTACGGCTCGTGAGCTCGCCGCCAGCGCTAAAGAATCGTCCGAACCAAGTGTCCAACCTGATCTCGAGGCAATCGAATATCGCGCTCGCCTGTTTCGGCTGGTGAAAACGCTTCCCGAAGACCAGCGCGGCGTGATCCTGCAGCGTTTCGTGGAGCAAAAGAGTATTCGTGAAATTGCGCAAGAGCTGAAGCGCAGCGAAGGGGCCGTGAAGCAGCTTCAATTCCGCGCTTTGCAGAGCTTGCGGGCGCAAATGGAGGGTGGCCATGCCTAAGCGCTCTCTGATCCACCAGACGGATGACGCGATACAAGGGCTGCTAATTGGGCGTCCGTCCGCCACTGTCGACCCGGGTGTCGAGCCCCTGGTCGCAATCGCGCGCGAACTGGTCGATCTTCCGCGCGAGAGTTTCAAGTCACGTCTTAAGTCTGAATTGGAAAGGAATGCATATATGTCAAGTCAAACTCAAGCAGCTGTCACTATTCGTCAAACGGCGGCGCCGCGCTTGCGCGTCAAGAATGCTGCGGCCGCCATCGAGTTTTATGAGCATGCCTTTGGAGCCAGAGAGATTATGCGCTTTGACGTCCATGGCCAGATCGCCCACGCCGAGCTTGCAATCGGGAACTCCACCATCATGCTGGGCGAGGAAGCTCCGGAATACGGCTTCCCTGGACCTGCGGCTCTGGGCGGTTCGCCAGTCAGTATCCGTCTCTCCGTGGACGATGCCGACGCCGTAACTGCCCAGGCGGTCGCGGCCGGTGCGCGGCTAGTCCGGCCGGTTAGCGATCAGTTCTATGGCGACCGCTCGGGCTTAGTCGCAGATCCGTTCGGATACACCTGGGACATCGCGATGCGCAAGGAGGAGATGTCCGCCGACGAGCTGCATCGCCGCTTCGAGGCCATGGAGAAAGAGCAGGCCGCCAACAGAACTGCCAGTAGCCCCATTCCGAAAGGCTTTCATACCCTCACGCCTTATCCCATAGCTCAGGACGCCCCGGGCCTGATCGATTTCCTCAAGCAAACCTTTGGCGCCGAGGAGAGATTCCGGGCGATTGGCTCAGCGGGTGGGATCCACGCGGAGGTTCGCTTGGGCGACTCCATGCTCATGCTGGGTGGCGGTGGCCCGGGGCTTTCATGGCGCGGTGAATCTCAACCGATGGCCTTTCACGTTTACGTGGAAGATACCGATGCCGTATACCAGCGAGCCGTCGCCGCCGGCGCAGTTTCCATCCAACCGCCGGCCGATCAGGTCTATGGCGAACGCAGTGGAAGCGTGAAAGATCTCGCTGGTAATTACTGGTACATCGCCACCTATAAAGGCGACCGCCATATTCCCGAGGGCCTCCACTCCGTCACCGCGTACCTGCATCCCTTGCGAGCCGAGCCCGTCATCAGCTTCCTGAAGCGCGCTTTCGGAGCCGAAGAACGAGAAAAATACGCTTCCCCGGACGGTGTGGTCCATCACGCCAAGATCAGGATCGGCGACTCGATGCTGGAGATGGGAGAAGCCCATGGCCCGTACCAGCCGATGCCGTCCGTGTTCTACCTGTATGTCCCCGATGTCGACGCGATGTATTCGCGTGCCGTAAACGCCGGCGCCACTTCTACTAGTGAGCCAGCTGACCAATCCTATGGCGACCGTAGCGCCGGGGTGAAAGATGTCTTCGGCAATCAATGGTATATCGCTACCCACATCCGGGAAACGCGTTAGTACTTGGGCCGCTGGCGCGGAGGGGTTCAGAACCTTTGAACTAGCCCGGACTAAAATAATCGCTGCCCAATCGCTAGTGGCTTTTAAGGGTCATCTAAGGGGTTTCTCTCATTCCTCGTACCGTGTTTGGATGATAATTTAGCACCAGGGACAAACGTTCCGTTCACAAATGGAGGCGAGGGAAAAATGAAAAAAGTCACGAATCTGGTTTGGAAGCTGAGGATTTGGAAGGATACTCGAGGCCAGGACCTCATTGAGTACGCTTTGATGGCCGGCTTTGTTGCCGTGGCGGCGGGCGCGATTATGCCGAACGTTGCCAGCAGCATCAGCACCATCTTCAGCAAGATCTCCAGCGTCATGACCGCAGCTTCAACACAGAGCTAACGGCAAGACGCTACAAAGATCGATATAATCATAAATTTCCTGGCTCCGCGAGGAGACCAGGGGTGGGAGCGGCGGCCGATCTGGTCGTCGCTAATTTTTTTGGATCGCACATTTTTTGCGGCCGGCACCGTAGGATAATGGCTATAGGATGTCCTTCAGACGGCTCCTGCGGATCGCTCTGAGCCTTGGGATTCTGGTCCTGCTGTGGATGCGAGTGGGACGGGAATGGCAATCCCATTCACCCTTGTGGGTGGCCGGAAGCGTGACTCTCTCGCTGATCTTACTGCTAGTGGTTATTTTTGAAATATCCGGAATCCAGCATAAGTGGCGCAGCCAGCGCGATCAAGTCCCCAAGAAACCCCTCGGATTAGACACCTGAACGCGGGGGTCGAGAAGTCCTCGCGCTAAACTGGATCGATGAAATTGCGCGCCCGCTTCATCGTCCCGGAGGTCGTGCAGACTTCAAACATGGATTGCGGACCGGCTGCCCTAAAGTGCCTGCTGGGCGGCTTCGGCATAAACGTGCACTACGGCCGGCTGCGCGAAGCCTGCCAGACAGATGTCGACGGAACCTCCATCGATACAATCGAGGACGTCGCCAACCAGCTCGGGATCCAGGCCGAGCAAATCATGTTGCCGGCGGATCACGTCTTGTTGGACGACGCTCACGCGCTCCCGGCCATTGCTGTCGTCGTGCTGCCGAACGGCCTTACTCATTTCGTAGTCGTGTGGCGGCGTCATGGCCGGTTGTTACAAGTGATGGACCCCGCCACCGGCCGCCGGCTGACGCCCGCAAGAGAGTTCCTGAACGAGCTTTACATCCACAAAATGGCGGTTCCGGCCGAAGATTGGTGCGAGTACGCGCTCTCCGACAGTTTTATGGGCCCGCTTAGGCGCCGCATCGATCGCCTGGGAGCATCGGATCAAATAGAGCGCATGCTTCGGCGGGTAATAAGCCACCCATACTGGCAACCCATCGCCGCGCTTGACGCCGCTGTTCGGATGGCCGAGTCCATCGCGAGTTCGGGCGCTCTAACCCGTGGCCGCCAGACCGTTCGTGTGCTGGAAAACTTCTTGAAAGATACTGAAACGATCCCCGATCACTATTGGTCGGTCCGTCCCGCTAAGGACGAAGGACAGCTCTTGTTGCGGGGCGCAGTCCTGGTTCGAGCACTCGGGCGGTGGCCGGAAACCGAACGGAAAAAACGCCACGCGCTCTCGTCACCGGAACTGATTGCGTCGTTACAACAACCACCCGCCCGCCCCGGCCTGGAACTCTTGCGACTCCTCCGCGCTGACGGTATTTTCACGCCAGCAACTATTGTGGCAGCGCTGGCGCTGGGAAGCGCCGCAGTGGTAGTCGAAGCGATCTTGTTTCGCGCTCTGATTCAAAGTCCCCGGCTGGGACTAATGTTTGCTTTGATCGCCTTTTCCTTGGGTTTGCTGGTACTCGAAATTCCGCTGACTGGCGGCTTGCTGCGCATGGGCCGGCATCTAGAAACCCGGCTGCGGCAAGCTTTTCTACGCAAGATCCCGAACCTCGGCGATCGCTACTTCCAGAGCCGGTTGAAATCGGACATGGCCGAGCGCAGCCACAGTATCCATCTCATCCGCCGCCTTCCGGATCTCGGCGGCCAACTGCTGCGCTACGTCTTCGAAATCGTCTTCACCGCGGCCGGCATCATCTGGCTCGATCCGTTGAGCGCACCAATCGCGGTGCTGTCCGCTCTGGCAGCGGTCGCGATTCCTATCTTTTCGCAGCCCTTTCTGATCGAGCGAGATCTGCGTCTGCGCACGCATGCCGGAGCGTTAAGCCACTTCTATCTGGACGCGCTCCTCGGCTTGGTGCCGATTCATACTCACGGCGCGCAACCAGCCATGCGGCGCTCGCATGCCCGCCTGCTCACTGAATGGAACAAGGCTGGATTGAACCTCCAGCGAGCTGTAATCTCGCTCGAAACCGTGCAATTTCTCGCCGGCTTCGGGCTCGCGATCTGGTTGCTGGCATCGCATCTTGGCAGGACCGGGGAAACCGGCGCAGTCCTACTGCTCGTATTCTGGGCGCTCAACCTGCCAGCCCTCGGCCAAGAGGTCGCGTTGATCGCCTGGCAGTATCCGTCTTATCGCAATGTCGCGCTGCGGCTGCTTGAGCCGCTGGGGGCCATCGAACAACGAAGCGCTCAGCCGGCTCCGATACTCGAGTCCCACGTCAGCGCGGCTGCCATCAAGTTTGAGAACGTGAGCGTGACTGCCGCGGGCCACACCGTGCTCCGCGATATCGATCTGACCATCAATGCGGGCGAGCACATCGCCATCGTCGGTCCTTCGGGTGCCGGAAAGTCCAGCCTGGTGGGAATTCTGCTGGGCTGGTATCGGCCGGCGACCGGCCGCGTCCTGGTCGATGGCGTCGAACTCGATGAGCCACTGGTTGAGCGATTGCGACCAAACGTCGCGTGGGTCGATCCGGCGGTTCAATTGTGGAATCGTCCGATGCTCGACAATCTGACGTACGGTCTCTCGAACGGCCCGCGCATGTCGATCGACGAAGCGATCGATGCCGCCGACTTACGCCGCGTGCTCAATAGACTTCCCCACGCGCTCCAGACACCGCTCGGTGAAGGTGGTGGCTTGGTTTCGGGCGGCGAAGGACAACGAGTCCGCCTGGCACGCGCTCTGCTGCGGCCGGACGTGCGGTTGGTCATTCTAGACGAGCCGTTTCGTGGCCTCGACATCGACCAGCGCCATATCCTGCTCCAGCGGGCGCGCCGGCTTTGGAGCGATTGTACCCTTCTAGTTATTTCCCACGACATCGCCGAGAGCAGGGCGTTCGATCGCGTGCTGGTCGTTGAGGCAGGCCGCATCGTCGAAGACGGAAACCCGAAGGAATTAGCCTTGATACCGGATTCACGTCTGTGGGCCATGCTCGCAGCTGAGCGTGCCGTTCGCGAAGAATTGTGGGCCACTGGCGACTGGCGAAGATTGAATCTCCAAAACGGCACGCTAATCGAGCAATGAATCCGGAGCTGACAGCGTTCGTTTGGCCCGCCGCGCGCTTCGAGGATGCACGGGCAGCACTGGCACGCGAATCCAGTCCCCAGCACATAGGGATGGAAGCATTGGCAACCGAAATGTCCTATGCGGATTTTGAACGCCAGCTCCCCAAAATCGGCCCCGCACTCCTGCACTTTCCAACTGAAGATGGTTTTCTTGCCATCCTGGCGAATTCGATTTTGCTATCGCCTGACCACAAGAAGGTCGCGATGGATCCGGCCGCTGTCTGCTCGGCGCTCTGTTACGAAATGGAGTCGCCGGCCTTGAAGCAGATTCAGGAAATACTCGATTCCGCCGAGGTCCCCGTCTCCCGGCAAGCTCGCGCGCGCGCGGCGATCCTGCGCGAACGACTCACCGCCGCTCCTATCCGCGGCATCTGGCTTCTGCGCCTGCCGCCCAGTGCGAATTTCTGGCTGCAACTCCGCCAGGCAGGAGTGCCACAGCGCCTGGTCACGCTGGCGGCCGCGCACGCAATTCAGTACCTATTGTGGATTCTGGCGTGGTGGATGGTGGGGCAAAACGTGTTGAGCGGCCGGGGAAGCCAGAACTGGCTCGTGCTATGGGCGCTATTGCTGCTCAGTCTGGTGCCGATTCGCGTGCTGATCACCTGGCTGCAGGGCCAGATCGCGATCGGCGCGGGCGCCAAGCTGAAACAGCGATTATTTTACGGCGCTCTGAGATTGGAGCCTGATAGCATCCGGCACCAGGGCGTGGGCCAATTGTTGGGACGAGTCATCGAATCCGAGGCAGTAGAGGCGCTGGCATTGAGCGGCGGATTCCTCGGTCTGGTCGCAATCATCGAGCTCGCAATCGCGACTTTTGTGCTGGCCGCGGGCGCGGGCGGTCTGCTTCATTCGGTCTTGCTGCTGGTCTGGCTGGCAATCACTGGAGTGCTTGGCTGGCGATACTTTGTAAGAAATCGCTCCTGGACCGATGTTCGACTTACGATGACGCACGATCTGGTGGAAAGTATGGTCGGACATCGTACGCGTCTCGCACAGCTTTCGCCCGATCGATGGCACGAGGGAGAAGACGAAGCGCTGGCGCACTATCGCAAAATATCTCGCGCCATGGACCGGTCCACCATGGCCCTGATCGGCGTCGTCCCACGCGGCTGGCTGGTGATCGCTCTGTTCGGTCTTACGCCGGCATTCGTCGGTGGGGGCAACTCTACCGCGAAAATGGCCATCGCTATCGGTGGCATGTTGCTGGCCTATCGGGCTCTCAAACGGCTATCTATGGGCACATGGCAACTGGCCGGAGCAGCGGTCGCCTGGGAGCGTGTTTCTACCCTTTTCAATTCCGCCGCGCGTCCGGAAATGCTGGGCTCCCCTGGCGCCTTACCGCCCACCGATTCGCCAACTGTGCTCGACGCACGCGATCTCGCGTATCGCTATCACGACCGTCAGGAGCCCGTGCTGCGCGGCTGCAACCTGCGGATCTATACCGGCGATCGCCTGGTGCTAGAGGGTCCATCCGGCGGCGGAAAATCGACGCTCGTTTCCATCTTGGCCGGGTTGCGCGAGCCGAACTCTGGCGAACTGCTCATCGATGGCTTCGATCTGCGAACGCTCGGCTCCCAGCGCTGGCGCCAACACATCGCCGCTGCGCCCCAGTTCCACGAGAACTATGTTCTCGCCGAAACGTTTGCTTTTAATTTGTTTATGGGTCGCCGGGGGAATCTCCGGCCGCGGGATTTGGACGAGGCCGAGATCCTCTGCCAGGAGCTGGGTCTGGCCGATCTTCTGTCTCGCATGCCGGCCGGATTGCTACAGATGGTGGGGGAGACGGGTTGGCAGCTCTCGCACGGAGAACGAAGCCGCCTTTACATCGCGCGTGCGTTGCTCCAGGATGCCGAAGTGGTCGTGCTAGATGAAAGCTTCGCGGCGCTCGATCCCGAAAATCTGCAGCGGGCCGTGGAGTGCGTGCTCAAGCGCGCCAAGTCGCTGCTGGTGATCGCGCACCGCTGAATCTATCTCAGTCCACCGATCAGAAAGAGTGTGGTGATGTCGCGCTGGAAGGAATAGGCGAAGGATTCACCGTCCGGCGTCATTACGACTTTGGAGATCGCTACTCCGACCGGGTCTGGTGTTTTCAACTCGCGCCAAAGCTCCTTGCGCCCCGTGGATACATCTAGCCTGCTGATCTTCAATGACGACGGGCCGACCAACTTGCTCAGGAACAAATGGCGTCCATCGGCGCTCCAGCTGATCACAGATTCACCGGGCTCGCTATCTGAAATTGGTTTTGGATCGCCGCCCTCGATCGGGTAAAGAGTCAATTTACCTCCAGCCACCGCAGTCACGTATTTTTGATCGGGCGAAACACGCGCGGCAACCGTTCCTTCTGGGGTAACAGCCGTTAGTCTTCCTCCATCCAAGCTCTGGACAAATGTCCTCAACGGGCGGTTCGGTTCATTACCGGTGACTAGAATCCGTTGCCCATCCGGCAACCATTCAACGCGCTCATAATGCATCCCTTCCGTGCCGATGGATCGTGCTTCACCGGCGCCGGTTGGCAAGAGATTCAGTTTGGTCTTCGGACCATCACTTAGAATGCAAACCACCCACTTGCCGTCCGGTGACAGCGCAGGCCGGTTGCCGTCGCCCAAGCGCACGGCCGGAGAGCCATCCGTTTTTCGCAAGTAGATCGCAACGTTCCGTGGTTGGCCGTAAGACAATTCGACGAACAGAATGGTCTTGCCATCGGCGGACACGTCGTAGACGTACGATGCGTCGAACCATGACAGATCCCGTTCATCCTTGTCGCCGCGAGACAGGAAAGAGATGCCCATGCGCGAGTCGGTTGTCGCGCCCAAAACCCGGCCCTCTCGATTGATGTCGTCGAGCGCCATGGGGGCCGGCATTTCCACCACCGTGCGTTCTTTGTTGCCCAGACTAACGGCATACAACGCCGCATTCACTCCGGCCTTAGATCCGCCAAACCAGATTTCATCGCCCTTTGGCGCCCAGGCCAGATTACCCTCTGCTCGCCAACCGCGGGAAAGAACTCGTCTTTTACCGTGCAAGTCCAATACTGTTACGGCATAATCAGCCACGGCGTTGTCGAATTCGAAAAACGCAATTGAATCCCCCTTGGGCGAGACTCGAAGGCTTACCGGCGGCCGGCCCACATTCTCATACAACACGGTCCCGATCGGGTATTCCACGCGATTCCGGCCGCCAATTGTGTGGGATACCGCCAATTGCGTTCCATCCGGCGACCAGTCAGCATCATCCACGTTTTCCAGGATCTCGCGCGGCGCTCCGCCGGAGAGCGGCACACGAGCAAGCGTACCAGGGTTTCCTAGCGCGCTCGAACCCAGCAAGATCGCCATTTCACCCGAGGGACTAATAGAGAGGATACGGGCCTGTGGAAGATCGAGAGAACGGTATTCGCGGCTTCCAGGGCGCATGGAAAACATGGTCAGCGGCTCTCCGCCCCATTGCGCGCTAAATAGCACGGTCTGCCCGTCGGGTGAGAATCTGGCGCTCTGTACATCGCCGCGCCGGTAAGTCAGCCGCTGGAAAGTCGGTTGTGGCGGGGCCAGAGCTTCGGATCCTACGTACGCGCCTCCCGCCAGCGCTACAACTACGACGGCCGCCCAGATCAGGAGTGGAAGACTTCGCTGGCCAGCCCGCGCAGAGGCGACGCCTTCGGCGGGAGTTTGCTTTCCCGATTCAACTTCTTCGAGCACATCCTCAAGCGCAACCTTGAGGTCGGCCATGCTTTGCCAGCGCCGTTCCGGATCCTTTCGGAGACAGCGCATGATGATCCGTTCCACCTCGCGCGGCACGCCCTCAGCAGACTGGCCCAGAGGTTTGGGTTCATTGTGGAGGACGGAAGCCAAGGTCGACAGTTTGGAGTCGCCCGCGAAGGCTCGGCGGCCGGTGATCATTTCGTACAAAACTGCGCCGAGCGAAAAAATGTCGGACCTCTCATCCACTTTGTGACCGTCGGCCTGCTCCGGCGACATGTAGGCCACGGTCCCAATAATCGTGCCGGCCTCGGTCTTCAACATGGCGTCCAGGTGAACACTCTCGGTGGCCGCGTAGAGGTCCGGTTCTTCGGGATCAGTCAGCTTGGCGAGCCCAAAGTCCAGTATCTTCACATCGCCTTGCTCATTAACGATGACGTTGGCGGGCTTCAAATCTCGATGGATGATACCCGCTTCATGGGCCGCCGCTAAGCCGTTCGCGATTTGTATGGCATACCGAAGCGCCTCGGTCAGGCGGAGACCTTTACGCCCGATCAGCTTATCGAGCGTCTTGCCGGAAACGAATTCCATGGCGATGAACTCGACCGGCTGGCCGTCGATTTCGCCGGTGTCGACGTCGTAAATAGTGATGATGTTGCGATGGCTCAGAGCCGAAGCCGATCGGGCCTCTTGAGCAAAGCGAGCTCTGCGGTCGGCACTGCCTACTGCAGCGACCGGGAGAACTTTGATAGCCACGGGCCGGTCGAGGTGCGTGTCGAGCGCGCGATAGACCACGCCCATCCCTCCTGCGCCGAGCTTGGTCTCAATCCGGTAATGCTGGAGAGTCTGGCCGATCATTCGCTGAACTTGCAGTCTGAGCGACCATCTTATCATCAGCGTCGACCCGCCGACACCGTGATGTGATCATTACGATGCCACTTATCGCTTGGGCGGTGTTTTATAATCCTTATCGGTTACAGCGTCCAGCCAGGTTGTTGCGCCGCGCTGCACGTTGAATTGAGTTGCTCCCTGATCGGGCGACGCGCCGTGCCAGTGAGCGACTCCGGGGCTGGCATAGGTTGTCTCTCCGGCGTGCAATTCGATAACGGGACCGCCTTTCACCTGAGTGCGCCCGACGCCTTCCTCAACTAAAATGATCTGTCCGCCTTCGTGGATATGCCACTTGGTTCGGGCGCCCGCCTCGAAGTGAATATGGGCAATGCCAGGTTTCGAGTCGTCTTCAATCCGCTTGATGTTGCCGGTAAAATTGGACTCCTGTTTTTGCTGGGCGTGTATTAGCCACAGGCTGGAAGCCACCAGGAACAGACCTACGTACAGCAGGCCAAGGAAGCGACCGAGGCGAGATTTCCGGGTCATATTGATGGGATCGTAGCACAAGTAGGGTGTTGCCAAAAGGCGTTGTTAACCGGTTCGACGGATCTCTTCGCGGATCACTCGGCGCAGCGTGGCTTCCAGTGGCTCTCGGGAGTGCGCAATGTGTTCGCGGAGTGCTTCATTAATCGGACTCTGGTAGTTTCCGCCACCAGCCTTCTCTACCCGATTGCGGAACCAAGCGATTACGTCCTCGTCCAGGCGAATGGTGATTCTCGTCTTTCCCTTCGGAACGGACATCACTCGGCCGCGCTTGGCGCTTGAAAAGTCATATTCACGTTTCATGTGTTTTCCTCATACCACTGCCGCTCGTGTGGCGTGGCTTTGGGTGCCGAGATCAGCCTTGCGCGCTCTCCCCCGCCATGTGTAAACGAGGACAATCACGCGCCCAAATGCATCCAGCCCGATGGTCACCCAGCGCTCCTCCCCATTGGAGGTCGGAATCGCGTATCGTTAACGCTTGCTCGTCTTCAAGGACCGGTACGGTGTCGGCAAAATGCACTTAGTGCTAGCGAGCATTTCAGCTTCGGTTTCCGCGGATCGCAGTCCACGGGCAAATATGTACAATTGTACAGCCGCAAGAGTTCTGCCGATGCTGTTATGGTGCATGGTAAGGTGTACCGGGTTGCATTGATGGCTAGTTGTTTTGATATTAGTCAAAAGCTGATTCACTTCACCAGCGGTGAATCCCCGGATATTCCGAAAAGTCATGGATCTATGATCGCGGTGACAGACCCGTTATCTATCAACCTGAAAGCGATTTCAACATCCTGCCAGATGAGCTGCGATGGCGTCATGTGCGTTTCGAGTTGGCTGGCGACTCCGTCATCGATTTCACATGGGAGCGCGAATGGCGAATACGCTGCGATGAGTTGCCGTTTTCAGAGGCCGAGGCAATTCTTGTCGTACCAAATAATCAGTGGATTGATGCTTTGCGAGACGATCATGATGCTGCACAGGACCTAGACGTTGAACTGTACTCTATGGTGATGGAAATGGAGATTACGGAATTGTGGCGCGAACCCTTTCGCTGGCGTATCGCGGCACTCCAATAAATTGAGGCGGCCATACGCTCACGAACCACCAACTCCCGGTCCTCCGCCGACCACATCTAGTACGATAAAAGTATCCCCATGGGCGCGACTAGCGTGGACTATAAGAAAACTGTCAATCTCCCGCGTACCGACTTTCCGATGAAGGCCAACCTCCCGCAAATGGAGCCTAAACTGTTGGCACGCTGGGAAGCCGAGAACCTCTACGCCAAGGTCCGCGCCGCCCGCGCCGGCCGTCCCATGTATGTTCTGCACGATGGCCCGCCCTATGCGAACGGCGAAATCCACCTCGGTACCGGCTTCAACAAAATCATCAAGGACTTCGTCGTCAAGACCAAAACAATGCAGGGCTACGATTCGCCCTATGTGCCTGGTTGGGATTGCCACGGACTGCCGATCGAAGCCAAAGTCGACAGCCAGCTCGGTTCTCGCAAAGCCCACATGACCGCCGTCGAGATCCGCGCCGAGTGCCGCAAATACGCCGCCAAATACGTCGATCTCCAACGCCGCGATTTCGTCCGCCTGGGAGTTTTCGGCCGCTGGCAGGATCCGTATTTGACGATGAGCCCGCAGTACGAATCCATCATCGCCGGCGCATTCGTCGAGTTCCTGGATCGCGGCTACATCTACAAAGGCCTGAAGTCCGTCAACTGGTGCATCCATCACCGCACCGCCCTCGCCGAAGCGGAAATCGAATATGAAAACCACTCCAGCCCGTCCATATGGGTGCGCTTCGCCCTCACTTCTGACCCGGCCTTGATCGACCCCGCTCTGACCGGCCGAAGAATCTACGGCCTCATCTGGACCACTACGCCGTGGACCATTCCGGCCAATGTCGCCATCGCCTTTCATCCCAAATTTGAGTACGTCGCCGTCGAAGTCAATGGCGATGTCTATATCGTCGCGCTTGAATTGCTCAAGACCGTCGGCGAAAAACTCGGCTGGAGCGAGCCCAAGGTCATCGCCGGTTTTCCGGGCTCGAAGCTTGAAGGAGCGATCTTCCGGCATCCGTTTATCGAACGCGATTCGCTGGGCGTCCTCGGCGAGCACGTGACGCTCGAACAGGGCACTGGTGCGGTCCACACTGCGCCCGGACATGGCGCGGAGGACTTCGAGGTCGGCGCCAAATACGGGCTTTCGGTTTATTGCCCCGTCGATCCTGCCGGCAAAATCTTCCATGCCGAAGGCGCGGCCGGACGGCTGCCCGAAGAGTTAATCGGCAAGACCGTCTGGCAAGCGAATCCGATCGTAAATGAGATTCTGAAATCGCGTGGCGCGCTGCTCGGCGAGGAAAAGATCACGCACAGTTATCCGCACTGCTGGCGTTGCCACAACCCCACGATCTTTCGCGCCACCGAGCAGTGGTTCATCGGAATGGACCGCAACGATCTGCGGGCCCGCACGCTGAAGGCCATCCAGGCTGTCAAGTGGATGCCGTCCTGGGGTGACGAGCGCATGTCCAACATGATTGCCACGCGCCCCGATTGGTGCATCTCGCGCCAGCGCATCTGGGGCGTTCCGATCATTGTCTTCTACTGCGAAAATTGCCAGGAGCCGTTTACCGATCGCAAGGTCCTCGATCGCGTGGTCGCGCTTTTCGCCAAAGAAACCGCCGACGCTTGGTACGCTCACTCGGCGGCCGAGCTGATGGGCCCAGGCGTCGAATGCTCGCGCTGCGGCCACAAAGAATTTCGCAAGGAGACCGACATTCTGGACGTCTGGTTCGATTCCGGTTCCAGCCACCTCGCCGTTCTGACGCCGGAAAACCGCCTGCCCTGGCCCGCCAACATGTATCTGGAAGGCGGCGATCAGTATCGCGGCTGGTTTCATAGCTCGTTGCTGGTCGGCGTCGGACTGAAGGGCGAGGCGCCCTACCGCGAGTGCGCCACCAATGGCTGGACCCTCGATGAGCAAGGCCGCGCCATGTCGAAATCGCAAGGCATCGGAATTCATCCCGATCAAGTGATCCCGAAACACGGCGCCGATGTCCTCCGGCTTTGGGCATCTTCGGTCGATTTCTCAGAAGACGTGCGGCTCTCCGACACCATCCTTGCCCGTCTCAGCGAGGCTTATCGCAAGTTCCGGAACACCTTTCGCTGGGCCCTCGGCAATCTGCACGATTTTGATCCTGCGGCCGATTCAGTTTCTCCCGGCGAGATGCAGGAGATCGATCTTTGGATTCTTTCACGAACCGAGACGCTGGTTTCTGATTGCTTGGCGTCGTATCAGGAATTCGGATTCCACAAAGTTTATCGCGCCGTCTACGACTTCGCTACTACCGACCTCAGCGCGGTTTATTTCGATGCCGCGAAGGATCGTCTCTATACAGCCGCCCCAAGATCTCGCCTCCGTCGAAGTGCCCAGACCGCGATCTATCGCATCCTCTACGCGCTAGTGCGGTTGATCGCTCCGCTGCTCGCTTTCACCACCGAGGAAGTCTGGGGCTACTTGCGAAAACCAGAAGGGAGTCCGGATAGCGTCCATCTGGCGCTGTTCCCGCAGCCTGAAGAACTCACCTCCGGGTTCACGACTGGGCAGCGCGGCCGGTTGCGGAACTGGGACGAACTGATCGCCGTCCGA
Organism: Bryobacteraceae bacterium; assembly: GCA_035569875.1. GTDB lineage: Bacteria > Acidobacteriota > Terriglobia > Bryobacterales > Bryobacteraceae > Palsa-89. The sequence goes on from DATMMD010000148.1 coordinate 34,982, forward strand.
GATGTGGTTCTAAAACAACTGGAGGTCGCGCGCCAGGAAAAATTCATCGGGGCACCGCTCGAAGCCCGAGTGCGACTCAAAGCCGGCGACAAGCTTTACCCGCTGCTAGACGAATACTTGAACGACCTGCCAGGTCTCTTCATCGTTTCGCAGGTAGCTCTGGAGCGCGCGTCGGGCGATGAGCTGTCGGTCGAGATCGAACGCGCCCAGGGCGAGAAGTGCGAGCGCTGCTGGAAGTACACGACCGATGTCGGCGCTGATCCCGATTTCCCGACCATTTGCGCGGCCTGCAGAGATGCCGTGAAGGAAATATTGGGCGAGTGAGATGAATCACCGCGTTTTTCCTTTTTTTATTGCCGCCGCCGTTGTTTTGTTGGATCGTCTGACCAAGGAAATGATCAAGAGCCGTTTTTCGCCCTGGGATTCCCTGGCCGTGATTCCGGGCTTCTTCAACATAGTCCACACCGAAAACCCCGGCATCGCTTTTGGCCTGCTCGCGGATACATCCAATCCCTGGCGCGATGTTCTTTTGATTGGCTTCTCGCTCGCAGTGCTGCTCGTAATATCCGCCGTTCTGGTGCGGCCCGATCCCGCCGGCAACCATGGACCCCTCTTGCGAGCGGGCCTGGGGCTGGTCCTGGGAGGCGCGTTTGGCAACCTTTACGATCGCCTTGTACACAAAACCGTGACCGATTTCGTCGAAGTACATTGGGGCCCCTACTATTTTCCGGCCTTCAACGTAGCCGACAGCGCCATCACTGTCGGGGCCTGCCTGCTTCTACTGGACATGTGGCGCACCCGGGAGCGAAAGCCCGAAACAGTAAACGTGCCGAGGTAATAAGAAATGTTTCCCAAGCTGGTATCCATCGGAAAATTCTTTATTCCGACTTACGGCACTCTAGTCGCCATCGCGTTCTTGATCGCTCTGTGGGCTACCGTCCGGCTCGCGCGCCGCGCCAAGCTGCCCACCGAGCCCGTGACCAATCTCGCCATCTATTGCGCACTGGCAGGATTAGCGGGCGCCAAGTTGTTCATGATTCTGTTCGATTGGAAGTCCTATTGGAACGATCCGGCTTCGCTGTTTTCCCTCAGCACTCTGCAAGCAGCGGGCGTGTACCAAGGCGGCTTCCTGGTGGCGTTCATAACCGCGATCCTTTATATGCGCCACAACCGGCTGCCGGTGCTGGATACTTGCGACGTCTTCTCGCCGGGCATCGCTTTGGGACAAGCCATCGGCCGGCTGGGCTGCTTCTCGGCCGGCTGCTGCTGGGGTATCGAGTGCCATTTGCCGTGGGCCGTCACCTTCAAGAATCCCGAAGCGTATAATCTAACCGGCGTCCCGCTGGGCGTGCCGCTGCATCCCACTCAACTTTACGAATCGCTCGCCGACGCGCTCATCTTTGCTTTCCTCTATCGGTCGATCAGCAAGCCGCACTCGTCGGGCTCGATCCTGGGATGGTATCTGGCGCTATACTCCAGCGCCCGTTTCATCATCGAGTTCTTCCGCTTTCACGAACAAGGCCTGCATTTCGGACTTTCTTACACGCAGTGGATTGCGCTGGCCACTCTGGCCGCCGGTATCGGGCTTCTTCTCTGGCCTCACCGGTCGATCAATCATCGACGTGAATTCGCTTGAGATGCGACGTCTCGCCGGCAACGATCCGTACCCTTGACTTCGCGATGCCCAGTTTCTCTGCCAGGAATTCGCATAGTGCGCGATTGGCTTTGCCTTTCTCCGGTGCGGCCGCGACCTTGACCTTCCATGTCCCGTCCGGCAAATAGCCGGTCAATTCCGTCTTCGAACTCTTGGGCGTTACCTTAACGCGGATGTCCATATTTGGCCGGCCGCGATTTCCTGCGACGTCGCCAAGGTCCAGACGGTCGGACCTGGCCGGTAATCGCGATCCAGAAAGAAGCATTTGGTAACGGCTTCTACACGACAGGGCGAATCGGCCGCGGCCTTCTCCCCGACGATACATTCGAAACCGATCTCCGAGATTTGATCAGGCCTGGTTCCCGGCGGCAGTTCGACAGTGGTCCGCACAAATCCGCTCGCGCTTTCGGCCGCGCCGCGAGTCCAGGTCCGGATCGCGAAGTCAGCGTGGCCCAGGTGCGAGCTGTACCAGCGCGGGTCGCCCTTCAGATGCACTAGAGTCGCAACGAACGATTCACGCTTCGCCAGCTTCATCTCGAAGTACAAATAGTCGGCTGGATCGCTGACCTTCTCGCCATCGACCGCTCCATACGGCCGAAGCTTCCCCTCGCGCTGGAGCTCCTTGGCCATGACGTCGTAGGCAATCGGGTGTTGATCTATGACCTCCTCGCGAGAGTGGCCGGTGAGATCGACGAGAATCGGCGCGATCTGGTAGCGGATGGGCGTCGGATTATCCGCCTCGCCGATCATATTGTTGTCGGTGATGGGCATCAGCAGAGGATGCGTTCCATCGCGCTGCCCGTGAAACTCAACCTCTTTGTGACCCGAGGCCTGGATAGTCGCGCGCGAGGCGAAGGCCCGGTACACATACTCGACGTCCGTCGTCCGGCCCCAGCGGGCCATTAAAGCGCGAGTGGAAGTGCCGCCATCTTCGTTCGAGAAAATCACGGTGTACTGCAGGAACGGAGTGCCGTTATCGGAGAGGCGTTCGCAATAAACAATGAGGGGGATATCCGTGAATTTCCCGATGGTGTTCGCGCGCGCATAGAGTACCGGCGCGTTGGCCAAGACGTCTGATGAATCCTCGTGAAACCGGGCTCCCGAAAACTCGACGCCCGGCCCGCGGACATCGACGTCGTGCTGCCCTGCTGAAAGTGCGCCGAGAAAAACCGTGTACGTGAACTTGCGGTCGCCGGAGTACAGCATAATCTGCTGCTGGGCTCGGCCGTCCACGAAGACCGTTGCCAACGCAGCTTCTTTGCCTTCCTGGCTCCAGTTGGTGCCCGGCGCGCGCAAATCGAGTTCGACGACCACTTCGCTTCGATCACGTGCTACCTTCACAGTCGCGGCATGGAGCACCGAGAAGCATACTAGCAACAGGCAGAAGCGGGCAATCGTTTCGAGCAGCTTTCTGGACGAGCAGGGCTTGGTCAAGAAGGCATCCACCGGCGGCATGTTCTGAGGTTCTCCGCCCGACAGCACGATGATGCGCGCTGCACCCGACGCCGCGCGGATCAACTGCATGCCGTCCTCTGGCGTTGGAAGCTGAAGATCCATGAGCACCATTTCGCAACCGGGAAGCCGGTCGAGCGCCTCCGCGGCTGTTTGCGCGGTTACGACCTCATGGCCGGACTGTTCTAGAATCAGCCGCCGCACTTCTAGCTGACCGGTATCGTCTTCCACCACCAGGATGCGCGCCATTTAGCCAAACTCGATGCCCGCGATCACCACCTGCGGCATCTGGTTGTTCCAACTCTCTGGAATTTCATCGAAAGGCAAGCGGAACGAGCGCGACTCTCCCGGCTTTACCAAGCTGTTGACGATGGGTACGCGTTTGCGGAGCACGACCTCGCCGTAGCGGTTATAAAAGATGCAGTAAACGTCGACTTCTTTAACCGGACGAGGGCCGCCATTGGTGATTTTGCCCTCGATTTCGGTCACCATCTGCTGGACGTAGCTTTCTGTGGCCTTCATGGTGACGTCGGCCAACTGGAGATTGCGAACGTAGGCCTTGGCATCCGGCGTCAGAGGTGGGGCGCTAGCAGCAGTGGCGGGATGATTGACGTACCAGACCACCGCACCGCCCAGCAATAGCATGGCGGCCAGGATGTAGATTGCGCTCCTACTGGCCACTTACCGTCATCTCCCCGATCAGCACCGTCGGCGAGGCCACGGAGCCGCGAAATTCCAGATCCGAGCCGATGGCTGCAAAATTCATCAACATCTGCTGCAGCGTCGACGCGATGGTGATCTCGGATACAGGATACGCGAACTCGCCGTTCTCAATCCACTGGCCGGCGGCGCCGCGCGAATAATCGCCGGTGACGGTGTTGACGCCGGACCCGATCAACTCGGTGACGTACAGTCCTTTGCCGATTCCACGGATGATCTCTTCGGGCGACCGCTCTCCCTTTTCAAGGAATAGATTGCCGTGCCCGACGCTGGCGTTGCCGGTGAGGCCGCGCGCCGCGTTACCAGTAGTTCGAAGGCCCAGCTTTCGAGCGGTATAGGTGTTGAGGAGGTAGCTGGTGAGAATGCCGCGATCGATCACCACGGTGCGCCGCGTGGGGACGCCCTCGTCGTCGAAAGGCGAAGTGCCGAAGAGACCCGGGATGGTGCTGTCGTCGATGATAGTGACGTTTTCCGAAGCAACGCGCTCGCCAAGTTTTTCCGCCAGGAAAGAAGCCTTGCGATAGACCGAGTCGCCATCAATGGCCTCGAAGATGTTGCTGATAAGCGAACGGGCGGTAAGCTGGTCGAAGACCACCGGTACTTTCTGAGTCGGAACTTTACGCGAACCGAGGCGGCGAAGGGCGCGCTGTGCGGCTTTGCGTCCGATTGCGGCCGGGCTCTCGAGCTTCGCGTAACTACGGGCGTTCGAATACCAATAATCGCGCTCCATGGACTCGCCTTCGCGCGCCACGGGCGTGGTGCTCAACGAACAACTGCTTACCCGGTAGGTGCCCAGGAAGCCGCGGGAGTTGGCGAAGACGCGTTCACCGCTATAGGCGTCAAACGATGCGCCTTCCGAGTTGGTGATGCGCGGGTCGGCGGACAGCGCGGCATCTTCAGCCTCAAGCGCATGATCGATTCGCTGCGACGTATCGACCCTGCTGACGTCGTCCGAGTAAAGCTGCAAATCGCCTGAAAGGGAACCGAGCTCGGAGGGGTCGGGCAGCCCGGCGTGCGGATCTTCCGTGGAGATGGCGGCGATTTCAAGAGCCGAATCGACCAGCTTACGGATGCCCTCGCTTGAAAGATCAGAAGTATAAGACGAGCCGGCGTGCTTGCCGAGCAAAATCCGCAGACCCGCTCCACGGGATCCGGCGTCTTTCAGCGTCTCGAGCGAGCGCATGCGGACACCGGCCGAAAATTCTTCGCCTTCCGAAAGCGTGCATTCGGCATCGCTCGCGCCGCGGTCGAGAGCGAGCCGGACCACTTGAGAGGCCAGCTCGGCGTCGATCATCCCGAGGTGCCGCCCACGGTCATGCGATCGACTTTGATAGTCGGAATCCCAACGCCGACCGGAACCGACTGGCCTTCCTTGCCGCAGATTCCGATGCCTTCATCCAGTTTGAGATCGTTGCCGACCATGCTGACGTACTTGAGCGCTTCGGGGCCGTTGCCGATCAAGGTAGCGCCGCGGACCGGCCGGGTGATGCGGCCGTCCTCGATCAGGTAACTTTCTGACGCACTGAATACGAAATTTCCGCTGGTGATGTCCACCTGGCCACCGCCGAAATTGGCGCAGTAGAGCCCGCGTGGCGTGGATCGTACGATATCGGCAGGATCACTGTCGCCCGCCAGCATGAAAGTATTAGTCATGCGAGGCATGGGAATGTGCTGGTAACTTTCCCGGCGTCCGTTGCCAGTGGCTCCGGAGCGCAAAAGACGGCTCGAAAGCTTATCGAACAAATAGCCGCGCAGCACGCCTTTCTCGATCAGGACATTCTTCTGGGTGGCTGCGCCTTCATCGTCGACATTGAGGGAGCCGCGGCGATTGCGGATGGTGCCATCGTCAATCACGGTGCATAGCGGGCTGGCCACCTGCTGTCCGATGCGATCG
>DATMMD010000149.1:0-2527 GCA_035569875.1 Bryobacteraceae bacterium
TACGGCGGGGCAGTCGACTCGATCCCGCGGTGGCGTTGCGCTGCGATTGATCGGCTATCATTTTTGTATGCGTACTCTCGGCGCTCTCGTTTATGTTGTGGCCCTGTTGCCGCTGCCGGCAGCGATCACTGAACCGGTCCATATCGCGGACGGCCTGGTCTCCGGAGTGGCGGGTTCGGACTCCGACGTCCGCGTCTTCAAGGGGATTCCTTTTGCTGCTCCGCCGGTCGGCGATCTGCGCTGGCGCGCGCCGAAAGCGGCTGAACATTGGGATGGCGTGCGGGCCGGCGACAAGTTCTCCGCCACCTGCATGCAGAGGCGTCCGGCCAACGCGCCGGCGGATCGCGCGATGAGCGAAGACTGCCTGTACCTGAACGTCTACACGGCCGCTAAATCGGCCAAGGATCGCCGCCCGGTGATGGTATGGATTCACGGCGGAGCTTTGGTCACCGGCGCGGGTCCTCTTTACGATGGCGAGGCATTGGCCAAAAAGGGCGTGGTGGTGGTGACGGTCAACTATCGCCTGGGTGTGTTTGGCTTTTTCGCGGACCCGGAGCTGACCAAGGAATCCGACCGCAATTCGTCCGGTAACTACGGCCTGCTGGATCAGATTGCGGCGCTGGAATGGGTCCAGAAGAACGTCGCGGCATTTGGCGGCGATCCGAAGCGAGTGACGATTTTCGGCGAGTCGGCGGGATCATGGAGCGTTAATTATCTAGTAGCGTCGCCGCTCGCGCACGGGCTGTTCCAGAGGGCCATCGGAGAAAGCGGCGGTGAGTTCGCTCCGGCGACCAAACTGGCTGACATGGAACAGGCCGGCGTAAAATTCGGCCATTCCATCGGCGCAGACTCGCTGGCCGCACTGCGCGCCAAGCCCACCGATGATCTGCTCAAGGCTGCTGGATTTGCGACCGCTGCGAATGTTGATGGCTGGCTGCTACCGCAAGATGTTTACACGATCTTCTCGCAAGGTAAACAGAACGACGTGCCGGTGCTCATCGGATCGAACGCCGATGAAGGGACCATGTTTACACCTGTTACGGTGAAGGCCGCGTCGTTCCGCGAAACGGCTACAAAGCGTTATGGCGCGGAAGCCGATGCATTTCTCAAGTTATATCCCTTTAATACCGACGAGGAGGCTTGGGCCGCGCAGGCCGCCAGCATGCGGGATCAGGTATTCGGTTGGGAGATGCGCACTTGGGCGCGGATGCAAACCAAGACCGGCAAGTCCAAAGTTTATCTTTACTTCTTCAGCCGCGTGCCTCCGGGACAAAACCGCGCCAAGGGGGCGTATCACGGGTCGGAGATCGCGTATGTGTTCGGCAACCTGGAAGTCGCTCCATTCGCGGTTAGCGCCAATAGCGGGCCTCGGCCTTGGCAGGACGTCGACCGGAAACTGGCCGACACCATGTCGTCCTACTGGGTGAACTTCGCGACCACCGGCGATCCCAATGGCAAGGGCATGCTCAAGTGGCCGGCGTATCGGGCCAAGGATGACATGCTGATGGGCTTTGGCGACTCGATCGAGGTGAAGCCGGTGCCCAACAAGGCCGCGCTCGATTTTCTGGATGGATATTTCGAACGCCAACGGCAGTCCGGGGTAGCGAAGGGTCAGTAATTTGGCAGGCGTTGCCTTGCTCTCTCGTGGATGAAGATTCGTGACGTTAATCGAAAGGTGGGTGATGGAATATCTCGTTATCTTCGAAAAGGGACCGACGTCCTGGTGCGCTGAAGCTAATCGAGAGTGCAATCGAGCTTCACCTTCGCGGAATGCGCGAGGACGGCGACCCCATTCCCGAACCGACAGCGGTCGCGGCAGGTTTCGTCAATGCCGCGCAGCGCCCAACTAATTACCATACGTGATAAAGTTGCACCTATGCGCTGGCTAATGCTGCTCGCGGCTTCGGCCGTTTCCCTCTTCGCACAACTTGCCCCGCCGAATGATAGCGGGATCTCCATGGGACATGTCCACCTGTACGTTACAGATCCGGATGCGCAAAAGAAACTCTGGGTCGATCTCCTGGGCGCACAGGTGACCCACTCGGGGACACTCGAGCTTCTGAAATTCCCCGGCATCTTGGTGGTGGTGGCGAAAGCGCGGAACCCAACCACCGGGGGCTCGGACGGATCGACCGTGAATCACTTCGGTTTTCTGGTGAAGAGCTACGCGGACACCAAGGCCAAGTTGAGCGGCGCCAATGTCAGCTTCACCATGGATCGTCCGGAGAACAAGCAGATGATCGCGCAGTTTCCGGATGGCGTGCGAGTAGAGTTCACCGAAGACGCTAAGCTGACGGCCCCGATCGTTTTTCATCATATTCACGAGGTGGCCACCGACCCGGAAAGCGTGCGCGCGTGGTATTTGAAGACCTTCGGAGCTAAGGCCGGCAAGCGTGGGGAGTTCATGGCGGCCATGGTTCCCGGCGGCGAAGTTGACTTCCGCAAGGCCGACACCGCAGCGGCGCCGACCAAGGGCCGTTCACTCGATCACATTGGGTTCGAGGTAACAAACCTGGAAGCGTACTGC
>DATMMD010000150.1:0-26247 GCA_035569875.1 Bryobacteraceae bacterium
CGAGACGACGCGCTTTCATCCACGCTCAGCTTATGGGATCAGCAAGGTCGCCGGCTTCGACCTGACGCGTAACTACCGGGAGGCCTATGGCATGCACGCCTCCAGCGGCATTTTATTCAACCACGAATCGCCGCGCCGCGGGTTCGAGTTTGTCACCCGCAAAATAACTTCGGGCATCGCACGCATTCTGGCAGGACAATCCAAGGAATTGCGGTTAGGGAACCTGGAGGCCAAACGCGACTGGGGCCATGCTCGAGACTATGTGGAAGCCATGTGGTCGATGCTGCAGCAGGACGAGCCGGATGACTATGTCGTCGCCACCGGGAGGAGCCATTCCGTGGCGGATTTCGTTCAAATGGCGTTTGGATTAGCAGGACTGGACCCAGACAAATATCTCGTTAGCGATCCGGATTTTTATCGCCCCGCGGAAGTACAGATGCTGATCGGAAATCCGGCCAAGGCCCAGGCCAAGCTGGGATGGCGCTCCAAGACCGATTTTGAGGGTTTGGTTCGTGAGATGGTGAAGAGTGATTGTCTAAACCTGGGAATTGATCTTCCGGCGACTACGTTCACCGGTGTTGCGTAACTTAAACGAGCTCAAAGGCTGATTTGTAGCCCTCTTGTCAACTCGAGTCCTGCACCCGTTTCGTAACTCTCCGTAGAAACCGCGCCACTACCTGCCAGAAAGTGTCTAAAAAAACACAAGCCTGGGTGACTTCTACAGAGGCGCCCGTGCAGAAGGCTTATGCCTCTAGATTTAACTTATCCCACAACCTGGACCGTACGCCTGCGGACGAAGAATGCAACAAGTCCAAGCAAACCCATAGCAGGCGGTAACGGTGTTGGCTTTGCCCGCTACCTCCCACGCCACATTTAATCCGTTTCGCTGAACAATCTGGCCTTTCCTTGTCGATTCCGGCGGGAACCTGGATCGAGCCTGGCGTTGGTCCAGCCGGCACAACAGAAGCTCCCCAAGCATCGCGGATACCCTGGGCTGGATCTATACGAGGAAGAACATAAACGACAGCGCCATTCAGGTGCATCGAACCTAGTCAAGTTCCCCGACATTGGCTGATAAGATAAGGACGGCCATGGGGCGGGCCGGAGTCGCCACGAACCGTCGCTAGATGGTACCAGGTTCGCGGGCCGCCAGCGCGCTCCTCACCAGGGGTAGGTCCTACAGTCCGCTTTTATTTCAATATCTTAGCTGGCTTTCTCCACCTCAGCGGCTCCAGATACGTGCTAATTAGACGGCGATTAGGGTGAATCAGAACTAGCACTTTACAACCGTAACGTACTAGTATTACTAGTACAACCTAATGAAATGTTCTCAAGGATTTCTACCGCTTGTAGCAGCACTTATCATCTCATCGGCAGCGACTGTCCAGGCCCAAACTGATCGAATAGGCGTCACGTTGACACCTTCATCGGTATCTCTGACGGCCGGCCAATGGACGCACTTCGAGGCGACTGTCCGCGGCACCAATCTGCCCGGCGTAACGTGGTCTATCACTCCCCCAATCGGCATGCTGGTGAACGGAATCTACACGGCGCCCTCAACCATCAGCAGCCCCCAGGCGGTGACGGTGGTGGTTAGGAGCTTAGCAGATCCCACTAGGACCGCCAGCGCAACAGTTTTCCTGGCGGCGACGGTGGGTATAGCGGTAGCACCACCCTCGATTTCATTGGCGGCAGGTCAATCCGCAACGTTCCAGGCCTCCATAGGCGGAACCTACAACACGTCGGTCGAGTGGTCGCTTGACCCGCTGGTTGGTACAATCACAAACGGAGTTTACACGGCGCCCGCTATAATCAATACCTTACAGACGATCGTGCTAACCGCGGCAAGCTTGGCGGACCCCTCCAAGACCGCCCATGCTTCAGTTACGCTGAAGCCGTCGCTGCCGGCATCCGTTAGCGTTAGTCCCTCGCAAACCACCCTAGGGCCTTCGAAGTCACAGCAGTTTACTGCGACAATTCAGGGAGGAACGGCAGCCGTCATTTGGTCTGTCAGCCCGAGCGTGGGAAGCATCAGCCCCAGCGGACTCTACACTGCTCCGAGCGCGCTATCGGGGCAACAGACCGTGATCATTAAGGCCGCAATCTCTTCAGAGCCAACCAAGACGGCGTCCGCGGTAGTCAGCTTAGCGGGACCGACGCCGCCGCCGCCCGTGCCGCCAATACAATTGCCGCTCGAAGTAATCGGGCTCGACGGCACAATGCTGACTACCCCTTTCAATATTCCGGCCAGCGCGAATTTGAGCGGAGCGCTAACCCTGTCGATGCAGATCCACGGGCTGCGTAATGAGGCGCAAGCCAGCGTCCAAATGAACAATTTAGGATGGCAACCGATCAGTCATAGCACTGTTACGCTCTTAGGGAATGCCGCCGCCTATGGCGGAATAGGAGGGGGATTCAGCACGCTAAAAATGAAGATGAATGTGGCTGCCGGGACGATCAGATCAGGAATGAATACCATTAGCTTCCGGTTCAATGGAACCGACGGCCGTGTGAGCGGCTTCCGCGTCCTAAGCTTCAATTTCCTGGATGCAAGCGGAAACTCTCTAGTGCCCGCGGCAGCGTTCGTCTACGAGGATCCCAATACCTGGGAGCCGCCCTCGAGCCAGGCGTCGGATATCGCGGCCGGCAAAACTTTGTGGTACACGGCGACGCTCACTCGTCCCACTTCCAACGGTCCGGCGGCTATTCTAGCTCATTGCACCGATTGCCACGCACAGGACGGACGCGACCTCAAGTACTTCAACTATTCGAACAACTCCATTCGAACCCGGTCAATGTTTCACGGACTGACTGCCCAGCAGGGAAATCAGATCGCCAGCTATATCCGCACGTTGAATGTCGTGAATCCTGGCCGGCCCTGGAATCCTCCTTATCAGCCTGGTCCGGGATTGGACTCCAAACCCGTGATCGAGTGGGCGGCGGGCGCGGGCCTTGATGCGGTACTGGACAGCGACGCGGAGATGATGAGTGCGATGTTTCCGTCCGGAGTCCAGGACTCCTTCTTTTCGGCCAGTGGTAACCTGAACATCCGGGAGACACCGGTGGCGGTACAGATGCCCGACTGGAATCAATGGTTGCCGGGAACGCATCCTATGGATGCTTTCGGCGCGACGTTTACTGGCAGTGCATACAACACCGTCTATCCGACCTTGCGGGCCAATTTGAAAGTCCTGGATCCAACGGCTTATGTGGCGATGAAACCGACCCTCGTCAAATGGCAAGATGGGTTCTACACGGTCTACCAAACGGTGGGCGCGCCAATTTGGACCAATCCAACGGGCTGGAACCCGGCCACCGTGGACGCCATGTCTTCGCTGCCGCAATGGGGTATGGTCAAGACCTGGGAGCTGCTGAACGAGTTCCAATTGGAGGGATTCGGCCAGAGCATTTTTGGGTCAACACAAGCGGACCAACGCACCTGGTACAGCGCGCTGCCGTTCTCCACTTCGCCTCACATCGTCAAGCTGGATCCAAACCACGCGGCTGGACTTCGGAACGGTACGCCGGCTGTCTACTTCTATGTGGCTTACATCTGGTATCACATGCAACTCATCCTAAACAACTCCAACAAGCAGCAAGGCGATCATTCGCCCATCGACTGGGGCTACTCCTACGGATTTGTGAAGGGCCTGAGCGTACTATCGTCGCCTCAAGCAGGACTGCAGACCATGTGGCTAACCAAGGCACTCCAGATTTCAAACAATGGGAAGGGACCGGAATACACCACTTCAGGGTGGCAACCCATCGTCAACGAGATCCAACTCTTGGTGTTTCCGGAAGCCAACCACTTTGAGTGGGGGGGGGTTGCAACATCTACTCGAATAGCGGTCAACACGGGGCTACTCCGTTCTTGGCTGGCGTCGGTTACGCAGTTCACTCCCCAGGAGTTTTATGCCGGCGGCGTGGCAAGCCCCACGGTGAACCCGCTGGGCGGCTGGGCCAATGGGACTTTCCAGGATGGCATTTGGTACATGATCCCCCGATTCAAATTTCTGGGAGTGGACCCCACACTGGTTGCCCAAGTGGCCGCCTGGGCCCAAACCCTCTGGCCGACCGCGAACTGGACTGCGGACTTGAATGCCACCTGCTGGCCGTATCAATCCTATGCTTCCGACGGCACCGTAGCGTGCAGTCAATAAGGCCGCTCATTTCGGTGCTGGCCGAAAGTGCGGCCGTGCCTGGCGGGGAGTTGTCAACTTTCTAAACAGGCGGCTCGAACGATGTTCGCAGCAAGAACGCGTTTTTCGGCAGGTTTTTACAAGAACTATCCACCCCGTTGGGTGTCCGGAAAATCATAAACCTCCCCGCGCAAGACCAGCCGCAGCGCTGATTTCTTTTGCTGCGCAGGGTTCCCTGGGCATTAGCGGCCAGCCAGTCCGGGCGGTCTTCCCAGCGATGATCGCTTCGATGATCTTTCGGCCGGTAGCGCCTAGGATATCGCTGGCCACCGTGCTCAGCTTGAGGCTGGCGTCTTCCAGCACTTTGTGAATCCGGTCGCCCACGCGGTGACGGTCTTGCACCAACTTCACCCGATGCCGGGTCAGATCTCGAAGTTGGCGAATCTCAACCGGCGGCACGAATCAGCCCGTGTCCCAGTAGGTCGGCGATCCACTCTGCATCGCGCGGATGGTCTTTTCGGTAGGAATACTTTTGACCGGATACGGATTGGCCCAGAATCAACAGAAAATGCTTCTCTAGCACATTCCATACCGGTTTCAAGTAAACACCGGTCGATTCCATGGCTACCTGCGTCACCTTCGAGGCATACAGCCACAGCATCAGCCGCTGCAGTCCTCGACCATGAGTTTTCAAACTGCTTCTTGCGCACGCTTCGGCGGCCTTTCTCGAACACCAACACGCAGGCCGTGACACTTTTCTTGTGCACGTCCAAGCCGCAGCAACGGGAGTACACTACTTGCATAAGAGCCTCCTTCTTGCCGCCGGGCGAAAGACGCTGAAGAAAAATCAGACATTCCTTCTCGTGCTCTCACGCCTGGCGGCGGAGACACACTTCTTGGTTCCTACCAAACGTCCAGCCAGATTCACGAACGGGCTCAAAGCACCAGACTGAGGTCGGCCTGATTCGCCGGCGACCTCTTTATCGTGCTCCGAATCGCTGGCGTTTTCATCCTTCCTTGTGCCGGCGTTCGCGCCGGCATGGGTGAGTCACTCCACTCGCTCATCCCCATCTCCCGCATTCCTCGTCACTTCCCACGTCCGACCCCTTGGAGTCGCCGCCCGCGCTCCTAGAATTGAACAGGACGAATCTTCTTTATGAACGATGCAATGCTCTCAGAAGCACACCAAACCGCCAACGCCGCCAATGCCCGCCTGAGCACCGGTCCCCGGACCGGCGATGGCAAGGCCCGCTCTTCACAGAATGCCCGCACACATGGACTCACCGCCGCCCAGCTCGTCATCGCTGCTGAGGACCGCGAAGAATTCGACGAACTACACGCCCAGCTCCAAGCCGACATCCGCCCGCAAGGCGCCCTGCAACAAATTCTATTCGACCTGCTCGTCACTTCCGCCTGGAATCTCCGCCGCATCCGCGGCATGGAAGCGGAGCTGACCGCCTCAGCCGCAACCTACCTCGACATCCTCGATAGCCCCGAGCTGACCGCTAAACTCGATCGTCTCGCCCGCCACCAAACCCGCATCGAGCGCAGCTTCCATCGCTCGCTCCGCGAACTCAAATCGTTGCAAACAGACGCCGCACTCGCGCCCACGCTTCCCCGCGCCTTCATGCGAGAAGCTCCTCCCCTGGCGTCGAAAACGCAGACTGCAAAACGAACCCAGGCCCTGGCCATCGCCAACCGCCAAAACGGCGCCGAAAAGGAATACTGGTCGGGAGCGGACGCGGAAGCGGCCGCCTTACGGTCCGCTCTTGAGAACTACGGACGGCCGCAAATACTGACCACCGGATGTTGATAGCCGAGCGATCTCCTACCCCCGCGGCGCGCGTAGTAAACCTGTCAAGATACGAGCATGGTCACGTTGTTTCAGGATCTGAAATATGGTTTACGGACACTCACCAAGACCAGGGGCTTCACAATTGTCGCCGTCGTCACGCTGGCGCTCGGCATTGGCGCGAGCACCGCTGTCTTCAGCCTGGTCAACGCCATCCTACTGAAGCCGCTGCCCTATCCGAATTCCGAGAGGATCGTCATTCCTCGGCGGCTAGCTCCCGCCGGCCTCAATCTCGGTTACGAAGAGATCCCCTGGGATTTGCGCGAATTTCATGTCCTGCGGCGCGAATCGAAAGCTTTCCAGCATTTGGGCGCCTTCAAGAGCGATTCATTCAATCTCACCGGTTCAGGCGACCCTCTGCGCTTGGAAGGCATCCGCGCCTCGGCGGGTTTCTTTCCGGCTCTGGGCGTGGCGCCGGAGATCGGGCGTGTCTTCACTTCAGCGGAGGATCAGCCCGGCCACGAGCATGAGGTGATCCTCACCGATCAGCTATGGCGTGACAGGTTCTCGAGCGATCCCGCGATTCTCGGCCGAGCCGTGGAGTTGAACGGGTCTCCGTATACCGTGGTGGGCGTCATGCCGCCTGGATTCGCGTTCCCTCGCAGCACGGAGATGCCCGGAAGCTTTCCTTTTCCGCGCGAAGCACAGTTGTGGGTTCCGCTGGCCCTTCCGCCGGCGCCGCTGCATCCCTACGATCCCTCCGAGCTTGCGGTGATTGGACGATTGAAGCCCGGTGTTTCGATTAGACAGGCCCAAGCGGAAATGGACGTATTCGCGAGGCGCCTCGAACAGCAATACGGACCGCAGGGCAAAGACTGGTTCAATTCCCGCGTCACTCCTTTGGCGCATCAGGTGGCGGGAGACACGCGGCGGCCTCTATTGCTGATCCTTGGCGCGGTGGGCGTCGTTCTTCTCATAGCTTGTTCCAACGTTGCGAGCCTCCTGCTAGCGCGATCGCTCGGACGCAGGCGCGAATTCACGCTGCGCGCGGCCCTCGGCGCAGGAAACGCAAGGTTGCTACGCCAGCTCTTGACGGAAAGCCTGTTGCTCGCAGTGGCCGGGGGCGCTGTGGGAGTTCTGTTGGCTGAGCTGGGAATCGAATTCGTAACCACATTTGCCCCGTCCAATATTCCGCGCCTCGCCGACGTCGCTCTCGACTTTCAAGTCTTCGCGTTCGCACTTGGCATAACTCTCGTCACGGGCATTCTCTTTGGATTGGCGCCCGCCATCCCAGCCACTCGCGAGAATCTCGCCGATGCGCTCCGGGAGGGCGGCCAAAGATCGGTTGACAATGCCGCCGGTCCAAAAATTCGCAAGGCCCTGCTTGTTTCGGAAGTGGCGCTGGCCTTGGTCCTGGTAATCGCCGCCAGCCTGTTGACACAAACCTTTTTCCGGTTGCTCAGGGCGGATCCCGGATTTCGACCTGCGCGCGTTCTCACTTTCGAGTTATCGCTGCCAGATGCCAAGTACGCTGAGACGAATCGTATTGTGGCCCTGTACGACAAGGTGCTCGGGCAGCTTCAGACGCTACCGGGCGTGGAAGCGGCCGGTATTGCGAAAACCGTCCCGCTGGACGGCGCGCCCGACAGCAGCTCGATCCGCATCATTGGGCGGCCTGCCAAAAGCGAAGTCGACCGGCCGTTCGCGTCGTACAACCTGGCTTCCCGCGGTTATTTTTCGGCCGTTGGCACGCCTCTGCTGCGCGGCCGGGAGTTTCAGGCGTCCGACACTGCTGTCTCCACGCCGGTCGCTATCATCAACCGCGCGATGGCGAACAGGTATTGGCCGGGCGAGAACCCCATCGGAAAGCAGTTGGGCCTGGGAAGCGTGAGATTTCCAGTCATGACCATCGTTGGGATGGTGGCCGACGTCAAGGATCTCTCGTTACGCCAACAGCCCGGCCCTGAGATGTACATTCCCTATTCGCAGAAAACGTATGTGTCGTTGCTGACCATGCAAGTTGCGCTGCGCACCAAGACCGATCCAGCCTTCATGCTGGAAAGCGCGCGCCAGGCGATCCGGTCCATTGACCCGGGTTTGCCAATAGCGAAAGTGGCGACCATGACTGCCCTTGTAGACAACTCGATGGCGCAACCGCGCTTTGCGATGCTGGTGCTCGGATCGTTCGGAGCGCTCGCCCTGGTTCTGGCCTGCATCGGAATGTATGGCGTGGTTTCGTATTCGGTGGCGCAACGCACTCGGGAGATCGGCGTCCGCATGGCGCTCGGCGCCGCGCGTCGGGATGTTTTCCGGATGGTGCTCGGGCAAGGCGCCCGGCTGGCCGGACTTGGAATCGTCATCGGTTTGGTTGCCGCGCTCGCAGTCACCCGGCTGATGGCCGGTTTCTTGTATGGTGTGGAGGCGGCCGACCCGCTCACTTTCGCTGGCGTGTCTTTGCTTTTGGTCGGGATCGCGCTGCTGGCTTGTTACGTACCCGCGCGCCGCGCCACTCGGGTCGACCCCATGATCGCGCTTCGATACGAGTGATGCGCAAGCTAACTTACATGAACTTGATCCTCTCGTTGCGTGCGGAAAAATCGATCAGCTGTTCGAGCCGGCCGAGCCGGGTCTCTTCTTTCTTGGCGCTGGCTACCCACCCGGCAGTCATCTTCCTATAATATGGCGGAAAATTCTCGTAGTTCTTCCACGCCGTGGACTGTTTTCGGAATTTGGCTTCCAACTCCTTGGGCATCTCGCTCGGCAGCACCGGAGTCTCGCGCCGCTGCTCCGAATTGAAAGCTGCCAGACCCGCTGACGTCATCTTGCCCGCGGCGATCAACCGCTCGGCGCGTTGGATATTCGTCTGGTTCCACGAGCTTCGCGCCACTCGCGGCGTGAATCTCTGAGCGAAGCAGGCTTCATCGATCTTCTTGATCTTCCCGTCGATCCATCCGAAACACAGCGCCTCTTCCACTGCGTCTTCATAGGGGACGCGCGGCTGGCCTGAATCTTTCTTGTAGTAGACCAGCCAGATTTCATCACACTTGTCGTGATTTTTTTGCAACCAAGCACGCCACTCGCGCCGATCTTTTGCGTAAACCGTTTTCATACGCACGCTAGCTCAACATCTTGAGCTCATTGACCCGGTCGAGATCCAAGACCAAATCACCCTGTGGATCCACGCTGAACGCCGGCTCGAACTTAGCGCCCCACACAATCTCGGTGTGCCGATACGAGTAGATCGAATGAACCACCTGGCTAAAGCTATCATCGAATGCCTGAAGGAGAATCAGAAGCTCCGCGGACATACTTTTCAAATCGTCGGCGGTTTTGCCAGATAGCGGACTGGCGGTGTCGATCGGGTGAACTATCGTCCACGTAAGAGGCAGGAAGTAAACCTTGCGCCTTTCCAGCTCGAGATCGACGAAATCCCGCTTGAGGCGCCCGTCGTGATTCGTTACAGTCATGAGCAGCACCCGGGCTTCTAGATTCATCAGCGTATTGCTACGGGCATTGGTGATCCGAAACTGCAGGCTATGGCCATCTTGATAGGGCGCGATCAACGCGTTATTGCTGAATAAAATTCGCGCCGAGGGCCGCGAGAATCGCCCATACAAGAGCCCGGTCATCACCGCGAATACCATCAGCCCGGTCGCGGCTTCGAGGGCCGCCACGGCGTTGGCTGATGGCCCGCGCGGAAAGACATTCCCGTAGCCGACCGTAGTCAGGGTATGAACACTGAAAAAGAAAGCGTTCACGAACGCGGTCATCTCGGACTCGGTGCCCTGGAGCTGACCGATTCCGATTGCCAGGTATAGCCAAGCAAATGCAACATTCACCGCCAGGAAGACGATCGTCACCACCAGAAAAAACCGCGGCCAGGTGGTATCGATCATCTGGAGGTAGAGATTCTCGTCCCGCAGCCGCGTGCCCTTGCGATGGACGTTGAACGTGCCATCGGGATTGATGGCCCGGCGCAATTCGCCGCTGAACTGCGTTGTCAAACCTGGATCGAACGATTCTTTTCTCATGAGAATGAACTCAGAATAACCCAATCGCCCGACGGCCGAGGTCAGTGATGGCCGTAATTCAGTTCGCCCGCTTCGATCCGAACCAGCAGGCGATTCTGCTTGGGCGGAAGCGGGCAGGTCGCATAAGCTGTAAACGCACAAGGCGGATTCTGGGCCTGGTTGAAGTCCATTACCACCTCGCCGTTTTTCGGAAGATCGGTGTATAGAAATCGCCCCGCCGGATACGTCCCTTTCCCGCTGGTGAGATCGTGAAAGATGAAGAACAACTGGTCGTCTTCCACCACTGGATCGAGCCGAAGCAACTGGCCATCCAGCGTGAAGACGACATAACCGGGGCTGGTGTCTTGCTCGGTCTCGCCCAGAATGTTGGGGATCGTAATCATCTTGGGCGGTTGATATGGAACGAACTTCGCGACCACGCGATACCTTTCCTTCACTGGAAACCAGTGCAATCCCGTGAACTCTTTGCGCGAGGCGCTCTCGGTATCTTTCAGTCGAATCGCGTAGCGCTCGCCGCGATGAATCACGAACATCGTGAACGCGTCGAACCCGATCTTATCCGGCTTACCCTCCTCGTCGGACTTCAGCAGAGTCGCTTCGCCAACGGGTTTGCCATTCAACTTCACAGTCACACCGGGAACCGCGCGAAAGGTCGTCTTGCCGCCGTGGATTTCGAATGCGCCAACGTCCGCCGGCCCGCGTGGCAGAACGATCTCGCTGGTTGCGCTCGAGCCCACTCGGTTGACGCCTTCCTTGAGCCAGAACAGTCCAGAGACGGTCAGCCAGCCGTCCTCAGCCTTAAGCTCGGCCTCGTGTTGTGCGCGCCACTGCTCGATCGTTGCACGGTAGGAAGTATCGGCCGCAACAAGCGCTGCACAGGTTATGAAGGCCGGCACGAGCGGTCTCAGCAGAATCATGGTTTTGATTGTAACGTGGTAGTTTGGACCAAAAGCAGAAGGATGCCGCCAAGCGCGAGCGCATCATCCGCCGCGCCGCCCAGGAACTTCAAGATGGCTTTTATGTCAACCTGGGCATCGGCCTGCCCACCTTGGTTGCGAATCACGTGCCGCCGGGAATCGAGGTCGTTCTGCAATCGGAAAACGGTATGCTCGGCGCCGGACCCTATCCAATCGAGGGCGCCGAAGACCCAGACCTGATCAACGCCGGCAAAGAAACGGTGACTGAGCTGCCCGGCACTTCTTATTGTTCCAGTGCCGATTCCTTCGCCATGATTCGCGGCGGCCACATGGACCTCAGCATCCTGGGCGCCATGGAGGTGGATGAGTCAGGAAGCCTGGCCAACTGGATGATCCCCGGAAAAATGGTGAAGGGGATGGGCGGCGCCATGGACCTGGTGGCCGGAGCGCGGCGCGTGATCGTAGCCATGGAGCACACCACCAAGCAGGGCGCTCCTAAGATCCTGAAGAAATGCACCCTGCCGATTACGGGTCTGGGAGTGGTGGACCTGATCATCACCGAGATGGCTGTCATCCGTGTCACGCCCCAGGGCCTGGTGCTCGAAGAGATTGCGCCGGACGTCACCATCAATGACGTGCAAAAGACCACCGAACCCACCCTCATCGTCCGCAGTCCGAAACGTATGCATGAATAAAGTAATCGCAACAGCCGAGGCGGCCGTAGCCGACATTCCTGACGGCGCCACCGTAATGATCGGAGGCTTCGGGCTGTGCGGCATTCCGGAGAACTTGATCGCAGCGCTCATCCGAAAGGGCGTGAAGGGTCTGCACACCATCAGCAACAACATGGGTGTCGACGGCTTCGGCATGGGCCTGATGCTCGAAGCAGGAATGATTGCGTCGCATGTCGGCAGCTACGTGGGCGAGAACAAGCTGCTCGAAACACGGGTGCTGGCCGGCCTGCTCGATCTCACTCTGGTGCCGCAAGGGACGCTGGCAGAGCGCATTCGCGCCGGTGGTGCCGGGATTCCGGGGTTCTACACGGCCACAGGCGTTGGAACCGTGGTGGCGGAAGGAAAAGAACTACGCGAGTTCAACGGCCGTACGTATGTGCTCGAACAGGCTCTAACAGCCGATTATGCGTTAGTCAAAGCCTGGCGCGGCGATCGCCTGGGGAACCTGGTTTACCGTAAGACGGCACGTAATTTCAATCCGATGATGGCTACCGCCGCGACGACCACCATCGCCGAGGTGGAGGAGTTGGTAGAGCCAGGTGAGCTCGATCCCGATCACGTCATTACGCCCGGCATTTACGTCCAGCGCATCATACGAGGAGAGAAATATGAAAAACGGATCGAGCGGCGAACGGTTCGCAATGCATAAGTAGTAATCTCGCCCACTTTCGAGTTTCGGCCACGCCGAGAAACAAACGAACCATCAACGCGTCCAACGAACGGGCAGCAGCATCACGCCCTCGCGAATGCCCTGTTTACTTGCCATTCTGATTCTGCTGTTCCCGCGCCTTGCTTTGGCGCTGCTCTTTTTCTTCTCCACCTACCTGGATCGCCCGTATCATAACGCTTTGCTTCTACTGATCTTGGGCTTCGTCTTCTTGCCGTTAACAACGCTAGTTTACGCCTGGATGTTCAATAGCGGCATCCCGGTCGTCGGAATCAATCTACTGTATCTTTTGGTGGCAGCTATCTTGGACCTCGGCTCGATGGGAGGCGGTTACCGGACCCATCGCGCCCGGATTTGACATGCCGTCCGTGCCTCGGACCGGTGTGCTAGACTGGGATGTATTCGTGCCCAACCATATAACCATAACTTGCTGATTCTAAATCAGATACTCTATTTACTGTAGTATTCCGTTAGTTTTCAACAACTTCCGTTTAGAGAAGATCCGACCACAAATCGAGCAGGAGAAATTACTATGACCAAGACTTTATTGGCCGTCGGCTTACTGGCTGCGCCCGTTACCGTCAGCATGCAGCAACCGTCGCCCACGGTGCACATTGAACCAGTCGACCCCAGGCTAGGGCTCCTTTGGCAGTATTTTGCCGATCGCAACTGCCCGCTCCGCGACTCAGCCGCCGATTTCCTGATCGCCGCCGACCAGAATGAACTCGACTGGCGGCTTCTGCCTAGCATCTCGATGATCGAATCCAGCGGGGGCAAGGACTACAGGAACAACAATGTGTTCGGATGGGACTCCTGCCGGGAAAGCTTTTCCTCCATACAGGCGGGAATCCATTTTGTAGCGTCGAAGCTGGCCAAATCGAAGATGTACAAGGGCAAGAACGTGGACCAGAAGCTGTCGACCTACAACCCGCAACCTGACTACCTGCCCCGCGTCAAAGCGGTCATGCGAGCCCTGGGTTCGGCTAACCAATCGAACGCGACAATGAACTGACTGTTTTGTTAGCCGAAGGCCTATGCGCCGGGCGTTCCTATTGCATCAAGTGAACGCCGAAATACAATCCGCCAAAGACGATCACCGACAGCAATACGATTAAAGCCCAGCGAATGAGCCGTTCCGTATTGGATGACGCCTTATGTTCGTCAAGTTTAATCTGCTCGTCGAGGCTCTCAAACATGGAATACCCCCTATAATGCCGTTAAAACTCACGAGCTAGGGTCCATTATATGCCCGAACTTCGGAAAAAACAGCCCCCCTCCAGGGAACTGGTTTACAGGCCCATTCGTTCAAGTTTTCGGTATAGCGTTTTCCGCTCAATGCCGAGGATCTTAGCGGCGCGGCTTTTGTTACCCCCGGTGGCCGAAAGCACGCGGCGGATCTGATCGGCTTCAGTATCGGCCAGGGTGTCGCTGGCGCTGTCGCGAGGTTCAGTCAACTCGATCGCTTCGCGCACCGCAGCCTCGTCAATCCGGCTCTGCGGCGCGAGAATAGTCAACCGCTCCATCATGTGCTGGAGCTGTCGAACGTTGCCTGGCCAACTGTAGTTCTCGAGTACTTGAAGTCCGGATTGAGTCAGCTTGGTCTTCTGACTGTAACGGTCGTTGTACCGGTTCAGAAAGTAATGGGCCAGCAGCGGCACATCGCCGCGGCGTTCCACCAGCGGGGGCAGCAGGATGCGGACGACGTTGAGCCTATACCAGAGATCCTCGCGGAATTTGCCGTTGTCCACCATCTTTTGCAAGTCGCGGTTCGTGGCGGCAATCACACGTACGTCCACTTTCTTACCGCGCGCCGAACCCAGCGGGCGGATCTCCTTCTCTTGCAGGAAACGCAGCAGATTGAGTTGAAAGCCGAGCTCCAGGTCGCCAATCTCGTCCAGGAAGGTCGTCCCGTTGTTGGCGGCCTCGAAAACGCCCATGCGGTCGCGGTCGGCGCCGGTGTAAGCGCCCTTCATGGCGCCGAAGAGTTCGCTTTCGATCAGCGACGGCGCAATGGATCCGCAATCCACCGGCACGAACGGCTGCTGCGCGCGAGGGCTATTGTTGTGGATCATGCGCGCGATCATCTCTTTGCCGGTCCCCGTTTCGCCTTCGATCAGAACGGTTGCGTTGGTTGGCGCCACCAGCGAAATCGTCTTATAAATCTCGATCATTCGTGCCGAGCTGCCGATCATTTCGCTGGCCGGTAGATCGTCGATTTCGGATTCCTTCTCCTCTGCCTGATCGCCGAGAGTAGCTTCGGCGCGCTTCACCGTATCCAGCATGCGATCCAACTCGAACGGCTTCGCGATGTAATCGAACGCCCCGCCTTGTGTAGCTTGCATCACGGTTTCCATAGTGCCCCGCCCGGTCATCAGAATGACTGCGCACTTGGGATTGTTCTGGCGGGCTGTCTCCAAAATGTCCAGACCAGTCCGTTCATCCAGATAAATGTCTGAGATAACGATGGGATATGAGTCGCTACGCAAGCGATCAAGCGCTTCGCGCGTCGAAGAAACCGCGTCCACACGATAGCCCTCCAACTCGAGGAAAGTCGTAATCGTATCTCTTACGGAGTTGTCGTCTTCGACTACTAACAATCGTTGCACTGGTAGAATACCTACCTACTAGACTGACACAGGGGGTGGTTGGGACGCACGCGAGTAGGCTGGCAGCACAACTGTAAAGCAGGAACCTTTACCAGGTTCGCTGGTGACCTCCATTTTCCCGCCGTGATGGTGTACGATCTGTTCAACAATCGAAAGTCCGATCCCGGTTCCAGCCTCTCCGGAAGCCTCGGCCCGCTTAGTCCGGTAAAACTTCTGGAAAATCTGGCGCAATTCACGGGCGTCCATTCCGATGCCCTGGTCTTGCACCGAGAGCCGCAACTGATCGCCTTGAGGCAGGCACCAGGCCGTGATTTCCGTATCGGCATTGGAGTATTTGACGGCATTGGTCAGTAGATTGTAAACGGCGTATTCCATCAATTCACGATCGCCCTGCAGCTCACCCTCCAGCACGTTGGTCCGGATGCGAATATTCTTGTGCTCCGCCAACGGGCGAGCGCGCTGAATGCAGGTTTCCACAATGTCGCGTGCCGGAAATGGCTCGCGCTTGAGCTCGATTTGGCCATCGGAAAGACGCTCGACATCCAGAAATGTTTGGATCATGCGGGCCAAGCGCTTCGATTCCTGATTGATCATGTCGGCGATCTGCTTGCGCTTCTCTTCGGTCAGAGCGTAGCGGCCCATCAGCTCGCTCGATCCCTGGATAGCCGTGAGAGGGGTGCGCATCTCGTGCGTAACGAAGTGGATGGCTTGCTGGTAGCGCTTGCGATCTATTTCGGACTCATAAAGGCGGCGGCGAACCACGAAATGCTGATAACTGGCGGCGACGGCGGAGGTGAGCCAGGCGGAAGCCAGGGGCGCGAAGTACGGAAACGCAATGCCGTTCCGAAAAAACAGAAGCGGTGTAATATGCACGGCAATCAAGAGCGCTCCACCTGCGAGATATGCCGGCCACCCATTCAGCAGCGCGAAGATCAGACCCGCGAGAACCCCGGTAAACAGGCAGAAACCAAGCACCGACGAAGGGGCTGCATCGGTCAGGAACTGACCGCGCTCCAGTGTTTCGAAAAGCTGGGCATGCACTTCGACGCCTGGAATCCGGCCTTGGCCGAAAGGCGTCGCAACGCGATCATAGGAACCGGAAATGGAAGTTACCCCCAGGAACACTACTTGTCCATGAAACCTAGCGGCCAGCTCCGGTTTGTCCACCAGGTCCTTCAGCGAGACTTGAGGAATCGGTTCACGGGTGAAAAGAATGCGCAAACCCCGGTTCCCATCATTCGCGCGGGCCGCGGGAATCAACTCGTTTCCAATCTGCAGATCATCAGGCGACTCGACAATTGGTTTTCCGCGCGCCAATCGAAAGGCTTCCAACGCCAAAGCCCAGTTCCGCTCGCGGCCCGCCCTCTGTTCGAGCGGAATGGTTCGCGTGACTCCGTCCTTGGAATCCTCGTCGGCTTTGTCATGGCCCAGGACGGCGCCGCCGGCTAGGAAGCGCGGGAGCGGGTTCTCCCAGCGGCCGTTCGAAAGATGGGCGACCAGCACCAGATTCCTGATTCCCCGCGTGGCGCGTTCCAGGCGCGCATCTTCGGCCGGATCTTCGGTGTCGGCGAGGACGAGGTCGACAGCGACCACTTTGGGTCGAGCCGGCGCAATTAGTTCCAGAGCCGTGGCCAACATGGTGCGATACTCCCGGACGCCCCCCATCGCACTATAAGTCGGATCATCGATCGCCAGAATGATGCAATGCGGGCTGGTGACGGCCGGCGGGTAGAGACGAAACATCCAATCGTACGCGTAATCGTCGATCGGAGTCGCGAGCCAGCCGGAGACGATCGCAACCGTCAGCGCCACACCGAGCAGAGCGATGTAGCCGAGGGTCTGCTTACTTGGCGACGGCCTTTTCAATCTCGTCAGCTTCCTTCGGCAGCGCCGCACTTAGCACCTTGGCGCCATTTTCGGTCACCAGCACTACATCCTCGATCCGTACGCCGATGCTCTCCTCGGGAATGTAAATGCCGGGTTCGACGGTGACCACCATGCCGGCCTCGAGCGGGCCATCGACACCGGGATCGTGCACCTGCAATCCAACCTGGTGCCCGAGCCCATGGATGAAGTATTTTCCGAGCGGTTCGCCGTGTTGGTCCCGGCCATGAGCGTCCATATAGTCGCGCGCAATTTTGGTGAGGCTATCCCCGGGTCCGGCCATTCGTACACCCGGCTTCAGCGCGGCAATCGCGGCCTTTTGCGCTCCCAGCACGATCTTGTAAATCTCGCGCTGGCGTGGGGTGAACTTGCTTCCTACCGGCACGGTGCGAGTGATGTCGCTGGCATAATCATCGCATTGGGCGGCCGCGTCCATCACCACTACCTCCCCAGTGTCCATGCGGCGCTGGTTGGCGGAGTAATGCAGGATGGTACTGTTGATCCCAGAGCCGACGATCGGCGAGTAAGCCACGCCCTCACAGCCGCTTTCGATATAGGTACTCCAGAGCACGGCTGCGATTTGATACTCGGAGAGCCCGGGCGCCATCCGTTTCCACGCCGCGCGATGGGCTTCCACGCTTACGTCGGTGGCATGTTGAATGGCCGCAAGTTCCGCGGCTGACTTCTTCACCCTCAGCCTGGTGATGATCGGAACCGCATCGGAAATCTCTCGAAAGGGATAAAGCGTCTTCAATTTCTCGATGCCAGGCTGACTCAGCGGGGCGTACAAGTTGGCCTGCTCGCTCAGCGCCTGGTTCAGCTCGTACTCGAACTTCTCGATAGGCCGGACTTCTTCAAAACCGGTCAAAGCATGGACATCCGCGTCTTCGGCCGATGAACGCCTCCCCTGAAAATGCTCCAAACGTTCGTTGTGATGCGGCAGGAACAACACTTCGCGAGTCGGTGTTAGCAGTAGCCGCGCTCCCGGCTGGGTCCAGCCCGTGACGTAATAGAAATTCGGTTCTTCGGCGACTCGAAAAACTTCGTCACGACCTTCCACATGCCCGAACAGCACCAGCACGCCGTCCAGCGAGCTCCGCAAATTTACGCGCCTGGTCTTAAATTCATCCAGCGGCATTTTGGCGTGAACGGGCAGCCCCAGGGGAGCCATCAGCAACGCCGACGCGAGCAGTCTTCGGACCATGTCCAAAGTATAGTAGTTTCTAGTTTCTAGTTTTGGGTTTCTGGCCTCGGATAGACGTGTCCGCTGAATAGTACCGCCGTACCAGTGGGTGTAAAGACTTTGACCGATGCCGACGATAGATTCCCAGGCTATCGCCATGCAGCCAAAGAGTACGCCCTCGGTTGGCTATGCCGAGCTAAAGGCCTTCCTTGCCAAAAGGCGGGAAAGGCTGGAGCAGCGGCGGGAAACTCGCTATCAGACCAATGATCCCGTCGAGGTCGAGATCCTGCAAGCTGGATTTCAGCGGGTGACAGCGTCCATCGTGGATATTTCGAGATCCGGGCTGTGCCTGCAGTCAGAAACCACGATCGGCAAGGGCGCTCAAATCAAGATCACGCTGGAGAAGCAAGTCGTCATCTTCGGGGAAGTTCAGTATTGCCGGCCGGCGCGTGGCGGTTTCCACTCCGGCATTGTGATTCAGGACGTCTTTCATCCGCCGAGGGCCAAAGCGAAGGAAAAGGACGGGAGCCGGATGCGCCGTCGGGTCTCGTCCTAAGGCGCTTGCCTTAGGGATGGTACGGAACGCAGCTCTAGGCTAAACAATTCCTGAAACCCGACGATATAGTCTCTGACGATAAAGTTTCTTAGGCTCGCGCTGCAGCGGTTATCAGCAGCGGACTAACTGCAGCGGTCCCCTGTGAAAAAGGACGAAAGAAAATTGGCAGCTCAACTGAACAAGGCACGCCTGTCACGGGAAGAACAAACACTGGCTTTGCCACAACGATCGGGCCGCGCGGCCGGTGACGCTACTGCCACGGCTGCAAGCCGGGGCGCGCTCTTTCTTGAAAAGCGACGTGAGGCTCGCTATCCGACCAACGATCCAGCCGAAGTGGAGGTCGTGAACGGAGGCACTGGTCGATGTCCAGCGACGGTGTTAGACGTTTCCAAGTCCGGACTGCGCCTTAAGCTGGAGTCCAGCAT
Organism: Bryobacteraceae bacterium; assembly: GCA_035569875.1. Classification (GTDB taxonomy): domain Bacteria; phylum Acidobacteriota; class Terriglobia; order Bryobacterales; family Bryobacteraceae; genus Palsa-89. The sequence goes on from DATMMD010000150.1 coordinate 18,935, forward strand.
AAACAGGGGCGCGGAAGTGAAAGTCACACTGCAGCGCAACGTCGTCATCTTTGGACAGATTCGATACTGCCGGCCTTTGGACGGAAGCTTCGATGCTGGAATTCTGATTCAAGACATGTCCCAGAATTCCGGCCAGCCCAGCCCGCACATCGAAGACGACCTGCTTTCACTCTACGTCGTCGGCAAAGGGCTGACAGTGCCGGAAGTGATCAAACTGAAAGAACATCTGGTCAACTGCGAAGCGTGCCGTATTCGTTTAGGTGAAAAGGACGCGCTGCTGAACCCGGTCCGGAAACGCAAAATCCTGGCTGCGCCCGTGGACCCGGCTGACGACTAATTAGCTACCCGCCACGGAGACTTGCCCTTCCAGCTTCTCAGCGCATTCGTCGCCCACTGCAGCGATTCTTGCGTGTGACAACTCGTGCACGGATTCGGAACCTTCAACGTTTCAGTCAATATGGGCGAGATGAATTTAAATGTATGGCTACGGACCATTACATCCGCAATAGTCTGCTCGATTTGAGGCATGTGGCAGGCCACGCATTCGTTGCCGCTAGCGCCCGCCTTGTGATGCGTATGCTCCTCGATGCTGGCAACGCCGTGCGGGCCATTAGGAGAATTCGGACCGTGACACTCCAGACACATTACGCTGGCAGGCTTCAATAGGTCGGCATTGTTGGCTGTGCCATGCACATCGTGGCAACTGAAGCAGGTCACGCCGCGCGTATACATCACGCTGTTCACAAAGTCGTTGCCCTGCATCCGATTCTTGTGCGCGGTGCCATCGGCGAAATGAGTGAATGTCGTCTCGCCGAGTTTATGATCCTCTAATTGCCAATAATTCTCCAGCTTCAGACCCGCGCGATAGCCGGCCGGCCAATCATAATACTGGCCGGCGATGGGGTTCTTCAGAGGACGCCCTTGGGAGTGGCACTGGAAGCAGATGTCATTTGCCTCGATGGAGTCGAGCCGCGCTGGATTGACGATGTTGGAGCGGCTGGGCTGCCGTGCGTGATCACCGCCAGCGCCATGGCACTTCTCGCAGCCGACGTTCCATTCGCTGACCGCCTTGGTCTCAACGTTGTAGTTGACGGAATGACAACCGTCGCATAACGGGCCAGTGGGGCGCTTCATATTATCGGCGGGATAGAATTGAGTCCACCAATCCGTCCCGTTCTGGGCGAAGTAAGGCCGCCACATCTTGTGCGTGACGTCCCACTGAGCAGGGAACGGATAGTAGTCGTTTCCAACCTGCTTGAAATATCGCTGCTTCCACTTGCTCCCATAAACGAAAGCGATGTCATCTTTGGTGAAGGTGACCAACGGATCTGGTTTTGTCAGATCCGGGATGATAGCGTCGGGATATTGTTTCGGATCGCGGATCACGTTCGCCATGCGTGTCTTTTTCCAACGAGCGTATATCTCGGAGTGGCATTGCTGGCACGCCGCGGATCCGACGTAGCGGGCAGGCGATGCAGGTTGCGCACTGAGCACCAGGGACGAGACTAAAACGATAAAAGCTATTTTCGCGGTCATAAGTGAACTCGTGATTATAAGTGACAACTCCTCCTTCGTTATGTCATATTCGAAGCATCTTGTGGTTGTGGTGGATTTTCCCTCTAATCGGAATTCCGTGTGCGTTCGCTCAAACGACCGCTGAGCCCGCGAGTGATCCGGCGCTCGGCAAGCGGCTATTTGAATCGCAGTGTGCCGTCTGCCATGGCGAGACTGGGGAGGGCAGCAGGGGGCCCAACCTGCACCGCCCTACGCTCAACCAAGCGCCGGACGATGCCGCGCTCCGCAAGGTAATCGCGAATGGAATTGCGCCGGAGATGCCCGGGGCGTGGCAATTGACCCCGCATGAAGTCGCGAGCGTCGCGGCGTTCGTCAAATCGTTGGGCGCCATGCCGGAAGCGCCCGTCGCGGGGGATCCATCGCGCGGTGAGCATGTCTACCTGGCGAAAGGCTGCGCCGGCTGTCACATGATCCGGGGCCAAGGCTCTGGCTTTGGTCCGGAGCTGACTGATATTGGAGCTCGCCGAAGCGCGGCTCATCTGCGCGAATCCATCGTCGCGCCGGAAGCCGCCATTCCCGAAGATTTTCTCCTGGTGGAACTGGTCCTGGCCAATGGCTCGACCATTCGTGGAATCCGGTTGAATGAAGATCCCTTTTCGATCCAAATCAAGGATTCGAAAAGTGAGTTTCGCAGCTATCGCAAGTCGGACCTTCGCGAACTCCAGAAACTGAGAGGAAAGAGTCCCATGCCATCCTATGAACGCACGCTCACTCCAGAGGAGCTGACCGACCTGACCGCGTATCTGTCGACCTTGCGCGGTAAATCGTGAGACTCAACGGCGCATTTCTGCTTGCTTCCGCGCTTGCGGCGCAGGTGCCTTATGAACGAATCGTCAATGCCGACCGCGAGCCTGGGAGTTGGCTAACCTACTCGCGCAATTATTCCGGCCATCGATTCTCGCCTTTGACGCACATCACACCTGCCAACGTCGCGGGGCTCAAAGTGAAATGGGCCTACCAATATGCCGAGCCACGCATCGAGGTGTCGCCCATTGTTGCCGACGGCGTGATGTACATCACTGGTCCGAACCACGCCGCCGCCCTGGATTTGAAGACCGGACGTCCGCTGTGGAAATGGACTCGTCCGATTCCGTCCGACTATCAGTCCATCGGGTTTGGACGCGTCAACCGCGGCGCCGCCATCCTGGATGACAAATTGTACGTCGCTACGCTCGATTGCGACCTGGTTGCCCTCGACATAAAGAGCGGACATGAGCGCTGGTCCGCCAAAGTGGCCGACTACAAGCCCGGCTACAGCCTGACGATGGCGCCGCTGGCGATTCGAGATAAGGTGATCATCGGGGTCAGTGGCGGCGAGGCGGGCGTTCGCGGTTTCGTGGATGCCTACGACGCTAAGACCGGCAAGCGGGTCTGGCGCTTCTGGACCATTCCGAGCCCCGGTGAAAAAGGACACGAATCCTGGACGCCCGATGCCTGGAAGACTGGTGGAGGCACCAGCTGGGTTACGGGTGCTTATGATCCGGATCAGAACCTGGTCTATTGGGGCATCGGAAATCCGGGTCCGGACTGGAACGGCGATTCGCGGCCCGGCGATAATCTTTACACCTGCTCGCTGGTCGCGCTTGATGGCGATACCGGCGCCTTGCGCTGGCACTTCCAATTCACTCCTCACGATACCCACGATTGGGATTCCACGCATGTCCCGGTGCTGTTCGACGGAGAGGTTCGGGGCCAGCGGCGAAAGCTAGTGGCAAATGCGAACCGCAATGCGTTTTATTACGTCCTGGACCGGGAAACCGGCGAGTTTCTCACGGGCAAGGAATATGCGCATCAGACCTGGGCGAAGGGTCTGGACGACCACGGCCGTCCCATGCTCATTCCTGGCATGGAGCCGAGCGAGCAAGGCACGCTGGTATGGCCCAGCCTCAACGGGGCCACTGTCTGGTTCAGCCCGTCCTACAATCCGCAGTCGGGCGTGTTCTATGTCTCGGTGCGGGAGCTAGGTTCGATTTACTTCAAGCGTGAAGCGGATTACAAGCCGGGCACATTCTTCGCCGGTGGTGGCGAACAACAGGTGCCTCGCGACGACGCCTGGGGCGCCATCCGTGCTCTCGAAGCTACGACGGGGAAGATGCTATGGGAGTTTCGCCTACAGTCGCCGCCGTGGGCCGGTGTGCTGGCGACGGCCGGCGGTCTAGTCTTCAGCGGCACGAACGAAGGGAATTTCTTCGCCCTGGATGCCCACACGGGAAAACCCTTGTGGGATTTTCAGGCTGGCGGGGCGGTGGCGTCCAATCCGATCTCGTTCAACATCGACGGCCGTCAACACGTGGCTATTGCGGCCGATCGGGTGCTGTATGTCTTGGGTTTATAGCCAGGCATTCCGCGTCGCTCAGGGCTGACATCGCAAAATTGCAAACTGAACCCAGCGTTCGACTGGGCCCCCTCAGAACTCGCCGTGGGCGCTGCAAAAATCGTACCCGTCCGGCCTAAGGTGTGTTACTGTGAATTGTTCGCGCATCCCCTAACATATCCTCTCGGAAATGACGAAGAATGGGTGTACGTAGCCCATATTAAGTTGAGTGAGCTACCGAAGAGTCTCTAATCCATGAACGTCCGCTCGCTGTTTAGCCTGTTTTCTTCCGATTTGGCGATCGACCTAGGCACTGCCAACACGCTCGTCTACGCGAAAGGCAAAGGGATCGTCGTCAACGAACCGTCCATCGTCGCCATCAACAAGACCAATGGTGAGGTGGAAGCGGTCGGCCAGCAAGCCAAGGAGATGTTGGGCCGCACTCCCGGCAACATTGTTGCCATCCGTCCCATGAAAGACGGCGTCATCGCCGATTTCAAAGTCACCGAACGCATGCTCAACTATTTCATCCTGAAGGCGCACGGGCGCAAGGTGCTGGTGCATCCGCGCATCGTCATCGGTGTCCCGAGCGAAATAACCCAGGTGGAAAAGCGCGCGGTCATCGATTCCGCTTATCGCGCCAAGGCCAGCGAAGTTCATCTGGTTGAGCAAGCCATGGTGGCTGCCATCGGCGCTGGTCTGCCGGTCACCGAGCCGTCGGGCAACATGGTGGTCGATATCGGCGGTGGAACCACCGACGTAGCTGTAATTTCGCTTTCAGGCATTGTCTATTCGCGCTCCGTTCGCGTGGCCGGCAACTACATGGACGACGCCATCATGCAGTATTTGAAACGTAAATATAACCTGCTGATCGGCGAACGAACCGGCGAAGCGATCAAAATTCAGATTGGTTCGGCCTATCCTCTTGATAAGCCCCTGACGATGGAAATAAAGGGACGGAATTTGATTGAAGGTGTGCCAAAAACCCTCACAATCGACGACAGCGAGATTCGTGAGGCGCTATCGGAGTGCGTCGCAACCATAATGAACGCTATCCGGGTTGCGCTGGAACGGACGCCCCCAGAGCTCAGCGCCGACATCAGCGACCGGGGAATCGTTTTGACGGGAGGGGGCGCATTGTTGAAGAATTTGGATAAAAGGATTCGTGAAGAGACTGGCCTGCCGGTGTCCATCGCCGAGGATCCTCTGGCGAGCGTCGTGCTTGGAACCGGCAAAATGCTAACGGATTTCAAATTGCTCCGAAGAGTAGCAATTGAATAATAGAGTGGCGATCGAATAAGCTGGAAGGTAAAGGCGAGGGCGCTGGCAGCGGACCTCTGGGCGTCCGCATATAAAAAGTAGTAACGTATGGACTTCTTCCTCAGCCGCTACCGCAACCTCACGGTCCTGCTGATCGTGATCGTGGCGCAGTTGCTGCTGATTGCCTATCAGGTCAAAACCAACAATAACGTCCCCTTGATGCGGGTCTGGGCGGTTACGGCCGTGACTCCCGTGGAGACGGCGCTGGAACTGGTGCGCCGCTACACCTGGGGCTTCGTCGTAGACTACTTCGTCCTCCTGAATGTGCGCGGCGAGAACGAAAAGCTCAGGCAAGATAACGGCCAGCTCAAGATGGAAAACCATTACCTGAAAGCTGAGTTGGGTACCGCCGATCGCGCCCGGGCGCTGAGCGTTTTCCAGGCCCAGTCTCCCTCCAAGACCGTCGCCGCCCGGGTGATCGGCAATGGGACCGGGTCGAACTCGAAAGTGGTATTCGTCGATCGCGGGTCCACCAGCGGTGTCGAAAGCGGCATGGCTGTGGTGACGCCAGACGGCATCGTCGGAAAGGTGGTGGATGCGTATCCGACGGCTTCGTTGGTGATGCTGATCACAGATCCCACATTCGCGGCGGGCGTGATTTCGCAAAAGAATCGTGTTCGAGGCACGCTCAAAGGCCAGGGTCATAGCGACACCCTAGTCGACTATGTGCAGAATGAAGAAAAAGTGGATGGTGGCGAATGGTTCTACACTTCCGGTGACGACCGCATCTTCCCCAAGGGTTTTCCAGTCGGCCAGGTGAGCGCTGCCCGCAATGGGAAGAATTTCAAGGAGATCTACCTCAACCCGAGCGGCCTCCAAAGCGGGAGCGTGGAAGAGGTTTTGGTTTTGCTCCAGGGCGTGCACCAGCAGATTCCGGATGGTGAGATAGCATCCCCGGGCTACAAGATCCTACAGCCACCGGCGGACAACGTCGCTGGAACTCCCCAACCCACCGGCCAGCCGACGGCTTTGGCCACCGACGCCGACCGCCTACGCCAGCAATACAAGCAGATCGGCACGGAGCAGAAACACGTTTTTGGGGAGGGTATTCCCGGCTCGAAACCACCGGATTTTACAAAAATGCAAGGCATTCGCGGAGCTTCGCCGCTTCCCAACCTCACTCCCGCGGCTCCTCCTAAGCCCGCCGCTCCGGCCGACGGCAATGCCGGTACAACAGCTCAAAAATCGGGCGGTTCGCAGCCGGCGGATGCCAATGGCGGTCGGGCCGGGGAATCCGCGGCCACGGCGCCGAAACCGAAGCCACGGCCGGCGGCACCCATTTTGGTTACCGATCCTACGGATGCCGATCCTGGGTCGGATGTCGTCCCCGCTCCCGCTCCGAAAACTGAAAAGCCCGCAGGAAGCGGCAAACCCGCCACCCGACCGGCCACCGCCGCACCACCCCCGATCACACCAGCACCAGCGGCGCCCAAACCACCTGTCGTTCCCAATCCATGACCGAGTACACGGAGCATTTACTAACCGAGCCGCGCAAGGACACGGAGCGTTTTCGCTTCATTTGGCTCGTGACCGTGCCCCTGGTCGCGATCCTGTTCCAGGTGTATGTCCCGCGTTTTGTTTCATTTCTGTCGTACCTGGAACTGCCGCTCCTGATCACGGTTCATTTCGCGCTCAGCAGCCGGGCCCCGATCGCCTCTGTTTTCTATGGCATGTCTATCGGACTGGTGCAGGATTCCTTGTCGCATCAGCCCATCGGCATGTTCGGTATCGTCAAGACACTCGTGGGTTACTTCGCCGCCTCGGTCAGCATGCGATTCGACGTTGACAACCCCTTCGTGACCTTCATTCTTAGCTTTTTTTTCTACTTCTTTCATCAGTTCTTTTATTGGGTGCTGGATCGCGCCTTGCTCGGGGAAGCGCTGAGCTTCGATGTCCAGCAAACTCTCATTTTTGGGCTCCTTAATGCGGCCGTGGCTCTGCCTTTGTTCCGCATTTTGGATAAACTGAAAGTAACGGGATAAAACCCAAGGTTTCTCTTAAGTGAAACTTCACGCCGACCGCGAAGAACACCGGCTGTCTGCTAACGGATTGCTGCGCGACGACACCAAGTTTGCTTCTGGCAAGATCGCCTTCTTCCAGTACG
>DATMMD010000151.1:0-11766 GCA_035569875.1 Bryobacteraceae bacterium
CGGGGGACCTCACCATCGGAGCGGAGGGCACCGTAACCGATGTGGACGGCAAGCGCCTCTATGCTTTTGGGCACAGATTTATGTCGGTCGGCGAGACCGAGCTACCTTTCGCGCGCGCGGAAGTGCTGGCGCTGCTCCCCAATCTGGCCGCTTCCTTCAAGATCTCTTCAGCGCGCGAGTGGATGGGAACCATCACGCAGGACCGCAGCACCAGTATTTATGGCGAATTGGGTCGAAAGGCCGAAACCGTCCCGGTGGCCATCACGGTGAAGGATGGCCGGCGCGCTCCGCTGGCTTATCACATGCAGTTGGTGAACGATCGAGTGCTATCACCCTTTATTCTGCAAATGGCCGTGTACTCGGCCATTGATGCGACCGAGCGAACGCTGGGCCTGGCCAGTTACTCGCTGCGCGGCGCAATCGAGTTTCAGCACGGCATCCAGCCTCTGCGGCTTGACAATACTTACTCCGGCGACTTCAACGTTCCGGTCCAAGCTTCCGCGGGGGTCAGCTCGCCGCTGGCCTATCTGATGGCCGCCGGTTTCGATGCCCTCAAAGTCAAGAACATCACGCTGGAGATTGACGCGTCGGAGCGAAAACGACTGCTGCAAATCGACCAGGTTACGGCTTCGCCCAAAGAGGCCCACCCGGGCCAGCCAGTGGATCTGACGGTTACGTTTACCGGAGAAAACGGCGTCGAAATGCAGAAGAGCGTGCGCTACACGCTGCCTGTCGGAGCGCCCTATGGACCGCTGAACTTCACCGTTTCTGATGCCACTTCTTCGAATCTGCTGGACTATCAACAACTGGCCGCGACCGTGCCGAAGTCACCCACGCAACTGGTTTCCTTCCTGAATAATCTGCGGCCTAATACCAATGCTTACGTGCGGGTGTGGCGGACCGATCCGGCATTTCAAGTGCAGGGCCAGGACCTGCCGGATCCGCCGGCATCGGTCGGATTGATTCTGAACAAGGCGCAGGCGGCCCAGGGACTCTGGTTCCCGCACGGGTCAAAGATCGCTGAGTTGCAGATCGAAACCGCCAATACGGTGGTTACGGGATCTAAGACCGTCGCGGTGGACGTGAAGGAATGAAGACCGCGTTTCCGGTGTTACTGCTGGGCTGCGTTGCAACCGGCTCCCTGTGGGCCGCCACCAGCACCACCTGGGAGATGAACACCTATCAGGATTTTCTGAAAGGCCGATTCACCGGAGTCTCTCTGGACCAAAATGGAAAGCTGACGCTGGCGCCTAAGCTCGAAACTGTCTTCTCCTCTGGTCAGACCGTTATCTGGAGCGTTGCGCCAGGTCTCGATGGTTCGTACTATGCCGGCACCGGACATCGCGGCCGGCTGTATCGCGTCACTTCTTCGGGCGCCGGCACTCTGGTGTGGACGGCTGACGAGCCCGAGCTCTTCGCCGTCGCAGTGGATTCGGCTGGTGTCGTTTACGCCGCCACATCGCCAGATGGCAAGGTGTACCGCATCGATAAGGGCAAGGCCACCGAACTGTTCGCGCCCAAGACCAAGTACATCTGGGCCCTGGCCTTTGACAAAGATGGAAGCCTTTTCGTCGGCACCGGAGATCCGGGCAATGTATATCGCGTGGATAAGTCCGGAAAATCCGAGCTTTATTACGAATCCGGGCAATCGCACGTGACCGCGCTGGCCTGCGATACTCGCGGAAATGTGCTGGCCGGGTCGGAGCCCAACGGCATTCTCTATCGCATCAGCGCCCGGGAGAAGGCGTTCGTGCTATACGACGCGAATCTTCCGGAGATTCGGGCCATCGTCCCGATGCCCGACGGAACGGTCTACGCAGCGGCGCTGGGCGGCTCTATTGCCAACCGCTCCGGACCACTCACGCCCGCGCTGAGCAGCCCCATGAGCGTCACTGTGACGGCGCCGGCGACATCCATCACGGTCACCGACCAGTCCGCACAGGCCGGTCCGGAGGTCAAGCCGAAGACTGAAGCCGCCAGACCTCAAACGCAGCCGGTCCAGACGGTGAGCGCCACCACCACGCCGCTCACGGAGATTCCGGGTGTCGAGAAATCGGCCGTGTACAGGATCAACCCGGATGCGACTGTCGAAACGTTATGGACTTCGAAGGAAGAGAACGTCTATAGCATGTTGGTGGAGCCGGCCGGCTCTATCGTCTTCGCCACCGACGCGCAGGGCCGAATTTACCGGCTCACCGCGGATCGCAAAGCCGCCCTGCTGGTGGAGACCAATGAGGGCGAAGCAACGCGTCTGGTGGCAGCCCCGAATGGTTTACTCGCCGCCACGGGCGATATGGGCAAGCTTTTCCGCTTGAGCGGCGCCGAGGGCGCGAATGGAACCTACGAAACGCCGGTGCATGATTCGGGCACTGTGGCTCGCTGGGGACGTCTGAGCTGGCGCAGCCCAGGTGGAAAGGTGAGCTTCGTCACTCGATCTGGAAATTCGGCGCGGCCGGATAAAACGTGGAGCGATTGGTCGGAACCGCTGTCCGATCCCCAAAACTCCATGATCCGGAGTCCCAACGCCCGATACATTCAATGGCGCGCCGAGCTGAGCGGGCCGGGCGCGGTGGTGGAGAACGTGAGCCTGGCGTATTTGCCGCAAAATAATCCGCCGCAGGTTCGCAGCATCAACGTAACCACGCAGGCATCGGGTGCGACTAGTTCACAGAAGACCCCGGTGGCGAGCTCGACGACCGCGGCCTATAGCATTACGGTGACAGATACGGGGGAATCATCGGTGGCCGCCGGCACTCCCACCCAGACGCTGACGCACGGCGCGGGGGCGCAGATCCAGGTCACCTGGCAGGCCGACGATCCGGACGGCGATCGGCTGGTCTATTCGCTATATTTCCGCGGCGAAGACGAGAAGGAATGGAAGCTGCTGCGGGCGAATATGTTCGAGAACTCCATGCTGCTGGATGGCGACATCCTGGCCGACGGGCGCTATTTTTTCCGCGTGGTGGCTTCCGACCGGCCTTCGAACGCCGCTACCGTGGCCCGCGAAGATGAGCTGGTCAGCTCGCCGGTGATGATCGACAACACGCCGCCGGTGGTGACCCTGGGGCCGCCCCACCGGACCGGGGATCATTTGGAAGTAGACGCGGATGTGGTCGATCAGACTTCACCGCTGCGCCGCTGCGAGTACGCGCTCGATGCGGGCCCGTGGGTTCCGGTGGAGGCGGTTGATGGCGTCACCGACTCCCCGCGCGAGCAGTACCATATCGCGATCGACAGGCTTCGCGCGGGCGAGCATTTGCTGGTGGTCCGCGCCTACGACACAGCCAACAACGCGGGCCTTGCCAAGGTAGTAATCCGGTAAATCGTGGCGCACGCTTTTGAAGCTCCAGGCGTCGGCATGAGTACCAACGCGGCGCACAAAGTGTGTGCGCTACGATGACTACTTCATGCCGATCTACCAGGTCATCGTTCTCGCAATCGTTCAAGCGCTGACTGAATTCCTGCCTATCAGCAGCACCGCTCATCTCGTCCTTGTTCCGTGGCTCTTCGGCTGGAAAGATCCTGGGCTCACCTTCGACGTTGCCCTGCATGCCGGGACCTTGGTCGCTGTCCTCATTTATTTCTTTCGAGACTGGGTCCAAATCATCGGCCAGGGCCTAGGCCTGAACATCGGCGGCGATCCGCAGCTCAAGCAGAACCGTAATCTCCTCTGGCTGCTGGCCGCCGCGTCCATTCCCATTGGCATCTTCGGCTATCTGTTCGACAAGCAAGCGGATACAAACTGGCGGACCCCTTACGTGATCGGCACGATGATGATCCTAATCGGCGTGCTCATCTGGATCGCCGAACGCCGTCGCGTGGGAGACAAATCCATGGATAAGATCAGTTGGGGCGATGGCCTGGCGATCGGCGCGTCACAGGCGCTATCAGTAGTTCCCGGCACTTCGCGCAGCGGCATCACAATCGCCACTGGACTGTTTCGCGGCCTCAACCGTGAGACCGCAGCGCGCTTTTCGTTCCTGCTTTCGACACCCGCCATCGCCGCCGCTGTCGCAAAAAAGCTCTGGGACATTCACAAAGAAGGCGGCTTTCCGGCCGACATGCGAGTGCCCTTTGCGCTTGGAGCAGCCGTCAGCGGCGTCCTGGGCGCCGTCGTAATCGCTTACTTCCTTCGATACCTCCGCCACCGCAGTCTTATGCCCTTCGTTTACTACCGCATCATTTTTGGCATAATAGTAATCGCTCTCGCTGCATTTTTCCGCTTTACCGCGGGATGAAAATTCTCGGACCGACGCGCTTCCATAGGTTGAACGAGGCTGGAGGATTGGTGTCCTTGTTCGCCGGACTCTTCTTCATCCTCAGCCTCATCTCGTTTCATCCGCAAGACCCCTCCTGGAACACGGCATCGGGCGTAGCGCACGCCCACAACCTGACCGGATTCGCCGGATCGTACGCCTCCGACTTCTGCTTCCAGTTATTGGGACTGGGGGCCTTCGGAATTCCCGTCCTGCTTTGGATGCTGGCCTGGAAATGGGTCCGCTCGCAAGCGATTCAGGCGCCCTGGGTAAAGATGTTCGGTTCGCTACTACTGTTCCTCGGCACCTGCACGGCGCTGTCGATCGGCCCGGAATGGCGCCCGTGGGGGGGCGCGTTTTCGGCCGGCGGAATCCTCGGCGTCCTGATCGCGGACGCGCTGATGTCGTCGCTCAACCTCACCGGCGCAGTGCTGCTAACCTCCATCTGTCTCATCGTGTCCATCTATCTCATTTCCACGTTCTCGATGGTGACTGCCGCGCAGCGATTCGCGGGACCTTTGGCTTACCTGCGGAAAATATACGACCGCTGGGCTGATTGGCGAGCCCGTCGCAGGCAGCTTGCCATCGAAAAAGCCGAACGTCGCGCGGCCCAGAGAGCGGAAGCACGCGCCGAAAGAGAGGCAGGCCGAGCTCAAAAGAGCCCTGAGCATCAGGTTGCTCCGTCGCACCAGCCAGAGCCAGTAAACACGCGGCCCGAACCGGAAGAGGAGCCGGAGATTCCGATTCGAACGCTGGAATTCCTACCTCCTTCTCCGCCGGCTCCGGCACCGCCCGCGCCGGTTCAGTCACCCGAGCCAGCGCCCGTCCGAATGTCCGCCAAGCGCCTTGCGGCGGTTCCCGAAGTCACCGAGCATCCCGAATACCAACTGCCTTCCACCGATCTGCTCAACGAAGTCCCAGGGCGCAATTCTCACGATTCTCTCGAGCTCAAGGAGATCGCCGGCCGCATCAAGGGCAAGTTCGAAGAGTTCAATGTTCACGGCGCTGTCGTACAGATCAACCCCGGCCCGGTGGTTACGACTTTCGAATTCAAACCGGAGGCCGGCATCAAGTACAGCCGTATCACCACGCTCACTGAAGATCTGTGCCTGGGCCTGCAGGCCGAATCGATTTTGATCGAGCGCATTCCAGGCAAGCCGACGGTGGGTATTGAGGTGCCGAATAGCCGCCGTGAGCTGATCAGTCTGCGTCAGATCCTGGAGTCGGAGGAATTCGGCGAGTCGCACTCGCGCCTCACCATTTGCCTGGGCAAAGACATCAACGGCCGGATCAAGGTGGCCGCGCTCGAATCCATGCCGCACCTTCTGATCGCAGGTTCCACCGGAGCGGGCAAGAGCGTGATGCTCAACTCGATGATCATGTCGATCCTGTACAAGGCGACGCCTGACGAAGTTCGAATGATCCTGGTGGATCCCAAGCGGCTCGAGATGGGACTGTACGAAGGTGTCCCGCATCTGCTCACGCCGGTGATCACCGACGCCAAGAAAGCCACCAACGCGCTGCGTAACGCCGTGCTCGAAATGGAACGGCGCTTGAAGCTGCTGGCCGGTCGAGGTGTGCGTAACATCGATCAGTACAATCGCAAAGTGCGCCAGCTTTTGAACGAGCCGCGCAGCCTCTTCGATGACGAGGCCACGCCTGAAGAGGATCTGAAGCCGCTGCCTTACATCCTGATCGTGATCGACGAGCTGGCCGATCTGATGATGGTGGAACGGGCCAATGTGGAAGAATGCGTGACGCGCCTGGCGCAGATGGCGCGCGCCGTCGGCATGCACTTGGTGCTGGCCACGCAACGGCCCAGCGTAGACGTTATCACCGGCTTGATCAAAGCGAATTTCCCATCGCGCATCAGTTTCCGCGTCGCCACGCGAGTGGATTCGCGCACCGTGCTCGACGTCATGGGCGCCGAGCATCTGTTGGGCAAGGGCGACATGTTGTTCCTGCCGCCGGGGTCGTCGCGGCTGATCCGCGTGCACGGGGCTTTCGTTACAGAGGCGGAGACCAATCGGGTAGTGGAGTTCTGGAAGGCTCAAGCCCGGCCCGATTACGATCAGACGTTCTTAATGGCCCCGCCACCGGATGAGGGTGAGGATGCCGAGGCCGCGGAATTTGAAGGGGGCGATGATCCAGCGTATACGGATGCCGTACGCGTTGTGCTGGAGATGGGCAAGGCGTCGACCTCGACGCTGCAGCGCCGCCTGCGTTTAGGCTATGGCCGGGCGGCCCGCATTCTGGACATGATGCAGCATGAAGGGATCATCGGTCCGCCGGACGGGAGCAAGCCGCGCGAAGTTTTGAAGCGGCCGGATTGGCTGGAGGAGGTGGAGAATCAGTTGCGGTAGAATCGGCGCGGAATGTGCAACACTAAGTATTAACAAGCACGACTCATGAGAACCACCAAGACGCTATCCATTTCTCTTCCCCCGGCACAATTCAGGGACATGGAAAAACTCGCCAAAAAAGAGAACCGTACCATGAGCGAACTGATTCGGGAAGCCCTACGCCGCTATCAAGCCGAGCGTGACTTGGAAGCGATCAATGCCTACGGTCGTGCCAAAGCGGCCCAATACCGACTTACAGAGGCGGATGTGGTTCCTCTCATCCACCAGTTGCGTAAGGAGAGGCCACAACAGACTAAACCGCGCAAGCGATGAAGCCGCGCGTTGTTTTCGACAGCAACGTCTACATTTCGGGATTGATCTTTGGAGGCATTCCAGGTGCCCTCTTAGTTCTGGCCCGCATCGACCGCTTTGTCCTCTGTGTCTCTCAGCACATTCAGGATGAAGTTCAGACCACGTTGGCTAAGAAGTTCTCCTGGCAGCTGGAGCAGATTCGCCGAGCATGTTCTCCATATTGGACGATCGCCGATTTCGTGAAGCCCACTTGCGACTTAAAGATCGTGGCCGCTGACCCAGATGATGACCGGATTTTAGAGTGTGCCGTGGATGGGAACGCGGACATTATCGTCACTGGTGACGACCACCTCCTGAACCTGGGAAGGCCCTTGCCAGCACCCTTAGGAAAAATCCTGGTGATGACACCCAGGCAATTCTTTGACCAGCAAACCGGTTGATACGGTTTAAGAGCGCGTGCCACAAATACCGCGCACATTTAGGCCCGGAACTCCCGCTCGAACACGCCCTTGAGCGCAGGCCGCTTCCCTACAATCTCCTCCACGCGCTTGCGCACCGATTCATCCCGGCCATATGAGGACAGTGCCGCCAGCGCGTCCCCGGCCGCCGCGTCGCGATCCTCGGCCAGCCGCGCCAGCAGGAATTCCACAGCTTCATCCCGCCGCAGCAGCGCGATCGCGTGTAGCAGCGCTCGCTTTCGCTCAGGCTGCGCGATCTCATCCCAGGCTTTGCGCAATAGTGGAAACGCGGCCTGCATGTGCGACTCCCCAAGGGCAAAAGCTGCCGCCTCCGCTATTTCGTCCGAATGGCTGCGCAAGAAATCCGCTACAAACTCGAGCGACAGCCCAGGCGCCAACCTCAACAGCGACGCAAAGCACTCGGCGGTCACTTGCTCGTTAGCGTCGGGAATCAGAGCTTTCAATCTCAGCAGTAGCACGCCCTCGGACAACCCCGCGTCCGCGATCGCCCGCACAGCGCCGGCCCTAGCCGCCGGTTCCCGATCCGCGAGCAGGGTCACGCACTCCTGGAGCGCATCTGGATGGCCCATCCGTGCCAAGCCCTGCGCGCACAAACCGCGCAAGGGAGCGGCGGCATCAATCGGGGGCCCGAAGCTTCCCTCCATCTGCACGTGATGCACGCCCGCGAAGTACACTCTTGCGGCCGGCTCGCCCATCCTGATAAGAGCCTTCGCCAGGGCAATGAGAGCCTCGCAACCCGGATCGCGCTTACCTGGATCTTTCATTAGTTCCAGGAAGGCTTCCGCCAGATCCTGCGCCAGGGCAACCGCCTCGAGCCGCTCCGCCGTACTGGCCGCGGCCGCAGCCACATGATTGCTCTTATGTCTTAGAAATGGCGCCAAGTCGCGCTTGAGATCATAGGTTTCCGGCGCATCGCGGATGGCCCGAATCGACCGTAACGCGATATCCGTAGACGGAGCCTTGGCCATTCGATCATTATCGCCATGAAATCAATGACTTACAATAGAGAAAAGAGATATTGCACATCCTCGGCCTGTGTAGCGTCAAAGCTGGTGTGACAAGAGTTGCGCTATGGGTGTCCCTCGCCTGCCTGCCAATGCAGGCCGCGGGCGTCGATGTCAATACTTTGCTCAAGGGCATCGAGCAGCGCTACAACCGCGCCAAAACCCTACAAGTCCAGTTCAGTGAGGCATACAGCGTCGGAGGACAGGCGCGCAAGAGCGAATCGGGCGTGCTGACTCTTCGCAAACCTGGCCGCATGCGCTGGGACTACAATGCCCCGCCTGGCAAGCTGTTCCTCTCCGACGGCAAAGAAGTGTATCTCTACACGCCCGAAGCTCACCGCGTGGAAAAAATGCCGCTCAAAGAGACCGATGACATGCACGGGCCGATGGCTTTTCTCTTGGGCAAGCTCGACTTCGCCAAGGAGTTTCGCGAGTTCGCAGTGAAGCCCGATGGCGCGAACTACATCGTGACGGCCAAGGCCAAGACTAACAAGCTCCCTTACGAAAGAGTCGAGATGACGGTCACGCCGGACTATCAGATCCAGCGCCTGGTGATCAATGGGCAGGACCAGTCTATTCTTTCCTTCCGGTTCGCCGAAGAGAAACTGAATCCGGCCGTCGAAGATGCCCAATTCAAGTTCCAGATGCCGCCAGGCGCGACGCTGGTCGCCGGCGAGGTGAACCAATAATGGCGGAGTTCGTACTCAAATACGCCGATCCACGCGGTGAAATGCACCAGCAGGTGGCCGAGGCCGGTTCCGAAAAGGAATTGCGAGACCGGTACTCACAGCAAGGCTTCCTGATCTACTCCATCAAGCAGCGCCGCGAGATCGCGGGCATTTCGGTCGGTGGCACCCGAAAAACGAAGATCAATCTCGAAAAGTTCCTGATCTTCAATCAGCAATTCGTGACGCTGGTGCGAGCGGGCCTTCCGATTTTGAAGGCGCTCGATCTACTGTCGGAGCGGCTAACCGACCCCAAGCTGGCGCCGCACATTAAAGGGGTCCGCGAAGAGGTGAAGAACGGCGCGCTCTTATCGGATGCGTTCGCGAAACAAGGTGTGTTCCCGCCCATCTACGTAACCTCGGTGCTGGCTGGCGAAAAGAGCGGGGCGCTGGGCGAAGTGCTGGACCGGTTCATCACCTATCAGAAATTGGCGCTGGCAGTACGCAAGAAGCTGGTGCTCTCGCTGGTTTATCCGTGTTTGCTGATTACTTTGGTGATTGCCCTGATGGTGTTTCTGGTTACCTTCGTGGTTCCCAAGTTTGCCGAGCTGTATAGCAGTATGGGGGCGCAACTGCCGGCGGCGACGCGGATCTTGATCGCGGTCGGGACTACGGCGCGCAACTACATTTTGTTTGGCTTTTTCGCTCTAATCGTCGCGGCGGTCGCCTTCCGTTTCTGGGCCAAAACCGACAATGGCCAGTTGACAATCGACCGCTGGCGGCTGCGCACACCGCTGGTGGGCGAGGTTTGGATCAAATATCAGGTGGCGCAGTTTTCGCGTGTTTTGAGCACCCTGCTGGTAGGCGGCATTCCTCTGATGCAGGCGCTGGACACGGCGTCCAGCTCACTCGGCACCAGGCTGTTGAAGACTACGCTGGCCGCGGCCGGCAACAGAGTAAAAGAAGGCGTGTCGTTGTCCGCCGCGCTCACGCAGACCAAGATTTTTCCCGGCCTTTCCATTGACATGATCGAGGTGGGCGAATCCACCGGCGCGCTGCCGCAAATGCTGGCCAGCGTCGCTGAATTTTACGAGGACGACGTTAACACGCGGATGACTGCGTCGTTGTCGTTGATCGAGCCGGCCATCATGATCTTTATGGGCGGTTTCGTCACTTTTGTGCTGGTGGCGTTGTACCTGCCGATTTTCTCGCTGGCGGACACATTAAGGTAACGCATGGCTACCAACGACCGCACTCGCCTCGCCGATCCCCAGGAAGAAGTCACGCTGGCCAAAGCAGTCGCTTTGCGCTACCGCTGCGACTTTGTGGATCTCCGCGAAGTTCGCATCGATCACGACCTGTTCCACTCCGTGCCGGTCGACCTGATGTTCCGCTACAACTTCGTTCCCATCAATGCGCAGAATGGGCACCTGGACATCGCGCTGGCCGATCCCCGCAATTTAAACCTGATCGACGAGCTGTCGATCCTGCTGCAAAAGAAGCTGCACGTCAAAGTGGCCACGCTGTCGCAGATTTCCGATCTGCTCAAGAAGACCGAGCAATCGCAGCGTGTTTTAGAAGAGGTCACCGAAGGCTTCACCCTGGACGTGATCGGGGAAGAAGAAAACCAGGACGAAACGCTGTCCATCGACAAGCTCACCGCCGACAGCGACATTGCGCCGGTGATCAAGCTTGTAGACACCACCATCTTCAATGCGCTCGAGCGGCGCGCCAGTGATATTCACATCGAAACGCGCGACCAGGAAGTGGCCATCAAGTACCGTATTGACGGTGTCTTGCACTATGCTATGCCGCCCATCTCCAAGGACTGGCATTCCACCATCATTTCGCGGATCAAGGTAATGAGCGAGCTGGATATCGCCGAGCGCCGCATCCCACAGGACGGCCGTTTCCGGGTGCGCTACAAGACCCGCCTGATCGATTTCCGCGTGTCCATCATGCCGACCATTCATGGCGAGGACGCCGTGCTCCGCGTGCTGGACAAAGAGTCGATGAGCGAAAAGTTCGCCAAGCTATCGCTCGAAGTTGTGGGATTTTCCGACGCCGATCTGACCAAGTTCCGACGGTATATCAAAGAGCCCTACGGAATGGTGCTGGTGACCGGTCCCACCGGTTCGGGCAAAACCACCACGCTGTATGCCGCTGTCAGCGAGATCAAGAATGACGAAGACAAGATCATCACTGTCGAAGATCCGGTGGAGTATCAGATCAAAGGCATCACGCAGATTCCAGTAAACGAGAAAAAAGGGCTGACGTTCGCGCGCGGGCTGCGTTCCATCCTGCGTCACGATCCCGACAAGATCATGGTGGGCGAAATCCGCGACCAGGAGACCGCGCAGATCGCCATCAACGCCGCGCTCACCGGCCACCTGGTATTCACCACCGTTCACGCCAACAACGTGCTGGACGTGCTGGGACGCTTCTTGAACATGGGCGTCGAGCCGTACAATTTCGTTTCGGCTCTCAACTGCATCCTGGCGCAACGGCTGGTGCGCGTGATCTGCACCTACTGCAAGGCGCCGGTGAAATATCCGGATTCTTACCTCGTGGAGAGCGGTCTGAATCCGGACGAATGGCGGGATGTCGTTTTCCAGGAAGGCCCCGGTTGCTTTGAATGCGGCGGCACCGGATTCCGTGGCCGCACGGCTATTCATGAGCTATTGGATTTGAGCGAGCACATTCGCGAG
>DATMMD010000152.1:0-24009 GCA_035569875.1 Bryobacteraceae bacterium
AGCGTTTCCGGATCTCAATTTCTGGGGCGCTGCCGACCTCATCGCCGAGGGCGATTATGTGGTCGGCCGTTGGGAAGGCGGTGGCACGCATAGCGGTCCGGCGTTCAGTGATTTTCTCGTCGGATCGTTGCCGGCCGCGACCGGCCGGAAGATGCATTTCACCGGAACGACGGTTCTGAAACTCAAGGACGGCATGATCGTCGAAGAAATCGGTCTCGACGACGGCGTGACTGCGTTGCAGCAACTCGGACTGATCAAAGCCGGCTGATCACGGTACACGGAATACACACAGAGCCGCGCTCAGCCTGGACCGCTGCTGAGCGCGGATTTCGGGACGGTTCGTCCTCTCGACCAAACCCAAATCATCGTCCAAGTGCCAAACGTAGTGTTGGAAGGATTTGCCCTCGGGATGGTTCAATCCCCTACGCCGAAGCGGGATCATGAGCCGCAGTCATTCGGCCTCGAAACTCAGATCAAAGGGATGTGTGGTGCCCGGGGCGGGACTTGAACCCGCACTCCCGTTGCCGGAAAAAGGATTTTAAGTCCTTTGCGTCTGCCGATTTCGCCACCCGGGCACGTTGAAAATAAATAACTTAATGGATTTGAAGCATTGGCATGTCGGTCGGTATGACTGAAACTATGCCTACTTCATCCAACTTCCGTTCGTTGAGCGCCTCTAATCGAGTCACGGCCAATTCCATAGATTCAGGCGATGGATGAACATAACGCTGCGACACTGTGATCGTGCTGTGACCCATGAGCTTCATTATAGTGAAGGCGTCAGTGCCTGCTTCCCCTAGTCGCGTGCCAAACGTGTGACGAAGAGAATGCGGCACGAACTCGGCAGGCAACTTCAGCAGATCACGAACAGTCCTGTGCTGTTCGTTCAACCAGGTCTGATAAATAGGTGTGCCATCGCGTCGCTGAAAGACCAGACGCCCCAAAGACATCCGTTGCTTCAAAACTTTGGCTACACGGGCAGTTATAGGGACATTTCGCGACCTTGAATTTTTGCTGTTACGCGCTCGCACGGTTACGTATCCGTGTTTCGCGCCCTCCGCAGGCTCAAGTCGCGCGTCCGAACACTCAAGCTTGAGTGCTTCGCCCATACGCAACCCTGTATCCAGCATCAGCAGTGCGACATCGTGCAAATCACCAGACGTGGCACCAAGATAGTTTTTCTCCTGCGTATAGCTCAGAACAAACTCACGGGCGTGCTCGCCTCGTAGCAAGCGGATTCGAGGTACTCTGTCGATGATCTTCCACTCATGCGCTAGACGGAGAAGACGACGAAGCGTAGCCAATTCTCGATTCACGGAGGCGGGAGACAACGGCCGTTTGCGTCGCGATTTTGTTTTGCTGCGTGTTTCCTTGTACGCGTCTATTACATCTTCATCGATCCGATCCAGTGGAAGTCTCGCGAGCGTCTCATTGGCCAACAAAAACTTCAGTTTGGATGCATAGAACGAGATAGTGGCGGGCTTCTCTGCACATACCGTTTCTATCGCCCGTTTGAATCGTGGCGCAAACTCCTTTAGTGTCGGAACCGGCTTCTTCTCGCGTATCCCCACCTCTCCTTTCGCAAGTGCCGTCTTATGGGCCGCTTCAATCTGCTCGGCTACGCGCTTATTCGTCTGCTTGGTGCTCTCCCGGATCAGTTCGCCATTCCATTTGAACTTGTACCACCAGTTCTTACTCTTTGGTTGCTTATAGACTCCCATTACTTGCTGCCTTTCTTCTGCTTCTTCCCGCTCCCTCTTGGCCGGCCGCCAAGCTTGCCCCACTCCCTCAACTCTTTCTTCGTGTGTTTCTCGGCCCTCGCGCGTCCACCCTGGGCTCCAGTCTCACGAAAGAACTCACGTACGTCCTTCGGAAAGCGAACTTCTACCATACTACTATATTAACATAGGGCCTAGGTTTTGTCAAGCGGCAGTCCACGCTGCCCGTTGGCGCTACACTCCTCGGGAACGGATTGATGTCGAGACTGTTTGAACACTGCGGAGCCACTACGTCGCGAGCCCGTAGATGTGCATATTGCTAGCCGCGTGTCCAGAGTTGCCCGCCACTTTTGCGATAGGAACGGTCCAATCATGACGTGGCTGACCGACGCCCGATTCGACCGCAATCCCCTATTGAGGCGATATGAGACTACGACCATTTTCTGGCAAAGTAAAGGGATCATGCACGTCTCTCGGGCGACGCAACATCTTAAGAACGATTTCTAGGAGCTAACCATGGACAATCCATTACCACGCCGAGCGGCTGAGAACCCTACACAGTACAACATCGATGCAATCGCCAAGCTGGAGCATGATGCCCTTGATCGCCGCACCGCCACGGAGCGAGTAAGCGACCTAATCACGAAACTTGTGGGTAATGTGGGATTCCTACTGGCTCAATTGATCCTGATCGCGGGTTGGGGGCTGGTAAACCTCCACGTAATTCCAGGACTCAAAGCATTTGACCCATTTCCTTTCGGCGTTCTTGCTCTTGTCGTCTCTTTCGAAAGCGTGTTTTTAACTATCTTCGTGCTAATCAGCCAAAGTCGAATGGCCCGCCAGTCCGAACGGCGCTCACATTTGGATCTTCAAGTCGGCATGCTGTCTGAACAGGAACTGACAACCATCCTTCAAATGTTGCAAAAACTCTGCCAACACGTGGGCGTGAACGTGGAGTCCACCACGCAACAGGTTCAGTCATTTAGTAAAACAACGGACGTTCACAAGCTGGCCAGTGAACTCGAAGAGAAACTTCCGGAGGAATAAGGATGGGCTACGTCTCTATGGTACCGCGCGCGCGGGGGTCGACTTACTCTTATTCTCTACTGGGTATCCCTTCTCTCACCGGCCTTTGTTCACTAAAAGACCCCTCCCATCGACCTTCTGAGGACTGCTTGAGCACTACAGAGTGCTACCCGTTGATATGTATCGCGCCTCGAACGAGATGTCACAATCTCTCGCCGAGCGAACGACGCCCATGAGTCTACGGAGATTGGCAGGACAGTGTGTACGATAGGTGCGTGGATGTAGGACGCTGAGACTCTCGGCTATGGTCAATAGCAAAAACCGCAATCCTCCACCTTCGATGAGAGACGAGGTCCTTCGGGAGGCAGGTTACAAGTGTGGGAACCCAGTATGCCGGAATATCTTAACGCTGCAGTTGCACCACATGGTCTGGGTGAAGGATGGGGGCGGCACAGAGGCAATCAACTTGATCGCACTTTGCGGCCACTGCCACGACATGCATACGCAGGGCCACATCCCAACATCCGCGATTCGGCATTGGAAGGGCCTACTTCACGCTCTCAACCATGCTTTTAACAAAGAAAGCATCGATCTGCTGCTGTACTTGGCCCATCCTGGCGGCATCGAAAACATTTGGTATACCGGTGATGGGCTCTTGAAGTTCGCTGGGTTGATTGCGGCGGGTCTTGTCGAAGTCGCAGCGTCGCAATTCTCGGTTGGTGTGAGCTATGGGAAGGACAGTCCCCCGACCAGTCCACCCACGACTGCCATACGGGTTCGGCTCTCGGACAAAGGCAAGCAATTGGTGGACTCCTGGAAAAAGGGTGACGAGGCTCAATTCCAAGCAGCCATGGAGATGTGATCCCTCCGCATCATTTCTGAATGCGTTCGCTCGCTGTGGTTGAACTTCGGCAGGGTCCGTTCCTCAACTGCGATACTCTGGGGCCACTGAAGGTAGAATTATGGACTTCCAAGGGAACCAAGCCAGGGCACATCAAAATTATTCTCGGACACCTTTTGGCAGGAGGAACCCGTATAGCTTTAGTCCACATGTGGACTTGGTTGCTAGACGATAACAGCGGCGGGGACGACTTTGGACTCAGCCACAAGTTTTATCTGTGGATCGTTCCGCAACGTAACGAAAAGTAGTGGCCAAATTTTCACCCGTCGTTCTCCTGTAGGGGTCCTACATCGACGCCAGCCCCACAGTTGTTGCAGATGTACGCTATGACTTCGTCGAATCCACTCATTTCCTTGATGTGGCCACACTCAGGGCATGCGCATTTCAGGACGCCGTCTTCGAAAAATTGTTTTGCCGATTGAGGCACCCAAATCGTCGTTTCTTCACTCCTAATCCTGTTCGCCAAGTCAATCAGCGCTTCTGGAACGTCATCCCCGAAGCCTGCGACTCCCTCTTGTAGATCAGATCCAGCGAGGGCGCAAATTTTGTTGCCATCCCACAGCAATCTGATCTCTCCCGTGCGTATCACTCTCATTGGCATGGGCTCGCGGCTCCATCTTCGCAGAGTTTCATATGAACTGGTTGAAGCGGAGAAATGCCCTACATTCATCGCTGCTTGGGAGCATCGGAGCGGGGGTTAGAAAGAGCGGCGTAGTTGATACAATCGTCCCACGGATGATAGGGGCGAAGTCTATTTCGGAATTGGTGGAGCGTGAGATTCTGAACATTACCGACGCTAGAATCGCGCAAAGGATTCGCGAACTTCTAGTAAGTCCCTACCCGGTTGACAGGTCATGGGACTATGGAACTCCAGATGAGCAATTCACATGTTGGACCGTTCTAGAGCACCCGCCGTCGAACACTGGGATTGCATTTTGTGGCCAAGGCTTTGGCCCTTCGTACCCATGGGGCCTAGTATTCTTGTCGGGACCGCACATGAGTATCGGCATGGATTCCCAGTGGTTCGTCTCGCTTGAAGAAGCGATGAGGGATAGTATGGCGTGGGACGGGCCGAACCCCGAAGGTTACGAATCACAGTGATTTTCAAAGTAGCCCACTGCCGACTTTTCAGACCTCTTGACAACCGTGGTCCCCTTGACTCCGATCATTTAACGTCCTACAATTTTTTACACTTCGAATTGGGATCGAAGCAGTTGGAGGAACCATCATGCAGAAAACCATAACCGCGATTGTTTTCGCCGCTTTCGTACTTCCAGCCGGAGCATCAACTTTGTTGTTCAGTACAGGCAGTCCCGATGGCAAGATCGGCACTTTGTCAATGCCCGCTGGTCCTGGCTCACTCGAAACTGAAACGGCGGATGATTTCGTTCTCGGTCAGAACGCGCTGATCAACGGAGCAACTTTTGTCGGCCTTCTGCCCAGTGGTGCATCGCTTTCGAGCATCATCGACGTCGAGATCGAGTTATATCACGTCTTCCCAGTGGACTCCACCAACCCACCCGATGGGCGCGTGCTGACTCGGGTCAATTCCCCGAGTGACAATCAGTTCGCGGCATTCGACTCCGGGCTGGGATCGCTCAGCTTCTCGGCTAGTCTTCTGAATCCCACGTTCACAGTCGCCAACTCGGTGGTAACCGGCATTCACGCAATGCCCAATCAATTTACCGGAGGAGAGGGCGCGGTCACCGGCGAGGAAGTAGAGTTCATGATCACCTTCATGACGCCCTTCTTAGTCGGTGCCACCGATCACGACTTCTTCCGTCCCGAGGTGGCTCTGTCGAGTGGAAACTTCCTCTGGCTTTCGGCCCCGAAGCCCATCACATCTCCGGGAACGCCATTTCAATTCCCCGGCGGGGCGACTACAGATCTGCAAAGCTGGATTCGTAATGACGGGGCAGGGAGTCTGGCACCGGACTGGGAGCGCATCGGAACTGATGTAACCCATCAGGGCCCGTTCGACGCGGCGTTCTCGCTTTCAGGTGACGCCATTCCGGAACCTTCAACGATGTTGCTGTTTGGCATCGGGTTGGTCGGACTGGGGGCTTGGGGGCGGAAGCACCTTATCAAACACTAACGAATCACACGAACAGAGTCGGCACAGGTTGGGGAAAATACCAGATTCACCAAAAGAACTCTCTGGAACCGCGTAAGATTGGCAGTCTATCGCTTGGCAGTCCCAACACCGAAGTAAATTCCAAGTGTATGCTCTGGGAATCTTGTTCCTACCTGTATATCGGGCTTGATTCCAATATCCTCGAATGCGCGTTTGGCCGTGAAGTAGGCGCTCGGCATCTGAGTCCAGACACCGACACCGGATTTCTGGAAGTCAGGCTTTGAGTGTAGAGACAAGGCCCTCTTTAACGGCGATATCGCGCCAGCTCATGCCGCCTTTCTTAAGATCCTCCATTTCGTCGGGAGAAAGATTAACGAAGGTCTGATCATATTTCGAATTTCCCCCGCGACCCCGTGAGTCAAGGTGGTCTTTGAATACGCCTTTCGGTCGCCGCGCTCCGTGAATTTCCAGCCATATCTGCCTTAGCGCTGCATAGGCCAAATGTTCTTCCCGATCAGCCAGTGTATTGAGCCACGACACAAGGCGATAGACTTCCTTGTCGAGAGACGGGCGAGGCGTACAGTCAATTTTCGTGTAGTAACCGCCTGGTTTAGGAATGTTCTTAGGAGCGCCATCCGGCCCGGCGAGTTCTAGGAAGCATCTTTCCAGCGCAGATGAGACTCGCTTCGCTGTATCGCTAAAATCCTCTCGACTATCGGTATCGGTAAAATCCTGTGGATCATCCGTCACGGAAACGAGGATAGCGCTTTCTCGGGAAATAGCAGGCGGATCGGAGGTATGCCCGGAACTATGCCCACCCCCTGCATAGACGGACTGTTACCGAGTGGGACGCCACCGAAAACCAAGGTGCTACAAAGTGTTGAAAATACTACTCAGGCTAACTCGGTCGCACTCGGGCTAAGTTGTTGAATTATAGTCACGAGGAGATTATGAGTCCGCTGCTCTAACCGCTGAGCTAAGGGCCCGTACGTGGCCCCCATTATACGATCCACCTGGCGCGCGGGTGAACGTCTGTTAGCCGCTTGTCACTTACCAATCACTTGTTTCATGACCCGCAGGAAATTTCCGCCTATCACTTTTTCGACGTCCGCTTCGCTATAACCCTTCTTGCGCAGCGCAGCGGCCAGCGCAGGCATCTTCGAGGCGTCCTCCAAACCTTTGGGAACGTCGTTGCCTATTCCATCGAAATCCGTTCCGATGCCGACGTGATCGATGCCCGCGACCTTGGCGACGTGATCGATGTTGGCAACCACGTCATCGATAGTCGCCGCCGATGGATGCGGCGGCGGGCCCTGCTCCCGCTCGTACTCCCTGGCCGCAAAATCATCCAGCGCCTTCCCGGTCAGATTGGGCTCCTGCGCGGCCATGCTGTTTATGTTTGCCATGGTGGCGCGCGCGTCTTTAGGATTCACGAATCCAGCGCCGAAGTTAATCCCCACCACGCCGCCATTGCGCGCCAGAGCCTTCAGCATGTCGTCCGTCATGTTGCGCGGGATCTCCGCGATCGCCCGGACGGAGGAATGCGAGGCTATTACGGGCTTGGTGGTCACCGCCAGCGCATCGTAGAAAGTCTTGTCGGAAACATGCGAAATGTCGACGATCATTCCGATGCGATTCATTTCGCGCACCACCTGCTTCCCGAAATCGGTAAGGCCGTTGTGCTGCGGCTTGTCGGTGGATGAGTCGGCCCAGTTGTTGTTACGGAAATGAGTGAGCGTCATCGCGCGGATGCCCAGGCGCTGGTACATGCGGAGAACGCCCAGGTCGTCGTCAATCTGATGGCCGCCTTCGAGCGTCAGGACCGCGGCGATCTTGCCGGCCTTCACGATTCGTTCGAGATCACCCGCAGTGGCCGCCATCTCGATCTGGTCGGGATAGCGGTCGAAGACGCCCTGCATCGCGTCGCGCAGATCGAGCGTGCGCCGCACCGCTTCGGCTCCTTTGTAATAAGTCGGCACCCACAGCGCGAAGAACGGCGCGCGCATTCCGCCTTCTTTGAGGCGCGGAATATCCACCTGGCCGTCCGGCAGGCGCTGCGAGATATCCACATGGCCGATCAATACGCGTTGGGCGGTGTCGATGTGGGTATCGATGCCGAGATATCGAGGAGCCTGCGCGAAGAGCGAAGACGCCGCCATTGCCATAGCGAGGAGGAAAGTGGTTCGAATCATGACGTGATTTTCAGATTACCGAATTTGTCGAGAGAAAACCGCCAGCTAGGAGGTATCAATGTGGTTGATCCGTAGTCGATCACCAGGGCTGGCCCGCGCAACGTCGACTTAGGCAGCTCGCCGCGCGCGTGTACTGGAGTCTTGCGCCAGGCTCCCGCGCTGAAAACGCCGCGGACGGCGGGTTTTCCGCGTCTGGCTGCTCCGCGTCGCATCGTCAACCTCGGCCGCTCGACAGCTAACTTCGCGCGCACGCGAATAGTGACGATCTCGACCGCGCGATCCGGATTCGCATAGCCATAGACACGCTGGTGCTCTCGATGGAAAGGCTCGGCCGGGTTCTTAGCATTCCAAGGGACGGTCAGCTCATAGCTCTGCCCGCTATAGCGAAGGTCGGCCGCGCGAATCATCTCAGCACCTGGAAGCTCTTTGCGGGCCACGCGCTCCAGCCGCTCGAACTCGCGCTCGATGCCGGGGCTGTTCAAGACACCGGCTGCATAATCGCGAACGCGATCCGCGAGCAGCATGCCCAGCGCCGATAGAGCGCCTGCATATTCGGGCACCAGCACCGTTCGAATTCCGAGTTCACGAGCGATCTCGCACGAGTGTAATCCGCCGCAGCCGCCGAAAGCCACCAGAGCGAAATCGCGCGGATCGTGCCCGCGTTCCACCGATACCAAGCGGATAGCCCGCTCCATATTGGCATTGGCAACGCGCAGGATGCCTTCGGCCGCGGCATCCCGGTTGAGCCGCAATTTCGCGGCTATGGAATCAATCGCCGCACTGGCGCGTTTCACATCCAGATGCATCTCCCCGCCGATCAACTGATCAGCTTGGATGCGGCCGAGCACGACGTGCGCATCGGTAACGGTGGGCTGATCGCCAATTCCGTAACAGGCCGGACCCGGATCGGCACCAGCGCTTTGAGGTCCGACACGCAACAGGCCGCCTTCGTCCACGCGCGCGATCGATCCACCGCCGGCGCCAACGGTATGGATGTCGAGCATGGGCACGCGCACCGGGAAACCGTCGATGGAGGCTTCCATGGTTTCGCGCGGCTGGCCGTCGCACAAGCTGACGTCGGTGGACGTGCCGCCCATGTCGAAACCGAGGATGCGCGGAAATCCGGACAAGCGCGCGGTTTCGAGCGCTCCCACAACGCCGCCGGCCGGTCCGGAGAGCACGGTGCGGATGGCATGCCGGCGGGCCTCTTTGGTCGACATGAAACCGCCGTTCGATTGCATGATCGAAATCGACCGCCGCGTGCCGCGCTCGAGTTCCGCGAGATAGCGGTCCATCAGCGGCCCGACGTAGGCGTTGATTAACGTCGTGGAAGATCGCTCGTACTCACGAAACTCCGGGCAGACATCGTACGAGCAGCAGAGGTAGCCGAAGCCCGAGAGCGCGTCCGCAACCAGTTTTTCATTGGCCCGATTCCGATAAGCGTGCAGAAAGCAGATGGCGATCGATTCCACACGGAGCTTGCGTAGCCGGGCTTTGAGACGCACTAGCTCAGCCTGGCTAGGCCGCTCCGCAATTGTGCCGTCAAAGTAAGACCGTTCCCTCACTCCAAAGCACATCGTTCGGGGCACAATGGGGACGCGGGACTGGGGAGTGAGGTTGTACAATTCGGGACGGTTCTGACGTCCGATCTGAATTACGTCTTCGAATCCCGCCGTGGTGATCAGGGCGGTGCGGACACCCTTGCGCTCGAGCAGCGCGTTCGTCGCAACTGTCGATCCGTGCACCACCTGGGCTTTCGAAGACTCCGCTATCTGCCCCAGGCCGGCCAAAATCACGCTCGCGGGCGAACGCGGATTGGAGCGGAGCTTGAAAGTCTGGAGACGGCCGCTATCGTGGTGGACGATGAAATCGGTGAAGGTGCCGCCCGCGTCGATTCCTATTCTCATCTGTTTTGAATGTGTTCCCTGCACCCGACCATCGCGATAAGACATGATAGCTAATAGGTGATTCGGCTCGCTAAGGTCAGCAAGACTTTCAACGGAAAGCGCAAAGTTACGGCACTCCAGGATATCGATCTGGAGA
Source organism: Bryobacteraceae bacterium (assembly GCA_035569875.1). Taxonomy (GTDB): domain Bacteria; phylum Acidobacteriota; class Terriglobia; order Bryobacterales; family Bryobacteraceae; genus Palsa-89. Next base: position 9,955 of record DATMMD010000152.1, read on the forward strand.
TCGCGCGCGGCGAAATGGTGTCCATAGTTGGGCCGTCGGGCTCCGGCAAATCCACGCTGCTGAACCTCATTGGGGGCCTGGATACACCCAGCTCGGGCACGATCGCGATCGATGGAACGCCCCTGAGCGGGCTGCCCGATGACGATTTGACCCGCATGCGGCGCGACAAGATTGGCTTCATCTTTCAGTTTTTCAATCTATTGCCGACTTTGAACTGCAGCGAAAACGTATCCATCCCTCTGCACCTGCGCGGCTGGCCGAAAAAGAAGATCGACGAGCGCGCCCGCGAATTGCTCGAAATGGTCGGGCTCGGCGCTCGAATGGATCATCTGCCGGACGAGCTTTCGGGCGGCGAACGTCAGCGGTGCGCCATCGCGCGAGCGCTCTCCGTCTATCCTCCGGTATTACTGGCCGACGAGCCTACAGGCAACCTTGACACGCATACCGGCGCCGACATCTTGAAATTGATTCGCGATTTGCATCAGCGGCTCGGCTCGACCGTACTGATTGTGACACACGATAACCATGTCGCAGAAAGCTGCACGCGCGTCGTCGCCTTGTGCGATGGCGGCATTGTTGAAGACCGGGCCGGAAAGCTGGGCCCTCCCATCCATGATCCTGCTCAGGCTTATTAGCTGGCCCTATATCCGCAAGCATCTGCTGCGCTGGATGCTCACCATCGCCGGAATTGTCCTCGGCGTTGCAGTGTTTGTGGGGATGCACACCGCCAACCAGTCCGTGCTGTTTGCATTTCGTCACACCGTCGATCAGATTGCCGGTACGACACAGCTTCAAATTTCCGCTGGCGAGACGGGCTTTGACGAGAACGTGCTCGAGCGCGTGCAAGCCGAGCCGGGCGTTCGCGTGGCAGTTCCAGTGATCGAGGCCGTGGTCAGCACGGGACTAAAAGGACAGGGCAATGTACTGATCTTGGGCGTGGACATGACCGGCGACCGCAGCCTGCGCGATTACGATCTGAAGGGCGACGAAGGCGCCACGTTGGACGATCCGTTGATTTTTCTTGCCCAGGCTGATTCGCTCATTATTACCGATACGTTCGCGCGCGAGAATAATCTCGGCATCGGAAGCAAAGTCCCCATGAGCACGATGGAGGGCGAAAAGCAGTTCACGGTGCGCGGCATTATGAAATCCGGAGGACTGACCAGCGCCTTCGGGGGCAATCTTGCTGTGATGGATGTTTATGCCGCGCAGAAGGTGTTCGGCCGCGGGCGCAAATTCGATCGCATCGATGTGGCAGTGAAGGACGGCGCAAAGGTCGGCGAGGTACGAGCCAAGATTCAAACCATGCTTGGCACCGGCTTCCAGGTCGAGCCGCCCTCGGCGCGTGGACAGCAGTTCGAATCGATCTCGCGGATTTACGCGCTCACAGCGAACATCACCAGCGCGTTTGCGCTATTTATCGGAATGTTCATCATCTACAACACATTCCAGATCGCAGTGACGCAGCGGCGATCCGAGATCGGGATTCTGCGGGCGTTAGGAGCCACGCGGCGTCAGATCCGGACGTTGTTCCTCGGTGAAAGTGCCATCGCCGGGCTGGTCGGATCCATCGCCGGATTGCTGATGGGAATCCTGATCGCGCGCGGAATGACAGGTTACATCGGCGCGCTGCTGGGCGAGGTCTTTGGGATCGCGCAAAAGGCCGACGAGATTTCTACGAATCCCACGCTGATGACGTTGGCTGTCGTGCTCGGCGTCATTACCAGCGTCGTGGCGGCATTTATTCCCGCGCGCAACGCGGCTCGCCTGGATCCAGTGCAGGCGTTACAGAAAGGCAAATACCAGCAGCTGAGTGCCGGTGAGAATCGGACACGGCGGATCGCAGCGCTGATCGTGGCGTTGCTTTCTCTGGCGTGTGCACTACTCGGACGGTATCGCATTCTGTTCTACGTGGGTGACGCACTGGCGGTGCTCGCGGCTTTACTGCTTACGCCGACGCTGGCACAGTTGGTGGCGCGCGCTCTTCGTCCAATCTTGAAGTGGCTGCGACCGGTGGAGGGAACTCTCGCGGTCGACAGCTTATTGCAGGCGCCCCGCCGAACTTCCGGAGCCGTCGCGGCGCTGATGCTTTCGCTAGCCCTGGTGGTGGCGCTGGGTGGTCTGACGCGCGCCAGCTACGATTCGATTTTCAAATGGCTAACCGTGGCTCTCAATCCGGATCTGTTTATTTCGCCGACCGAGAGTCTCACCGCGCGGAGTTTTCTGTTTCCCGGCTCGATGGCCGCCCAGTTGAGCGCCATTCCCGGAATCGCTGAAGTGCAAGGCGTTCGCGATGCTCGGATACAGGTGCGCGGCACGCCCATCATGTTTGTTGCCACCGATGTTGAAGCTTTGCGGCACCACGCAACGTTGCCGCCAGTCGCGGGCGACCCGAACGACATGTTCCGTCTGACTGCCCAGGGCAAGGCGATTCTTGCGTCTGAAAATTTTGCGCTGCTGCGCGGCTACAAGCTCGGCGATGTGGTCGATATCCCCAGCCCCGCGGGCGTTTTGCACTTGCCGATCGCGGGTATCGTAACCGACTATTCCGACCAGCAGGGTTCCATCCTGATGGACCGGGCGCTGTATAAGCGCTATTGGAACGACGACACGGTGAATATCTTTCGCATTTACCTCACCGCGGGCACCTCGGAAACGGTCGTGAAGCGCCGGATTCTTGAAACACTCGGCGATCAACGGCGCTTGTTCGTGCTGACGAATCGTGACGTCCGCGGCTACATCATGCGCTTGACCAATCAGTGGTTCGCCATTACCTATGTGCAGATCGCGGTCGCGGTATTGGTAGCGGTGCTGGGCATCGTCAATACTCTAACGGTATCGATCACGGACCGGCGCCGCGAGCTGGGCGTGTTGCAGGCAGTAGGCGGCCTGCGGAACCAAGTCCGGCGAACAATCTGGCTGGAGGCGCTGACGATCGGGATGGTGGGACTGATTCTCGGTCTGGCGTTCGGCGCGCTGCAACTCTACTTCAGTCTGGGAATTTCGGCCGAGGATATTGCGGGCCTGCGCCTGGATTACGAATATCCTTATCAAATTTCATTCGTACTGCTGCCCGTGATTCTAGCCGTCGCTTTTTTGTCTGCGATCGGACCAGCGGAATCGGCGGTGCGTGGATCGCTGGTCGAAGCTCTGGAATATGAGTAAGTTTCCGGTTGCTGGTTTCTGGTTGCTGGTTGCCGGCGGGGTACTGGCGCAAGACGCCCGCCAGATTGTAACCGAATCTCAGGATCGATCGCGGGCGAAGTCCCAGCGCTACGAAGGCACTCTCGAAGTGATCGGTGCCCCCAACAAAGTCCGCACAAAACGATGGATCTACCAGCGGATCAGCTCGTTCGGCACAAGCAAAGCTATCCTGCGATTCACCGCCCCGCTCGAGTTGAAAGGGTTGGCGCTCCTCATCGTGAATCATCCTGACCGGGCTTCGGATCAATGGATGTGGACGCCCGCCCTCGAACGGGAGCGGCGCATCGCACTTCAGGATCGCTCAACGCGTTTCTTCGGGACTGACTTCAGCTTTGAAGATCTAGAGGAGCGCGACGTCAACCTATTCGACTACAAAATGGCCGGCGAAGAGGCTATCGACGGCGCGCCCTGCTGGAAGATCGAAACCAAGCCAAGAGAATCGAAATCGTCTCAGTACAGCTCATCGGTGTTGTGGATACGCAAAGACAACTACGTGACTGCGCAAGTTGAAAGCTATGCCAACGCCAAGCTGGCTCGCCGCATCCACTACAGCGATCTGGAAAAAATCGACAATATCTGGACGCCGCGGACCGTGGAAGTCTTGGACGCCGCCCGCAACAGCCGAACCGTTCTGAAAATCGAAAAAATGCAGTACAACGCCCCCATGAAGGACGAAGATTTCACGCTCGAGGCGCTAAGGCGCACGAGCTCTTAAGCACCTACCGACTGCAGCGCTTCGTATACCTCGTCGGCATGTCCCTCGGGCTTTACCTTATGGAAAATCTTTTTGATCTTGCCGTCCTTGCCTATCAGAAACGTGCTGCGCTCAATGCCCATGTACTTGCGGCCGTACATACTCTTTTCCACCCACGTGCCATAAGCTTCGGCCACGTGGTGATCGACATCGGAGACCAGAGTGAAGGGCAGATCGAACTTGTCCCTAAATTTCGCCTGCGCGGCCGATTTATCAGGCGACACGCCCACAATCACTGTGTCTGCTTTGCTGAATTTTTTTGAGTTCTCACGGAACCCACTGGCTTCCTTGTTTCAACCAGGCGTGTCAGCCTTAGGGAAAAAGTACACCACGATATTTTTCCCTTTGAGGCTAGCTAAGTCGAACGGCTGTCCCCCATCGTTATCGGCGCGAATCGCCGGAGCCGAATCACCTTCCTTCAGAACTTTTGCCATATTGATATTTTAGCGGTCGGCGGATGACGAAGGGCGCGGAAAGTTTGTAGACTAAGTAAAGGTAGACATTTTCTCTAGGAGCTTGGAATGCGCACATTAGCTTTAAGCCTCGGTATCGGCGGATTGTTGTTTACTGGCTGGGCGATCGCGGCCGACAAGGCAGGCGATGCCGCGAAGGGCAAAGAGGTCTTCGATCAGTGCTCCGTGTGTCACAACACGGATACAGACGAAAAGAAGATTGGCCCCTCGCTCAAAGGATTGTTCAAGCACGATAAGCTCAAGAACGGTAAAGCCGTCAACGTCGATAATGTCAAGGCCATGATCAATACCGGCGGCAACGGCATGCCGTCCTATGCGGACCTGCTTTCGGATCAGGAAAAAGCGGACGTCATCGCTTATTTGAAGACCCTTTAAGGCTTCAGGCCGGGCGGTCTCCGCATGCTAAAGTGGATGAAGTAGCTTCTCGCGGAAGTCCCCATCGTCTAGCCCGGCCTAGGACACCGCCCTTTCACGGCGATAACAGGGGTTCGAATCCCCTTGGGGACGCCATTTCAAATCTCTTTACGGATTACCGATGTATTGGAGCGTGTGCCGCCGGAGATACCAGCAAGGCACATAGCCAAAATGCGGCATGAGCGCGTCGACGCAGGTCTGCATGATGGGAGTGCCGAGCGAGTACTCAACTTGATTCCAGTGGTTCATCGCTCTGTAGACACGATCCACCTTCATCCGTTCCACGGGCCGTCCCCGGTAGCGTGCCCAGAGATCGTCGAGGACGTAAGCGAACGCCGTGACGACGGCCATCGCAAGGCATCCCCACAGCAAGATTTTCCGAAAAGTCCGCATAGGGACGCCGCTACTATACGCCGTTACTATACTACGTTGAACAGCAGCTTGAACCCGTAATCCATGTGTAGCTGCTGATGGCAATGGAACAACGTCAGACCCTCCATGGCGGGCGTGACGTCCACTTCGATTTTCTTAAACCCTTTCACCAGAACCACGTCTTTGAGAACACCGGCCGTCGTCTTGCCGGCAACATTGGTTAGCTCGAAGCTGTTGCGGTGAAGATGCACCGGATGGGCGTCGTCGGTCTGGTTATCGAAGATCAGACGGTAGCGCCGGCCCTTGTGAAGGACGCGCGGCTCCGCCTTCGCGTCATACTCTTTACCGTTCACGGTCCAGTGGTTGAATCCGCCAGTTCCACCGTTGATCTTGCCGAATACGAGCGGAATCACTTCTTCCGGGTTGGCGACCTGGCGACTTTCGCCAAATATCGTATAATCCCATCGCTTCTTCGGCGGCTTGACCCAGCGCGGCGCTCCGTTCTTGTTGGCGTATTCGACCACGATCCCCATCCCGTTCTTGCGGTCGTCATCTTTGGGAGTGCCCAAAATCCAAATCCCGGGATTTTTCATCTCGACAACCGCGTCGATCCGTTCCGCCGTGCCGAGTTCGAGCACATCCACCAATTGCGGATGCGGCACGGGGTTCCCATCGAGAGCGACCACTTGAAACTCGTGCCCGGGCAATGCCAGCTGGATATTTTCCGTGGCGCTCGCGTTAAGGAAGTGAAATAGGACGCGCTGACCTTCTTTGACGCGCACCGGGTCGCCGAAGCCCAAGCACTTGCCGTTGATGGTGAAGCGCTGATAGCCGATCTCCCATCCGTTGGGCTTCTCATCCTTCTGCGGAGGTGGTTTCTTCCCGGCGCCCTCGTCCTCCTCTTCCTCCTCTTCGGTAGTGTAGAAAGGCTCCCATTCATGGGTCGCGAGAAATAGCTCCTGATCGTACTGTCCTGGATTGAGCTTGGGCTCGATGTAGACGAAACCGAATTGTCCACTGTAAGTGCCGCGAGTCAGGTCCGACATCGGCATTATGTGGGTGTGAACGAAGCGCGCTCCGGAAGGCTGCGGCGTCAAGCGATACCGCAATGTGCCGTGAGGTGGAACAAAGAGACTTTTCTCCTCCTCCGCGCCATCCACGGATGTTGGAACAATCTGGCCATGCCAGTGGACCAGCTCCGGCGTATCGGTTTCATTGAACAGATCCACCGTCACTGGGACGCCCTCGCGTAGGCGAATCAGCGGCCCGGGCGACGTACCGTTGTATCCGATGGTGCTGATGGTATGATCCTTCGCAATATCCACCAGCACCGGGCCGATGCGTAATGTCACGTCGGCGGGGCCGCTGGCAGGAGGCCCCGCATTGCCAGGCGCGTCCCTACGACTACAGCCGGCCAACAGTAGCCCGGTTCCCAGGGCAGCGTCTGAAAGAAAATCACGGCGTGTCTTCGGAGTCTGATTCATCTCCGTGTGATATATACCACTGTTCGTAATCGAATGTCGAAAACGAAACACGAAGAGAATGTTTACACCGCGGGCCGGGACCTTTACTCCGGCCTGATCCGCCTGCACGTGTTGCGTCATGCCACCGAAGAGCCGATCTTCGGGCTGGGCATGATCGAAGAGCTGGCGCGGCACGGCTATCGGATCAGCCCCGGAAGCCTGTATCCTCTGCCGCACAGTCTCGAAAAAAAGGGCTACCTGCGCGCCACCGAACAGCGCAACGGCAAATCGCTGCGGAAAGTATACCGGGCTACTCCGAAAGGCAGGAAAGCGTTGTCGGCCGCCAAGGATAAGGTGCGCGAATTGTTTCGAGAACTCATCGAGGGCAAATAGTGAGCGCCTTCGGCCGCCGAAGCGCATCGTGTTCAGGCGGAAGCTCAACTTCAGGGTTCGCAGAATACCTATGAGCTCATGCGGAAAGCGGCCGAAACCCCCGGTGCGATCGCCGGCAATGAACTGATCCAGGCCCAAAAGCAGGTGGCGGCGGCCCAGGCGTTGCTCAACTCCCGCCAGCGAGCCAGAGGTGCTGCCGAGGCCACTGTTCAATCGCTAAAGGACATGCAGGCGTATCTGCGGATTACGGCGCCGTTCGATGGCGTCGTTACGGCTCGCCTGGTGCATCCGGGCGCACTGGCCGGTTCCGGCACGGAGCCTCTCCTGGTCATTCAACAGGTCTCGCATCTCCGGCTGCTGGTGGCGGTTCCTGAAGAAGACGTCGGCGGCATAGCGCGCGGCGCCAAAGTGGAATTCCGGGTACCCGCTTATCCGGAGCGCACCTATTTCTGGAAGCGTCGCGCGCCTGGCCCATGCGCTCGATCAGAAAACTCGCACCATGCCAGTGGAGCTGGATGTTTTCAATTCTGACGGCACGCTGTCGCCGGGCATGTATCCGGCGGTGAAGTGGCCAGCACGGCGCTCGCGTCCGGCGCTTTTCGTGCCGAAGACCAGCGCGGTGACGACCACCGAGCGCGTGTTCGTCATCCGGGACCGGGGCGGTCACGCCGAATGGGTCGGTGTGCGCAAAGACGCCGAAGACGGCGACCTGGTCGAGGTGATCGGGAATCTGCAGTCCGGCGAGCAGGTGGTCCGCCGCGCGACCGATGAAATTAGAGACGGCGGCTCGCTAAAGAATAAGAATTAGTGGCGCACGCAAGTAGAGGTGCGTGCGCATCAGAACTGCGTGCGCCAAGAACGCTACTGGCAGGCCTGAATGGTCCGGCTGCCCGCCGCGCCCACCGTGTTGGACAGGTTCATGGTGGCCGAGCTGATGCTGTTGTTCGACCCAATGTCCACTTGATAAGGCAGTGTTAAAGCGAAGCTCCCTCCGGCGCGGATGGTTTGCGGCGCGGAGAAGTAAGCGGCGGCAATCCCGCTCACGTCCGTTTTGAACGTACTCGTTCCGATCGTCACATTAGCCTGCGTAAGCTCTCGCGTGGTCGAATAGCCATTGACCTGCACGTTAACGCCGGTCTGTGTAACCGTGTAGCAAGCCGAGGTGATCACGGGCGCGGCGGGAGCGATGCTAAATATCACGGGCGACGGATGCAAAGGCAGCGGCACGCCCGACGAACCCACGTTTACGAGCGAGACTATTACGATGCTCGCCACGGTGCCGGTTGAAACCAGTGGAAGAGTGATCTTCGTCGTTCCCGGGGGGATCACGAAATACATCGAGGTCTGCCCATTGGCGAATCGCAGCCTTGGATCGGCCTGATTGGCTGCGCCTTGACTGCTTTGCGTATTGGGCAACACATCCAAAGTGAACTGCCCGTAGATCGGCTGCGTATAGGCCGCAGCGAGTTGCGCGGTCACCGCGATATTAGTGGCCGCCGGTTGCACCGTGGCCGGGAGACCCGTAATGCTGATTTGCGGCACGGCCGGCAATCCGACGCCGACCGAACAAGGTGAAGTGACAGTTTTATTTTGTGAGTCTGTTACGGCAACCTGGAATGCATCCCCGCCCAATGCGGTGGGAGTTCCGGAAAGCGTACCGTCACTGGCGGCCTGCAGCCCATCCGGAAGGTAGCCGAAAAATTCGAACTGATAAGGCGCGACGCCGCCAGAGGCCTGCAACTGCGCTGAATAACTCTGCCCCAATCGCGCGTCGGGCAGCGGGCAGGCGGTTGTCACATGCAACACCGAGGGGGTCACGTTCAGGTTGCAGGCTTGCGTAAATGTCTGACCGTTGGAGTCACGCACCGTTACGTCGAACGGGTACGATCCTCCGGCCGTGGAGGAACCGCTCACGAAACCGTTGGGCGAGACAGAAATCCCGGGCGGCAATGAGCCGGCCGCTGTAAATGTGTAAGGACCGGAGCCCCCCAGCGCGTTGATATTGGCCTGATACGATTGTCCCGCCGAAGCGGCCGGAAGCGGGCAGCCAGTCACTGCCAGCGACCCTCTGGTCACCGCCAAGCTGCAGATCTGCGAGGCGGGATTGCCATTTGGATCGGTTGCGATTAACAGGAATTGCGACAGGCTGGCCGACATCGGTGTGCCTGACAGGCTGCCATCGGGAGTCAGCGTAAGTCCAGCCGGAAGGGTCCCGGAAAGCGACCAGACGTAGCCCGGTGGGAGCGTCTTGTTGTAAGCCGTTCCCGTCACAGCCGCAGGCAGCGGGCAAACGGACGGTAGATTGAAGGCCGGCGCACTCACCGTGACCGAGCAAGCCTGAGAGGTGTGCCCCCCACGGCTGTCGGCTACATCTACCTCGAATGAAGACGCGTTCTCAAATACCGGAGTGCCGGCGACGAGACCATCCGATGTTAACGCCAACCCCGTCGGCAATTGGCCGACCAGACTGTACCGGTAGGGCGCGTAGCCCCCCGAGGTCGACAACAATTGCGCGTACGGCACGCCTACTGTCGCATTTGGAAGTGCGCATCCCGACGTCATTTGAACGGCCGACGGTTGCACGGTCATCCGGCATAACGACTGCGCCGGTCGAGTGGTGCTCAAGGAGATGGTGCTGGCGCGAAGATTGAAGATATAGGTGCCCGCTGACATGGGCGTGCCGGCCAGTTGACCGGCCGGGCTCAGCCCTATGCCGGGCGGGAGCGAATATGGATCATCCACGCTCCACAGATAACCGCTGCTGCTGCCTCTCGCCTGTAAAGTAACCGAGTATGGCGATCCCACCGTGCCGCCCTGTAGCGGGCAAGTGTTGAGGATTGTAACCGCTCCAGGATGGACAGTGATGCTTCCGCGCTGGTAGGCGGTAACCTGGCCATCATCGGTGTTGGCAGTGACACTCAGAGTAAAACTATAGGTGCCTGGCTGGGTAGGGACTCCTTTGTATGTTCCATCAGCGCTCAACGTTAAGCCTGGCGGCGTGGTTACATCCGGGAGCAAAGCCCACTGAAAGGGCGCATTCGCCCCCGTGGCGCTAAATAAAGTCGTATAGGTGGTTCCCACGGTGGCGTCGGGAAGAACGCTGCTGGTGATGCTCAAGCCCGGACTGAGCACTCCATCGCGCGCGCGGAACGTCAGCCGTCCCTGTACGGCGGTGGTTGGGCCCGATACCACTGCGTTGACGGTCTGGTTGACCAACGCATACGGTCCGCCGTCGAGAAAAGCGCCGCTCTGCAGCGAACCTGGAAGTTGATAGGACGTGCCCGGATCGCCGGTGCCGTTGGACCACCCCACTACCGCCGGGGTGCCTCCGTATCCGCTGACGCCGCCACTGGCATCGCCAGTCTCCCACTGAATTTTCGCGTAGTTGAATTCGAGGTCGAAGTTTCCGGCGCCCGTTTCGCTGCGATCGATCAGTACCACCTGGAAGCTGTTCAGTTTGTCCGCATGGACGGCGTAATAGCCGACATTAATAAAGTTTGCGCCGAACGCCTTATGTCCGTTGACAGTGTCCTGACCGTAAGTGACCAGTTTCGAAACTGGGTTGCGTGTGTCCACATCGGCGAAGAAGGGCGCGATGATCTCACGCTGCGTGCTATCGAGTCCAAAGGGAGTGTAGGTGGCTAGCGAGCTGTCAAATGTTATATTGCCGTTGTTGTTGACATAGGCGGAGCCGCGGGTCTTACCGAAAAAGTTGATGGTGAAGCCGATCGGTTCGAGCGGCGCGGACCCGTCGTCGTTGGCCGGGATCGATTTCGTGTTGAATCCGGCGTTGGTGCGAATGGCTTGCCCTTCAGCCGCGGAACATCCCACAACGGCGGCGGTCACAATAATCGCGAGCGATGAACGACTCATTGAACAACTCATTGAACACTCCCCAGATTCAAATCCGGCAGCGAGGCGATGCGAGGCTGTGCCGAGTCAGCGTCCAGCAGCAGCTGGGAGCCGGTTTGTGCATCGATGATCCGGGCGATCAGGTTGCCTTGCAGCAGATCAAAGCTGGCCGCCTGACAATTACAAGTAATTGAGTTGGCCGCGCCACTGGCCAGATTTACGATCGTCACGTTGTCGGCCAGTCCCAGCGCGGCCTCCGATCCGTCGGCCGAGACAGCCAACGCTCCCGGTTTTTCACTGACGCTCAACATCACGGACGACGCCGCGGTGTTCTGGACATCTTGAATCAATGTCAAAGTCTGCGCCGCTCCATCGGCAGCCAGCAGGTCGTTTCCATTAGGCAGGAATGCCAAGGCGGTCCAGGCGCCGCCGGTTGCCAGCACTCGAGCGTTGTCGCCTAGTAGCACTACGGAGCCTGAACCGTCCGCTGCCGCCACGGTTCCGCTGGCATTGATCGCCAAGGCTGTGACGCCGCCGTTGGGACTGAACGTTGCCCCTAGCGAAGGCGTACCGGTTAGTCCGGACCATACTTCCACCGTAGTTCCATCCGAAATTGCGGCACTGTCGCCGGATCGGCTGGACGCCACCAACGTCACATGGCTAAGCGCGGAACTCATCGGAGTAACTTGTGGCGGGCCGTTCCATTGAACCAGCGCCACGCCTCCATCCTTGGAATTGGCAATTGCCAGTTGCGCCCGCGAGTTGACAAAGGCCGAGTCCAAAGAAGTTCCAGCTGAAACTGGAGCGTCCAGGCTGGCCGCGCCCGGCACTCCGGCAATTAGCCGGATCGTTTTGGAATTATTGTCGAAAACATAGCCCAGAGAAGGCAGGCTGATGCTTGGCCCCGGCGGCTGCGCCAGCGCCAGCGTGGTTGTAGCGGCAAATACAAGTAGGCGAATCATATGGAGGTGTCGGAATCTAAAGCTCGTCCCACTTCTATTCGACAGGCTTTGGATGGAGAACCGTAGAGCGTTAGCCTTAGAGCCAGTCTGGCGACCACCGAGAAGTACTAAACGGCGTGGAACGCCGCTCTAGGCCCGGCCGTCACAGAAATAAGCATTATTGTGATATTCTGCATGTCGGACAACCAACACTCCCAGGGGTGAACATGAGCCTAACTCGAAAGAAGTCGCTAAGCTCTTTGCTGGAGCAAGCCAGCCATAGTGACCTCAAACGCACGCTGACCGCCAGGAGCCTGATTGCACTGGGGATTGGCGCCATCATTGGCGCTGGGCTGTTTGTCCGCACCGCCGCTGCCTCGGCCGAAGCCGCGGGGCCATCCGTCATTCTGTCCTTCGTCGTGGCCGCCACCGGATGCCTGTTCGCCGGGCTTTGCTACGCCGAGTTCGCATCCATGATTCCCATCGCCGGCAGCGCGTATACCTATTCATATACGACCATGGGAGAGTTCGCGGCTTGGACCATCGGATGGGCGCTGATCCTGGAGTATGCCATGGGGGCGGCGACCCTGTCGATCGCTTGGAGTGAGTACTTGAATAAGCTGCTCGGGGGCGCCCTTCCGTTCGAATGGTGTCACTCGCCGCTGGAAGTTTCCGATGCGGGTGTTCGCGGAATGATCAATGCGCCCGCGCTGGTCATCATCTTTATCATGACAGCGCTGCTGGTGAAAGGAACCCAGGAATCAGCGGCCGTGAATTCCATCATCGTCGCAGTCAAGGTCGCTATCGTCCTGGTCTTCATCGTGATCGGGTGGCGCTTCATGAATCCAGCCAATCACACCCCGTTCTTTATTCCCGCGGGCACTCCAGGGCATGAAGGTATCATGCAGCACGGATTTGGCGGCATGCTGCGCGGAGCTGGAATTGTCTTCTTCGCCTTCATCGGTTTTGACGCTGTCTCCACGGCTGCTCAAGAAACGAAGAATCCCGGCCGGGACATGCCGAGGGGTATTCTCGGATCGCTGGCCATCTGCACGGTTCTATACATTCTCTTCGGATTTGTTCTCACCGGCGTCGGCAACTGGACGGAGTTCCTGAAGGCCGGCAAAGAAGCCTCCGTTGCTTATGCTGTCCAGAACCACATGCCTGGTTTCGGATGGCTCGCTACCGCGATCACCGTGGCCATTTTGTTTGGTTTTTCCTCCGTCATCCTGGTGATGCTGCTGGGGCAAAGCCGCGTTTTCTACTCGATGGCGACGGATGGCCTGTTGCCGAAGATTTTCTCCGACGTTCATCCCAGGTTCTGCACTCCCTACAAGTGCAACATCACGCTCTTCTTCTTCGTGGGTGCGCTCGGTGCCCTTCTTCCCGGATCGCTGCTGGGCGATCTAACTTCGATCGGAACCTTGTTTGCTTTTGTTCTGGTCTCTCTCGGCACTTGGATCCTGCGCCGCGCCCAACCGAATCTTGTCCGCCCGTTCCGCACGCCGCTGGTGCCGTTGGTCCCGATCCTGGGGGCCATAGTCTGCAGCATTATGATCTTTTCGCTGGATGGCTATACGCAGCTCGTGGCACTGGGCTGGATGCTGGTCGGTTTCGTAGTGTATTTCCTCTACGGCAGAGGCCACAGCAAATTGAACGCGTCCGAACCGGAACTGCAGGACATGCCTCCCAGCTTGGCTCGATAACAGTACAGCAAATACCTTACGTATCTCAGTACTCGTGTAGTAAAGGTGGCTGACAATCTGCTCTCGGTGCGCCACTTTGTCTCACGCCAGATGTCCGACCACAGCGGTAAGTAGCTGATCCTGCGTATTCTTCCCTTGGCACGCGGAATGCATTGGGAAGAATGTCAGCGTACAGTGAAGGCGGTATGAAAGTCCTATGTTGAAACGCTGGGTTGAGTCGATGAAGAAGAAGAAGTGGACGCGATATGAAACTACACCCTGAACAACGCAGTAGTAAACCGGTCCCCAGAAGCGGTCGCCGGAAGAATCAAGGCGGATTCAGCTTGTTGCTGATTGCGGCCGGCGGATCGGTAATGATCGGGATGCTGGGCTTGGCCTTCGACCTGGGGCGCATGTTCATCGTAAAGAACGAACTGCAGACCTTCGTCGACGCCAGCGCGATCGCCGCTTGCCGGCAGTTGGACGGGTCCCAGTTAGGTGTTC